>NZ_CABPUQ010000001.1:994053-1054062 GCF_902460675.1 Campylobacter concisus | reverse complement strand
ATATGTCTTGATAAAATTTGATATAAATTTTTTTGGAATTTTAACAATGTTTTTATTCTTTATTAAATGAGTTATGAAGTTTGAAAACCCAAAGCTTAAACTACTTAGTACTATAAGGTCGAATGCGATATAAAGTGGCTTGTTTAGTTAAGAAAGTCTTGCTTGTTTAAAGATATGAACGATTGAATAAAAGCTAGAAAAATTAGTAAGGTGTAAAAATAGCTATATATCTACTAAAAGCTCGAATTTTTTTAATAGGCGCCAAAAAGATGCTTACACTTTAAGCTTATAGATTCTTAAAGAGTAAAAATACAGGTAGTTGCTAAAACGTTAAAAACGTTAATGTTTTCAATTTTTAAAAACTTATTATTAATTAGATTATAGTTGATATACTGATATTTTTGATATGAAAATTTGATAGTTCGTGATGTTTGCTAAGTTTTTCATTTAGTGGATATTGTCTTGATGACTAAACGACATTAATGATTAAAAATATACATATTTTTATAGTTAAAAGCAAATTAAGAGTTGAGAGAGTAGATGTTGAATTACTTATTTATTTATATAGATTTTTTTGTTAATTTTTAATTTCTGATATTGTTTTCTTGTGTGATTTTTAAATCGTATTTTTTAAGTGAAACAAAAATATTAAAATTACATAATATATGTTTGGTATATCAACATCTGCTTGCAGTATTATGAAAGCATGCTAAAAGATTCATAGTATTTATGTGGATTTTTATTATTATTAAATTTTATTTTTTAAAGGTCTTGCTTCTATAACAAACTTACTATTCATCATAATCTTTCTAGTAATCAGATTAAATTATATTTTCCTAGTTTGTTAAACTTCTAATAATGCAGCATGTTCATTTATAGAACAATTTTTAAACTATTCGAACATGGGTCTTACTAACAAACTTTAGCATACAGAATACTAGAGTTTTATTTATTGTATCTCTTGTGCTCATTTGTATTTTAAATAGCCTTCATTATAAACTCTATTATTTTATCATTAAATTGATTTGTTCTTTTATTCTATTTGGATATGAGATTTATTGTATTTCTAAAGATTTTTATAGTATTCTATTTTAAATTTTAGTCAGGTTTTGATATTTTTGATACCATTTATAAAATTTTTTAGAATTTCTCCAAATTTTATGACTTTATATTTATTTTTCATGATTTTCATAGTAGCTACTATAAGCTGCAGTATAATTTATTTTTAGTCATAGTTATATTTAAAATCCTAGATAAAATCAATTTTTAATATTTTTGTTTTGCTGTTATCTAAGTAATTAAATCCTAATTTATAAGAACTTGTATAGTTTGATTGATCAATCATGGAATTAGAATAAAAAGTTATATTTAACTTATTAGTTTTATAGTCACGAATTTATTTTAATTTATTGCTATTTTTTATACATTTTGCATGAAGCTCGTCACTTAAGAACTCCGGCTTGATCTCGCAAAGTTCTATTTCTTGGTAGCTCTCACCAAATGCTTTTGGGTTGACAAGCAAATTCATATAGTACTTTGCAGAATAAAGGCTTTTTAGATTCTGCTGTACAAAGAAATTATCAAGTCCAGCAAATTCATCATCATATTGTCTTATCTTTTCAAGGATACTTACGATCGGATGTTTGTCCATCTTTTCTGATTTAGTTAGCACAGTGTGTAGGCTTTTCCAAAAGTCGTCTTTGGCGATAATATATTGTTTGTATGATTCGTTTCCAAAAAGTGCTATTTCTTTGGCTTTTTTAATCTCTTCTGGGCTATTATTCTCGATATACCCAAGTTTATTTTGTATTATAAAAAGCTCATTTGTGTGTCCACAAGAAGCATCTTTGCAAACTCTTAAATTCTTGTATCCTTGTAATGTCTTAAGATAATCATTTCCAGACATGGCAAGTTTTAAAAAATAAGACACTCTGTCATTCCATTTTTGTAAGTAGAGTCTGTCTAATGTTTTTTGATTTTTACCATCAGTTTCTATATATGTTGCAGCATATTTTATCCGTTCAGTTGCCAAAAAAGTATCTAAAAATTCTTTTTGTTTTTCCGAAGACAGACGTTTTAATTCGGTTAAATTTGTAATTTTCTCTTGTAGCTCTTTTGCTTTTGTGTCAAGTTTTATTACTTTATCAGAAGCAAATAAAGTGCTAAGTAATACAAAAGCTATTATCAAGAATATTCTTTTCATATTGTATCCTTTGAAATTTTATGCTAAGAATGCCAATTCTGTTAGATTGGCGCAATAAATTTGCATTGCAAATCTAAGAAGATTTCATAAAGCATCTAGGCAAAATTTATCAAATTATATCTTTAAAGTCAAACTAAGTATCCTAATTTGCATTGTGGCTAACTTATTTTGGTAGTTCTTATATATTTTTTTAATTAGTTTATTTTAGTCTTTTAAATATATTTTTCAAATTTTAATTTTTAAAACCTTTTATCCTACCTTTATAAAATTCTCTTGGTTTTTAAAGAATGGTTTTAGTCCCTCGTAGGCTGCTTGGATCTTTTTAAATTTAGCGTCGTATTCGTTTTTGATGCTTTCGCTCTTATTTGAGTGTCTGTCTGGGTGGTAAATTTTAGCAAGGGTCAGGTAGTTATCTCTTACGGTTTCGAAGCTATCGCTATTTGAGCAGCCTAAAATTTCAAAATTTTCTTCTAGTAAATTTGCCAAAGCGCTGAAGCGACTTTTAAATTTGGCCGAGTTTTGGACCTTGTAGTTTCTTTTGAACTCTTTAAATTTGACTTCATTGTAGTTAAAATTTACTATAAATTTTAGATGTTCGCGTCTTGAAATGATCTCTTCTATCAAGTCAAAATCGCTATCTTTTTTTATCTTTAGGCTAAATGTATGATTTTTCTCATCAAATTTAGACTCATTATTTTTAAAATTTTGCAAAATGTAGCTAGCAAAAGCTTTTGGAGTGTTGTTTAGCGTAAAGATCATCTCGCCATATAAAAACTCAATGTCGATGTTGTAGATGTTTGTTAGAGCGTTTCTTTGCACTAAAGATAGCTTTATGGTTTTATATTTTGCAAAGGTCACGTCAAGCTCGTTGCCCTGTTTTTCGTAGAGTTTTTTTATAAATTTTAAGAAGCATTTTCGCTGTGGGATCTCGCTCTCTTCGTAAAAAGAGATGATCTTGTCTTTGTTTGCTAGGGTTTTTGTGAAATTTTTACTTATCAGTGCGCGAAGCTCGCAAAAAAGAGCGTCGCTATCGGTTAAAATGCTTAAAGATTCTAAAGTTTGGGTTATATTCATGGGTTTCTCCATTCAAAATATCCCCATTTAAAGCAACTAGCGTTCCAAAGTTAAATTTTCCTGATATTGCTATCTTTCGTGTATGCCAAAAACTCATCTCTTAGCTTTTGTTCTTTGTGTAAGATCGCCTCCTCTTTCGTGTGAGAAACGGCCTCTTTTTGGGGCTTTTTAGCCACGCCTTGCTCTTTTGCAAGCTCTTTTTTGATCTCTTTTAGACTATCGAAAAAATCGTTCATTTTTGCTCCTTTTGCTCAAAGGATTTTACTAAAAAGGTTATAAATTTAAAATGAATACAATCTCTTTTTAAGGAAAGTTTGGTTAATATCACAACTTAATTTTTCATGTGCGCTCGTAGCTCAGCTGGATAGAGCATTTGATTGCGGTTCAAAAGGTCAGAGATTCGAATTCTCTCGGGCGCACCATCCTTTTTCTCCCACATTTTATTTCAGACCACTTTTTAGATTAGTTAAATTTATAAAAAACTCTATTTAGATATAGCCCTTCAGCGGGCGCCGGTATGCGAGTTAGGGCAGAATGTCCATTTAGCGAAGCTTTGATGAGCTTGCCACCATCTTTTTGTTTTAGCGCTTTTAGTAAATTTGCAACCATGAGGCGTACTTGACCACGCAAAAAGCCATTTGCCTTAAAAACGACGATAGTTTGCTCTTTGTATGCGTAGCAAAATGCTTTGTAAATTTCTCGCACTGGGCTTTTTGTGTCGCTTCCGGTTTTCATATATGCGCTAAAATCATGCTTGCCGATAAAATTTCGCAAAATTTCATTTGCTTTTTCAATGTCAAATTTAGGCAAAAATACCTTGTAGTTTGAGCTAAAAACATCAAATTTACCGTGATCTATCACATATCTATACGACCTTGCGACCGCGTCAAATCTTGCTTGAAAGCTATCATTCACCAAATTTATGCGTTTTATGTGAATGTTTGGGTGTGCGTGGCGGTTTATAAGATCTTGCAAGCGCCTTAAATCTTTAAAGTGATCGCCACAAACGACGCTTGAGCTTTGGTTGTTTGCGTGCACGCTTTTATCGGTGCGCGAGCTAGAGACCACTCTTTCGAAAATGCCAACGTGAGCTAAGGCGCGCGTAAGCTCATCCTCTACGCCATTTTTATGTGGCTGGGTCTGTGAGCCTTGAAATTTCGAGCCATCGTAGCTGTAGATTAGCTGAATTTTCATCAGTATCTTCGTGTGATCTTGGCTCTATAAAGCAAGACACCGGCTAGTAAAAATACGAAAAATATGAGCGGTATCGCAAGTGCTGGCTTTGATGAAAAGAGCATTATGAGCGTAAAATATCCAAACAAAACGCCAAAAGTGCCCACATAGACCATGCCTTTTTCATATCTATATGTGACGATGCCAAGGCTGATAGCAAAGAGTGTGCTTGCAAGCGGGAAGAGCGCCACTAGGACGTAAGTACTAAGGTCTTTTCTACGTTTATCGCTGCTAGCTGCCTCCATCCAGTACTCTTTGATGCTGCCAACGTCGCTTATTTCCTCGCTTTGGGCGGTTCTTATCTTCATTGATTTGAAGTTGCTTTGGTGGTAAATTTCATCTTTTATGTCATACATCTTTCCTTCATTTAAGGAAAGTTCGATGCTTTGATTGACATTTGTTATCTTTGCGTTTTTGGCGGTTATTAGGCGCTGTGAGTCTTTAACAAAGGGGTTAAACATCACGATATCTTTGTAAGTCGTGCCGTTGCTATCCTCCAGCTCGCTGCCCACATAGACCATCCAGTCGGAGAATTTTTGTCCAAACTGGGTTGGCTTTAAATTTAGCTTAGCAACCGTCTTTTTATAGTCGATGAAATTTGCATTTAGCTGGGCGGCTATTGGTATCATGACGATGGCAACTACCAGCAAGGCAGCGCTTAAAAGAGCTGAAAATGCAAGAAAAAACCTTGCAATTTTGTTTGGCGAGCCACCAAGTGTAAAGATGACGATACTTTCATTCTCTTTTGATAGCCTAAAAAGTGTCATCGCAAGTGAGACGAAAAACGCGATAGGCACGACAAAGAGTAGCACGCGCGGGAGCATAAATGAGTAGAGTTTAAAGAGCTCGCCAAAGCTGATCTCGATGTATGAGGTGATACGCGCGATCTGGATGAAAAAGACGATCGACATGATCAAAAAAAGCGTACTAAATAGCGATGCAAACGTGCCTAGGAAGTTAAACAAAAGATATTTATTTACTCTACTCATAAATGAACCTTAAAATTTCTAAAATTTGCCCGTCAAAAGCGTAGGTGACAAGCAGCCCCAGGCTTAAAAATGGCACAAAGGCTAGCTCGTAGCCCTTTTTGCGAACGAGCGCATAGACTGGAAGCGTAAGAAGTGCGGCCAGATAGATCGCCACAAGGGCTACCTTGACTGGTAAAATAGCTCCGATGATCGCTGCGATAAATATGTCAGCACTGCCCATGGCTTCGCGCTTCATCGCATAGCTCACGACAAATCTAAGCGCCAAAAATATAAATCCAAAGAGGATTAAATTTAAAATTTGAGCAAAATTTCCTTTAAAGATAAAAAGCAGCAGGGCGTAGCCAAATGCAAAAAATAGCGCTGCAAAAAGGAGCGGATCTGGCACGGCTTTATATCTTATATCTATGACGCTAAGGGCTAGTAGCATGATAAAGCAAAGCCCTAAAAATAGCGTATAAAGCAAGGTTTCTATGCTCAAAATTTCGCCGCACTCTTTAAAAAAGCAGATCAGAAAAAGCAGGCCAGAAACTAGCTCAACTAGCGGATAGACAAGGCTTATCTTTTGCTTGCAAAAGGCGCATTTGCCACCTAAAAATAGCCATGAAAAAAGTGGAACGTTGTGATAAAAATTTAGCTTGTGGGAGCACTTTGGGCAGTGTGAGGCTGGGAAATTTATACTTTCACTTCGTGGCAAGCGGTATATCAGCACATTTGAAAATGACCCCACGCAGATGCCAAAAACAAAAGCAAAAACGGCAAAAAAGATGACTAGAATATCCATTATCTCACTAAACTCCGCCAAATCTTCGCTCTATATCTTTAAATTTAGCAACGATGCTTGCAAGCTCATCCTTGCCAAAGTCAGGCCACAGTGTCGGCGTGAAAAAGAGCTCCGCGTAGCTTGCCTGCCAGAGCATGAAATTTGAAAGCCTGCTCTCGCCACCAGTCCTAATGAGAAGATCCACCGGCTCACTCTCATCAAGCGCCGCATTTAGGCTCGCTTCACTTATCTGGGCACCTTCTAAATTTAGCTTTTTTATGGCTCTTATGATCTCATCTTTTGAGCCATAGTTTATCGCTAAATTTAAAAGTAAATTTGTATTTTCCCTTGTTGCGTCTTTGGTGATCTCTATCTCATTTTTTAGCTCATCGCTAAATGGCGAGATGTCGCCGATCGTGTTAAATTTGATCCCATTTTTTATAAAATCATCACGCTTTAAAAGAAGAAATTTTTTGAGTAAATTCATCAAAAAATCAACCTCTTTTTGCGGTCTTTTCCAGTTTTCGGTGCTAAATGCGTAAAGGCTTAAAATTTTTACCCCATTGTCGATGCAAAATTCGCACATATCACTCACTACATTTGCTCCGGCCTCGTGCCCATTTGTCCGCAAAAATCCACGCTTTTTCGCCCAGCGTCCGTTGCCGTCCATGATGATAGCGAGGTGGTTAAGTTTGTTCAATATCTAGCCTTTAAAGTCAATTATCTGCTCTTTTTTACTCCAAAGAGCGCTTACGTTTTGCACCACAACTGGCGTGTCAAATTCGCTCTTTAGCAAGCTTGCGACGTTGCTAAATGGAGTTGAGATCTCACACAAAATTTCATCTTTAAATTTAAAAATAAGTGGCGCAAAATTTGAAAATACCAGAAAAACTCTCATCTCATTTGCCTCTTTTTTAAGCTGAAAAATGCCGTTTATACCGCTATATGCAAATGGTATATGCACGACGTTTTCTTGCAGAGCAAAGAGCATTTTTGCCAGCACTCTCATCTCGTCTTTTATTTTAACTTCGCTTAAGTTTTTAAATAAATAGCTGTAAAGCCACGATAAATTCTCATTTTTTACCAAATTTTCTATCAAATTTAACCCGTCAGCCAAAACGTCCTCATCTAAAATTTTTGGTTTTTCGTATAAATTTTTTATGACGATGTTTTCGCCCTGACTATGCACCTCGCCCCAGTATCTAGAGCCCACGTTTAGCTCTTTTACGCTTTTTGTGTTTAAATTTCTATTTGCGAAATTTAAGATGTATCTATTAAAGCCGACCTTTTGGCTCACCAAAATGCTAAGCGGCAGGGATGAATTTATCGCTACTAGCGGAGCTTGGCTGTTATTTGCTATTTTTTGGACGCGCGAGATTTGCTCTATCATAAATTTGCTGCTAGCTCCACGATATGCCCTGCGATCTCATCTTTTGAGGCAAGCGGCATTAGGGTTTCGCCACCCCTTGTGATGAAATTTACCTCGTTTTGCTCGCTTGCAAAGCCATTTTTCTCGCCTAAAATATTTAGACAAACTGCATCAAGCTCTTTTTTTTCTAGCATTGATCTAGCGCTTTTAAGAGCGTTTTTGCTTGAAATTTCAAGTTTAAAGCCGATCTTTTTACAGCTAAATTTACTTAAACTTTGCAAAATATCTATATTTTTGTTTAGGCTTAAATTTAAGCTTTCGCCAACGTTCTCTTTTTTTATCTTGCCATCAATTTTTGTCGGTACAAAATCACTCACCGCAGCGCACATTACAAGTAAATTTGCCTCCTCGCACTCGCTCTTACAAAGCTCTAAAAGCTCGCCACTTGAGCTAAATTTAAGGCTAAGAAACGGCTCGTTACTAGTTTCAAAGCTAGCAAGCAGTTTTACCTCTGCACCTGCGTAGTAAAAGGCTCTAGCCACGGCTCTTGCCATCTTGCCGCTTGAGAAATTTGTAATGGCTCTTACATCATCTATCTTTTCAGTTGTCGCACCGCCCGTTATCACCACTTTTTTGCCTGCAAAAATGGGCTTGCTAAGCCTTTTAATGGCAGCTTCTACTATCACTTCAGGGCTTGCTAAAGCACCCTTACCAACATCGCCACAAGCTAGAGTTTTAAGCACTGGTTCAACCACTAAAGCGCCGTTTTTCTTTAAAATTTCAAGCGAATTTTGCGTCGCAAAATGCTCGATCATATTGTTATTTGCAGCAGGGGCGACAACCAAAGGCACGTGCGAGGCGGCGATTAGCGTTTGCATGAAGACATTGTCGCAGATGCCAGCTGTTAGCTTATTTATTGTATTTACCGAGGCTGGCGCTATTAAGACTAGATCCATTTTAGAGTAGGCTATGTGATTTACGCCATCTTGCCAGTTTTGCGTTTGTGAGCTTAAAATTTTATGCTCGCTTAGCGCTTCAAAGCCGCTTACACTGCAAAATTCAAGCGCTCCGTCACTCAAAGCCACGTAAACATCAGCGCCTTGCTTTTTAAGCAACGATAAAATTTCGAATGCCTTATAAAAGGCGATACTGCCGCAAACTGCAAGTAAAATTTTCTTATTTTTTAACATCGTCTTTGCCAAAGAATTTCTCAAAAAAGCCGCTTTTGTTCTCTTGACGACCTCTGCTGATCGCTAATGCACCGCTCTCAACATCTTTTGTGATGGTGCTGCCAGCTGCAATGATGACGTTATCAGCGATATTTACAGGGGCGACTAGCTGTGTATCTGAGCCAACAAAGACGTTTTTGCCGATTTTGGTTTTGTATTTTGCCTTGCCGTCGTAGTTGCATGTGATCGTACCACAACCGATATTTGTGCCACTTTCTATCTCGCAGTCGCCAAGATAACTTAAGTGTCCAGCTTTTACGCCGCTAAGAATGCCTTTTTTAACCTCGACGAAATTTCCTATGTGCGTGTCAGAAATTTCAGAATTTGGCCTTATGTGAGCTAGTGGGCCGATGTCTGAGTTTTTGATGATGCTACTTTCGATCACTGATGAGCTTTTGATGATGCTCTCCGTGATAACGCACTCGCCAAGTATGCTTACATTTTCTTCTAGCACGCACTCGCCTTCAAATTTAGCCCTGCTGTCTATGAAAATGCTCTCAGGCATGCGCATCAAAACGCCAGCTTTCATCAAATTTTGCTTGATCTCATCTTGCATTATTTTTTCAGCGATGCTTAGCTGAAATTTATCATTTATGCCCATGAAATTTTGCTCATTAACATTTACTGCAACGCACTTTAAGCCCTTTTCATTTGCTATTTTTATGGCGTCAGTTAGGTAGTACTCTTTTTGTGCGTTTTGGTTGCTAATAAGCGGTAAAATTTGCTCCAGCGCCTCGCGTTTAAAGCAGTAGCAGCCAGCATTTACGCTCTTTATGGCAAGTTGCGCTTCGCTCGCATCTTTTTGCTCGACGATGGCCTCAACTTTGCCGTTTTTTATGATGACTCTGCCGTAGCCAAAAGGATTTGCCGCTTCAAATGAGCTCATAACCACGTCTGCTTCGGCATTTGCTAGGCGCATAAGATCAGTTGATCTAACAAGTGGCATATCGCCGCAAGTGACAAGCACCTTTTCGCCGCTTAAATTTACGCCTTTTATCGCGCCGGCAGTGCCTGGGAAATTTGCTAGATCTTGCTCGAAAATTTTAGTTTGAGGAAAAATTTCTTTTATCTTTTTGCTAATTAACTCTTTTTCGTAGTGAAGCACGACGCTAACGTCGTTTGTGATCGCATAAGCTTGCTTTAAGATGTGAATGATCATCGGCTCGCCGCATAGTTCAAATAGGACTTTTGGGCGTTTTGATTTCATCCTGGTACCAAGACCAGCAGCTAGGATTATGATTGAAGTATTATTGTTCATTTTTAAGCCTTTTAACGTTAAAAATTTCGCAGATTGTAGCAAAAAATGGCAAACATTTTTTTTAATTTAACGATTGTTTCAACAAAAAGCTAATAAAATAGCAATTCTTAAGAATTTATAAATAAAGCGAGTTTAAATGGATTTAGGAACCGTCGTCGGCTGGGTTTTGACCCTGGTGCTTTTGTTTGGATCAATGGCGATAGGCGTTGGTATAGGACCATACATCGATATCCCTTCTGTGATGATCGTTTTTGGTGGTACTATCGGCGTTATGATGGTTGGCTTCAAGATGGAGACGCTTAAAGGCGTTGGTAAATTTTATGGTGTCGCTGTTAAGCCATCAGTTGTTGTAAATTTACCTGAGACTATAAAAAAAGTAGTTGATTACTCAACCAAAGCTAGGCGAGATGGCATCTTAGCACTTGAGAGCGAAGTAAATAATGAATCAAATCAGTTTTTAAAAAAAGGTCTTTCAATGGCGGTCGATGGCAATGAGCCAGATGCGATCAGAGCGCTTTTGGAGATCGATATCGATCAGACTAGCACAAGGCATGCAAATAACATCAAAATTTTCGAGCAAGTCGGTGGTTTTGCTGGTGCGATGGGTATGATCGGTACGCTCATTGGCCTTGTTGCGATGCTTCTAAATATGTCAGATCCTAGTGCGATCGGTCCATCTATGGCGGTTGCCTTGCTTACGACACTTTATGGTGCGATGATAGGTAACATCATCGGCTCACCTGTTGCAAATATCCTCTCGATCCGCGATGCTGATGAGGCACTTGAGAAGCAAGTCATTTTAGAGGGGATCATGGCGATACAAGCAGGGGACAACCCAAGAACGCTTGAAGCTAAGCTCTTAGCATTTTTACCTCCAAAAGATAGAAAAAGTCAGTTTGAATAATGGGTAAGTTAATAAAACCAGAAGAGTGCCCAAAGTGTATGCCTGAGTGGCTGGCTGCCTTTGGTGACCTTATGTCACTCCTACTTTGCTTCTTTGTTTTGCTCCTTTCTATGGCGACGATGGATGCTAAAAAAATGGAGGCTGCTGTTGGCTCACTAGCTGGTGCGCTAAGCGTGTTAGAGGGTGGCGCAAGACCAGATAGTCAGGTAGAAAAAGAGACAGATCCTGAAAGCAGACGCACTCCAAAGCCAAAAGCTCAAAAAGGCGCTCAAAACGAGGTCACTTCGACTGTTAAAAAGATAAATGAGTTACTAACGGCTAGTGGGGCACCTGAGATCACTATGGAGGAGAGCGAGGATGGCTTTATTGTTAGGCTTCCAGCTGCGATGCTCTTTGACAAAGATAGCGCTGAAATTTCTGGCGAGGATGCGAAGCTCTTTTTAAAGCGAATAGGCATGATCATAGCCAAAATGCCAAATGAGGTAAAAACAGATATCATCGGATACACTGATAATACAAATCCAAGTAAAGACTCTATATATAAAAATAACTGGCAGCTCTCTACTGCAAGGGCGCTAAGCGTGCTTGAAGAACTAGTTAGCGATGGCGTACCACAAGAGAGGCTTATCACTTCTGGCAGAGCCTCTTTTGATCCGATCGCTAGCAACAGCACAGACGAGGGCAGAGCTAAAAACAATAGGGTGGAAATTCACTTCGTTTCGCTCGAGCCAAAAAATAAAGAGGCTACTAAGAAAAGTATCCTTGATACGAGGAATTAGTTGTGAAAGCACTGCTTAGTTTAGCGGTTTTGTTTTGTGTAGTTTTTGGCGCTGATCCTGCGCTACCAACTATAAATTTAAGCCTAAATTCACCGCAAAATGCCGAGCAGCTTGTAAATTCTCTAAATGTTTTACTAATCCTCACCGCACTTGCTCTTGCTCCTTCACTCATCTTTATGATGACTAGCTTTTTGCGCCTTGTCATTGTCTTTTCATTTTTGCGTCAAGCGATGGGCACACAGCAAGTGCCGCCTTCAACGGTGCTCATCTCGCTTGCGATGGTGCTTACATTTTTTATCATGGAGCCAGTTGGGCAAAGAAGCTACGATGAGGGTATAAAGCCTTATATAGCCGAGCAGATAGGCTATGAGGAGATGCTTGATAAGAGTTTAAAGCCGTTTAAAGAATTTATGGTTAAAAACACTAGAGAAAAAGATCTTGCGCTATTTTTTAGGATAAGAAATTTGCAAAATCCAGCAAATATCGAGGATATCCCGCTAAGCATCGCGATGTCAGCCTTTATGATAAGCGAGCTAAAGACATCTTTTGAGATAGCCTTTTTGCTTTATCTGCCATTTCTTGTCATCGACATGGTTGTAAGCTCCGTTTTGATGGCGATGGGTATGATGATGTTACCTCCTGTCATGATCTCGCTGCCATTTAAACTACTCATCTTCGTGCTAGTTGATGGCTGGAATTTGCTAATAGGAAATTTAGTAAAGAGCTTTCACTGATGAAAAAAATTTTATTAGCACTTTTGCCTTTGGCACTGCTTGGATCAAATTTGAGCGAGATAGCGAACAAGGCTACTCAAAACGAAATTTCAAAGATCAAAGAGCTTGAGCTAAAAAGAGCAAATTTAAATAGCGAGGCTACCACTAGTGCCTACTTGCCAAGTCTTAGTTTGGAGGGCTCATACGGCAAAAACGCAAGCACCTTTCCAAGCATAGTCGCTAAAGAGTCAGCTGGAGTGCTAGCAAGGATCGATTTTCTACTATACGACGGCGGGGCGAGAGAGGCTAGGTTAAAGATGAACCAGCTTTTAAAAAATAAAGCCGCCATCGCAAGCGATGAGGCCAAAAACTACCTTGCCCTTAAGGCTGTAAATTTATACTTTAACACCTGCGCACTTGAAAATATAATAGCTGCCAAAAACGCTCAGGCAAATTTCTTAAAAGGCGTTTTAGACAAGCTTGAAAAGGCAAATAAAGCAGGACTTGCCGCAAAAGATGAGCTAGAAAATGTGCGGGCAAAATATCACTTGGCAAATAGCGTGGAGCTTGAGTATAAAAACAAAATGGAGCAAATTTTAAATGAGATAAATTTGCTAACAGGCGAGCAAATTTCGCCACTTAGTGGGGCAAAAATGGCTGAGATTGGCTCAAATTTAGCTTCAAAAAACGCCGAGCTTGACAGGCTAAATCAAGATATTTCTATAAGCGAAGCTAAGCTTAGCGAGACAAGAGCTGGCTTTTTGCCTCAAATCATGCTCTATGACACCTATGGATTTTACAAAAACAACTACGACATCGACCTTGGCAAGTATAGCGCGTATCGCCCATATCTTGATAAATATCTAAAAGAAGATACGCACGGCAATAAATTTGGCGTTAGCTTCAGGTGGAAAATTTTTGACTTTTTTGCCACTAGCAAGATGAGCCAAGCTAGCAAGATCGCGCTTGATGAAGCGAGGCTAAATTTAGAGTATAAAAAGCGTGAAAACGAGACAAAACTTAAAAATTTACAAAACGAGATCGCAACTCTTAGCTCAAAGATCGCCTCGCTAAATGAGTATGTAAAGGCGAGCGATCTAGCACTTAGAGCGAGCTTTGAGAAGTATAGCTCAGGGCTTTTAGGATATAGCGACCTGCTTGAGGCGCTTTCACAAAAATTTGACGCCATTAGCCTTTTTGAAGGGGCGAAAGATGAGCTAGAGATCAAAAAAGCGGAGTATTTTTTTGAAAGCGGGGAGAGCATTTTAGAGAGGATTAGGGATTGAAAAAGATACTTTTTTTGATGATATTTTGCGTTTTTTCATTTGCAGGGGAGGAGATTTTTGCTGATTTTGAAGTCTATGCCAAGCAAAGCTCAAAGCTTGCATTTGAGAGCAGCGGCAAGGTAGATAAAATTTTTGTAGATGTCTCAAGCCACGTTAAAAAGGGCGATACTTTAGCTAGTCTTGATCAAACAAGCCTTGAGATCGCTCTAAAAAAGGCAAAAAACGACCTAGCGCTTGCCAAAAATGCCAAAGAATTTGCTAAAAGCACTTTTAATAAATTTAACCAAGTAAAGGACGTCACCTCAAAGCAAGAATTCGATGAGGTAAAATATAAATTTGACGAGGCAGCTCTTAGGGTGGAGAGTGCCCAGATCGCCATTTTAAACGCAGATGATCATCTTAAAAAGGCCGTTTTAAAAGCTCCTTTTGATGGCGTCATAGCTAGTAAAAATGTCGAGCTTGGCGAGAGTGCTTCGCCGCTTCAGCCAGCCTTTATCTTAAACTCCGAAGAGGTTAAAATTTTAATAGCGATCGATGAAAAATATGTAAATTTAGTAAAAATAGGCGACATGTTTAAATTTAAGCTTGACGCAACAAGTGAAGAAAAAGAGCTAAAAATCGCGCTCATTCATCCAGAGATAAAAAGAGAGACTAGAAAATTTTACGCCGAAGCTTACGATGTGGGGATGAAGCCAGGCATGTTTGGTCAAGGAAAAGTGATAATCGGCGAAAATAAATGATAAAAACAGCCATAAACCGCCCCATAACTACGCTTATGATATTCTTAAGCCTTGTTGTCTTTGGCATCTACTCGCTAAAGACGATGAATGTAAATTTATATCCGCAAGTAAATATCCCGATAGTAAAGATCACGACCTACGCAAATGGCGATATGAACTACATCAAGACAAAGATCACGCAAAAGATCGAGGACGAGGTCTCAAGCATCGAGGGGATAAAAAAGCTTTACTCAACTAGCTTTGACAACCTAAGCGTGGTAATCATCGAATTTGAGTTAAACAAAGACCTAGAGAGCGCTACAAACGACGTCCGCGACAAGATGCAAAAGGCGAGAGTTGGCGCAAACTACGAGATAGAAAAGCTAAACGGGCTCTCTTCTTCTGTATTTAGCCTTTTTATCACAAGGCTTGATGGCAACGAAACTAAGCTTATGCAAGAGATCGACGACGTGGCAAAGCCATTTTTAGAGCGCATAAGCGGCGTTTCAAAGGTTAAGACAAATGGCTTTTTAGAGCCAGCAGTGAAAATTTTACTTGATAGATTTAAGCTTGATAAAAACGCCCTTAGTGCAAACGAAGTGGCAAATTTGATAAAGGTTGAAAATCTAAAAGCACCACTTGGCAAGATAGAAAATGAAGAGATACAAATGGCGATCAAGTCAAATTTCAGCGCCAAAAGCATAGATGAGATAAGAAATTTAACGATTAAGCAAGGGGTCTTTTTAAAAGATATCGCAAGCGTTGATCTTGCTTACAAAGACGCAAACGAAGCAGCGATAATGGATAAAAAAAGTGGCGTCTTGCTGGGTCTTGAGCTAGCTCCAGACGCAAACGCTCTAACCGTGATCGCTCTAGCTAAGTCAAAGCTAGATCAGTTTAAAAGCCTGCTTGGCAGCGAATACGACGTAAAAATAGCCTACGATAAGAGCGAAGTGATACAAAAGCACATCGATCAAACCGCCTTTGATATGATCCTTGGCGTCTTGCTAACCATCGTGATCGTCTATCTGTTTTTAAGAAATTTCTCGATCACCATCATCTCAGTCGTGGCGATACCAACTAGCATCGTGGCGACATTTTTCATCATAAATGCCCTAGGCTACGACATCAACCGCTTAAGCCTTATAGCGCTCACACTTGGCATCGGAATTTTCATCGATGATGCGATAGTCGTCACTGAAAACATCGCAAGCCGGCTAAAAGATGAGCCAAATGCCCTAAAGGCAAGCTTTGCAGGCATAAAAGAGATAGCATTTAGCGTCTTTGCGATCTCGCTCGTGCTGCTTTGCGTCTTCGTGCCAATAGCCTTTATGAGTGGCATCGTTGGCAAGTACTTTAACTCCTTTGCGATGAGCGTGGCAGCTGGCATCGTCATCTCGTTTTTTGTGAGTATATTTCTTGTGCCAACGCTTAGCGCTAGGTTTGTAAATGCCAAGGAGAGCAAATTTTACATAAAGAGCGAGCCATTTTTTGAGTGGCTTGAAAATTTCTATGAGAAAATTTTGACCTTGGCGCTTAAATTTAAGCTCATATTTTTAGCCATAACGCTTGTGGTCGTTGTTTGCTCGTTTGGACTGGCTAAATTTGTAGGTGGCGACTTCATGCCAAGCGAGGATAACTCGGAGTTTAACATCTACTTTAAGCTTGATCCTGCCCTTAGTCTGGAGGCTAGCAAAGAGAGGCTAAAAGATAAAATTTCACTCATAAACGCCGATCCTCAGGTCGCTTACGCCTACTTCATCCTTGGCTACACAGACGCCAAGCAGCCTTATCTTGTAAAAGCTTACGTTAGGTTAAAGGAGCTAAAAGATAGAGCTAATCACGAGCGGCAAAATGCTATCATGCAGAGGTTTCGCGACAAGCTAAAAAGTGACGATATGAGCGTCATCGTGGCTGATCTTCCGGTAGTTGAAGGTGGCGACGTGCAGCCAGTTAAGCTTACTATCACATCTGAAAATGGCAAAGATCTAGAGAAATTTGTACCAAAGATCAGCAAGATGCTAAAAGAGATAAATGACGCAACGGATGTAAATTCGCCGGAAGAAGATCTGCTAAAGCGTGTGCAAATTTCTATCGATGAAGATAAGGCAAAAAGGCTAAATTTAGATAAAGCCAGCATTGCAAGCGCTGTTTATAGCGCATTTAGCCAGAATGAGGTCTCTGTTTTTGAAAACGAAAATGGCAAAGAGTATGAGCTTTACATGCGTCTTGATGATAAATTTAGAAGCGATACAAATGATATCTTAAAGACCAAGATAAGAAGCAATGAGGGCTTTTTTGTCACACTTGGCGATGTGGCGACGATTAGTTTTGAGCAAAAGCCAGCTAGTATTTCAAGGTTTAATAGAGCCGATGAGATCAAATTTCTAGCAAATACCAAAAATAACGCTCCGCTAAATAGCGTAGCAAATGAAATTTCAAAGAAGCTTGATGAAATTTTGCCTGCAAATTTCAAGTATAAATTTTTGGGATTTGTCGAGCTGATGGATGATACGAACGCTTCTTTTATCTTTACAGTAAGCGCTAGTGCGGTGCTTATTTACATGGTGCTAGCTGCACTTTATGAGAGCTTTTTGCTACCATTTCTCATCATGCTTGCCATGCCGCTTGCCTTTTGTGGCGTGGTGATCGGACTTTTTATAAGCGGCAATCCATTTAGCCTATTTGTCATGGTTGGCGTCATCTTGCTTTTTGGTATGGTCGGTAAAAACGCCATTTTAGTCGTTGATTTTGCAAATCACTTTGCAAATAACGGCATGGAGGCAAATGAAGCTGTGAAAATGGCTGCTAAAAAGCGCTTAAGAGCTGTTTTGATGACCACTTTTGCGATGATATTTGCCATGCTGCCTCTTGCGCTTGGTAGGGGTGCTGGCTTTGAAGCCAACTCGCCTATGGCTATAAGCATCATCTTTGGGCTCATTAGCTCGACTTTGCTAAGTTTGCTTGTCGTGCCAGTGCTATTTGCTTGGGTCTATAATCTTGATAAATTTATAAGAAAATTTTATGAAAGGGAGAGAATTTGAATAAGATTTTGGCGGTTTTGCTCTTTGCTTTGCCTCTTTGGGCTGGAAATTTACTAGAGATCATCGCTCTGGCGCAAAGTGCGAAGCTCGAGAGCTTGAAAGAATTTAATAAAAATGAATATATAAATAAAAATAAGAGCAACAAGCTAAATTTATCCCTTGATGGCAGATATACCTTTGTGCCTGACGAGCTAAAGGGCGGGTATATGACAAAGGCTGGATCTATCACGGCAAAGGTTGAGTATCTCATCTTTGACGGCGGTGCGAGTGAGGCTTCGGATAAAATTTTAGACCACAAGGGCGTGGAGAAAATTTATAAAGATGAAGAGCTTATGAATCTCACTGCTTTTCAGGTCGCAAAGGTCTATTTTAACGCTGTTGCACTAAATTCTCTTATAAATTTAGAGACAAAATTTGTCGATAGCTTTGCAAAAGCGGCTAGCGAAAATGAGTTTTGGTTTGAGTATGGCGAGATAGATAAGAGCGAATTTGATGCGATAAATTTCACTCTTAATAAAAAAAGAGCCGAGCTAGACGAGCTTGGGCTTAAGCTAGCAGAGTTAAACTCAAGGATAAATTTACTCTCAAACGGCGAGATCGGCTTTAATGCTGGCTCAAAGATAGTGATGCCTGATTTTAGCAAGGATGATCTAAGCGCCAAGCTTGGGGCGATGGAGCAAGAAAAATATATAAAAGAGCAAGAAAATGAGAAGCAAAAGAGCAAATTTGCTCCAAAAATTTACCTAAAAGATACGCAAAGTGTGAATAATAACAGCTTTAAAAAAGGCGAGAGGACGACTTCGCAGATGGCTGAGGCATACGCTGATGCGAACAAGCCTAGAGTGGAGTTTGAGTGGAAGTTACCAGATAGCCTAAGTCTTAGCAAACAAGCTCAGACAAAGCGTATTGAGCAGCAGCGCGCGGCTCTAAATTTAAGCGATGAAGAAAACAGGATAATGGCTAGGCTAAAGGATCTAAGAGGCGTGATAGAGGGCTTGAGTGCTAGGCTAAATTTAGACTCGCTAAAGCAAGATAACCTTGATAGCGACTTTAATGACCTGCTAAATGGTTATCTTAGCGGCAAGGTAAAATTTGAGCAGTTTTTATTTGTGAGCGAGAAAAATTTTAGCGACAGGGCAAATTTCATCCTAAATGGCGATCTGCTCGAGCTAAACAAGCTTGAATACTTTTTTGAGTGCGCAAGAAATATAAATGAGGTGGTGATAGAATGAACAAACTGATCTTCGTGACCATTTTGTGGGCGTTTAGCTTTAGCTTGATAGGCGAGTTTTTAGCGGGCAAGGTGGATAGCTATCTGGCTGTTTTTGTGCGTGTGGCACTTGCTAGCATGGTCTTTTTGCCATTTACGAAATTTCGCGGGGTAAATCCAAAGCTCGCCCTTGGCATAATGGCGATAGGAGCGGTGCAAATAGGGCTCATGTATCTTTGCTACTACAACTCGTTTTTGTATCTAAGCGTGCCAGAAGTCGCACTTTTTACCATTTTTACGCCGTTTTATGTGACGCTCATATATGATGCATTTAGCTTTAAATTTAGGCCGCTTTATCTCTTTAGCGTTGGCGTGGCGGTCTTTGGCGCGCTTGTTATCAAGTATGGCGCGATAAATGAGGGCGTGCTAAAGGGCTTTTTGCTGGTGCAAGGGGCAAATATATGCTTTGGAGCAGGGCAGAGTGCCTATAAGGCGCTTTTGGAGAAGTTTGAAGTGGATCAAAAAAAGGTCTTTGGCTACTTTCACTTTGGAGCGTTTTTTGTCGCTGTCATAGCGCTCATAACCCTTGGCAATCCAGCTAAATTTCAAGTGGATCTAACCCAAACTTTGGTGCTTTTGTGGCTTGGCGTAGTCGCTAGCGGGCTGGGATATTTTATGTGGAACAAGGGGGCTTGCGAGGTCGATAGCGGCGTACTTGCCATTATGAATAACGCCCTAATACCAGCTGCTATCATCGTAAATTTAGTTTTTTGGCAAAAGGACGCCAACCTAACAAGGCTCATTTTAGGCGCTGCGATAATGTATATATCGCTACTAATTCATAATAAAATCATGAAATTTTATGGCGTAAAGGCTGCGTGATGTTAATTTTAAGATCAAATTTGAGTTATTTAAGCTAAGTAGAGAATTTTAAAGCATCAAATTTGATCTTTTTAAGCGCCTTGCATCTTTAAAAGCTGGGCGTTTAGCTGCATTATCTGAGCAAAGATAGCTCCCTTTTTGCTCTGAAGCGAGGCAACCAGCTCTTTTGCGTATGGATTTTTGCTAGCACTTGCCTGTTTTATCGCATTATCAATCTCTTTTAGCTGTTTTTGCAGTTTTTCTAACTGCTTTTTTATGACATCGGCGCTACTCTCGCTCTCATTATTTGCCTCGCTAGCTAAATTTGAAGCGTCATGCAAAATAGCGCTTTTATCGCTGTTTTGAGAATTTTCATTCTTTAAATTTTCCTCATCTGTCTTTAAATTTAGCCCACTTTTGGGAGTGCTTTTATTTAAATTTATAAAATTTGAGTTTATCTGCATCGCCTTGCCTTTAAATTTAAAAGCATATCGGCAAATTTAAATAAAACTTTGACTACGAAAAATTTAGCAAGAAAAGCAAAAACGCTACCACGCCAAAAAGTGGCGGAAGTAGGACTAGGGATTTAAATTTAACGCAAAAAAGTGTGATGGCGTTATAGAGTAAAAAGATAAATGTGCTTATATGAAGGCTGCCAGAACTTAGTCTAAAGGCTAACATCTTGCTTAAAATTTCATCAAAAATGCCGCCATATCCAAAGAGGTGAAGTAAAAAACTTAGTGGATAAAATACGCCAAATAGGTAGTTGATAGCTAGCACGCTAAGCTGCAAGAGGCTAATGAGTGGGAAAAAGTAAAGCACTGCAACCTCCATAGCAAAAAAGACATATAAATCTAAAAGTAGTGAGTTTGCTAGCAGGTTAAATTTGGGCGCAAAGTAGAAAAGATAGACGAAGATATAAAAGACGCCAAGGCATGAAAAATAAAAGCCAACGCTAAAAAGAAGCTGCGGAAATAGGGCGACGCTAAATAAAATAACGCCAAAGAGCGTGTAGAAATTTAATATCTTTATCTTTTTACATATCATGTAAAAGCCAGCCACGCTCATCAAAAATGCCCGCAAAAAGCTTGCTATAAAGCCGATCATGTAAAAGTAGAAGCAAAGCACCAAAAATACGGCAATTGTAAAGTCAAAAATGTATGAGCGGTAAGGCATATATCTTGCGTAGATGGGCTTAAAAACGAGCTTTAAAAGAAAGAAGCAAACCGCGCTTATGACACCAAGATGATAGCCGCTAATGGCGATGAGGTGCGCCACGCCCCAGTTTGAGACGTCATCTCTTAGCTCGCCAAAGACATTTGTACCAAGAAATAGCGCTGAGAAAAGTTGCGAAATTTTGGCGTTTTCGTGCTGCGCGGAGATGAAATTTATAGCTCTTTGCCTTAGACTATCATCTCTTTTGATAACGGCTCTATCGTAGCTTGGCATGTAAAATGAGCCAGAAAGATAGTCTTTAAAACTAACGTCTATTGGCTGAACGCTAAGCGCCACGACGTCATAAAGGCTGATCTCATCTTTTTTAGAAGTGGTTGTGTAAAAGCTAAAATTTGAGGTGTCGATCCTGATGATTTGGCGCTTTTTGCCGTTTTTCTCTTTGGTGAAATTTACGCTTACTTTGCCTAGGACGTCTTGCTCGCCAAGCTCCATAAAAGCGTTATATTCATGAAATTTAAGCGCTAAATTTAGACAAAAAAGCAAAAGGCAAAGCAGGAGAAAATAAAATACACGCCTGCTTTTTGGCAAATTTACTCTTTAAATTCAGTTGATTGCACTGGTGTGGTGGCGATATCGCAAAAGCGCGAGTACTGCTTTTGAAAGAGCACGTCGATAGATCCGACCTCGCCGTTTCTGTTTTTGCCAACGATGATCTCGGCGTTTTCTTGAAGCTTGTTAAAAACGTGCTCGCTTTGATAAGGTTTGCCTTCAGCCGCTGCCTTGCTCTTTTTCTCGTTTTCCTCTTGCTCCAGATAGACCTCGTGCCTATAGACAAAAAGGATGATGTCGGCGTCTTGCTCGATCGCGCCTGACTCTCTTAGATCGCTTAGCATAGGGCGCTTGTTCGCGCGTGCTTCAAGGCCGCGGTTTAGCTGCGAAAGTGCGATGATAGGCATATCCAGCTCACGCGCTAGAAGCTTTAAGCCACGAGAAATTTCAGCTATTTGTATGTGGCGGTCAGCGAAGTTGTTTGTGCTCATCATAAGGCCGATGTAGTCGATGACGCAGAGTGAAATTTCAGGATGAGCCGACTTTAGCTTGCGAAGCTGCGTCCTTACTTGGTGGATATTTACGTAGCCGCTATCGTGCACAAAGAGCTTGGCGTGCGAAAATTCGCTGCATGCGTGGCTAAAGTGGGCGAGCTTCTCGTCGTCCAGGGTCGCTGTCATTATCTCTTGAAGTGGGATCGAGGTCTTGTCTGCTAGCATCCTCATCATGATCTGCTCTGCTGGCATCTCAAGCGAGAAAAAGACGACACCAGCGCCACTTTTTAAAACATGCCCCATGAAATTTAGACAAAGCGTCGTTTTGCCCATGCCAGGGCGCGCTGCGATGATGATGAGGTCGCCATTTTTAAAGCCTTTTATCATCTCATTTAGCTTTTTAAAGCCGGTGTTTAGTCCGATGATGTCGCGCTCGTTTAGGGCAGCTTGCTTTTGCATGTGCACTATCAAACTTTTTATGATATCTTCGCTATCTCTGATGCTACCAGTGCCGCTGCCATCGACTAGCGAGTAAAATTCTTGACTTAGCTCATCGACCATATCGCGGCTAGCTTTGTCTTCATTTACCTTGCTTGGGATGTCGTGGGCGATCTTTACTAGACTGCGTTTTATCGACTTCTCTTTTAGCTCGTTTGCGTATCTTTGGATGTCGATGATCGAGTTTGTGGCCAAAATGCTCGCCATGACGTTGTCATCGTAGTTTTCGCCAAGCTTGTTTTTGATAAATGTCGATGCGATAGGCACATCGCCGTTTAGACAATCAACCATCGCTTTGTAAATTTGCGCGTGAGCCTTTAGGTAAAAGTCCCCAGCCTTGATCGTGTCAAAAATTTCGCCCAAAGCGTCGTTGTTTGCGATGATCGAGCTTAGTATAGCTCGCTCCATGTCAAGGTCGTAAAGGTTGCTAAATTCTATTTCGTTAAGTCTCTCTTTTGCCACTGCTTTATCCTCTGCTCTTTATCTCGTCGTCGATCTCTTGCAAAAATCTATCCACAAGCTCGCTCTCAGGCAGCCTTGCGATCACTTCGCCGTGGCGCATGATCATGCCATTTCCCTTGCCAAATGCTATGGCGACGTCTGCACCTTTTGCCTCGCCGATAGCATTTACCACGCAGCCCATTACCGAGACATTTAGTGGCTCTTTTATCCCTTTTGTTTTTTCTTCTACGAGCTTTACTGCCGCCATGAGGTCAGCTTGCAAACGCCCACAAGTTGGGCATGAGATGATGTTTAGCCCCTCTTTTTGGCGGCCGCTATCTTTTAAGATCGCCTTTGCGACTTTGATCTCCTCTTCAAGCTCGCCCGTGATGCTAACTCTCATCGTATCGCCGATGCCCTCAAGTAGTAACCCACCAAGTGCGATCGCGGACTTGATGGTCGCGTGAAAAGTGGTACCTGCCTCTGTTACGCCTAGATGAAATGGGTAGTTTGTCTTTGGGCGAAGCGCTCTATAAGCTTGCATCGTGCGCTCGACGTCGCTTGATTTAAGTGAAATTTTAATGTCCGTAAAGTCAAAATCCTCAAGAAGCTTGATGTTGTATAAGGCACTCTCCACCATCGCCTCCACCGTGCGGCCATAGCGGTCCTCAAACTGCTTTTCAAGCGAGCCAGAATTTACGCCTATGCGGATAGGCAAATTTCGCTGTTTGCAGGCATCAACGACTGCTTTTATGTTTTTAGCTGAGCCTATGTTGCCTGGATTTATGCGGATAGCATCGACAAATTCGCTAACGATGAGCGCGTAGGTGTGGTTAAAATGTATGTCTGCAACGACTGGGATGGGTGAGCCTGCGACGATCTCTTTTAGCGCGCTGGCGTCCTCTTTGTCAAAAACTGCGCAGCGCACGATGTCACAGCCTGCAAAATATAGCCTTTGTATCTGCTCTAGCGTGCCTTTTACGTCCTTTGTCTTTGAAAATGTCATCGACTGCACGGAGATCGGTGCGTCACCGCCTATTAAAACATCGCGAATTTTTATCTGTTTTGTCGGGTATCGTTGCAAAATTTTGCCTTTAAATTTTATTGGGGATTATAAGAAAAAATGGCTTTTAAAAGGCTTGAAAAATTAATAAAGTTTTTAAATGCAGGCAGTTTGCAATTAAGGCTCATGTATCATAAATGCAAATTTTAAACTTTCATTCACCCCTAAGAGTTGGCTACTAAAATTTGACTTCGCTTACAGCTTAGCTCAAATTTTAGAGCCGAAAATACTCGTTTAAAATTTACTTGACGCTTATCTGATGATAAACCGCATGCAGTGCGCTAGCACCATTGTATGCACCTTGAACGTGCGAGGGGTTTGGGGGATTTAAAAAAGGGGGATAAGGGGACGGCTTCGTAATTCAAGTCCCCTTGTCTCCCTTTTGGATAAAAAAGAGCTTAAAAATTAAAGTCTATATTTTAAAAGTAGAAATTTATTATTTTGCAAATTTTAAAATCCCATTCACTCGCAAGAATTGACTACTAAAATTTGGCTTCGCTTACAGCTTAGCTCAAATTTTAGAGCCGAAATTACTCGCTCATGAAATTTAAAATTTGCCTGACAATTATACGCTACGAAGCAAATTTGCAAATTTTAAAAATTTATTCACTTGCCTTTAACTAAAATTTACTGGGTCTATATCGATATCGCTAAGTTCGCTTTTGCAGAGGTTTGCCGCTTTTAAAAGCATGGTGTGAGAGTTTGAACGAAGCAGAATTTCATATCTAAATTTGCCCCCAAGATACTCGATCTGGCATTTGCCATATCCCACGATCTCTAGCTCGTCACTTTTTAGTGGCTCTAGCCTTTGCACAAATTCGTTCATTGCACCCTTTGCCGTACTCTCATCTTTGTGCGAGATAACTATGCGAAGTAGTCTAGTAAATGGCGGATACAGCCCCTCTCGGTAGCTGATCTCCTCCTTTAAAAACGCGTCGTAGTCGCTGATAAAACCTTCAAAAAACTTCCTTTGCTTGCTTTGTATGATGACCCTGCCAGCTCCGTTTCTGCCGGCTCTTCCAGCTACTTGCATGGCAAGGGCTAGTGTTCGCTCTCTAGCTCTATAATCAGGAAAATTTAAAAGCTCGTCAAAGCCCATGATGACGGCAAGCTCGACGTTGTGATAGTCATGCCCCTTGCTTAGCATCTGCGTACCAAGCAGGATATCTATCTTGCCGTCGTTAAATTCCTTCAAAGCCTTTACAAGCTTGTTTTGCGTCGTGATCTCATCTCTATCAAATTTAGCGATCCTAGCGTTTGCAAACTCAGCTTGCAGCCGCTCTAAAAGCTCACTCGTGCCGATCTTTTTAGCCTCTATCATCTCGCTGCCGCACTGGTGGCAGGTCTTTGGCACGGCCATTTTGTGCTCGCAGTATTGGCACTTTAGCACGTTTTGCTTTTTATAGTAGCTCATGCCGATGCTACAAAATGGACACTTCACCGTCTCGCCGCAGTTTTTGCAGACAAGATATTTGAAATTTGCCCTTGTTGGCAGGCAGATGACGGCTTGCTTTTTGTTTTCAAGCGTCTTTGCGATCTGCTCTTTTAAAATTTCGCTTATGCCAGTCTCGCTCTCGTCAAATATATAGCTCTTTTGCGACGCAAAATATGTCCCTTTTAGGCGAAAACATTCTTGCTTGTAAAAGCTAGTGAGGCTTGGCGTGGCGCTTCCAAGTACCACTTGCAGGTCAAATTTGCTAGTTAGAAAGAGTGCTAGGTCTCTTGCGTTGTAGTGTGGCTTTGAGCCAGTGTTTTTGTAGCTATCGTCGTGCTCTTCGTCGATGATGATGAGTTTTAGCCTCTCAAGTGGCAAAAATAGGGCAGACCTAGCTCCAGCTATTAGCCTAGCCTTGCCGCTTTTAATCTCCTTTAAAATTTGCTCTTTTTTCTTTGGTGTGATCTTTGAGTGCCACACAGCCACCACCTCGCCAAAGAAGCCCTCTAAGCGCTTTTGCATCTGCGGTGTTAGTGAAATTTCAGGCATTAAAAATAGCGCTTGTCCGCCTGCGTTTAAAATTTCTCTGATTTTAGCTATATAAATTTCACTTTTGCCACTCCCAGTGTCGCCAAAGATGAGTGAGCTTTTTCGTGCGTTTATAAAATTTAACGCTTCAAGCTGCTTTTGGCTTAAATTTGGCGCTTTAAAGTCGGTTGCGCCACTATAAATTTCATCATCCACAAGAGTTTGTGGCTCAAATAAATTTATAGCAACGCCAAGCTCGCAGGTGTAGTAGTAGGCGATAAATTTAGCCAAAGTTGCCTGTATCTCGTTTAGCTTAATGGGTAAAATTTCATCAATTAGGCTTGTTTTAAAGCTTGGCTCGCTTACTTCGCGCAGTATAAAGCCAACTAGGCTTTTACCCCTAAGCTTTGCAGTGACGGCGCGAAATGGCGCAATATCTAGCTCGCTTTTATATGTGAGTGCAGCTAAATTTACCCCGCTAAATACGACCTCGTAGTATCTCATCACTCAAGGGCGCTGCAAAGTCCGTCGCTGCTTTGGCAGTCAAATTCGCCAGTGGTTTTGTTATAAGTGAAATTTGCTGTTTGTCCGTCTAGTTTGAAGGTATAAGTGGTTGCTCCAGTTTTGTGCCAGCCGTTTTTTGTGCCGCTGTCTGCGATATTTACGCTTATTACTTTGTTGAAAAGTTTATTCCCATCATCAAGTGCGTCTGGATATGCTGGAGTGCCTTTTAGGACGCTATCGTTGTATTTTAGTGAGATGCCGCTTTTTATGGCAGCGATTTGCGTTTTTGCGTTTGCGACTATGGCGTCGCTTCTGGTAAAGAAAAGCTTTGGTATAGCAATAGCGCTTAAGACGCCAAGTATGACGATGACAAATATAATTTCTATTAGGGTAAAAGCTCTTTTTTTCATTTATTTTCCGGTTTTAGTATCTCTTCTATCTCTTTTGTGACGTCCTTTACGACGCGCAAATTTGTGTAGCTCTCGTAGCTCTTTTCGACAAAGGCGTTTATAAGCTCGCGAGGCTCTATAAATTTCTTTCCCCCCATAAATTTCTGCCAGTCACGCTCAAAAATTTCAGCAAAATCATCATCAAGCGTGATCGTATAGTCGCGAGATGATACGGTGAGCGTGATCTGTTTCATCTTTTATGCCAAAAATGTCTAGCTTATCTACCAAGGACGGCTTCGATCTTTTTCATTACATCATCAGCTTCGCTATTTTTCTTGTCAAGGTCCTCTTCTAAACGCATGATCTGATTAGTCTTTGCCTCATTTTGTGCTTTTAATGTTACGATCTCATTACGTAGCTCTTCATTTACTCTGCAGACTTCATCGTATTTTGTGATGAGGTCATTTACTTTATCGCTTAGTGTGGTTAAGATCGCATTATCTTCAAACATAAAGGTTCCTTTAAAATAATAATTAATGCCGTATTCTAACACGCAGAGGCTAAATTCTTTTTAAAATTCTCATTTGACAAAGCACTATCTTTGCTATAAAATTCGCCCAAATTTAAAGGCGATCAATGAGTAAATTTGAAATTTCATCTAAATTTAGCCCAAGCAGCGACCAAGCAAGAGCGATAAAAGAGATAGTAAAAAGTATAAAATCTGGCAATAAATACCAAACTCTTCTAGGCGTGACAGGGTCTGGCAAGACCTTTACCATGGCAAATGTCATACGTGAGCTAAATATGCCAACTCTGATAATGACGCATAACAAATCCTTAGCTGCTCAGCTTTATAGCGAATTTAAGGGCTTTTTCCCAAAAAATCATGTCGAGTACTTCATAAGCTACTACGACTACTACCAGCCAGAGGCCTACATCCCAAGAAGCGACCTATATATAGAAAAGGATAGCTCGGTAAATGAGGAGCTTGAGCGTCTGCGCCTCTCTGCAACGGCTAGCTTGCTAAGCTTTGACGACGTCATCTGCGTGGCTTCAGTCTCTGCAAACTACGGCCTTGGTAATCCAAGTGAGTATAAAGGGATGGTGGCATATCTTAGCGTGGGCGAGAAGATAAGCCAAAGAAAGCTTTTAGAGCAGCTTGTGGATATGGGCTATAAGCGCAATGACAACTACTTTGACAGGGGTGACTTTCGTGTAAATGGCGATGTGGTGGATATTTACCCAGCTTATTACAACGACGAAGCTCTAAGGGTCGAGTTTTTTGGCGATGAGATCGATGCGATGTATCATTTTGACGTGCTTGATAACAAAAGGCTAAAAGACATCTCTAAATTTACGCTTTATGCGACCAGTCAGTTCATCGTGGGTGCTGATAGGCTAAAGATCGCGATGAAAGAGATCGAAGAGGAGCTTGATGCGCGTTTGAAAGAATTTAACGAGCAAGGCAAGCTAGTCGAGGCGCAGAGGCTAAAGCAAAGGGTGGAGTTTGACCTTGAGATGATGGCAAGCACAGGCATGTGCAAAGGCATCGAAAACTACGCGCGCCACCTAACTGGTCAAAAGCCCGGAGAGACGCCATATTCGATGTTTGACTACTTTGAGATAAGCGGCAAAGACTACCTAGTCATCGTCGATGAGAGCCATGTGAGCTTGCCGCAGTTTAGGGGTATGTACGCAGGTGATAGGAGCCGTAAAGAGGTGCTTGTGGAGTATGGATTTCGCTTGCCGTCAGCGCTTGATAACAGGCCGCTTAAATTTGATGAGTTCATAAGCAAAAAGGCGAAATTTCTCTTTGTTTCAGCCACGCCAAACGAATACGAGCTTGGTATCAGCCATGGGCACGTCTATGAGCAAATTTTGCGACCTACAGGGCTACTTGATCCGATCATCGAGATAAAAGATAGTGACAATCAAGTCGAGGCGCTATTTGACGAGGCAAAGGCGGTGATCGCTAGAAATGAGCGTGTGTTAGTTACGGTGCTAACTAAAAAGATGGCCGAGGAGCTAAGCCGCTACTACATCGAGCTTGGCATAAAGGTCAAGTATATGCATTCAGACATCGACGCGATCGAGCGAAATGAGATCATTAGAGGGCTTAGAAGTGGCGAATTTGACATGCTAATAGGCATAAATTTGCTCCGTGAGGGGCTTGACCTGCCTGAAGTGAGCCTGATAGCCATAATGGACGCTGATAAAGAGGGCTTTTTGCGCTCGACAACGAGCCTTATACAGACGATGGGGCGTGCAGCTAGAAATGTAAATGGCAAGGTGCTGATGTTTGCCAAAAAGATCACGCACTCGATGAAAGAGGCGATCTATACGACGACTGCGAGGCGTAAATTTCAAGATGAATACAACAAAGCTCACGGCATAACGCCGCACTCTGCCAGTAGAAATATCGAAGAGAGCCTGCATGTCGAAGATGATGGTGAAATTTACAAGCGTGGCAAGAATTTAGAAAAGATGCCAGCTAGCGAGCGAGCTGCGATAGTAAAAGAGCTAAGAAAGCAGATGCTTGAAGCGGCGGCGCAGCTGGAGTTTGAGAAGGCGGCGGCGTTACGTGACGAAATAGCAAAGATGAGAAAGTTGTAAGCGTTGTCTTTTGTGTATCTTTAAATGAGCTTGCTAAAATTTTGCTCGACAGACTATGTGTCTAGTCTGCGCAAATTTTAACTGTGCAACATTCAAATCTATCACAAAATACTGCCGCTTAAGTTTGCGTCTCAGCTCCTTTGTATTGTAAAATTTCGCCTTGTCTCCTCGTAGCGAAGTCTCATTGCGAGCATGGCGAAGTAAAAAACAAAATTTTTCTTGTCTTAATTGCTTAAATTTATTTGTTCTATCTTCGGTCGAAAATTTCTTCGTTTCTGCTTGCAGTTGCGAGCTTGCGAAACAAACATTTAAAATTATCACAAGATACTTTGCCTTGATATTTTAGTAGCCAAAATTTAATTTTTTATGTTGCGTAAATTTAATATTCTTGTATGTGCTCCCTTGTTTTTGCTTATCCGCCTTGTCTCCTCGTAGCGAACTCAAAAAAATGGCGGTGGGATTATTTGTAGCATAAAAATGATGACAAAGCCGTGTTTTACGCTGTTAGCAAGCTATTTTTATAAATTTATATCTTGCTAATTGGCTTTAAAAAGTAGCTAGAAGCCGCGCAGATGAGCGAAACTGCGGCGATAAAGTAAAATGAGTGCGTTAGGCTAAAGATATCAGCGATCTTGCCGATGACTGTTGCGAATACGCCACCGATTGTTATACTAAGTCCAAGCGTTACGCCTGAGGCTAGGCCGATTTGATTTGGCAGATAAAGCTGTGCAAGGGCGATAGAGGGGCTAAAGGATAGGCTGATGCAGGCGCTCACGCACATGGAGGCCGCGAGAAATAGCGCGTAGCTGTCGATAAAGAGCATTAGCACGACTAGCGGCGCGGCTATGCTTAGGCTTATTTTGATGAGCCTAACTAGGCCGTATCTATCAGCTAGCGCTCCGCCAAATAGCGTAGAGATCGCACCTGCAGCGAAAAACATACTTAAATTTACATTTGCAGCTTCTTTGCTAAGGCCAAAAATTTTGATGAGATAGATGCTAAAAAATGCCGAAAAGCCAAATGCGACGATAGAGCGTGAAAATATGCAGACACAAAGCCTTATAAATGCGCCCAGATCGTCTTTTAGAGCGCTTGTTTTTTGTGAAATTTGCTTTTTGTGATTGCCCTCTAATGCTTTTATAAATTTGCCCTTTTTGAGGTATAAAAGTGTTAGTAAAATTTGAGGGATTATAAAGACTAGCGTCCCTTTTAGGCCAAAATTTCCCACAAAAACGGCGACTAAAATGGGTCCAACTGCAAAGCCGACATTACCTCCAAAAGAAAATATACTTATGCTTTTGGCTCTATTTTTAGCGTTTGATGCGTAGTTTACGATCCTTGCGGCGCTTGGGTGAAAGAGCGCGGCGCCGATACCGCTTATCATCACGCAAACCAAGATGATGTAGTAATTTGTAACAAAGCCAGTTAGGCTCATGCCCCCACCTGCCAAAAGTAGCCCAAGCTGGATGACGTAGGGAAGCTCCCTTTTGTCGCTTAGGCGGCCGATTAGTGGTTGGATGAGCGAGCTTGCTAAATTTGTGGCGGTCACGAGCGAGGCGGCTGTAGCGTAGTCGTAGTGGTAGCTCGCGATGAAAAAGGGTAGCATCGCGCCAAGGGCGCTTTGGTTTATGTCGCTACAAAAGTGCCCAAGCCCCATTAGATACTTTAAATTTTCCGCCTTTTTCATCTAAAATAGCCCTTTTAAAAGCCCCTTTAAATTTTGTTTGTCGCTGTTAGAGTCGCTATCTTTGCCGCCTAGCTTTTTGTCTAAAAACCTACCTATCTCTTTTTTGACCTTGCCTTCAAGATATTGCGAGCCGACGTCGTATTTTAGGTTGTCTGTCGTGCCTGAGATCTTTACGTCTAGATCGGTCTTTTCGAGCCTGCAAACAAGCGGTGCGTTTAGCATTTTTGTTGCGGTATTGTAAGTGCCGCCTGCAACCTTTATGTCGCTTTTTGGAGAGCTTAAATTTACGTTAAAGATGACGTTGTTGCCATTTATGTCGCCGTAAATTTTACCGTCTTTGTAAATTTCTTTTGTGATATCCTTGCCGGTGAATATTTTTATGTTGTTTGTGAGATTTGTGCTGGCTAGGTGACCCTCTTTTAGCAAGATGTCAAATTTGCCGAGCTTTTGCTTCGTTTCGTAGTCAAATTTAGCATCGCCGCTGCCGTCATAAAGATGCTCTAGCCCCAAAGTCTGCGTTAGCCCTTTGACCTCAAAGTTTTTTAGCACCGCATCAAGCGTGCCACCTTTGTAGTTTGCCTCTAGTTTGCCCTTAAATAGATCATCTGAAGTGGCTTTTACGCTTAGATCATCCACTTTGCCATTTGCGGTAATGAGCGCTGCAAATTTACCGTGAAGCTCGCGGCCAGCTAAAAATGCAAGCTTATTTAGCTCTGAAACTACCGCTTGAAGCTTTAAGCTTAGCGTGCTTTTACCCGTGTCAAAACTGCCATCTATGCCCTTTATATCAGCTAGCGAGCTAAGAAAGTCGCCACTAAATTTTGCCATGTCGCCTTTGTAGTCTAGGCTTAAATTTGAGCTAAATTTCTCATTTTCAGGGAATTTTTTATCAAGCATTTTACTAAGCGCTGCAGCGTTAAATTTGCCATCATTTAAAGCGATCGTTGCGGCGATACTTGGGCTTTTGCTAAAGATATTTTGCCCCTTTGCTTGGACATTTGCCTTGGCATTTACCAGTCTATCGTTGCCACTAAGCGCCAGTATCTCTCCTAACTGCGCTTCTTTTAGGCTAAGATCAAGATTTTCATTTTTTATAGTGGCGTTTAGCTTGCCAGCAAAGGCATCGCCGCCTAAATTTAGCTCATCTATCTTGCTTGCTTTAACCTTCACATCGCCCGCAAGCGCCATCTTTGAGCCAACCTCAAAGCCACTAACCGCTTTAAATTTCTCAGGGTCGCTAATGAGCAGGGCAAATTTACTAAAAATTTGGCTGTTTTTTAGGTCAAAAACGCCCTTTATATCCTTTAGCTCGCCAAGGTCGCTAAGCACGTTTGCGTCAAAATTTACAAGCTCGCCCTTTGCAACAGCACCGCCTTTTAGCTCAAATTTAGCCGCATTTTTAAGCTTTACAAGACCATTATTTATAAGGCCATTTTTTATATCAAATTTAGCCTCGCCTGCAAGCTTTTTTAGCTCGTCAAAGTCGCTAAAATTTGCGTTTAAATTTATCTCTCCGTCTGCGTAGCTAGGCTGCAAATCAAGCGCTAAAAGCTCTTTTAGCTTGATGCTAGCCGCGTTTAGGGCTAAGTTTTTGCTATCAAAATTTGCATTTATCTTGCCGCCAAGGCCGTTTATCTCAGCTTTTAGGTTTTGAAGGGCATTTTCTTGCATTGTAATTTCGCCGTTTGCATCCACAGCGCCGCTTAGTTGCTCGCCTAAGAGCTTGCCAAAAAGGGCAAGATCAGGCACATTTAGCAAAAAGTCGCTCTTTAAATTTTTGCTAGCTAGATCATAAGTCGTCTCGTTTGCTTTTAAAGTGGCTTCAGGTGCGATGATAAGGGTTTTTGCGCTCACTTTTTCATTTGCAAATTTAGCATTTACGCCACCTTTAAAGCTTATATCTTTTGCTAAATTTAGCCCAAATTCATTTTTAAGAATTTCTTTGTTTATCGCTGCATCGCTTGCTAAAATTTGAGCGTTTATGATGGGCTCATTTTTCTCATCAACTCCTTGCATATTGCTCGTTAGATCAAGCTTGCCGCTAGCTAAATTTGGCTTTTTAGCCAGAGCTGAGATCTCAGAAAGTTCGATATTTTTAGCGTCAAGATTTAGAGCTTTTGGCAGGTAGTCTTTTAAATTTGCGTTTAAATTTATGTTTGAACCAAGCGCCGTGCCAGTTGCTGTTAGCTTGAAGTCGCTAAATTTGCCAGCCACATTTGCTTTAAGAGCGACATCCTTTTTTAGCCCAAGCTCGCTAGCCTTTGCATTGTTGGCATTTATATCTATATTTAAGTTCATACTTTGAGCAAGCAAGGATAGATCGCCATTTACCTTTAAATTTATGGCGTTCATCACGGTCGCTTCTAAATTTAGGGTGCTAAGCCCAAGATTAAAGTCTTTAAATTTGACATCGAAACCACGAGCTAGCGCCTCTTTTTCTATTTTGCTGGCTATAAATTTATTGCCAAAAGAGCTAAAGATAAAGCCAAAGATGCAAGCTACTATGAGCACAAGCGCGCCAACTATGTAAGCTGCTTTTTTCATAAAATTCCTTTATATTAGTTTTATATATCATAAAACTTTAGTCACTTAGACTAAAGTTTTTAATAAAAATCACTATAAATTATTGACTTTTTCAGAAAAAAATGCTAGCATTTCATCACTCAAAAATAAAGAGTGCTAAAAAAGACAATTAAACTAAAAGGATGAACAATGAACTTTCAACCATTAGGCAAGCGTGTCCTAGTCGAACGCGTAGAAGAGACAAAGACGACAGCTTCGGGCATCATTATACCTGATAACGCAAAAGAAAAACCTTTAAGCGGCGAGGTAAAAGCAGTTGGTGCTGAAGCTGAGGGCGTAAAAGTTGGCGAAAAAGTAGTATTTGCTAAATACGCTGGCACTGAGGTGAATTTAGATGATAAAACATATCTTGTTTTAAACATCGACGACATTTTAGGCGTGATTAAATAATTTAAAAAGGAAAGACAATGGCAAAAGAAATTTTTTACTCTGATGATGCAAGAAACCGCCTATACGAGGGCGTAAAAAAACTAAATGACGCTGTGAAAGTGACAATGGGACCAAGAGGCAGAAATGTCCTTATCCAAAAGAGCTTTGGTGCTCCAAACATCACAAAAGACGGCGTTAGCGTGGCTAAAGAGGTTGAGCTAAAAGATACTATCGAAAACATGGGTGCAAGCCTAGTTAGAGAAGTAGCAAGCAAGACAAACGACCAAGCAGGCGACGGCACTACAACAGCAACTGTGCTAGCTCACGCGATATTTAAAGAGGGTCTTAGAAACGTAACTGCTGGTGCAAACCCTATCGAAGTAAAACGCGGCATGGATAAAGAAGTAGCAGCTCTTATAGATGCACTAAAAAACATCTCTAAAAAAGTTTCTGGCTCAAAAGAGATCGCTCAGATCGCTACTATCTCAGCAAACTCAGACGAAAGCATCGGCAAACTTATCGCTGATGCGATGGAGAAAGTCGGCAAAGATGGCGTCATAACAGTAGAAGAGGCAAAGTCTATCCAAGACGAGCTAAGTGTTGTTGAGGGTATGCAGTTTGACCGCGGATATCTAAGCCCATACTTCATCACAAACCCTGAAAAGATGCAAGTTGAGCTAAGCAATCCATTTATATTACTATTTGACAAGAAGATCACAAATTTAAAAGACTTATTGCCAGTGCTTGAGCAAGTACAAAAGAGTGGCAAACCACTTCTAATCATCGCTGAAGATATCGAGGGCGAGGCACTTGCAACGCTTGTTGTAAATAAACTTCGCGGCGTGCTAAACATATCAGCTGTAAAAGCTCCTGGCTTTGGCGACAGAAGAAAAGCGATGCTTGAAGATATCGCTATCTTAACAGGTGGCGAGGTTATCAGCGAAGAGTTAGGCAGAACACTTGAGAGTGCTACTATAAACGATCTTGGACAAGCTTCAAGCGTAGTTATCGACAAAGACAACACAACTATCGTAAATGGCGCAGGCGAGAAGTCAGCGATCGACGCTAGAATAACTCAGATCAAAGCACAAATCGCAGAAACAACAAGCGACTATGACAAAGAAAAACTTCAAGAGCGCCTTGCAAAACTAAGCGGTGGCGTGGCAGTTATCAAAGTAGGTGCTGCGACTGAGACTGAGATGAAAGAGAAAAAAGACCGCGTAGATGACGCTCTAAGCGCTACTCGTGCAGCCGTAGAAGAGGGCATCGTTGTGGGCGGTGGCTCAGCTCTTATCCTCGCTTCAAAGAGTGTAAATTTAAATTTACAAGGCGATGAGGCAATCGGTGCTGAGATCGTTAGAAGAGCGCTTCGTGCTCCACTTCGTCAAATCGCTGAGAACGCTGGCTTTGACGCAGGCGTAGTAGCAAACGCAGTTGAGACAAGCAAAGATGCAAATTTTGGCTTTAACGCTGCAACTGGCGAATATGTAAATATGTTTGAAGCTGGCATCATCGATCCAGTTAAAGTTGAGAGAGTTGCGCTTCAAAACGCTGTTAGCGTGGCTAGCTTGCTACTAACAACTGAAGCAACTATCAGCGAGATAAAAGAAGAAAAAGCAATGCCTGCAATGCCTGACATGGGCGGAATGGGTGGCATGGGCGGCATGATGTAGCAGCCCTTTTCGAGCTAGAGCTTTCTAGCTCGAATTTATATTTAAATTTAACCTCACTAAATTTATAAAATTATTTACTCCTTTTTAAATTTATTCTTGTATCATTTTTGCATTCTTTTAGGGAGAATTTACAATGAAATATGATGAAATTTTTAGAGAATACGACATCCGTGGCATTTTTGAAAAAGACTTGACAGAAGATAGTGTCAAGGCTATAGGGCTCGCTTTAGGTAAGAAATTTAACGAATTTGGCGTGAAAACTTTAAGCGTTGGTTTTGACGCAAGGCTAAGTGCTAGCACACTTTTTAGGTATCTGCTAAGCGGCCTAAACAAGGCTGGTGGCTTTAAAATTTATAGTATCGGTTTGTTACCAACTCCTGTTGGCTACTTTAGCGTTTATGCTGATTATTTTGACGCAAATATCATGATCACGGGCTCTCACAATCCAAAAGATTATAACGGCTTTAAGATTACTATCAAAAAAGATAGTTTTTTTGGCAAAGATCTGCAAATTTTAAAAGATAAGGTGAATGAGATAATCGCCTCTGGTGAGCAAATAGCAGACGATGAGAGCTGTGAGAAATTTAATATCTTAGAAAAATACGTTGAGTTTTTTGTAAAAGAATTTAGTGAGCTTAAAAATTTCAAAAAGCCTTTTGTCATCGACTGCGCAAATGGCGCTGTAGGTGTGAGTTTGGTGCCTATCGTCAAGGCACTTGGGCTAAATGCAAAAATTTTATATGAAGATCCAGACGGAAATTTCCCAAATCACCACCCAGACCCAAGCGAAAAAGAGAATTTAAAAGAGATATTTTCGCTCATCGAAAAGAAGGAATTTGACCTTGGATTTGGCTTTGACGGAGATGGTGACAGGATCGCGGTTATAACGCCAAAAAGAGATATAAAAGGCGATGAGCTAGCCTATCTTTATGCGCTAAATATGAAACATCCAAAGGTGCTTGGCGAGGTAAAATGCTCACAAAATATGTATGATGAGATCGCCAAGATCGGCGAAGTTTTTATGGGAAAAACTGGTCATAGCAACATCAAAAAAATGATGAAAGAGCTAAATGTTGATCTTGCGGCTGAAGTTAGCGGTCATATCTTCTTTAAAGAGCGCTATTTTGGCTTTGACGATGCGCTTTATGCGATGATGAGAGTGCTTGAGCTAGTGCATAAAGGCTTTGACCTTGACGGCGAGCTTGACAAGATGCCAATTGTCTTTAGCACCGATGAGATCAAGATAAAGACGACTGACGAGGCTAAATTTAAGATAGTTGCTAAGCTAAAAGAGTGCGTGAAAAACGAGGGTTGTGACCTGCCGAAGATAAAAAATATCATTGACATTGATGGCATTAGAATTCAGTTTGAAAATGGCTGGGCGTTGGTGCGTGCGTCAAATACAACGCCAGTTATCGTCACTAGATTTGAAGCTAAGAGCAAGGAATTCTTAGAAGAGATTGAGCAAAAAGTGACAAATTTACTAAAGAGTTTGATGTAGCCAATAAAAGCATTTTGGGTTAGATTTACTCCAAAATGCTTTTTAAATTTTATTTAAACATCCAGCTTATCTGGCTTTCGCTGGTTTCTTTTCGGACAGTTCCGCATACATGCCGCGCAACAATTCTCCAATCAAATTCGCATCTTCAAATTTCTCGAATACATGCATTAACGTCTTTGAGCCATTATAAGGATAACGTAGTTCTGAGTCTGCAAGAAGTCTGTCCGATGTCGGCGTTCTCTTTAAAAACAGTTCATTATTGCAAATGTCACCTATCAGTTTACCGTTAAAATATACAAGGTATCCACCCATCATGGATTTTATGACAATATCGCCGAATTCAGAAAATCTATCGCGAACATATTCATTAAATTCATTCACTATGATCACTCACTTTGAATTTAGAGTTTGCCGCCTTCGACGACTAGAGATTCAGGATTTACGCTATCACCATAGATTGGTTTTAGTGTTGCGTCATAGTCTTTGTGGAAGAAATTTTCTTTTCCAAGCTCGATGATCTCATTGTTTAGCCACTCAAGCAAGGCTTTGTTGCCTTTTTTGACAGCTGGAGCTATCACGTCCACGTCGCCAAGTGCTTCAACGCCAACGACAAAGCCAGGAGTCTCTTTTGCCCAGGCAAAAAGTAGGGCATTGTCATGCGCTAGAGCAGCACCCCTTTTATCAACCAAAGCTGCAAAAGTTTCAGTGTTTTGATCGTATTTTAAAAGCTTGATATCAGGATAATTTTTTGTAAAAAATGCGTCCGCGGTTGTGCCTTTATTGACGATTAGTGTCTTATCTTTTAGCTCATCAACGCTCTTTATCACAGCGCCCTCTGGGCTAACGATGCCAAGTGAGACCTTCATATATGGAAGCGCAAAATCAACAACTTGCGCGCGCTCAGGCGTCTTTGTAAAATTTGCAAGCGTGATATCAACCTTGTCAGCTGTGAGCACTTCAACCCTGCCAGCAGCTTCTACTAGCTCAAATTTGACCTTGCTCTCATCTCCAAGCAAGTCTTTTGCGATACGTTTTGCAAAATAGATGTCGTAACCTTGGTTTTTGCCGTCTTTATCGACGTAGCCAAATGGCGGTTTGTCACTAAAAACGCCTATCCTTACATATCCACGCTCTTTGATCTTTGCGATAGCGTCAGTTTGATTTGAAGCGGCTGCTTTGTCCGCACCTTTGTCATCACCACAACCCGTTAGAAAGACGGTAGCGACTAATGCTAATAAGAAAAATTTAAATTTTCTCACTCTTTCTCCTTTAGAAAAATTTATTAAATAAGAGCGGTTAAATCTCGCTCTAAACGCATTTTAAAAAAACGGGCAAATTATCTCTTATTTTTTCTAAAATGAGAATAAATTTAGAAATTTCTTCGCGCGATCGCTCTTTGGATTAGTAAAAAACTCCTCTGGCTCGCTGATCTCCACTATCGCTCCAGCGTCCATAAATACGATCTTATTTGCAACCGCCCTTGCAAAGCTCATCTCGTGAGTGACTATTAACATCGTCATGCCGTCTTTGGCTAAATTTAGTATCACATCAAGCACTTCTCTAACGATCTCTGGATCAAGTGCAGCCGTAACCTCGTCAAATAGCATGATCTCAGGATTTAAACAAAGGCTTCTAACGATGGCTATGCGCTGTTTTTGACCGCCGCTTAGCTCCTTTGGATAGGCAAATTTCTTATCAAGTAGCCCAACCTTGCTAAGCCACATATCAGCCGTCTTTTCAGCCTCGGCCCTATCTCTTTTTTGCACCTTTAAAGGCCCAAGAAGGACGTTATCGATGACGTTCATATGATCAAACAGCTCGTAGCTTTGAAAGACCATGCCTACCTTTTGGCGGATCCTTTGCCACTCTTTAAATTTAGCGTCTATCACCTCGCCGTCTATGATGATCTCACCGCTTGCGATGCTCTCAAGGCCGTTTATGCACCTAAGAGTTGTGCTCTTGCCACAGCCTGATGGTCCAAGAAGCACGACCACTTCGCCACTTTTAACCTCTAAATTTATATCTTTTAAGGCGTGAAGCTCTCCATAAAATTTATTTAAATCTTTAAGTTCTAAGATATTTTCGCTCATTTTAGCTCCATTTTTCTTCTAGTTTTTTTGATAGTTTTGAGACTGGATAGCAGATCGCAAAATATAAAAAGAATATGAGCGTGTATATCCAAAATGGCGCCATAGGATTTGTAAATACATTTCGCTCGATGATCTGCTGACCGACCTTTACTACCTCTACAACGCCGATTAGAACGACGATAGAGGTCGTTTTTATCATACGGCTTAGTAAATTTACAGCTCCAGGCACCAGCCTTCTTGTAGCAAGCGGGATGATGACATAAAAGTAAATTTGAAATTTGCTAAGTCCTAGCGAGGCAGCTGACTCAAACTGGTGCTTTGGTATCGAGGTGATCGCTCCTCGCACGATATCCATCATCTCAAAAACGCCCCAAAGGCTAAAGACGATGAGCGAGGCGGTAAATGCCGAGATATGCAGCCCAAAAGCCTTGCTAACGCCAAAGTAAAATAAAAATAACCAAACGATCTGAGGCATGATACGAACGATCTCGAGGCAAATTTTTAAAATAAGATAGATAAATTTGTTTTTCATGCTCATCAAAACACCAAGTATGAGGCCGCCGATGACGGAGATGATGATAGAGATGAGCGAAATTTCAGTGCTTACCACAAGACCTTCAAGCAGCCTTAGTAAATTTTGCGTGTCAAATAATATACTAACTCCTTGCATTTCTCACCCTTTTTTCAACGTAGCTAAGCGCCAGCGAGACTGGCAAGATGATGACGAGATAGCTAATAACCAGCATAAAAAGCGCCTCGTCTGTCTTGTAGTAAAGCCCGATGAGATCCTTCGCGACATAGACTAGATCAGCAAGCGCTACGATACTAACGATACTTGTCTCTTTTAGTAAAAATATGATGTTTGCGCTTATGCTCGGCAGCGCCACGCTAAAGGCCTGTGGCAAGATGACATATCTTAGGAGCTGGTTTTTGCTAAGCGCGATGCTAAGTCCTGCTTCTATCTGCGACCTTCTAACCGCCTCAAAGCCAAGCCTAAAGCTCTCGCTCATATAGCTGCCACCAAGAAAGCTAAGCCCCGCGACCGCACAGGCAAAGCCACTCATCGACACTCCAAGCTTTGGCAAGCCGTAGTATAAAAAGAAGAGCTGGATAAGAAGCGGCGTGTTTCTTGAAAGCTCAACGTAGCAATCAACAAGCTTTGAGAGAAATTTTAGCTTGTAAAATTTCACAGCCATGCAAAAAATGCCTATCAAAATAGAAAAAACGATCCCCAAAAAGGCGATCTGACAGGTGAGCACCCCAGCTTTTACAAAAAGGGGGTAAAATTTCTCAATAAACTCAAAATCCATAAATATTAATCCAATCTGAAAAATGGATACATTCTATCTTAATAATCATAAATTTAAAACTAATTAGGTATTATCGCACTTTAAATTTAAGCTTACAAAAAGGATAAAATTTGATCGATCTTTTTCAGATCATCGGTTTTTTAGGGATGATTTGTATCGTGATGGGCTACTTTTTACTTCAGATCGGCCGTCTAAATAGCCACGATCTAGCCTACCAGATAATAAATTTAGTAGGTGCTATACTACTCATCATCTCGCTTTTTGTGCATTTTAACCTCGGTTCATTTTTGATAGAGGTCTTTTGGATAATCATTACGATTTATGGAATTTATAAAATTTACAAGGAGAGAGCGTGAGAGCGTATGCAGAGTGGGAAGAGCAGGAGCTTTTGTTTTTATCGTTGCCACATAGTAAGAGCGACTGGGAGCCTTATTTGGAGGAGATTTTAGCGGGCTATGAGGAGCTCGTGGCTGCTATTGTGCCGTTTGAGAAGGTGGTGCTCATCTGCCCTGATGAGGCAAATTTTGCTAGGTTTAAGAAATTTAAAAATGTTGAGTTTGTAAGGCTTGATACTGACGATACTTGGATTAGAGATTACGGTATGATCGACGTTTGCACCAAAGACGGTGTAAAAAGTTACGACTTTAAATTTAACGCTTGGGGCGGTAAATTTAATAGCTCAAAAGATGACGCGATAAATTTAGAGCTAGCTAAAATTTACAAAACCAAGCTTGAGCCTGTTGATATGATACTAGAGGGCGGAAGCATCGAGTTTAACGGAGATGGCGTGCTTTTAACCACCTCAAAATGTCTGCTAAATGAAAATAGAAACAAAGCACTTAGCAAAGAGCAGATAGAGGAGAAGCTTAAAAATTTATTTGGTCTAAAGCGTATCATCTGGCTTGAAAATGGCTTTATAAGAGGCGATGACACAGATAGTCACATCGACACTTTAGCGCGTTTTATCACGCCTGATACTATTGCTTATGCAGCTTGCGATGACAAGAGCGATGAGCACTTTGATGAGCTAAAAAGGATGGAAGATGAGCTTAAAAAAACTGGCTTTAAGCTGCTTGCTCTGCCACTACCAAAACCTAAATTTTATGAGGGCAAAAGGCTTGGCTGCACATACGCAAATTTTATCTTTATAAATGGCGCGCTAATCGTGCCAACATATAATGACGAAAACGATGAAAAGGTGCTAAATTTACTTGCCAAGGCACTTCCAGATAGAAAGATCATCGGTGTAAATTCGCTAGTTTTTGTCCGTCAAAATGGCTCGCTTCACTGCTCAAGCCAAAATAGATACAAGAGAGCTTAGCCTTGTCAAGTCCGTTTGATTATGAGTTTAACCGCATAAATAAGCAGGAGTGCACGCAGGGCGAAAATAAGGCCGTCATCGCAGCGGGAGCTTGCGCCTTTTTGCTCGCACTTGTGAAATTTGCAGCGGGACTTTTTAGCGGCTCGGTTGCTGTGCTTGGCTCGGCGATAGATTCAATGCTTGATTTTATCGTTTCGCTTTTAAATTTATTTGCGCTTAGAAAGTCAAGAAAGCAAGCTGATGAGAAATTTAACTTTGGCTACACAAAGCTAGAGGCGTTAGCAGCGCTATTTGAGTGCGTCATCATCGTTGTGGCTGCTGGATATATATTTTATGAGAGCGTTAAGAAATTTAGCGAGCCAAATTTAGAGATAGACCTTGGCTTAAGCCTTGGTGTGATGGTGTTTTCAGTCGTTGTGACGCTAGCTTTGGTGCTATTTTTAAACCAAATTTCTAAAAAAAGTGGCAACCTTATCATAAAAGCAGACGCACTGCACTATAAGATCGACCTTTTTAGCAACCTAGCAGTCATCATCTCGCTGCTTATCATTAAATTTAGCGGATTTGTGATGATAGATGCGATCTTTGGTATCGTGATAAGTGGCTACATCGCTCAAAGCGCGATAAGTCTTGGCAAAGACGCCCTTGGTGTCTTGCTAGATCATGCAGCAAGCCCTGAGGTCACAGCTGAGATCATCAAGATGATAAAGGCAAAGAATAGAATTTCAGACTTTCACTACCTAAACACAAGACAGAGCGCAAATACCATATTTTTAACGATGCATTTAGTTTTTGACAAAGATATCTCGCTTTACGACGCGCACGAAGTGGCCGAATCGCTTGAAGCTGAGATAAGAGAGAAATTTAAGGAATTTTCGTGGCAGATAACCACACATTTAGACCCATATAACGACAAAGAAGGGAAAAGAGATGAAAGTAGCACTACTTCAACAAGAATTTAAAGGCACAAAAGAAGCGACCATTGCAAAGACGCTTGAGCTAATCGCTGAGGCGAAAAAGGGAGGTGCTGATCTAGTTGTGTGCCAAGAGCTGCACCAGACGCAGTACTTTTGCCAAAGCGAGGATACAAATTTCTTTGATCACGCAAACGACTGGCAAGAAGATGTCGCTTTTTGGGGCAGGGTGGCAAAAGAAAATGGCGTAGTTTTAGTCACTTCGCTCTTTGAAAAAAGGGCTGACGGACTTTATCACAACACCGCTTTTGTCTTCGAGCGTGACGGCAGCGTAGCTGGCAAATACCGAAAAATGCACATCCCTGATGACCCTGGATTTTACGAGAAATTTTACTTCACGCCTGGTGACATTGGCTTTGAGCCTATTGAAACCAGTCTTGGCAAGCTTGGCGTTTTGGTGTGTTGGGATCAGTGGTATCCAGAGGCAGCAAGGCTCTTGGCGCTAAAAGGGGCGAAAATTCTCATCTATCCAACGGCTATTGGCTGGTTTGAGGGCGATAGCGAGGATGAAAAGTCAAGGCAGCTTGAAGCGTGGGTGGCAGTGCAAAGAGGCCACAGCGTGGCAAATGGCCTGCCAGTGGTCGCAGTAAATCGTGTGGGCTTTGAAAAAGATGATAGCGGCGTGATGGATGGGATTAAGTTTTGGGGAAATAGTTTTGTTTTTGGGCCACAAGGCGAGCAGCTTTTCCGTGCAGATAGCCATAGCGAGCAGTGCAAAATCGTTGAGATAGATATGAAAAGAAGCGAAGAAGTGCGTAGAATTTGGCCATTTTTACGTGACCGCAGGATCGATGCCTACGCAAATATCACAAAGAGGTTTATCGACTAAATTTAGAGCTAGAATTTCTAGCTCTTTTAAAATGTAAATTTCTTATCCACTATGCGGACTATCCTGCCGCCAAGCCTTTTTGCCTGCTCTTCATTATGCGTGATGATGATGGTGTATCTTTGTGACAAGCTTTTTAAAAACTCCTCTACGATCAAGACATTTTTCATATCAAGCGATGAGCAAGGCTCATCAAGCATAAGCACTTCAGGCTTTGTAGTTAGCATCCTTGCTATGCAAAGTCTTTGCTTTTGACCGCCTGAGAGTTTGCTAGCTGGCATATCAAGGTCATTTATCTCATCTAGTAAATTTACGCTTTTAAGTAGCTCCTCTACTCTTTTTTGCTTGTCTTTTATGCTGCCCTCGTAAAATTCCATCGCATAGGTCAAATTTCTCTCGACGCTAAAAGGAAAGAGCGTGGCGTCTTGAAAGAGTATGGCTAGCTTTCTTCTTAGCCAAATTTCGTCCTTATCTTTGATATTTTCGCCTTTAAATAGTATCTCTCCGCTATATCTGCCGCCTTTTTGCTCTAAAAAGCCATTTAGCGCTGAAAGAAATGTTGATTTGCCACATCCTGAGCTACCCATTAGGCAGATGATCTCGTTTTGGGCGACGTCTAAATTTAGATCTTTTAAAATTTCATTCTCTTGTTGTAAATTTTTGGCTTTTAAAGAAGACTATAAATATGATTATATAAAAGAAAGATAAAATATAATAGGAAAAATTATATGGGTCGAACTATTGAAGTTCAACCCGCTGGATAATGAATTAATATCTACGTTTAAATTAAAAACAAAAATTATTCTGTTTCGTCTTTAACGTAGGTCGCACCTTTATTAACTTTTTCTTTTGACCATTCTACAGCATTACCTGTATCCTCTTTTGCACCTTGCCAGGTATTGGAACAGCCAACCATAAAAAAGGCAGCGCACAACAGTGTTAGAAAATAACGCATATTTATCTCCTTTGTTTTTAAGATGTGACTCTTGGGCAGAATTTGGTAATCTTTTATACCTTAAATGGTTTTCAAGATCTTCGCTTTCAGCAACACAGTCATCTCTTGAAATTATATAGCTAACTATATATAAAATTTATTAATTTTTTTATAAAAAGTAAGAAAAGAGTATAAAAAAGTAGTTTTTATAGAAATTTGCTTAAGGTAGGTATTATAAAATTTTTATCTATTATTGATATCAAGGCCTGCTTAATATTGCCTCGATTGATTAGGCTGAGTTCTGTTGAAAAGTTTGGTAATGGATCATTTAGTAATAAATTTAGCTTAGCCTCTTCGAGTTTTAGCTTTTTTTTATCTGTGTTTTTATTCTCTAGCATAGATACTACTATTCTTAGCTTTTCTTTTGTTATGTCACTTTGCACGGAATACCTTGTATATGATAATTGAAGATAAAAAAGCCACAGCAGAGCAGGCAAAATACGCCCAAATTTCCCCAATAGTTTTTTCAAGGAGCGTGTGCAGGCCTAGCAAAAAGAATACTAAGCCTATGATGCAAATCACACCCACAATTATATTGAGTACAACTGAATTGGCGCTCTTTAAAAAAGAACACCTAATATCGTCAGCTTGAGCATCTATAAGCTCAACCACGGATACTATAAATTCAGATATGCTCGCCATTATTTTTTTAATAACCAGGCAGCTAAAAATCCAACCCCTGCAGCAATAGCAATGCTTTTAATCGGATCTTCTTTTATTGCATCGTTTACGCTCTCTACGCCGTCTTTGCCTTTTGATTTTAGATCATCTATGTATTTTTTGATCTCATCGCTATTTAGTTGGTCTAAAATTTTATCTTTAGCGGATTCCGCACGCTCTGCACCCATATCTTTGATAGATTTTATAACATCTTTAAAATCTGCTTTCAAAGAGTCTAAGTCTTTTTTTAAAGACTCTAAATTTACCTCTTGAGTAGCCATTAGGACTCCTTTATTAATATTGTTTTGAGCTGAAACTCTCGTACCATTATATATGATGTTACTTAATAGTTAATAAATTTAGCAATTAAAATAATCTCATTGATGGTATGATGCTATTCTATGTTCCGTTAATAACTAAAAGTTACCATAAGGCATTCAGACATCCTTTCAAAATTCTTAGTGTTATACCTTTAATTATTTTTAATATATTTTATTAAATTACTATGCAAAACTTAGATATTTTATCTATGAAAATAGTTTTTAGAGATAATGATTTGTCTGAGCTTTTATATTTTTATTTTATTATGAGAATAAAAATATTGGCCGCCTGTCAAGACCTTACAGTAAACTCAATTTGAGTTTACTAAGTAAGTTATTATCGTACATGCTATAAAAATAATATTTGGGCTCTTGTTTTATTAAAATCAAATCGCCCTATAAAGAAATATAAATTTATTCTTAAGAAAATATTTTTTTAAGTCTTGATTGTGTAGAATGGTTGCAACTTTACAAAAATGGCATAAAAATATCATAACAAAAAGATACAAAGCTAAATTTATAGAATAAAATAGCCTTAAATTTTTTGAAAGGATTTTAGATGAAAACTACTTCTTTGGCACTTGCTGGATTGCTTTTGGCAACAACACTTTCAGCAAAAGAATTTATCAGTATCGGCACTGGCGGCATGACAGGTACATACTATCCGATAGGTGGAGCGATCTGCCGCTTGGCAAACAAAAACACCGATGTAAAATGCTCAGTCCAATCAACTGGCGGCTCTGTTTATAACGTAAATAACGTCCTTAAAAAAGAGCTTACATTTGGCTTTGTTCAAAGTGACGTCGTCTATGACAAATATAACGGCACTGGCAAATTTGACGGAGCAAAAGATGAAAATTTACGCTCAGTAGTAGCTATCTATCCAGAGCTTCTTGCATTTGTTGTGGCAAAAGATAGCGGTTTAACAAGTGATATCCAGTCTTTTGCAGGCAAAAAATACAACGTCGGTAACCCAGGCAGCGGCAACGAAGTGAGCACACTTGAAGTTTTTAAAGCAAAAGGCTTTGATGTTTCAAAACTAGGATACCGCGGCGTTTTAACAGTTGGCGAATGCCCACACGCACTAAAAGATAAAAAGATAGACGGATATAGCTTTGTCGTCGGCCACCCAACCGCAAACATCACTGACGCTGCAACATCTTTGCCTATTGATATCCTAAATATCGAAGGCAGCGAGATCGATAAGCTTCTTGCAGAGAAGCCATACTTTGCAAAAGGTGTGATCCCAAAAGGCTCTTATGACGGCGTCGATCACGATGTAAATACTATCGGCGTAAAGGCTGTTTTGGTAACTAGCAAAGATACAAAAGATGAGGCTGTAAAAGCTGTGATAAAAGCTATTTTAGATAACTTTGATGAGTATAAAACTCTTCACCCAGCGCTAAAATCAGTTAATAAAGAAGATCTCGTCCAAGGTCTTTCAGCTCCACTTCACCCAGCTGCAGAGGCTGCGTTTAAAGAGGCAGGTATCTTAAAATAACTCAAATTTCCAGGGGCTTTTGCCTCTGGATAAAATTTAAATATGCAAATTTCTTCTAAATTTATATATTTAAATTTTAAAGGAGAAAGATGAACGAAGTTAATGACAACGAAGAACAATTTGTCGAGGTAAAGACAAGAGAGATAAATAGCAATATTTACAACTATTTCATCGCATTTGCGTGTTTCTCTTGGTCAGTTTTTCAGCTTTATATAGCGTATTTCCCACTAAATACTAACATTTCGCGCTCAGTGCACCTAGCTTTTGCGGTTGGGCTTGTATTTTTGCTCTATCCAGTCACTTTTCATAAAAAGGCTCACTCAAGTTTGCCGTTTTACGACCTAGTTTTTTGCGTGGTAGGCGTTGTTGCCGTGCTTTATCCAGCGGTTTATTTTTATGAGCTAGCTGATAGGACAGGGGACTACATCACTCAAGATATCGTCATATCGTTTTTAGCGATCATTGTCTTGCTTGAAGCCGGCAGGCGTGTCATGGGACCAGCGCTTCCTATCATTTGTATATTATTTTTGATATATGATCACTTTGGCCCTTATATGCCAGACATTATCGCTCACCAAGGCGCTAGCTTTGAAAAGATCGCAGGACACATGTTTTTAACGACTGAGGGCGTCTTTGGCGTGCCTATTGGCGTTAGCGTTAGTTTTATCTACCTTTTTGTTCTTTTTGGTTCATTGCTTGAGCGAGCAGGCGCTGGACAATACTTTATAAATTTAGCCTTCTCACTTCTTGGCAAATATAGAGGTGGCCCAGCTAAGGCTTCAGTCATCGCAAGTGGCCTAACTGGCATGGTTTCAGGTAGCTCCACAGCAAACGTCGTAACCGTTGGTACATTTACCATACCGCTTATGAAAAAAGCTGGCCTTTCACGCACAAAAGCTGGAGCCATCGAGGTTGCAGCTGGTGTAAATGGACAGCTCATGCCACCTATCATGGGTGCGGCTGCTTTTATCATCGCTGAGTTTTTGGGTATGACATATACAAATGTTATGATGGCAGCGGTTATCCCAGCATTTGCTTGTTATTTGTCACTATTTTTCATCGTGCACTTAGAGAGCGTCAAGCTTGGACTAAAGGGCATAAATCAGAGCGAATTTCACTCAAGATTTAAAATTTTCGTTAGCGGTCTTCACTATATAACGCCGATTCTAATTTTGCTTTACACGCTTTTAATAGCAAAAGAGTCAGCCATAGCTGCAGCGTTTAATGCGATAGGATTTTTATTTTTGATAATGATCTTTCAAGAGCCAACTAAAAAGCTAGCTTCAGGCGAAAAAGTGGGGCTAAGCGACGTGCTTCTTGGCTTTGAGGATATATTTTGGGCGATGGTCGCAGCTGCAAAGAGCATGACTACAATAGCCATCGCAACCGCGCTTGCTGGCATCATCGTGGGCTCTATCTCGCTTACTGGCCTTGGTCAGGTGCTCTCTGATCTAGTCGAGCTTTTAGCAGGCGATAACATCATGATGATCCTAGTTTTAACAGCTCTTATGTCGCTTATCCTTGGCATGGGTCTTCCAACGACAGCAAACTACATCGTCGTCTCAAGCCTTGTTGCGCCAGTTATCTTGTTTTTAGCGCATAAAAATGGCTTCTTGATCCCTGCCATTGCCGTGCATCTTTTTGTATTTTACTTTGGAATTTTAGCCGATGATACGCCACCAGTTGGCATCGCAGCCTACGCAGCAGCGGGCATCGCTAAAGCAAATCCAATAACCGTTGGCGTGCAAGGATTCTTTTACGATCTAAGAACAGCGATCTTGCCATTTGCCTTTTTCTTTAACAACAAACTTATGTTAATTGATAGCATAAACACGAGCGATCCTCTTGATTCAAAAGGGATAGTCTGGATGAGCAATCCACTTGAAATTTTGCTCGTCTTTGGCATGGCGATCGTGGGGATGTTTGCCTTTTCAAGCTTGCTACAAGGATACTACGTCACAAAGCTTAGGATTTGGGAGAGGTTGCTACTTATCCCTGTCGTGCCACTAGCTCTTGTGCCAAATATCTGCGTGAAATTTGGACTAATGCCAAACGAATACACAGCCTACATCGTGGCAGCAGCTCTTTATGGTTTTGTCTTTATGACCCAGTGGGGCATAAAAGATAAACCGCTTGATCAAATAAGAGCGATTTAACATTAGGCAAGAGCTCTCTTGCCTAAACTTTTTAAATTTATTTATTTCTATTGATTTTATAAAAAGTGAGAATTTAGGCTTTAAAAGCCTAAAGATCAAAGTTGTTTTGAGCGTTTTAGATCGCCTGCAAACTCGCAAGACATCTTATCATTTAGCTTGCAACCTTTTTCTAAAAATGTGTAAGCCTCTTTAAATTTCTTAGCTTCTATTAGTATCGAGCCTATCATGCCACAAGAGTAGCCGTCATTTTGCTCGCAAGCTTTGTTAAAAAGCTCTCTTGCCTTTTGTGGATCGTTATCTAGATAAATTCCACCGGCTGCTGAGCAACCCTCTTTTTCACCGCCTTGGCAAGCTTTATTGTAAAACTCTAGCGCTTTGTTGCTATCTGGCACGTCAGTTTTGCCAACCTGGTATATCGCACCTGCTATTACGCATGATCTTGCGTCATTTGCCGCGCAACCTGCTTCAAATTTAGACAAAGCCTCAGTGAAATTTGAGTCAGCATAAGCTTTCAAGCCATCTTCAAAGTCGCCTGCTAGAGCGCAAGCTGCAAGAAGCGAGATAAAAATCATTTTTTTCATCAAATTTTCCTTTTGTAAAGTAATATGCAATTTTAACATATTAAATTTATACTTACTTGATGAAAAATAATTACGATTTTAAAATTTGCTCTTGCTCTTTGTAATCAGGCATGATGGCTTCTATAAATTTATAAAAGCTGCTTTGATGATGCGGGTAGAGTAGGTGGGTAAGCTCGTGAAGTACGACGTAGCGCACGGCTGAGAGCGGCTTTTCTATGAGCCTTAGGCTTAAGTTTATATAGCCTTTTTTGTGGTTGCAGCTGCCCCAGCGAGTTTTGCTATCTCTTATGACGATGCGACTAACTGGCTTGTTGATATGAGGCTGATAGTATCTTACAAGCTCTAAAAATAGCTCTTTTGCTCTTACTTTTTTAAAGCGCTCAAGTGCCTTTAAATTTGGTGTTATGATAAATTTATCTTCAAAAAATGGCACATTTACGCTCTCATCAAATTTGATCTTATAAATTTCTCCAAGAAACCTTATCTCATCATCTTTTGGCAAATTTAAAAGAGCTTTTTTATAAGAGTTTTCAAGCCAAATTCTGTGCGTTTCAAGAAAGACAAGAGCCATCTTTTGCGTGCTGTAAAATGGCATAGAAAGCGTGATCTTAGCGTCCTTACCAACTCTTAATCGCATAGCCTTTACATTTGTTTTAAAATTTATTAAAACGCTTAAGCCATAAAAGTCTAAATTTAGGCTCTTTTGCCTTAAACTAGGCGTTTTTCTTGCCACTTTTTGCTTCTCCAGCGCCATGTATTTGCAAGGCCTCTTAGCCACTCATCAGCGCAAAATCCTATCCAAACGCCAACGATGCCCCAGCCAAGGTGTATGCCTAAGAAATATCCAAGCGGCAGCGAAAGCCCCCACATAAAGATAAGCCCAGTCGCTAGCGGGAATTTCGCGTCGCCACTTGCACGAAGGGCATTTACGATGACGATGTTAAAGGTTCTGCCAGCTTCTAGCACGATCGAGAGCGTAAAGAGTGGTAGCATTATCTTGCGCAAGCCATCATCTAAATTTAGTGCGTCCATGATCTTATACTTTAAGGCGTAGGCGATCAAAACGACGACGAGCGTGATAGAAATTCCAAGCCACAAGGCTTTAAAGGTTCTTGCGTAAGCCTCGTTAAACTCGCTAGCTCCCACTAAATGCCCCACGATGACCTCGTTTGCCACGCTGATACTAGCTCCACAAAGCAAGATGAGAAGAGTGATCTGAAAGTAGATAGTCTGCACGCTAAGAGTTGCCTCGCCCATGCTCGCGATAAAGCCAAAAGCGACCATGTATTGCGCCATCCAGAGTAAATTTTCGCCAGCGCTTGGTAGGCCAACTGAGAGTATTTTCTTTAAAATTCTAAACGGCACGACAAGCAGTCCGCTAAGATAAATTCTAACTTTTGCCACGCGTATGAGCATGTAAAGTAGGACAAAAAGGCCTATTAGTCTGCCCACAAATGTCGAGATAGCAACACCTTGCAGGCCTAAATTTGGCAGATCAAACCAGCCAAAAAGAGCGATGGCGTTGCCAAAGATGGTGATGATGTTCATCAAAACCGAAGTTAGCATCACAGCAGTTGCTAGATTATAGACGCGAAGCACCGCAGCTAGCACCATGCCGATGCCATCAAAGAGCAATGCAAAGCCAAGGATGTGAAGGTATGAAAAGCTATCGTTTATGAGATCATTTGGCACATTTAGTAAATTTAAGATGTTGTAGCCAAAGACGTAGATGATGATGGCTGAGAAGATACCAAAGACCGTATTTGACGTGATGCTTGCGTGTATGACGTTTGAGGCTAGCTCGTTTTGCTTTGCTCCAAGTGCTTGTGCGACGACGACTGAGCAGCCCATGCTTAAAAAGTTAAAAATGGTCATAAAAAGATCCATCACTTGATTGCCCGCACCCATGGCGCCAACTAGATGCACACTCACTTTTGTCACCATGTAGGTGTTTATGATGAGTGTTATAAAGTGCAAAAACATATCTAAAAATATAGGGACGACCAGTTTTTTCATAGAAAGGTTCATAAATTTCTCCTTTTTTAAATTTAGGGGCGATTATAGCCAAATTAGGTTTTAGCTCCCTTTTGATATAATCCAAAAAATTTAAAATTTGAGAGAAAAATGGCATTAATCGACCTAATAGACGTAAGTAAAAAATTTGGCGCAAATGAAATTTTAAACAGCGTAAGTCTTAGCGTAAATGAAAATGAAAAGATAGCGATCATCGGCAAAAATGGCAGCGGCAAGAGCACGCTTATGAAGATCATCTCTGGCGAGGTGACAGCTGATAGCGGAAGACGCATAGTGCAGAGCTTAATAAGCGTCGAGATGCTAGCGCAAAATCCAAATTTTAACGCTACTTTTAGCGTAAGAGATGCGCTAAATAACGAGCTAAAAGAGATATTTGACGCGATAAGCGACTATGAAAAAAGTGGCGTCTTACTAGCAAATGAGCCTGAAAACAAAGAAATTTTAAAAGAGCAAGAGAGACTTTTAAAATTTATAGAGGCAAAAGATGGCTGGAATATCGAGCATAAGATCGAGCGAATTTTGCAAGAATTTAAGCTAAAAGAGTATGAAAACAGGCCTATTTGCTCGCTAAGTGGCGGCGAGATCAGGCGTGTGGCACTAGGCGCGCTCATCCTTAAAAAGCCAGATGTGCTTTTGCTTGATGAGCCGACAAACCACCTTGATGTCTATATGGTCAAATTTCTTGAAGATATGCTAAAGGGCTCAAATCAAAGCATAGTTTTTATAAGCCACGATAGGTATTTCATAGACTCGCTCGCAACTAGGTGCGTTGAGGTCGAGGATGCAAGCTTAAAAAATTTCGAGGGCGGATATGCAAACTATCTAACCAAAAAAGAGGAGATTTTAGCAAGCCTTGCAAAGTCGCATGAGACGCTACTAAAACAGCTAAAAGCTGAAGAGGAGTGGCTAAGGCGCGGCGTAAAAGCTAGACTAAAGCGAAACGAGGGCAGAAAAGAGCGGGTGCTTGCTATGCGCGAGGAGGCTAAGAAAAACCCAGGTGTGATAAGGCGCGTGAGGCTTGAGCTGGAGCGTGCGAGTAAAAATTTCAACCAAACGCAGAGCCAAAACCGCAAAAAAATGCTCTTTGAGTTTAAAAATTTAAGCAAAAGTATAGACGGCAAGGTGCTTTTTGAGAAATTTGACGCAAGGGTTTTGCAGGGCGAGAGGATCGCCATTGTGGGGCGTAACGGCAGTGGAAAGAGCACGCTGCTTAAAATTTTGCTAGGGCTTGAAAAACAAAGCAGCGGCGAGATAAAAAGGGGCGAGGTGAGTATCGGTTACTTTGATCAAGCTAGAAATGTCCTTGATGATGATAAGAGCCTAATAGAGACATTTTGCCCAAACGGCGGCGATCACGTGCTGGTTCGTGGGCGAAATATGCATGTTTATGGCTATCTTAAAAATTTCCTCTTTCCAAAGGAATTTCTAGATAAAAAGATAGGCGTTTTAAGTGGCGGCGAGAAAAACCGCGTGGCACTGGCGATGCTTTTTACCAAAACTTACGATGTGCTGGTGCTTGACGAGCCGACAAACGACCTTGATATCGCAACTATCAATATCTTAGAAGACTACTTGCAAAGCTTTGAGGGGGCTATCTTGCTAGTTAGCCACGATAGATATTTTGTCGATAAGATGGCAAATAAGCTCTGGGCGTTTGAGGGCACAAAGATAAATGTCTTGCATGAAGAGTATAGCGTCTATTTGGAGCTTGAAGATGAGATGAAAGAGCTTGATAAATTTGAAAAAGAGCTCTCAAATAGTCAAAATGAAGCCAAACAAAAGAGCAAATCTGGCGCAAAACTAAGCTACAAACAAACGCAAATTTTAAACACATATCCAGATAAAATTTCAACCCTTGAAGCAAGGGTAGCCGAGCTAAACGAGGGGCTTAGCGATCCTAAAATTTATCAAGAAGTGGGGCTTACTAAGCTTTATGAAGAGCTTGAAAAGGCAAAAGCTGAGCTTGAAAGCCTAGAAAATGAGTATTTTGAAGTGCTTGAGATCGCCGAGGAGCTCGAGTAGCTTGAAAAAGATCGGTAGGATAAGCGCGCTAAATAGAAGAGTTGTTAGGCAAAATTTGGCCACAAGTATGAGCCTTTTGATAGGTAAAGAGAGATTTAGCGGGGTATTTTCACCAGAGATAGAAAAATATGAAGTAGGCGATCTAGTCGAGATAAAATATAAGAGGGTTGGATTTTTAAATAAAATGGAAACCATTTGGCTCATCGCAAAAAACAGCGAGGAGTCAGGACTTTTTGCAAGGATTAAAAATTTATTCTTTTTGCTTGTTGCCTTGTATCTTTGTTTTATTTCTTTGTGGGTTATTTATTATGGGATTACGTTGGAATTTAGCATTTATAGGCTTTTTGTTACATTAGCAGCCGCTTGTTTTCTATTTTGGATGGGCAAATCTGCATATATTAGGCTTATGATTTTTAGATATTTTATATTTGGATAGGACTTTGAAATTTAAATGTATGAAAGGTTTGCGGCTTGATAAGGTCGCTAAATTTATTTGAAACGAGGCTAAAATGCTAAAAAAACATCCGCTAATCTCTGTAATAATCGCCATTGTTGTGATATTTTTTGCTACCTACTTTTTTATCTTTGGGTTAGTTTCTGTTTTAGATGACGACATTGGCGATAGTAAAGAGCTAAATAATAGCTTTTTTTACGTCAAAGATGACAAGGTCTATGCCTTGGTGCCAAGTGGCGGTAAATTTGAGCTAATAGGCGTGAGGGCCAGCAAATTTAGATACATTGACACTGGCAAATACGACAACAGAAACGTTGGCGCAAGCGATGAGGCGGTATATTGCGGTAATCTCGTGATGAGTGGGCTTGATCCAAATGGCGTTAGAGCGCTTGGCAATGGCTACTTTGGCGATGGCAAGGTGACATACTTTTGCGATAGCGAAAGCGAGACAAATCTCGAAATATCCGCACTTAAAGAGTTTTGGGACATCCTCTCACATAAAATGTTTAAAACCCCAAAAGCGCAAACTCATATCTATAAATTTAGGCAGGTTGATAACGCAAATTTAGCAGCGATCTTGGGCTTTGGCTACGCAAGTGACGGCGTGAAGGTCTATCATGAGGGCAAAGAGCTAGAGGGCGCAAATGCCAGCAAGATGCGCTACATCGAGCAGGTATCTGGCAGAAAGAGCGTGCATTTTACGACTGACGGAGAAAATGTCTATTATGACAGCACAAAACTAGGGATCAAATTTAGCCCGCAAATGCGTGATATCGGCGAGATATGGCGCATTCACTATCTTTATGAGCCAAATTCTGGCATGGTCTATGCAAACGATCACGAATTTGACCCAAAATTTGCCCCATACGAGCCACTTTTTAACCTAAAAGATGAGCACTCCTATCATGCGCTCTTTCGTGGTAAAGGCGGTATCTATCACTGGGAGCAAAAGTGGCAGTGGTATAACAGCATAGATGAGGGCGAGTTTGTAAGAGATGGCGACGATCCGTTTAAAGGCGAGATAACGCCGCTATATGGTGACGTGGTGATAAGTGATGGCAAGACATATTTTCTAAAAACCTATGAAATTTGGCACAATACAAAAAATAACCACAGCCTAAGCTCACGCCACACGTGTATCGTAAGGCTTGATACAAAAGAGCAGTGGCGAAAGATAGGGCTTTTAAGAAACGATGGCTACGGAGCGGTTTATGCAAACGGAGATAAGACATATTATTTTGATAACGTCGGCTATGGCTGGCGTTTTAACAGCAGCGTTTATGATATAAACGACCTTGGCGTGGTTGAAATTCTCACTCGTCCTTATGGCCCAAATGTTAAGAATTTAAAACTTGATGAGATAGTAAAAATGGTAGATCAAGGCGCTATGGTGCCAGCTGAGGGCGAGGTGGTGATCGATGCGATAAGCGACTTTGATGATTACTCGCAAAAATATGCCTACTGGATATTTCTTGCCATTGCATTTGTGGCCTCGGTGGTTGGCGCTATTTTTAAAAATAAAAAGCAAAAAAGCGAGCTTAAAAAAAGGGTGGATGATTATAGATAATGAGAAAAATTGCGACTAAGATACTTTATCTTTTTGTCATTTTGACGCTATTTTTTGTTTTGGCGATGCTTTATCTATGGCATGAGGGCGAGTATCAAAGAAGCTTTGCAAACATTGATAGTAGTGAGTTTTACCGCTCGCCTGAGGGTAAAATTTACGTTCAAATTTCAGGCAGTGGCAAGTATGAGCTAAAAGGCGTCGATGAGGCTAGTTTTAGGGTCTTAAAGCTTAAACACGCGTATGATTACTCAAACGTAGCGGCTGATAAAAATCATGTCTATTGTGCTAGAGAAATTTTACCTGGTCTTGATCCAAAAAGTGCTAAAGTGCTTGGCAATGGCTATCTAAGTGATGGCAAGATAAGCTATTATTGCGCTACTAGAAGCGAGAAAGAGGCGGGATTTAGCGAATTTAGCGCCATTATGAAAAACCTTGCTCACACCTTTATAAAAAGCTACGATGATAGCTCATATTTTTATAGGACAAAGCTGGTTGAAAGTGCAAATTTAGAGCCTATATTTGACGCTGGCTTTGCAAGAGATGGTGGCACGCTTTACTACAAGGGCGAAAAGCTTGACGCGCAGCCTAGCGAGCTAAGATACATCACGGCAGAAAGCGGCGCTGCTAGCGGATATTACACAGACGGCAAGAGCCTATTTTTAGGCTTTTATAAGCTTGATGCAAGCTACTCAGATGAGGTGCGCCAGATATGCTATGATGATAAGCACGATATAGAATATCTTTTTGAGCCAAAAAGTGGGGCGGTGTTTGCAAATGAGCGTAAATTTAGCGCCCAAAATATGCCTTATAGCGCCATTTATAGCGTGGATAACGTGCATTCGTTTTGGCCTCTTTTTGCCAGCAAAGATGGAATTTACTTTTGGGATAGCACGAAAGACGAGCAGGCTAAAATTTCAGACTACCAGCTAAAAGGCGAGCTAAAAAGGCTCTATGCTGACGTTTTTGTAGATGAGAGCTCAGCGTATTTCTTGCAGCAGGGCGAAGAGTGGCGGCGCTCAAAGCACGGCAGGCACTTAGAGGCGCAAACGGTCTCTTTATATAAATTTGCCACAAACTCATCTTGGCGTGAGATAGGGCTGGTAAAAGATGGTGAGTATGGCGCAGTTTATGCAAATGGCGATAAGCACTATTTTTTTAGCAACATAAAGCCATTTTATGGCATAAAGCATAGCGTTTATGAGGTGGCGGGTCCTAGCGTCATAGAAATTTTAACAAGAGCGTCTAAAGAGCTTAGCGCAAAAGATATCAGCGAGATGATAAAGCGCGGCGAGCTAGTGGAGGCAAGCGGCGAAGAGGTCGCAAGGTCGAGGATAGAGTATGACTCGCCAAAGATCATTTTGTATATCACATTTGGCATCGCTTTTGTCGTCATAGTGCTAATAACTCTTGCAAAACCAAAGAGAGATGAAAGAGATTTGAGATAAATTTCGAAGTGGCTATTTTTGGTGGCTAGAGCTTAAAATTTCATAAAAATTTAAAGAGAAAATTTGGCCTATTTACTCTTTTTTGTTATTCTAAGGCAAAACTGAAATTTATAAAAAGGAGAAAGATGTTTAAATTTCAAAGGTCAAAATTTAATAATTCAGTATTTATCCCATCGCTTATTGTCATATTTTTAATAGCAGCATTTGCAGCGATATTTCCAAATTTCTCAAATGAGTTTTTTAAGGGTATGCAAAACTACATCGCGGCCAAATTTGGCTGGTTTTATATCCTAGTCGTTGCCGTCATACTGCTAAGCGTCATCATCCTTGGCTTTAGTAAGCTTGGCGAGATCAAGCTGGGGGCTGATCACGTAAAGCCAGAGCACAAAAATATCTCGTGGTTTTCTATGCTTTTTGCCGCTGGCATGGGCATAGGTCTAGTATTTTTTGGTGTGGCTGAGCCGCTCATGCACTATCTAAACCCACCAGTTGGCGACGCACAAACTATCGCAGCGCAAAAGCTTGCGTTGAATATCACATTTTTTCACTGGGGCATGAGCGCATGGTCGGTTTATGCCATTGTGGCGCTAATTCTAGCCTTTTTCTCGTATAGGCACGGCTTGCCACTCACGCTTAGATCGGCGTTTTATCCGATCATCGGAGATAAAATTTACGGCAAGATAGGTAGTGCCATCGATACATTTGCCGTCGTAGCGACCCTTTTTGGCGTGGCGACCTCGCTAGGATACGGCGTACTTCAGGTAAATGCTGGCCTTACGCACGTTTTTGGCCTGCCGACTATGCATATCACGCTTCTAATAGTGCTTTGTTTTGCAGCTACTATCTCAGCGGCAAGCGGCGTGGATAAGGGCATCAAGATCTTATCAAACTCAAATATTGCGCTAGCTATATGTTTTATGTTTTTGATACTATTTTTGGGCGATACGACGCAGCTTTTAAAGTCGTTTGTACAAAACAGCGGCGACTACGTATCTACGCTCATTTCAAATACCTTTAACCTCTACGCCTACGAGAGGCAAAACGAGAGCTGGCTTGGCGGCTGGACGCTGCTATACTGGGCTTGGTGGCTATCTTGGTCGCCGTTTGTGGGGCTTTTTATCGCTAAAATTTCAAAGGGCAGAACGATCAGAGAATTTGTGATCGGCGTGCTTTTAGTGCCAACTGGCTTTACCTTTGCTTGGATGAGCTTTTTTGGCAACTCAGCGATTGCGCTTGTTCAAAATGGCTTTAGCGAGCTAGCAACGACTGTAAATTCCGACTCAGCCTCAGCACTTTTTATGTTTTTGGAGAAATTTAGCTTCTCAGGCGTGCTAAGCGTGATCGCAGTCTTTATGATCGTCATATTTTTCGTAACTTCTGCCGACTCTGCGGCGATCGTTATGAACATGCTTTGCTCAAACGGCAAGGACGATACACCAGTTTGGCAAAAGGTCTTTTGGGGCGTTACAGTGGGCGTCGTGGCGGCATTTTTGATGCTAGCAGGCGGTCTTGGCTCGCTTCAAGCTCTCACGATCACTACGGCATTGCCATTTTCCATAGTGCTACTTGGCGCCATTTACGGGCTATTTAAGGCGTTGCGTGTGGATCTAACCAAAAAAGAGACAAATAACTTTAGCAACATGCCCATTAGTGATCTTTCAAAGCCGTGGCAAGAGCGCCTAAGTGCGATCATTACGCTGCCAGGCAAGAAAGATGGCAAGAAATTTTTAAACGAAGTCGTGCTAAAAGCTTTTAATGAGCTAAAAGAGGAATTTGCCAAAAACGGCCTTGAAGCAAAGGTCACAAATGGCGAAAATTTTGTAAATTTAAATGTCGGACTTGGCGACGAGATGGACTTTAGATATGGCGTCTATCTCACCAAGAGCCAGAGCCCAGACTACACCAGAGAGCTTGACGGCGACGATCTTTATTACAGAGCCGAGGTCTATCTAAAAGAGGGCGGTCAGGACTACGACGTGCTTGGCTGGAGCGAAGCTACGCTGATAAACGACGTCATCGAGCAATACCGCAAACATATGCAGTTTTTACACGTCGTTAGAGAGTAAATTTGAGTGAAATTTGCCTGGAATTTTAAAATTTCTAGGCAAATTTATAAATTTGACTGAACTTTTTGCAAATTTTAAACTTTCATTCACCCCTAAGAATTGACTACTAAAATTTGGCTTCGCTTATCGCTTAGCTCAAATTTTAGGGCCGAAATTACTCGTTCATGAAATTTTAAAATTTGTATGGCACTTGCACGATGATAAACCGCATGCGGTGCGCCAGCACATTTGCATGCACCTCTAACGTTGTCGGGCTTTACTCGGGCTTCGTCTCGTAACTGCAAAGCAGACAGGGGATTGTTAAGGGGGAAGGGAGTTTCTTTGCTTTACAAGCTCGCAACTGCAAGCAGACCGTAATTCAAGCCTCTTCCCCCCTTAACAAAGAAATAAAACTTTAAATTTCTAAAAGCTTTAATTTATAAATTTTAAAATTCCATTCACTCGCCTTAGCAACTTACAAAACCTAAGGTTGTAATTTTTATTTTTTAAAATTTTCAAATTTTTATTAAAAAGGGAGACAAGGGGACTTGAATTACGAAGCCGTCCCCTTATCC
>NZ_CABPUQ010000001.1:922963-993839 GCF_902460675.1 Campylobacter concisus | reverse complement strand
TTTAGATCCCCCAAACCCCTCGCACGTTAGAAGTTGCTGTGCTACGCACAGGTTTTGATACGTAAAATTGCAATATCACATCAAAAGCTTAAATAAAATTTTATATAATCCCTCTTTTACAAAGGTGTAGTAGCTTTACAAAAAGGAGACAAATGAGCAAGAAAAGTTCAGTTTCAAATTTTACATCAGCTGATGATGAGATGCTTGCTTTTTTGTCAAATTTGGGTCAAAAATGGCGTAAAAGCGATGATGTAGCAAATTTTATAGAGCGAAATTTTACCTTTATCGGATCAAAACCGCTTTTGCAAAATTTAAAAGATTATAAAACGGCTGATTATGAAAATTTCGCTGATATTAAAAATTTTCTAAGCTCATATCCAGGCATTCAAAGTAAAATTTTAAACGGAGAGATATGCTATGTCGGCGATAGTCTGACAAGCACAGAGCTTAAATTTACGCCTGCATATTTTTATGATTTTTTAAAATTTATGGTTGAAAATGTCGCGCAACACCACTATTTTTGCAGTCCCAAAGAGGGTTGGATATTACTCATTGCGATGGAAGGATATGTAGAATTTGGTGTTTTGTCTTAACAGAGTTAAATTTACCCTGCAAAGATAAAAAATTCCGCCTATAAAAGTGCTCAAATTTAGCAAAAAAGCCAAATTTACACGCAAGCATCGCCTGCTGCTAGCAAAATTTAATCATTTTTTTTATATAATCCCTATTTTTCACAAAGGTAGATAGATGGATAGAAAATCGTGGAGTTCAAGACTTACATACATTTTAGCTGTTGCAGGGGCTACGGTCGGCTTTGGAGCGACGTGGCGGTTTCCTTACTTGGTCGGTCAAAACGGCGGCGGGGCCTATGTTCTCGTGTTTTGCATAGCGATGATAGTCATTGGTATTCCTATGATTTTGGTTGAAAACGCCATCGGCAGGCGTCTAAAGTGCAACGCCGTAGACGCATTTGGCGGCACGATAAATGGCAAAAAAATCAGCAAAAAGTGGCAGATAGTGGGCTGGATGGGGCTTGTAGGCGCATTTGGCATTATGGCTTATTATATGGTTATCGGCGGCTGGGTTTTAAACTATATCGCTCAAATTTCATTTGGCCTGCTTGATCTCTCGCACATCGTGAGCTTTGAGCAAACGAGCGCATTTTACGAGCAAAATATCGTTAGCAATCCGCTTGCCATCAGCTTTGCGACCCTTGTTTTTGTTTTGGTTAATTACGCTATCTTGGTGCAAGGCGCAGTTGGTGGCATCGAGCGCTCAGCAAAATACCTAATGCCACTTCTTTTTATCTTGATGCTAGTAATGATCGCTAAAAACATCACGCTTGGGGGTGCGATGAGCGGTGTGAAATTTTACTTAACGCCTGATTTTTCAAAGATAAACTTAAAGCTTTTTGTCGAGGTTTTGGGGCAGGTTTTCTTTGCGCTTTCGCTTGGATTTGGCGTGATGATAACGCTCTCAAGCTTTGTTAAAAAGGACGAAGGCTTAGTTAAAATTTCTATCATCACAGGCATCTTAAACACCGTCATAGCCGTGCTTGCTGGCTTTATGATATTTCCGTCGCTCTTTAGCTACGGTGTCTCGCCAGATAGCGGTCCTAGCCTAGTTTTCAAGTCGCTTCCGATCGTCTTTTCGCACATGCCTTTTGGCGGATTTTTCGCGGTTGCGTTTTTCGCGCTTCTTATGATCGCTGCGCTTACGACGTCGCTGCCGATATATGAAGTGATCATTACAACGCTGCAAGAGAAATTTAAGATAAAACGCAAAAAAGCGATATTTTTAGTGCTTAGCGTCATCTTTGTGCTTGGGAATTTACCATCACTTATGGCTACAAATTTGCTAAGTCATGTGAGCATTTTTGGTAAAAATATCTTTGACGCATACGACGCGATAAGCGCAACGATATTTTTCGTGCTAACCTCACTTGGATGTGCGATATTTGTGGGCTGGGTGCTAAAAGATGAAGCGAAAAAAGAGATCTTGCAAGGTAGCGAAAAGTACGCAAAGCTCATAAATATTTGGTTTTTCTACATCAAATTTATCGTGCCTTTTGTCATTTTGGTGCTATTTATCAGTAGCTTTTACGACAACTTTTTGAAGTAGAATATGCGCGAGCTTGTAAATTTTGATAGCACTGAGCGCCTAAGGCTTAGCGTAGAGGATAAAGCTTTAGTGAGCGTTAGCCAAAAATGCGGCAAAACAAAGCAAACTAAAAAAGAATTTGCAAGCGAGACGGAGGCTAAAAAAGCCTGCGTTAAAAAAGAGTGGGAGAGCCTAAAAAAGGGCTTTATCCTGCAAGATAGCGAGGCAAAAGCAGGCGCGGCGAGCTTGCATGTTTATATCGGTGGTGGATACACTGGAGCGCTCTCGTTTGCAAGCGTAAGAGATGAAATTTATGTTTATAAAAGTGGCAGTCAAAAAGATGGCGACGTGCCTAGTGATCTTTTGGTGAGACTGGATAAAAGCGGCACTATAAAAGAGCAGATCGCCTTGCCAGAGCCGCTCGCGTGGCATGCTCAGTGTGCAAGCGAAAATTTACTTTTAGACCTTGATCATGAAATTTGCATTTTTGAGCCAAATGGAGCTAAATTTCGTGAAATTTTAGCCGAGCAAAATATTAAGAAAAGTAGCGAGATAGCGAGCTTTGTCTGCTCTGCAAATAATGTGGCAGTTTTTGGTATGTTTGGACAAATTTTTACTTTTTATGAAGGTAAAATTTCTAAGTTTGGCGAGTATAAATGCAGCATAAAAAGCTACGTGCCGATACTTTGCGCGGCTCTTAGTGCGGATGCTAGCATGCTTGCGCTTTGCACCAAAGAAAACGAGCTGCAAATTTTAAATGCAAAAAATGGCGAAATTTTAAGCGAGCTAAGAGTCGAATTTGGTGCGCTTGATAAAATTTGCTTTTTAGACGAAAATACACTTTTAGTTAGAAAGTATCTTGAAAACAAGCTATTTTGCCTTGATATAAAGAGCGCAAAAGTGACAAAGCAGCCTTGGATAAAGGACGAGTATCTAAGAGCGAGCGAGTTTTGCATTGACGCCGTAGCTGGCAAGCTTGTGGTGATAGATCAAAGCAGAGCCTACGCCGTCGATCTGCAAAGTGGCGATGTGAGGGTGGAATTTACGCTAGATCACGTCGTAAAGAGCTGCGAGGCTAAATTTATAGATGGTAAACTCGCAGTTAGAACGGACTACGGCTGCTTTAGTCTTTATGAAATTTAAGGGAGAATATGTTTTATACACTTTTATTTATCTATATTTCTTATGTGATTATTAAGCTTTTTTTGGCGAATTTACAGATCAGCTTTGTAAGAGCTGAAGCTAAAAAAGAGCCTGTTGTGCTTGAAGAGAGCGAATACAAAAACGCCGCAGTTGCCGCCGTGACAAATCAAAAATTTGAAATTTTTAGCCTCATCTACCATGCCGTCATTTTCTTTGCGTGGATAAGCTTTGGGCTAAAAATGCTCTCAGGCGCTTGCCTAAAAGAGGGCAGCACGTCTGAAAACATCCTCTTTGCGATGAGCTTTTTGCTGATCTCGTCGCTTCTTGATCTGCCGCTAAGTATCTATGAAAGCTTTGTCAAAGACAAAAAGCTTGGCTTTTCAAATATGAGCGCAAAGATATTTTTGGTTGATACTATAAAGTCGCTAGCTCTTATGCTAGTTTTTGGCTCGGCCTTCGTCTGGCTCGTGCTTTTATGTATAAATTTTCTTGGAAATTTTTGGTGGTTTTGGGCGTTTTTGCTAAGTTTTGGTGTCGCTTTAATCATAAATTTGATATACCCAACGCTCATCGCGCCTATCTTTAACAAGATGTCGCCACTTGAAGATGGCGAGCTAAAGGGCAAGATAGAGGGTCTGCTCACAAAATGCGGCTTTAAAAGTAGTGGCGTCTTTACGATAGACGCTAGCAAGCGTGACAACCGCTTAAACGCCTATTTTGGCGGGCTTGGAGCGACAAAGCGAGTGGTGCTTTTTGACACGCTCATAAAAAAGCTAAGCACCGAGGAGATCGTGGCGGTTTTGGGTCATGAGCTTGGGCACTTTAAACATAAAGACATCATAAAAATGATAGCGCTAAGTGCCATTATGCTCTTTTGTCTATTTTTTATCTTTGGAAACGTGGGCGCAAGTGCTTATGAGGCGATAGGACTTGGTCAAAACGGCGCTAGCATCATCATCTTTTTGGTGCTTTTCTCGCCTATTTTTAGCTTTCTTTTTTCGCCGATCATCTCACACTTTAGCCGTAAAAATGAATTTGGCGCAGATAGATTTTCAAAAGAAATTTCAAACAAAACCGACATGATAAACGCCCTAACTAAGCTTGGCAGCGAAAACAAAGCATTTCCGAAGTCGCACTGGCTTTACTCATTTGTCTATCACTCGCACCCAAGCCTTTTTGAGCGGATAAATGAGCTAGAAAATGAGAGTTGAAGAGGCTCTAAAAGAAGCAAATTTAAGGCTAAAGCCACTTTGCGAGAATCCAAGCAGGGCGGCTAAAATTTTGCTCATGAGCTACCTTGATGTGAGCATCGAGTGGATATTTTTAAACCAAAAGAGCGAATGTGATGAGAGCGGCTACTTTGCCCTTGTAAAGCGCTTTGAAAACTATGAGCCACTTGAATATATAACTGGCAAGGCTGGCTTTTATGGGCTGGAGTTTGAGGTAGAAAGTGGCGTTTTGATACCGCGCCCTGAGACTGAAATTTTAGTCGATAAAGTGTTAGAGATAGCAAGCAGCTATAAAGCGCCAAAGATCGCTGAGATCGGCACTGGCAGCGGGATAATAAGCGTCATGCTAGCTCTAAAAACAAACGCTAAAATAGTAGCTACTGATATAAATGAAAAGGCTCTAAATTTGGCTAAAAAAAATGCACTTAAATTTAATGTAAGCGATAAGATCGACTTTGTAAAGTGCTCTTATATCGATGAAATTTCTGGTGATATCGACATCTTGGTCTCAAACCCGCCATATATCGCGCAAGGCTATAAGCTTGATAAATTTGTGATAAACGAGCCGCATGAGGCGTTATTTGGTGGCGAGGTCGGAGATGAAATTTTAAAAAATATCATCCTTATCGCTAGAAATCGCAGCATAAAAAATATCGCCTGCGAGATGGGCTATGATCAAAGAGCGAGCATGGAGATGGCGCTAAAATTTAATGGCTTCAAAAGCACGTTTTATAAGGACTTAGCAGGCTTTGACAGGGGCTTTTGTGCGAGTTTAAAACTATAAAGGAGAGAGATTGAGAAGTATCTATTTTTTACTATTAGCAACGGTGATCGGCACTGAGCTAACGCTTGGAATTTTGGTCGCGCCAGTCATATTTTTCCCACAAAGCATCATAGGCGAGGGGGTGCTCACGCATTTTATGAGCGGACAGATGATGACAAAGATATTTTTAAAATTTAACTACGTTTTGCTATTTGTAAGCGCATTTGTGGCAGTTAGCGAGCTATTTGATCTAAGAAAAAAGCTTGCATTTTCACTAAAATTTAGCACATTTATGCTCTCGTTCTTAAATTTAGCTCTAGCGCTAAGCTTTATCTTTATCTTTACGCCTTTTATCGTGCAGGCTCAAAGTCTTGGCGCAGAGGCGACGCAGACAGCGGAGTTTGCCAAGATGCACAGCGCAAGCGAATATGTGATGAAAGTGATGCTTGTTTTGCAGCTCATTTTGTTTTTTGTGAAATTTAAGATCAGTCAAAATGAACGCCAAGCCTGATATCCAAATCTTAACAAATTTCCTCGCCGAATACACGACAGCTATGGTGAGCGCTGGCACATATACTGCGCGCGTGGAAAAGTGCGTCGACCGCATAGCTAAGCACTACGGATACGACGTTAGCGTGACGATTTTTGTAAAGTATTTTACCATTAGCGTGATGGACTCGCAGGATAACTCATTGCGCCGAACTTATGTGAGAAAGATCCCTCTAGGGCAGGTTAGTTTTAACAGAATTTCCGAGCTATCCTCGCTTAGCTGGCAAATTTTAGATGAGGGTTTAAGCTTAGATGAAGCTAAAGAGAGTTTTGAGGGCGTAATGAGTGTCAGTGCAAATAAATTTGCTAGCTCACTTATCTTAATAAGCCTTGCAAATGCGGCATTTTGCAGACTTTTTGGAGGCGATGCTGGCTCAGTTGTTTGCATATTTTTTGCAACGCTTGTTGGCTACACTCTTAAATTTGCCCTTGCAAAAATGGGCGTAAATTTAAAAGTTCAATACGTCCTGACATCATTTGTCGTCTCATTTATCGCCTATCTTGGCGTATCTTACGGGCTTACACATACAAGCGACGTGGCGATAGGCTCGTCTGTGCTCTTTATGATGCCGGGCGTTTTTCTCATAAATTCAGTCTTTGACATCCTAAATGACAACACCCTTGTTGGCATCAGCAGAGCCATAAGCACGGGCATCCTTATACTTTGCATGGCTGTTGGCGTCTATATCACGCTAACGCTTAGCAGCGCGGAGATATTAAATGTTTGAGCTTTTTAGTGAAACGCTTGTAGATGCTGGCTTTGCTGCGGTGGCTGGGCTGGGCTTTGCCTATGCTAGCTCGCCTCCAAAAAGAACTCTCATATTTTGCGCCTTGCTCGCTGCATTTGCGCATGCTAGCCGCTTTTGGATCATGCAGATGGGATTTTTTAACATCAGTGTCGCAACACTCATCGTCTCTTTTATGAGCGGCATTTTAGGCATGCTCTTTGCCAAACGGCTAAAGGTGCCAGCTGAGATCATCGCATTTCCAGCGCTTTTGCCGATGGTGCCAGGAGTTTTTGCGTATAAAGGGATCTTGGCACTTTTTTCATTTTTAAATGAGACAAGTATCGCTAAGAAAAATGAGTATTTGATCATATTTTTTGATAATGCTATCACGACTACGACGGTTTCGCTAGCGCTTGGTGTGGGCGTTTCGGTGGTGCTTATCTTGTTTTATGATCAGTCGTTGATGATCACGCGCGGCGCAAAACGAGAGCCTAGCAAGAGCAAATGAAAATTTAAAGGAGCTTTGCAGTGAAGATAAGAATTTATTACGAAGATACCGATGCAGGCGGCATCGTCTATCATACAAATTATATTAAATATTGCGAGCGAGCTAGAAGTGAGGCGTTTTTTGAGGCTGGGCTAAATTTCACAAAAGAGGGCGGATACTTTGTAGTTTCAGCTCTTGAAGCTAAATTTCTTGCTTCAGCTGTGCTTGGCGATGAAGTTTTTGTAAAAACAAAGCTCATAGAGCTTAAAAAGGCAAGCCTTGTTTTAGAGCAAGAAATTTATAAATTTGATGAAAAAGATGTAGAAAAAGTGCTCTTTAAAGCGACTATCACGCTAGCTTTTATGAAAGAGGGCAGGCTAGCAAAGATAGATGAGAGCATGAAAACTTTTATAAATGGGGTTAAATTTTAGCAAGTGAAACTGCTAAATTCCGCTTGTGCTATTTTGCTCCTGCGAATTTACCTCATTAAAGTGATCGCTTTTTGTATCATAAATTTTCACATCATATAAAACTTGCGAGCCCTCAACTCTCTCTGTAAAAATTTTGCTGGCACTTTTGTTTATGAAATTTGTATAGATATACTCCACTCCCAGCGCACTTGAGTAGCCGATCTGTGAGTATCTAAAATCAACTCCAAAAAGATCTCCAAACCCTAAAAATCTCTCATCAAGCGAATTTAGCGAATTTGCCACAAAGAGGTTTTGCCTATCTCTTTGCGTGATGGCGCTAAAGATATTTGGCAAGAAATTTATCTGTGTGCTTAAAAGCGCGTAAGGTTTTATCTCAAAGCCTCTCATCTGCGTTGCCACAAGCGAAGCTTTGACGATAGGAATGTTTAAAAAGATGCTTGCGTTATCAAATTTAGACTTTTTACTTAAAGTATCGTTTAAATTTATATCTTTGCCAGTGATCGAGCTCTCGTAGTAGTCGTTACTTTGCATGCGTACATACTCATTTAGCTTTTGTGCTAGCGTGCTGCCATCGTCAAAGGCGACCACTTTTTCGTTGGCAAAAGCCAGCAGGGCTGAAATTTGCGCTTTGTAATCAACTCCGCCAAAGATCAAATTTGGCTTTGGAGCTGTCACGAAAGAGCTATGAACGCTTGGGATGTAGATGAGTTCGTTTGGCAAGATGAGAGAATTTGCTATGTTTGCGCCATTTTGAGTAAGGGCTGCTATAAAGAAGATAAAACCTTCGTTTCTAGCGTTTTGAAGCGCATTTTGAAGACTAGACAAACTCTCGTCGCTGCTATTTATAAATTTCACTTCGACATTTGCATCTTGCTTTAAGATGTAACTCAAAATAGCGTTTGATACGACATTTGCGTATGATTTTATAATCTTTTGAGGGATGATAACCGCTATCTTATCGCTTGTGGCAAGCTTTAAAACCATCTCTCCGCCAAGTGAGGTGTAAAGGTCTAAAAGTGCTTTATCATCTATCTTTGCTGGCTCAAATCTTGCCATAAAGCTAGCTAGCATATCGCTCTTAATAAGCTCATTTAAACAAGAGCTATCACAAAATTCTGGCTCTAAATTTATGTAAGTGATCTTTGCTGGCGGTATGCTTGAGAGGCTTTGATTTTTAGTGATGTTGCTTTCAAATTTTGCCTCAGTGATCTCATCTTGCATCTCGGTTGAAATTTCATTTTGCGCTGCAAAAAGGCTTACAAATATAACTAAAAAAAGAAAAATTCTTTTCATATCACTCCCTTGATTTTTTTCAAATCATCTATAAAATTTTCTTCAAAACTTGGGTTTTTACTGATCCACTCTGGTGAAAAAGTTGGCATTATAAACCTATCATCATCTTTTAAAATGCTTCCTCTTATACTTGAAAATCCACCCTTTGAGAGCAAATTTGGATAAAGATGCATAAAAGCTTCCTCTCCTAAAGTGATGATAATTTTTGGCTTAATAAGCCTTACCTCTTCTAAAAGATATGGCCTACAAAGCTCAAACGAGCTCTTTAACGCTGGATTTTTCGCGTCACTATTTGAAATTTCACAGCGCAAAAGCAAGCTTATATAAACACTATCTTTTTCTAAATTTAAGCCTTCTTTTATAGCATTTTCTAAAATTTTGCCGCTTGTGCCTTCAAAATAATCATCTTTTTTGCAAAGTAAGACAAACATTATCTTGCTATTTTTATCACCAAAGCCAGTAGAAACGCACTTTGAACTATTTCTCAAAAAGCAAAGAGAGCACTTTTTTATCTCATTATTTAGCTCGTCTATGCTGTTATAATCTTGATATTTACTTAAATTAAGAAAATTTTCATCTATAAAATTGTAACCGATCGCTTTTAAAAAAAGTAATTTTTCTAAGAGATCTTTATTTTTATGAAATTTCATTTTTGGATTATAACTTGATTTACTTAAAGTTTAAATTATAGTTTTTTCGGGCTGATTTATTCAAAGGAATTTAAGTATTGCTTTGATAAAATCCCACTTTTTATATTAACTTTAAGGATAGAAATGAAAAGGACTTATCAACCTCATAAAACCCCTAAAAAACGCACTCACGGCTTTCGTTTAAGAATGAAAACTAAAAATGGCCGCAAGGTTATCAACGCTAGACGTGCTAAAGGTAGAAAAAGATTGGCTGCTTAGCTGGTTTTGAGTCACTAAGTGACTCGAGAGAATTTTCTCAGGTTTATAAAGAGGCCAGCAAATGGCACTGTGATGCTTGCGTAGTTTTTTATAAGCCTACAATTGAAAAAAAATTAGCAGTTGTTGCTAGCAAAAAAGTGGGAAAGGCAGTAGTTAGAAATAGAGCAAAGAGGCTTTTGAGAGCTGCTTTTTTTTCTATTTCTAATGAGCTAAAAGATGGCACTTACATTATGGTCGCAAAAAATGGAATTACAGAAATTTCATTTGACAAAATTTGTAAAAATTTGAGCTGGTCTACAAAAAAAATGGGATGTCTAAAATGAAAAAATTTGCGATTAAATTTATCGCTTTTTATCAAAAATATATTTCCATACTTCTGCCAAAAAGCTGTCGCTACTATCCGACTTGCTCACAATACGCCATTTGGGAATTTCAAACAAATAGCTTTTTCTCTGCTTTTTTTGCAACATTTATGCGAATTTTAAGATGCAATCAACTTTTCAAAGGCGGTATCAACTACCCAATCATCCGCAAAAAATTTAACTCATGTTTTATATTTCAAAAAAGCGATACCAAAAATGTAAATTTCTGGTTTATCCCTTGCCAAAATAGTAAATTTTATGTCGTAAAAGTATTAGATAAATTAAAGGAAAAAAATTAAATGGAACAGATGTCTATGCAAAAAAGACTGCTTCTTGCAGCACTTTTGTCTATCGTATTTTTTATAGTATATGACTTTTTTATGCCAAAAAGAGCTCCACTAGAGCAAAACCAGACAACGATCTCTCAAACAATGGATCAAAGCAAAGCTCCAGCCTCTGCTAACGATACTCCAAAATCAAATGAAATTTTAGCTTCAAACGAGATAATCGCTACCATCAAAGGTCAAAGCTACGAAGCAAAGATAGATAAGCTGGGCAGGATTGCGAAGTTTTATCTCACCGAAGATAAGTACAAAACAGAAGATGGTAACAAAATCGAGCTTGTTTCGCAAAATCCATTACCACTTGAGCTTAGATTTAACGATAGCACTTTAAATGCTGATGCTTTTAAGGTTGCATATAGCAGTGACGCTAGCGAGGTAGATGCTAGCAGCGAGCCTAAAACTATAAAACTCACTCAAAATTTAGATGGTGTTACAGTTACAAAAAATATCAAATTTTACCCAAATGGTCGTTATGAGATTGAAGTAAATTTAAGTAAAAGTGTTGATTATTTCATCACTCCTGGCTTTAGACCAAATATCGCGATAGATAGCTACACAGTTCATGGTGTCATGCTTAGAAATACAGACGATAGCCTAAATATCATAGAAGATGGCGATGCAAAAGAGGTTAAAAACTATGCAAACACAACTATAGCAGCTGCATCTGATAGATACTACACAGCGCTATTTTACTCGTTTAATAAGCCATTTGAAGCAGTTGTAGATAAAGATGTAAATAACAATCCTATCGTCTTTGTAAAGGCAAACGATAGTCTAAAACTAGGCGCTTATATCGGACCAAAAGAGCATAAAATTTTAAGCTCGATGGATGAGAGACTAAACGACGTTATCGAGTATGGATGGTTTACATTTATAGCAAAGCCGATGTTTGCGTTCTTAAATTTCTTGCATAACTACATTGGCAACTGGGGTTGGGCGATAGTTGTGCTAACGCTTGTCATAAGGATAGTTTTATTCCCACTTACATATAAGGGTATGCTATCGATGAATAAGCTAAAAGAGCTTGCTCCAAAGGTAAAAGAGATCCAAACAAAATATAAAGACGATAAGCAAAAGATGCAAGTTCATATGATGGAGCTATACAAAAAACATGGCGCAAACCCGATGGGTGGCTGCTTGCCGATCTTGCTTCAAATTCCTGTATTTTTTGCGATCTACCGCGTTTTACTAAATGCGATCGAGCTAAAAGGCGCTCCTTGGATACTTTGGATACACGATCTTTCAGTGATGGATCCATACTTTGTGCTACCTATCTTGATGGGTCTAACGATGTTTTTACAACAAAAACTTACACCAACGACATTTACCGATCCTATGCAAGAAAAGGTTATGAAATTCCTGCCTTTGATCTTCACATTTTTCTTTGTGACATTCCCAGCAGGTCTTACGCTTTACTGGTTTGTAAATAATGTTTGTTCGGTCGTTCAACAAGTCTTTGTAAATAAACTTTTTGAAAAACATAAAAAAGCTGCGGAGGTAAAAGCTCAATGAAAATAGAAGCAAATACCCTCCAAGAGGCATTTCAAAAGGCAGCCGAGCAGCTTAACTGTTCAGTCACTGAGCTTGATATAAAGGTCTTGCAACATCCAAGTGGCGGAATTTTTGGATTTTTTAAAAAGACAGCGATCATTGAGGCAAATTTAGAAAATCAGCCAAAACCACAGCATAAACCAAAAAATGATAGAAATTTTGCTAAAAAAAGTGATGAGAATGAGAGTGTAAAAGAAGAGAAAAAGCAGAGCAAAAAACACGATCATAATGATAAAAAGCGAAATCCTAAAAAGCATAAAGATGAGAAAAATGAGGCTAAGTCTGAGCAAAAAGAGCATAAAAACGAAAAGCAAAATTTAAGCGAGAAAAACTCAGCTCTTGCAAAAGATGCCTTTGCTGAAAAGGGCGAAAAAGAGGCTGAAGAGCCAGGATATGTTATAAAAAGGCTTGATGAGCCAAAAGAGCAAAAAGAGACTAAAGTGGTAAAAGAGCCACAAGTTAGCAAAAGTGCTCCTAAAAATATCCTAGATACTTCAATCATCGAAAATTTCAACCATACAGATGAAGAGAGTGTACCTCAAGCTTTGCCAAAAGAGAAAAAAGAAAAAGTTGTAATCGACTTTGATAAAATTTTGCCTGAGATAAAAGAGGGCATGACGCGTCTTTTTAAAGCAAGCTGCTTTGAGATAGATAAGGTAGAGGTTAGTAAATTTAACGATGAGACCGTGCTTATAGAGCTAGATGGAGCTGATGCGGCGCTACTTATCGGTAAAGAGGGTTATAGATATAAAGCGATCTCTTACATGTTTTATAACTGGCTAAATTCAAAATACAACCTTGCTATCCGCCTAGAGATCGCGCAGTTCTTGCAAAATCAAGAAGCGATGATGGATCAATATCTAAATGGTGTGATCGAGCGCGTGCAAAATAGCGGTAGAGCCCAAACAAAGCCACTTGATGGGGTTTTGGTCAAGATCGCGCTTGAGAAGCTTAGAGAGAAATTCCCAGATAAATATGTCGGCATAAAAAGTGGCAATGACGGCAAATTTGTCGTTGTAAATGACTTTTTCAAAAAATGAGTGAAACTATCGCAGCCCTTGCCACAGCTTATGGCATCGGCTCAGTTTCTATCGTAAGGCTTAGCGGCAAGGATGCCCTGGCCACATCTTTAAAACTTCTTAAACTTTCAAATTTAGAGCCAAGATACGCAAAGCTAGCCAAAATTTACTCCCTTGATGATGAAATTTTAGACGAAGCTATCGTTATATATTTTAAAGGCCCAGCAAGTTTTACTGGTGAGGATATCGTCGAATTTCAAACTCATGGCGGCGTTATGGTGAGCGAGAGAATTTTAAATGAGCTAATAAGAGCTGGTGCTAGGCTTGCTATGCCTGGTGAGTTTAGTAAGCGAGCATTTCTAAATGGCAAGATGGATCTAGCCAAGGCCGAGGCGATGCAAGGGCTCATCACTTCAAAAAGTGAGATCGCTGCTAAAATTTTAACGCGTCAAATGCAAGGTGATCTTAGTAAATTTGTAGGCGAGATCAGGGGTGAAGTTGTCAAAACTCTTGCCTTTGTAGAGACTATGATCGACTATGCTGATGATGATCTGCCTGCAAATTTGCTAGAGCAGACTAAGCAGATGCTTTTAAAAAATAGCGAGAAGCTAGAACGCATAGCAACTCTTAGCGAGCAAAGAAGAGGGCTCATAGATGGCTTTAAGATCGCTATCGTCGGCAAGCCAAATGTTGGCAAAAGCTCTATCTTAAACTCATTTTTGGCTTATGAGCGCGCGATTGTCAGCGACGAGGCTGGCACAACTAGAGATAGGATAGAAGAAAATTTCAAGATCGGCTCACATCTAGTTCGCATAATAGACACCGCGGGCATCAGAAAAGATGCTGGAAAGATCGAGCAAATCGGCATAAACTACTCGATCTCAGCCATAAACGAGGCCGACATCATCCTAGCTGTCTTTGATGGCTCTTGCCCAAGTGACGAGCAAGATAAAGAGATAATTAGGCTTGTGTCTAGTTCAAACAAAAAAGCCTTTTTTATCCTAAATAAAAGTGATCTAGCGTTTAAATTTGACATAGAGTTAGAGGGCGCTATCAAAATTTCAGCAAAAAATGATACGAGCGTAGTTTTAAAAGAGCTTGAGGGCTATCTCAAGACACAAGACACCGACGAGATCATGCTAAGCTCAAACCGCCAAATTTTAAGCTGCAAAGAGGCGAGCGAGGCTTTAAAAAGAGCGTTTTTTAGGCTAAATGAAGAGGAACTAGAAATTTTTGCTTATGAGCTAAATACCGCGGTAAAGGCACTTGCAAGCATCACAAAGCCATTTGAGAGAAGCGAAATTTTAGACGAGATGTTTAGCCATTTTTGTTTAGGAAAATGATACTTTTTTTGGTTAAAATCTGAGCTTTTTAAAGGAGAGAATATGAAAATTTTACTTTTAAATGGTGGCAAAAAATTTGGCCATTCAGATGGCAGGCTCAATCAAACACTTCACGATCTTGCGTGCGAAAAACTAGCGAAAATGGGTCACGAGGTAAAGCAAACCGTGATAGATCAAGGCTATGATATCGAGGCTGAAGTTGAGAAATTTCTCTGGATGGATGCGGTAGTTTGGCAGATGCCAGCTTGGTGGATGGGCGAGCCTTGGATAGTGAAAAAATATATCGACGAGGTCTTTACAGCAGGTCATGGCAAGCTTTATACGAGTGATGGCAGGCACAGGGTAGATCCAGCGAAAAACTACGGCAAGGGCGGCTTGCTAAATGGCAAGAAATTTATGTTAAGCCTTACTTGGAATGCCCCAGCCGAGGCATTTAGCGATCCAAATGAGTTTTTTGAGGCGCGCGGCGTTGATGGAGTTTATTTTCATTTTAGAAAGGCAAATGAATTTATGGGCCTAAAGTCGCTTCCGCACTTTATCTGCTGCGATGTTATCAAGATGCCAGATGTGCCAAGATACCTAAAAGAGTATGAAGCGCATCTTGAAAAAGTTTTCAAAGCGTAAAAACAAATTTCTACCGCTCTCTAGCCATTTGCGCTAGAGGGCATTTAAATTTATATCTATCTTGTGTGGGGAAAATGAGGACAAAATTTCTATTTTTAGCTGCTGTTATCTTTTTTATTGGGTGTGCTAGCAAGCAAATTCTAAAGCCAAGCGAAAAGTCAAATTTACTCTATCTTGAAAATAACGAAACCTTGCACGAGATGAAATTTTATAAGCTGCAAAACAGCCTAGATGACTTTAATAAATTTGCAAACATTGTCGGCAAGGCTGAGATAAAAGTAGCTGGCGAAAATGGCAAATTTAGCGCTCTTGGCGAGCTAATGCAAAGTGGCGACGCAAATAAAACGATGATCGCTAAAAACCTAGACACTAGCAAGGACGCTGTGCTATCAAATTCTAACGATATAGATGAGCTAATAAAGGCTAAAAATATCAAATTTTATGAAATTTCAAATGGCGCTATAAAGAGCGTGGTTTATAGCACAAAGAGCATGCCAGTTTGCGAAGCTTTTGCAAGCGGCAAAGAGGCGATAAAAGTAAAAAGCGTGACAAATCACCCTTTGAAAAATGGCTTTTTTGCAGTGATCCTAAACTCAGATATATCTAATGATCAAGGCTTTTTTCTAAGAGAGACGAGGTATTATTTCAACCTTTCAAGCGAAGATGAAGAGAAGATTAAGGCTGAGACGCTAACGCAAAATTTTTACAAAACATTTATCGAAAGTGACCTCGTGAGACAAGGTGAAATTCTCTCAAATGTGCTTTGTTTTAGTAAATTTCAAAAGGCTTTTTAGTAACTTTTTATAAGCAAGGTTGTAAAATAGCTTAAAATTCTTAAAAGGTTACATCAATGGATAAAGCTACCATACAAGCACATAAAATCAGCGATGAAGAGTATGAGGAGATCTTAAAAATCCTAGGCCGTGAGCCAAATTTACTAGAGCTTGGCATATTTTCAGCGATGTGGAGCGAGCACTGCAGCTACAAATCAAGCAAAAAATACCTAAACGGCTTTCCGACAAAGGCACCTTGGGTCATCCAAGGACCTGGTGAAAATGCCGGCGTCATCGACGTTGGCGACGGGGTTGCAGCTGTATTTAAGATGGAGAGTCACAACCACCCAAGCTTTATCGAGCCGTTTCAGGGCGCTGCAACTGGCGTTGGTGGAATTTTAAGAGACGTCTTTACGATGGGCGCAAGAGTCGTTGCGAACATGAACTCACTTCGTTTTGGTGAGATAAGAGGCGAGGGTGAGCTAGCCAAAAAGCATAGATATTTGCTAAAAGGAAGTGTAGCTGGTATCGGACACTACGGAAACTGCATGGGCATCCCAACGATCGGCGGCGAAACCACCTTTGATCCTAGCTTTAATGGCAATATCCTAATCAACGCCTTCGCGCTTGGACTTTGCAAAAGTGATGAAATTTTCTACGGCAAGGCTGAAGGTGTGGGCAACCCAGTCATCTATGTAGGCTCAAAGACTGGCAGGGACGGACTTGGCGGCGCTGTGATGGCGAGCGATAGCTTTAATGACGAAAATAAATCACTTCGCCCAACGGTGCAAGTGGGCGATCCATTTGCTGAGAAGCTGCTTATGGAAGCTTGCTTAGAGCTCTTTAAAAAAGACTACATCATCGGCATCCAAGATATGGGTGCAGCAGGGCTAACAAGCTCTAGCTTTGAGATGGCTGGCAGAAGTGGCAGCGGCATGAAGATGTATCTAGACCGCGTACCTATGCGCGAAGTTGGCATGACGCCTTATGAGCTGATGTTAAGCGAGTCTCAAGAACGAATGCTGATATGTGCTAAAAAAGGCTATGAGCAAAAGGTACTTGAAATTTTTAGAAAGTGGGACCTTGACGCTGAGATCATCGGCGAGGTCACAAGTAGCGGTGTGATGCAGCTTTACTGGCACGACGAGCTTGCAGGCGAAATCCCTATCGGCCCACTTAGCGAGGCAGCTCCTGTGCTTGATCGTCCAGTCGCACGTCCAAAATACCTTGATGAGATAGCAAATTTAGAAATTCCAAATAATGTTGATAATAAAACGGCATTTTTTAAGCTTTTAAAAGAGCCAGAAGTGCTAAATAAAAGCTTTATCTACGATCAATACGACGCAAATATACAGACAAATACGATAAAACAGCCAGGGCACTTAGGTGCTGCAAGCATCAGAGTAAAAGGCACTAAAAAGGCTGTCTCAATGGCTGCGCAGTGCGACCCTAGAGCAAATTTTGTTGATCCAAAGATCGGCGCTGCAAGAGCCGTCGCGGCAGCTGGTAGAAAGGTAGCGATGAGCGGCGCTGTGCCACTTGCTATCACCGACTGCCTAAACTACGGCAACCCGCAAAATCCAGAGGTGATGTGGCAGTTTAAAGAGGGCTGCGAGGGCATAAAAGAGGCTTGCCGTGAGCTAAATACGCCAGTCGTTAGCGGTAACGTGAGCCTTTATAATGACACTGACGGTGTTAGCGTCTATCCAACGCCAGCCATCGTCACTGTGGGCGTAAATGAAGATGCAAATTTAAATCTAAAAAGCACATTTTCAAGCGAGGGTAGAGCGATATATCTACTTGGCAAGACAAGCGGAGAATTTGCGGCTTCACTTTACGCAAAGTCGCTATTTAACGTGGTTGGTGGCAAGCTAAAAGAGGTTGATTATAAAGCTGAAAGGGCCCTTTGGGAGCTAGTGATAGAGGCGAATAAAGAGCAAATTTTAGAGTTTGCAAATAGCGTAGGCGTAGGCGGTCTTGCTATCACGCTAGCAAAAATGGCTAGTATTTCAAACATCGGCGCAAACTGTGAAGTTAAATTTAAAGAGCCAAATTTCATCTTTGACGAGAGCTTTTCAAGGGCGGTCGTGGGTGTAAAAGACGAAGCTAAATTTGAAACGCTTGCGGCTAAATTTGGTGTGAGATTTGAAAAGATTGGCGTTAGCGGAGGCAAGAGATTTAAACTAAATGATATCGATGAGAGCTTAGAGGACGTAAGAGAAATTTATCTAAAAGAGTTTGCGAAAATCGTAAAAAAGGAGGACTAAGAGATGTTTTCTAAAAAGTCTCAAAAAGCAAGCGGGGAAAAGGAAGTAGAGCAAAACGAGAAAAAGGGCGTGGCAAAACCGCCAGTGCTCTTTAGCGATACTCAAAATTTGATAAGTACGATCGAAAAAAGGCTAAATGCCCCTTTGATAACCTACTACAACTCAAACGCTGGTAATGTCTGCGGCAACGATGCCAGTGCAATGTATGAAATTTTAAAGGGTAAAAAGATAGACACTGCCTATCTTTTCATAAAAAGTGACGGCGGAAGCGGTATAGCCGCACTTAGGATCATTAGCACCCTTAGAAACTACTGCAAAAATTTAATAGCACTGATCCCATCAAACTGCGCCTCAGCTGCTACGATGATGGCGCTTGGCGCAAATGAGATCGTCATGGGGCCACTAGCATATCTAACGCCAGTTGATACATCGCTCAAGCATGAACTTAGCCCTACAAATAAGGGCAACGAGTTAGTTAGTGTATCGATGGACGAGCTTAGCCGTGTGGTGAAGCTTTGGAAAGAGCAGGACAAGGATAGACCAAACGACACAAACCCCTATAACTCGCTATATGAGTACATACATCCGCTAGTTTTTGGTGCGGTTGATCGCGCTAGCTCGCTCTCACTTAAAATTTGCTCTGAGCTGCTTAGATATCACATAGATGATGACAAAAAGATCGTTGAAATTTCAGAGCGACTAAACGCAGACTACCCAGCGCACGAGTATCCAATACTCTTTCGTGAGGCGCAGGAGATCGGCCTGCATGTCAAAAAAATGGACGATGATCTAAACGAGATGCTTCAGGAGCTAACGCTGCTTTACTCAGAGATGGGACAGCGTGCCTTTACAGACTACGATGAGAACAGCTATCACGATAACAACATCGCAAACATCATCGAGACAAACGGCAAGCAAATTTACTATCAGATCGATAAAGACTGGTTTTATCGCCCTGAGGAGCGCCGCTGGAATGTTATGAACGACGAGAGCTCATGGCGTAAAAATGAGCTAGTAAATGGCAAGATAAAAAATACGATCTATCACTTGTGGTAATATGTCTGGAGTTTTGTTTTTACTGATATTAGGCGGTGCGATATTTTTCTTTATGAGCGTGCAAATAGGCAATAACCGCAAGAAACAAGCAAATGTAGATGAGGCTAAATTTCTAGTCTCACTGCTTGCAAAAGTCGCTAAAAGTGACGGCAGAGTTAGCGAGCTAGAGGCTAGGCTGATCACTCAAGTGCTTGACGATCTAAGCCAAAAAGTTAGCGGTGTTAGCGGCGTGCGTGAGTATCTAAAAGAGGTATATAAGAGCCAAAAAGAAAATGTAGATAACGCCTATGAAACCGCCAGAAACTACAAACAAAGCTTTAGGCTGAGCTATAAAATTTGCATCGCAAGACTTACTTATTTTTTAAATTTAGCCTACATCGACGGCGAGCTAAACGAGAGCGAGCGAAAGGTGATCACAAATATCGCTTATGGATTTGGCATAGGCAAAGAGACGCTAGATGAGATCATAGCAGACTTTGCAAATTTCTATGGGCAAGAATTTAACACAAATTTGTATTTAAATTTAAACGATAAGGATGCTTATGAGGTTTTAGGCGTTGATAAAAATGCTAGTTTCGATGAGATCAAACAGCGATACAAAGAATTAGTGAGGCAGTATCACCCTGATATTTTGATGGGCAGAGGTGAGAGCAAAGAGGTGATAGAGCGTTCAACCAAAAAGCTTCAGGAGATAAATGAGGCTTATGGGCGATTAAAAGAGAAATTTGGAGTTTAGATGAAGAAATTTATTATTTTATTGTTAGCGGTGGCTGGCTTTTGTAATGATTTTAAAGTGGTAAATGTCGATGGAAAAGAGATAAAATTTAAGCTTACGCAAAGCGAGCTTTATCAAGATCAAAGGTTGCTCATCAGCAACTACGATGTTAAAGATAGCAATGTGAGCATAATATTTGTCGATAAAGATGGCAACAAGAGTGACATTATGTCAGTTCAAGCAAAAAAATTAAACGAAATTAGTGAGTATATCTTTTCGTATGATCGCGGCATAAAGGTGATGAAATTTAGCTCGAAAAAGCCGATATGCGAGGCGTTTGAGAAAGAGGAACCTGTAAATTTAAGCGTATTAGATGCGAGTTACTTTGATGGCAATCAAATTTCAAGCTATGCCTTTAGCGTTGATATTGTTGGTCAAAAGCGTGAAAACTTTGTAGATAGAAAAGACTATTATATAGATGCAGCTGCAAATGTTATGGTGACGCTAGAAGCTTTATCGATAAAGAATATCGCAAAGGATATAAAAATGGGGCAGCTTCTGCTTGTAAAAGGTATGTGTTTAACAAAAAGATAAAAAATTTAATAAAGGAGAAAAAATGAGAGCGTTGCTTAGCGTTAGCGATAAAGAGGGCATTGTAGAGTTTGCAAAGGGGCTAGAAGAGCTTGGCTGGCAGATACTTTCAACTGGTGGCACCTACAAACTTTTAAAGGCTGAGGGGGTAAAAGCCACTGAGGTTAGCGAATTTACGGCGTCGCCTGAGATGTTTGAAGGCAGGGTAAAGACCCTTCATCCAAAGATACATGGTGGCATCTTGCACAAACGCGATGACGCTACGCACGTGGCTCAGGCAAAAGAGCATGGCATCGAGGGCATCGACCTAGTTTGCGTAAATTTATATCCTTTTAAAGAGACTACCATCAGGACTGATGACTTTGCCGAGATCATCGAAAATATCGACATCGGCGGCCCAGCCATGGTAAGAAGCGCTGCTAAAAACTTTAAAGACGTGCTTATAGTCACAAGCGTGCTTGACTACGATGAAATTTTAAAGCGCCTAAGAGAGAAAAGCGATGATTGTGATTTTAGAAGATCGCTGATGATAAAGGCATTCGAGCACACAGCAGCCTATGACAGCATGATCGCAAACTATATGAATGATAGATTTAATGGTGGTTTTGGTGATGCTAGATTTATCGTGGGAAGCAAGGTTTTTGACACCAGATACGGCGAAAATCCACACCAAAAAGGCGCGCTTTATGAGTTTGATTATTTCTTCACAAACAACTTTAGAGCCTTAAAAGGCGAGGCAAGTTTCAATAACATGACCGATATAAATGGCGCGCTAATGCTTGCAACTAGCTTTGATGACGCTCCTGCTGTGGCTATCATCAAGCACGCTAACCCTTGCGGCTTTGCGGTAAAAGATACGCTGCTAGAGAGCTACGTGGCAGCGCTTAAGTGCGATCCGATCTCGGCATACGGCGGTGTAGTCGCGATAAATGGCACGCTTGATGAGGAGCTAGCTAAAAAGATAAATGAAATTTACGTTGAAGTAATCATCGCTGCAAATGTAGATGATGCCGCACTTAAGGTATTTGAGAGCAAAAAACGCATCAAAATTTTCACTCAGGATAATAAATTTTTAGTCCGTGCAAATGATAAATTTGACTTTAAGCACATCGATGGTGGATTTGTATTTCAAGAAAGAGACTTCGTAAAAGACGAAGAGCTTGAAAATATGAAGCAAATGAGTAAGAAATTTGCAACTGGCAGCGAGCTAAAAGACGCTCAGATCGCGTGGAAAGTGGCTGCACTAACGAAGAGTAACTGCGTAGTTTATGTAAAAGATGGCGCTATGGTGGCTATTGGCATGGGTATGACTAGCCGTGTGGATGCTGCTCGTGCGGCCGTAGCAAAGGCAAAAGAGCTAAAGATCGATCTAAGCGGCTGCGTGCTTGCAAGTGAGGCGTTCTTTCCGTTTAGAGACAGCATCGACATCGCTAGCAAAGTGGGGGTAAAATGCGTCATCGAGCCAGGCGGTAGCATCAGAGATGATGAGGTGATAGAGGCTGCCGATGAACACGGCATGTCGCTATATTTCACCGGCGTTAGACACTTCTTACACTAAAATTTAGGGGCGCTTTGCCCCTTACTTCACACTTTATAACTTTAAATTTTATATAATCCTTCAAAAAAGGAGCTCACATGAAAAAGATATTAAATTTTCTCTTGGTTTTGGCGGTACTTTTGGGTGTAAATTTGATGGCAAAAGATGAGTTTTTAAAGGAGCAGACGATGGCAGGGCAAAATTTGAAAGAAATTTATTTAGCAGGTGGCTGCTTTTGGGGCATGCAGGGCTATTTTAAAAAGATATTTGGCGTGGTGGATACGAAAGTGGGCTACGCAAATGGTAAGAGTGAAAGCACTAGCTACCGTGAGCTGCACGAGAGCGATCACGCCGAGACACTTTATGTGAAATTTGATGAAAACAGGGTTGCTTTGGCTGAAATTTTGGCTCATTTTTTTAGAGTGATCGACCCGACCTCGCTAAATAAACAGGGCAATGACGTCGGCAGGCAGTATAGAAGTGGGATTTACTATGTTAGCAAGGACGATCTACCAGTTATTGAGAGCTTTATAAAGATAGAGCAAAAGAAATTTAAAGATAAGATCGTGGTTGAGGTAGCACCACTTAAGAATTTCATCATTGCCGAGGAGTATCACCAAGACTATCTTGACAAAAACCCTTTTGGATACTGCCATATAGATCTAAATTTAGCCGACAAACCGCTTTATGATGAGGCTAAATTTAAGCCACTTAGCAAAGAGGAGCTAAAGAAAACTTTAAGTAGCGAGCAGTATGCCGTGACGCAGGAAGCGGCGACTGAGAGGCCATTTAGCAGTGAGTATGATAAATTTGACAAAAAGGGCATCTATGTTGATATCACAAGTGGCAAGCCGCTCTTTTCAAGCGCTGATAAATTTGACGCAGGGTGTGGCTGGCCAAGCTTTACAAAGCCTATCACGACAACGGCGCTTACGTATAAAGAAGACAACTCTTTTATGATGAAAAGGGTCGAGGTGAAGTCGCAAAACAGCGATGCGCACCTTGGGCATGTCTTTGACGATGGACCAAGCGATAAGGGCGGGCTAAGATACTGCATAAACGGAGCTAGTCTGAAATTTATACCGCTTGAAGATATGGCTAGGCTTGGATACGAGGAGTTTATCCCCTACGTAAAATAGCTTTTGTTGAAGCAAATCAATGGTTTGAAAAGTTTAATCAGAGTATAATTCTCCAAAATCAAAAGGAGAAAAAATGAGTGAATTTTTCAAAAACGCAGAGCAGTTTGACGTAGAGGGTGCGACGGTGCCATTTTATAAATTTAGTGAAAATGGAGCAAATTTTGTAGGCTTTGACTCACGTCCTTGCGTGCCGCCAGAGCCCATGATGAACGCGCTTTTGGCAATAAAATTTGCTGATAAAAACACAAAGATCGTGATGGTAAATCACAAATTTCCAGCTGGGCTCATCCCAAAGATAGAAAAGAGCTTTGACATTAAGCGCGAGGACCTTGAGGGCGGGGCTGTGAAGATGACTTTTAGCCTAAAAGAGGGTGCGAGCATAGAAAACATAGACACTAGCCTTTGCCACTAAAATGCTTTTAAACACCTATGCGCCGCCATTTAAGCTAGTTGGCGGCTACTTTATCGCTGGCATTTTTTTCTTAGCGCTTAGCGTTCCGGCCTTTTTCTACGCTGATTTTGAGGCGATTAGCTCGCTAAATACGGCTGGCTTTTTGCATATATTTTTCGTGGGCTTTGTGATGAGCATCATCATCGGAGCGCTCTATCAGCTAACCTCGGTCATACTAGAAAAGCCGTTTTTTACGGTCAAAGGGGCAATTTTTAATTTAGTCATCTTTTGTCTGTCGCTGCTTGCTATGAGCTATGCGATGATATTTGGCGAGGCTAAAATTTTGCAAATCGGCGCAGTTTTTCTCTTTGGCACACTTCTCTTTTTTGGCTCGACCTATGCGCTAAGCTTTATGGGTAATGAAAAAAGAAGTTTCGCTGCCTTTGCACTCTTTGTCTCGGCGATATTTTTGCTAGTTGGCATAACGCTTGGATTTTGCCTAGTGATGATACTTGGTGGCACGCTTATGCTTGATTTTGCTATGACGCTAAAATTTCACGTATATTTTGTGCTGGGTTTTGTATTTTTCGTGATACTTGGGGCTGCAAGCGTGCTTTTACCGATGTTTGCGCTGGCGCATGATCTTAAATTTACACTCAGCAAAGCATCTCTTGCCTTTTATATTTTTGCTGGAGTTTTGCTGGCGGTTGATGAAAATTTAGCCATTTTTGCGGTGGCTGTTGCAGCTTTGCTTTTTATAGCTCAGGCGTTTTATATCCTGAAAAAGCGCGTGAGAAAGGCGTATGACTACTGGAATGTAAATATCGCTCTTTCACTGCTTGCTTTGTTTATGGCTGCTATATTTATGATTTTTGAAAAGCTAAATTTGGCTGCATTTTTTATGATATATGGCTTTTTGTTTGCCTTTATCGTGGCTCATCTTTATAAGATCGCGCCATTTCTTATCTGGTATCACTACGTAGCACCCTTTGTTGGCAAGGCAAAAGTGCCTCTACTTGATGCGATGATATTAAAAAAAGCTGCATATTTTGCCATAGCATTTAATGCTATTTCGCTTGTGTGCTATCCTTTGGCGGTTAGCTTTGAAGTTAGAAATTTGGTCTATGCAAGTATGATTTTTATGGCTTTAAGCATCATTTTGCTTGCTGTAAATATGATAAATGTTTTTAAATTTACTGGTTTTAAAGGATAAAAAATGAAAGAAAAAATTTATGATGCTCTATCAAATATCGTCGATCCCGAGGTTGGCTTTGATATCGTTTCGCTTGGACTGATATACGACGTAAGCTGCGATGAAAACGGCAAAGCAAAGGTAACGATGACGCTTTCAACCAAGTCTTGTCCGCTTCATGAGATGATACTTGGCTGGGTTGAAACGGCTGTGCTTGGCGTGGAGGGTGTGAAAGAGTGCGAGATCGACCTAGTTTGGGAGCCAGAGTGGAATATCCAAATGGCAAGTGACTTTGTAAAAGCACAACTTGGAGTGCAATAATAAATTTGGCTAGAAATTTAGTTTAGCTGGCAAATTTCTAGCTTTTCTTCTTAAGCTTCTACTTTAAATTTTAAAAATATCATAAAAGCATAGTTAAATTTGTTTGGGAGTGCTTAAAGTATTTAATAAATTCACAAATAAATTTACGCAAGTAAAAACTAAAAATGCGAGTTATAGAATATAATTTTAGGCATTTGCTAGGTAATGGTTAAAATTTGAATATATGAAAAGGTAAATTGCAAGATAAACTTGCAATTTAACAGGAGAATTTTTGGTTAGGACTTAGTCCATTTGGTGACGAAGATATGATGGGATATCTAGCTGAGAGATATACTCATCACTGTTATATCCACCGCTTACTCTTCTTTTTAAAACTATATTTTTATTTAAAAGATCGTTTTCAGGCTCTTGGGCTATTTTTTTTTCTTCGCTTTCTTTTTCAGCACCTTTAAAACCTGTTGCGATGATAGTAACTTCGACTTTATTGTCTTCTATGTTTTCATCAGTTGTTGTACCAAAGATCACATCAGCATCATCATCAGATGCCTCCTCGATCATTGACATCGCGCTATGAAGATCATCAAGTGAGCAGTTTGGATGCATTTTAAAATGAACTAAAACGCCAAGCGCTCCGTTTATGTTCATGTTATCAAGTAGTGGTGATTGGATAGCATTTTTGATAGCTTCTTGAGCTGCACCCTCGCCATAAGCCTCGCCAACGCCCATTAAAGCATGACCTCTGTGGCTCATAACTGTTTTTACGTCAGCAAAGTCGAGGTTGATATCGCTGACACCAGAGTCAAGCACGATAGAACACATACCATTTACCGCTCTTGCAAGCACTTCATCAACCATCTTGAAGCTCTCTTTGATGCCTGATTTTTTATCTATCAAAGTTAAAAGTCTGTCGTTTGGTATGATAACGATAGAGTCGCTCTCTTTTCTAAGCTCACTTAGACCGATATCAGCTAGCTTGCTGCGCTTTTTGCCCTCAAATGAAAAAGGCATAGTCACAACAGCAACTGTGAGCGCACCTATCTCTTTTGCAGCTTGTGCAACAACCGGAGCAGCACCTGTACCTGTACCACCGCCAAGACCTGAAGCGATAAACACAACATCAGAAGTTTCAAGAGCACTTTTTATCTCTTCGTAGCTCTCTTGTGCAGCTTCTTTGCCAATCTCTGGTCTCATACCAGCGCCAAGACCTTTTGTCTTTTTTTCACCAAGCTGTATCTTTGTGTGTGCAGGAGAATTGTCAAGTGCCTTAGCATCTGTGTTTGCTATCATTAGATCGATGTCTAAATTTGGATTCTCTCTTATGATGTGGTTTATCATATTACCACCACCACCACCTACGCCTACTACCTTTATCTTTGCGCTATATAGGCTCTTGTTCTCTTCAATTGTGAAACTGTTGCTCATTGTAAAAATTCTCCTCAAAATAGTTGTGTCATGCTGTGCCAAAATTTCTTTAAAGCACTTGGTTTTTTTTCTTGCTTACTTATATCAGCGATATTTGCAAGCTCGTTTTTGTTGTTTGTTTGCTCTAAATTTATATCCATATTTACAAGCTCAATGCCCTCTTCAAAATCATCTTTTTCCTGTTTTTTTGCTTCAAATTTCTCTTTTTTCTCTTCTTCAAAAATGTTGAAATTTGTTTTTGGCTTTGATCTTAATTCACCTTTATATCTCATCTTTTTTTCTGAGTCTATCTCATAAGGCGTAAATTCTCCAGCGCCATACATACAAAGTCCTATGGCACAAGAATTTGCTGGATCTCTTAAAATCTCATATAAACCATCCATCTCTTTTGGTCTAGCGATCCTAACTGGCATGTTGTCAAATATCGCAGAAGCTAGGTCTTTTAGCCCATCAAGCTTTGTCATGCCGCCAGTTAGTACTATGCCAGCACCAACAAGATCTTTGTATCCACTATCTTCAAGCATATTTGCAAGTACCATCACAGTCTCTTCTGCTCTGGCTGAGATGACATTTGATATAACATCAAGTGAAACTTCGTGAGTTTTTTGCTCATCACCAAGTCTTGGAAGCTCGATAAGATCTACTGATTTATTTACTAGCTTGCCATATTCTAGTTTTATCTCTTCAGCTTTTGGTAAAGGAGTATGAAGTGCCATTGAAAGATCTATGGTTATATTTGCCGAGCCAACATGTAGGTATGAGTTGTATCTTAGTGAGTTTCCAGCGTGCACTACCATATTACATGTCTCGCCGCCCATATCTATAAGCGCAGCACCAAGTTCTTTTTCGTCTTTTGTTAGTGTTGCTATGGCTGAAGCGTAACCAGAAAGAACTACGTTATCAACTTGCACGCCTGCTAAATTTACAGCTTTTCTTAGGTTGCTAAGTTGTGATTTTTGAATGCTTATGATATGTGTTTGCACTTCAAGCCTAGTGCCATTCATGCCGATAGGATCTTCTATAAATTCCTGTCCATCTACTTTAAAGTTGTAAGGTAAGACATGAAGTTTTTCATATTCTGGTGAAGTCTCGGCATTGTGATCTGCCATCTGCATAGCACGCTCTATCTCTTTTATGCCTATTTCATGATTTGGTATATTTACTACGCCACTGCTATTTACGCTTTTAGTATATTTGCCAGATATCGAAACTACTACTCTTTCATAGTGTGTGCCTGCAACTTTTTGTGCTTCTATGAGTGCATTTTTTATAGACTTTGCAGCTAGTTCAATGTTGTTTATAGCGCCCTTTTTTATACCTTGTGCTTTTTCTGTGCCTATTCCTATTATCTTTATGCCATCATCATTTTGTTCTGCTATAACAGCACAAATTTGAAATGATCCGACATCTATGCCTAAAATTCTAGTACTCAAAATTTTTACCTTTTGACATATTCTTTAACTTCATAATATTTTAGAAGTTTATTTGTTAAATCTTTTATCAACTCATTGTTTTTAAGCATTGCAACATTTTGTTGTGTTATTTGCTTATAGTTGTTATTTATATTGTTAGTAAGCAATTTTTGTTCCAAAATATCGTACACTACGGCTTTGTCATCTAATATAACATAACCTTTTGTATTGTTAGTATCAAAAAATTGAGATACAAAAGCTCTTGTATCGCTCTCATTTAAGCCCGCAATAGAGCCATTTACCTCTCTGCTAACAAAGCCAACATCTGTGCCTTTAAAGTTTTGTAGAGTCTCTTTTGCTTTTGCTGTTAAAATTTCTTTTTCTTTTTTATTTTTATAAATTTCAAGCACATTAGCTCTTGCTTGTTCAAAGTTCATAGGTTGTGGAGGAGTTATACTTTTTATTCTAGCTATTAAATAGCCATCTTTGTAGATAAATGGTTTTATAACTTCGCCAACTTTTGCACCCTTGATCTCATCAAGTGAAAAAGTAGCATTGTCTTCATTTACGCTTATAAAACCATTGGTTGCAAGTTCAGCTTTTTTTACAGCGACATACTTTTCTAAAGCGTTAGTTTTGCTTTGTTCTATGTTATAGTCTTTATTAACCTCAGCTTTTACCTCGTTAAAAGGTTTTATCTTGTCATCAGATCCCTTGTATTTATCTTGGTTTTCATTATAGTAAGATTTTAAAACGCTCTCGTTTGCATCACTTTTTTCTGACTCGACAAAGTATGTATCTATGCCATAAAGTGTCTTTGTCATATAGTTATTTTTGTTTATCTCCCAAAGATCTTTTAGCTCTTTCTCATCTACTTTGATCTCGCTTTGATCAGCATTTACTACTTGCACAGCTAATTTATCTTGCATGAAAAAGCTAGCTTCCATCATCGCAATATCTTCTTTGCTTGCAGGCAAATTTAAAATAGTTCTAAGTTTGTCTAGTAAGATAGTTAGCTTTAGATTATCTTCAAAATCAGTTGGGTTTATCCTGGCTCTTCTTAGCACATCATAGTATAAATTTTTGTCAAAAACGCCGTCTTTTTGAAATGTTGGATCGACGATTATATATTTTAAAACGTCATCTTTATTAACACTAAGACCGATATCGTCTGCAAAATTTAGCAATAAATTTTCTTGGATAGCAGCTTGAAGTGCAGCATTTTCTAAGCCTAGTTCTTCAGCTTTCTCTTGAGTTAGTTTGCCTTCAAATATGTTATTGTAGTACTGATAAAGTCTATCGTATTTTTGTTGCAACTCTTGAACGCTTATGTTTCTATGTCCTACTTTAGCTACTGAAGTAGCTCTGTTGCTGTTTAGATCGTATGCGCCCCAGCCGACAAAACCAGCACCGACAAAAGCTATCGTGCTTACCCAAATTGTCACGACTAGGTATTTTTTATGTTTTTGCATCCAAGATAACATTAAGTTCTTCCTTTAAAATACTAACAAAGCTTGTGCGATATTTTATATAAATTTGGCTTAAATAAGCTTAAAATGGGGCTTTATAAAAACGTTTCTTGCTAAATTTTTACTAACATTTTTTATCTTTGTTAGCAAAAATTTAAATGCTAAAATCGCTGTAATCACCAGTAAAATGAAGCAGTTTGCAGCTATTTTCTAACAAAGCTATATCTTTTGCAAGTAGCTGAGGGCTCCTGCTATACGCGTAAACGCCGTATCCTTTGATCACGACGACGTTAGTATTTTTCTCTATCATCGCTCTATAAATTTCTGTCTCAGCACGCTCATACCAGTCGTCAAACTGCTTTGGATCATAGACTAAAATTTCATTAAATCTCATGCATCCAAAATAGTCTTTTGGTGCGATCTTTTCATGTTTCATTGCATAAGCTGTCACGTATGGAGGCATGGCGTAGCAGACAAATTTTGCTTCATTTATGTTTTTGTAGATGTTTAAGTGTATATCAGCATCCAAGCTCGCATCATTCCAGCGGTAGTCTTTTTTAGATGAAAGAAGCGTTAGATCACTATCTTGCAAGTCGTCAAAAATGGCACTTTGCTTGTTGATGATGAATTGATTTTTTTCTACCCTTGCTGAGATAGAACCATGAAAAACACCAAAAAAATTCTTTCTAAACATCGAAAGAGATATCTTTTTTATCTCATTTGTTGAGTGCAATAAGTCCATTTTTTCTCCTATGTTTGGGTGATTATATTTAAGCTATCTTAAAATTTGTGTAAAATTTTATGTAATGATAGCTTTTTAAGTAAAATTTCGATAAATTTTCACACTAAATTCATTAAAGAGGCAGTGTTGCAAAGTCCGCATATTAGCGTTTTACTTGACGAAGTTTTATCATTTTTTAAAGACCTGCGTGGAAATTTTATAGATTGCACGCTTGGATATGCTGGACATTCTAGTGCCATTTTGTCTCAAAATAAAAATTTAAATTTGATCGCTTGCGACAAAGACATCGAAGCTATAAATTTCTCGCTCAAAAAACTTGAGCCATTTGGCAGCAGAGTGAAAATTTATAAGAGCAATTTTTCTGAGCTTATTAGCAAACTTAGCAGCGATGAAATTTCAAATGTTAGAGGGATTTTAGCTGACATTGGCGTTAGCTCTTTGCAGATAGATAAAGATGATAGGGGCTTTAGTCTTGGCTCAAGCACGCTTGATATGCGCATGGATAAAGAGCGAGGATTTAGCGCCTATGACGTGGTAAATGGCTACTCGTTTGATGAGTTAGTTAGGATTTTTAGGGATTACGGCGAGCTAAAAAATGCCTCTGGGATCGCAAATAAGATAATAAATGCTAGAAATTTAGGCGAGATAACAAGCGCAAAAGAGCTTGCAAATATAATAGGCACAGCCCAGATAAAAGGGCGTGGCGTTAGCCCTGCGATACTAGCTTTTCAGGCGATCAGGATAGAGGTAAATGGCGAGCTAGACGAGCTAACAAATTTGCTTGATAGTATAGAAAAGGGCGGTTTTAAAAATTGCTTGGTGGCGATTATTACATTTCACTCGCTTGAAGATAGGATCGTAAAAGAGCGCTTTAAAAAGTGGGCAAATAGCTGTATCTGCCCGCCTGGCGTCTATAGATGTGAGTGCGGAAATAACCACGAACTGGGCGAAATTTTAACCAAAAAGCCACTAACGGCAAGCCAAAGTGAGCTAGCACAAAACTCACGAAGCAAGAGCGCAAAACTGCGTGTTTTTAAGATAAAAGGATAAAGATGCAAGAAAAAGAAGAGCTGCTAACACTTCACGACGAGGAGCAAAAACGTGAGGTAAATTTAAGCTTTAAGACGCTAGTGATGGTCTATCTTGCGGTTTTTATAGCGCTGGCTCTATTTTTGCCAAAAATTTACATAGCAAATCAAATTTATTATATAAGTAGAGATATTGCCGATATCAGCGGCAAACGAGATATGCTCCTTGAGGAAAACAGAGCTCTTAGCATAAAGCTTGAAAATTTGCGTTATAAAAATCAAATTTTAAACAATATGCAAGAGCGTCAATGGAAATAATCAAGAAATTTAAAAGCTTCATCCATTACTACGACCCTGCAAATTTCCAGCTCATCTACTCGCTAAAAGCTGCCACGACTATCGCCTTTAACTGCTTTTTGTGCTTTTACTTCTTTCATCTAAGCGGCGCCATCATGGCTGTAAATATCACGATGGGCATCTTCTTTCTTGGCGAGCTTGAGTGCAAAGATAGGAGCAAATTTGCCTTTTTACTACTTTATATTGCGCTTTCTTGCGCTTTTATGCCCTTTGTTGATCCTTTTATCAGCCTTGGCATTTGGCTCTCGCTTATCGTATTTGTCTGGATATTTGTGGTAGGTATTAGCCAAATTTATAGCTCAAATTTAAACAAAATTTTGCTTGCCGTAAATGCAACAGGGCTAGTTGCTTTTGTAACAAAGGCCGCAGTTGGGCTAAATGTGATTGATAGCATCGGTGGTCTGGTGCTTGCTGGCGTGCTAAGCATCATCATAAAATTTGAAAACTTTGGCAAATACGGCAAATTTACTAAAAAGAGCATCAGCTTTTTACTAGACAACGCCATCTTGTCGAGCAAGGCGCTTGGCACGAGCCATTTTTACGCAAGTATTGCAGATTTGATGAGCTCGATTGACAAATCAAAAGAAATTTTTGCAAACAAAAGCCTAAAGATAAAAGATGTTAAGCTAGTTAGAAATCAAGCTAGGGCTCTATTTTATTTTTATAAAGTTGAAGAGATCGCTCTTTTGCTTCGAACATTAGGCGCTTCGTTTGAAAGGATCGATGACAAAGCGCTTTTAAATGAGGTAAAAAATGAGATCGCTTACAACCTTTTTGAGCTTAAAAAAATTTTCAAAAATCAAACTCCAAAGCTAAAATTTGATGCGCTAAATTTAGCTAAAAACTCAAATTTTAAAATTTTTGCAAGCTCGCTTGGTGTGCTTTATGATAAATTTTTGCTTATAAAAGAGGGCGGCGAGGACAAACTCTCGTTTAATAAGACAAAAAAGATCACGCTAAAAGAGGCGTTTAAAAAGCTAAATTTAAAAAATGAAATATTAAAAGAGTCTTTAAGGCTTGCCATTTGCATGTCGATAGCCATTTTTATAGCGCAGGCGATGCATATAAATCATGGAATTTGGATAGCCATAGCAGTGATGAGTCTAAACAAAAGCGACGAAGATGCTTTAAAAAATGCTGGCAGAGATAGCCTTCTTGGCGGAGTTATCGGCTTTTTTATCGCGCTTGCTTTTGTGAAATTTATGGGTGAATCATACGCATTTTACGTGGTTGTCTTTATCGGTATGTTTTTGGTTTATTATCTAAAATCATACAAACAAATCGTCTTTGCAACGGCTTTTATGTTTGAATTCACAGTTATTTTTTCGCTTATAAAAAGAGACTTTTTAGCTCTTATGGTCGATAGACTGCTTGACGTGGCAGCTGGCTTTTTGATAGTTTTTCTTACATATATGCTAACTAAGAAAAATGACTATACAGCGATAAAAAATAGCTTAAGCAGTGCCTTGATAGGTTTTAGAAATTTAGTGCAAATTTCTCTAAATGAGTCAAACAAAGATGCTTTTAGCACGGATGAAAAAAGGGTTTTAGGTTCGCTAAATGAGCTAAACTACGCTATAAAAGTTAGTAAAAATTTAGACGATGATAATATGAAAAATGCAAAATTTATAGCTAGCAAGCTTGATGATATAAATAGCGATCTGGTTAAGCTTAGAAATTATCTGAATTTAGATGAGTTAAAAGAGAAAAACGCCTTGCAAAATGATATAAAAATCATCTCAGATAGGTTTTTGATGCTAGATAAAAAGATGAGGAAGCTTCCATATTATTTCATAAGCGAGATAGAAACGAAACTGCTTTGCAAGGACGAAAACGCTAAAAAGCTAATTTTGAGAGTTGCTTTAGGGCAAAGTGAAATTTACTCAGCGCTCTCTTTTTGAGAGATTAGCTTTTCATATATATATTGTTCTAAATCTTTTTTTGAAACGTCATTTTTAAGAGCGGTGTTGTAAATTTCTTCAACCTTGCTTGAATATTTTTCATATCCAAAATATGGAAAATGCACGCTCCAAGCCTTTTTTATAAGATCTAGGCTTATCTCTCTTCTTGCCCAAACCTTAAACATATCAAAGCCGATAAAGACAGCTGAAGTGACGATGGTGGTTGCGATTATCGAGATGTGCGCGTCAGCCTTTGCTAAAAAGTGGTGCGTGATGATAAGAAGCGGAAACAAGACTACAAAGCAGATAAGTGTGTAAATTTGATAGAGCTTTACGTGGTTAAATCTAAAATTTAGCTTTGCGCCATCAACTAGCATACCTTCGTTAAAAAGGGCATTTGCTTCAAGTAAATCTCTAAATAAAACTGGCTGTTTTGATACGAAAAAAACGTTTTTAATGATAGTGTTTCTTAAATTTTCTTTCATTTTTTATAGACTTTTTACCTTAAAAATTTCAGCTCATTGTATCTAAAAATCTATAAATTCAAACAAAATTAGATACAATTTGCCTAAAATTTAAGGAGCTAAAAATGGCAGATAAAGCTTTAGAAACGGTCTTTTTAAATGGCGAGTTTTTGCCAAAAGATGAGGCAAAAGTTAGTGCGTTTGATAGGGGGTTTATATTTGGCGATGGAATTTACGAAGTCGTGCCTGTGATAAACTCAAAAATGGTCGATAAAGAGGGCTTTTGGGCGAGGTTTGAGAGAAGCTTAAACGAGATAGATATAAGCCTGCCTTACGAAAAAGATAAATTTGAAGCGATCTTAAATGAGATGATCGCCAAAAACGCCTTAAAAGAGGGTGGAATTTACATGCAAGTAACAAGGGGCGTGGCGTTTAGAAATTTTTACTTTATGGAAAATTTAACCCCAAGCGTCTTTATCTTTTGCTATGAGAGCGAAATTTTAAACAACCCAGCCGCAAAAACTGGCATAAAAGTGGTAAGCGTCGAGGACATAAGGTGGAAAAGGCGCGACATAAAGTCGATCTCGCTTCTAGCTCAGTGCTACGCTAAAAATGAGGCTCACAAAAAGGGCGCAGACGAGGGCTTTATGGTCGAAAACGGCTTTGTCACAGAGGGCTGTAGCTCGAGCGCTTTTATCATCAAGGATAAAACTCTTATCACAAAGCCACTTTCAAATGAAATTTTGCCAGGGATACGCCGTATGAGGCTTTTAAGGATAGCTAAAGATATCGGCCTAAAGATAGAGGAGCGTAAATTTAGCATGGACGAGGTTTATAACGCTGATGAAGTCTTTATCTCGGCTGCTACGCTCATACTTTTGCCAGTCGTATACGCTGACGGCAAGGCGATAAACGGCGCAAAAGTGGGCGAAATTTCAAGCAAACTTCGTGAAATTTATGCTAGAGAGCTTTTAAAAGAAGCTAGACTTTGAGAGAAAAGGTCTTAATAAGCGCTTGTCTTGCTGGCATAAACTGCAAATTTAATGGCGAAAATAACCTTTTAGATAGTGGCATTTTAGATGAAATTTCAAAAAAATATCATCTGCTTTTTGTCTGCCCAGAGGTTTTTGGCGGACTTAGCACGCCAAGAGAGCCAGCTGAGATGAAAGGTGGCTTAGTCGTTACAAAAACCGCTAAAGATGTGAGCGAAAATTTTAAATTTGGGGCTGAGATTTGCCTAAAGATAGCTAAGCTAAATGGCTGCAAAAAGGCTATTTTAAAAGCTAGAAGTCCAAGCTGTGGGAGCGGGCAAATTTATGATGGAAGCTTCACTAAAAAGCTAATCTTTGGCGACGGCGTAGCGGCAAAACTGCTAAAAGAAAATGAAATTTTAGTTTTTAGCGAAGATGAGATAGGGCGGCTTGATGTTTGAGAGGCTAAAAGATAACGTCATGGTCGAGGTGATCTTTAAATACATCATCTTGTTGCTACTTTTTGCCTGCGTGGTGGGACTTTTTGCAAGCGGCGTGCTATTTTTAAAGGGAGAGATGAGCGAAAATTCGCTAAATTTGCACATTTTCTTTGGCTTTAGCTTGGTTGTCCTCACCATAATCCACAGCTACGTCAAAAAGAAAAAACTAAAAAAGCTAAGTCTTGAGTTTAAAAATATCTTAAAGCATAAGCCAGTGCAGATGGACTGCAACACGACAAGGTTTTTAAACGCACTAAATGATGTCAAAGTGGGCGAGCTTTCAAAGAAATTTGGCTCAGATGTTGTAGAAATTTTAAGATCAAACGATATAAAGGTCAAGGATCAAAACGAGACGATGAAGCAAATTTGCAAAAACAACGATGAAAAGATGTTTTATATCTTTGTTTTGATCGTCGAAGCTATATTTAAGGATAAGGAAGAAATTTGAAAAAAGGTATATTTTTAGCACTTAGTGTTGCTTTGTTTTTGGGTTGTTCGCAGACAACAAAACCAGAGCCAAACAAGCAGCAAAATGCCCTGCCAGACGAAAATGTCTATAAGCCAAATGAGCGCATCAGCTTGCTTGAATTTGAAGTAAAACAAGACGCCTCGTCGCTACCTCAAAATATGCAAAGTGCGAGCTTTACTCAGGATGAAATTTTAAAAAGAAGGTTTAAGGTTTTTACTCTAAGAGGCGTGAAATTTAACTCAAATGACGCTTTTTGGGCGTTTAATGTATATAAACCGAGTGAGAAAAGAAAGTATTTTGGCTCAAATTTTAGGCAGATACCTCAAAGCTGGTTTGACGCACAAAAGGACAATGCAAATTTCGCTGGCTTTTTGCAAATTTCAGCTTACGCTCTAACTTCAGCAAACACAGCTGTGAGAAATTTCCCAACCGACGAGCCGATATTTTTAAACCCGCAAACTCCAGGTGAGGGCTATCCGTTTGATTATTTGCAAGAATCAACCCTAAGCATCGCTCATCCTCTCTTTGTATCGCACCTCTCAAAAGATAGGGCGTGGGCGTTTGTGAGTGATGATGCGGTTTGGGGCTGGGTGAAGGTTGAAGATATCAAATTTATAAGCGATGAAGAGGCGCTTGCCTATCAAAAATCAAGCTTTGTCACGATAAAAACCGACAAGATGCCAGTTTATGATAAAGGCGGAAACTTTTTATTTTACTCGCGTGTCGGCGCGATACTGCCAGTTTTAGCACAAGATGACAAAAACTACTACGGCAAAATTTATGTAAGAAATATGCTTAGGGAGTTTGTCCTCCCAAAGTCTTTTAGCGCCCTTTTTCCACTTAAATTTAATGACTCAAATTTAAAGACAATTCTTAGCTCGCTTCTTACTCAGCCTTATGGCTGGGGCGGGGTGGATAAGCTAAGAGACTGCTCGCTTTTTACAAAAGACTTGCTAGCAAGCTTTGGCGTGTGGTTGCCTAGGAACTCAAGGGCGCAGGCAAATATGGGAGAGAAGATCAATCTAAAAGGTCTTAGCAACGCTGCAAAGAGCAAAGAGATAAAAGAAAAGGGCGTGCCATATCTCACTCTCGTGCATCTGCCAGGTCACATCATGCTCTACGCTGGATATAAGGGCGATGATATCTACGTCGTGCATGATGCTTGGGGGCTAAAGACTGCAAACAACGGCCGCGCGCTAATCGGAGCGACCGCGATAACTACGCTAAATATCGGACAAAACAGAAGCGACATACAAAGTGCAAATTTGCTAATTTCTAAGGTTGATTCTATAAATGTGATGAGACCTGAGCAAGGGATGCTAGATAAGGCTAGAAAGATCTCAGCTTTGCAAAGAGCTTATGGCGTAAAGATCGAAGAAAATTTGGTTAAATTTAGTGATGGCACGAGTTTAGTCTATGATGATTTTAAACAAAAAGATGAAGAGTGCAGCACTGGCGCTGACATAGAGGATATGAACGCACTTGATTACGCTGCATTTTCGCCACTAAGCGCAGCTCTAAGTGATGCTGGCAGATGCAGAAACTACGAGCTTTTAGGCAAAATTTATGGCTCAAGCGAGAGCGCGGTAAAAGCAAATTTAGTTGATGTCATCTGGCTAAAGGATTTTTTAAATTTACCTTTAAAATTTAACTCTAAAAATGGCGCTGCAGCTGCCTTGCAAGATGTGAGCAACGAGCTAAATGAGATGGTAAAGAGCGATCCAAATTTACTTGAATACCTAAAAGATCCAGGCGGGACATTTAAGTGGCGCATCATCGCTGGCACAAACCGCCTAAGCGCGCACAGCTACGGCATCGCGATCGATATAAATGTAAAAAAGAGCCACTACTGGCAGTGGAGCAAGGGCTATGAAAACTTGATCCCTGAAAAGATCGTGCGAGTTTTTGAGAAGCATAAATTTGTCTGGGGCGGACGCTGGAAGCACTTTGATACGATGCATTTTGAGTATCGCCCAGAGATGTTTGAGTAGATGAAAGATCAAATTTTAGAAATTTTATCTCGCTCAAATGTCTTTTTAACTGGCGGTGGCGGTGTAGGCAAGAGCTATCTAACTGCCTCCATCATCAGACACTACAAAGAAAATTTCAAAAACGTCGTCATCCTTGGCTCAACTGGCATAAGCGCCGTTAGCCTTGGAGGAGTTAGCTTGCATAGCTTTTTTAAATTTGGCTACTGCAAGGACTACGAGGAGCTAAGACGGCTTGACTACCGCCAAAAAGATAAGCTAAGCAAGCTACGAAATATGCTAGATGCTTGCGATCTGCTTGTAATAGACGAAATTTCGATGGTTAGCTCAAACGTGATGGAGATGATAAGATACCGCTTGCTTACCTCTAAATTTAAGGGCAGGGTGCTTATAGTTGGCGACTTTTACCAGCTCCCACCCGTGCAAAAAGAGCAAAATGAAAGCAAACTTTTTAACTTTTTATACGCTTTTAACTCCAGTGCGTGGGAGGATATGAAATTTACAAATGTCGAGCTTTTAGTATCAAAACGCACAAATGATCTTAAATTTTATGAAATTCTCTCTCGTCTTAGAGTTGGCGAGCTAGATGATGAGATGATGGCCTATATCGAGAGCTTGCGAGTGGATGTCATAGAGCCAGATAGCGAGACAAGCGTGCTTTTTGGCAGAAATGCAGAGGCTGAGATGCTAAATCAAAAGAGGCTTTTTGCACTTAATACTCCGCTTGAAATTTCAAACTCAGACGTGCTTGTTATGGATGAAAATTTAGATAAAAAAGAGTTTGAAAAGTGGGCAAATACACTAAATATCTCGCGAAATTTAGAGATGAAGATAGGGGCTAAGATCATCTTTACTTCAAATAAATGGGGTGAATACTGCAACGGCGAGCAGGGCAAGATCATGCAAATTTTAAAAGAAAAAGGCGTGATCTCAAGCGTCATCGTGCAAAAAGATAGTGGCGAGATATGCGAGATAGAAAAGTGCGCCTACAACTTTTGCGCGCTAAATTTAAACGAAGATGAGATCGAGGAGAACGTGCAGGCCTCGCTTTATCAGTTTCCATTTAAGCTAGCCTATGCGCTAACTATCCACAAGTCTCAAGGCATGAGTATAAACTCGCTCATTTGCAACATCAACCACATCTTTGCCAAAGGACAGCTCTACGTCGCACTTTCTCGCGCGGTAAATCCTAAAAATTTAAAACTTTTTTATGATAAGAAAAGTGATTTTAGGCAGCATTTAAGAAAAGTGGTTAAAATTGACGACGAAGTTAAGAAATTTTACCAAGAAAACGTATTTTTGCATATTAAGGAGAGTTTATGAAAAAGCTACTTTTAAGCCTTATTTTTGGCGTTTTTGCATTTGCTGACGTGCTAAAAGTGAGTGACTTTCAAACAGATATCTACTCAAAAGCTGGACAAAATTTAACAAAAAAGATAAATATGAGCCTAGAAGTTGTCGGACGTGACGTGGAGGAGAACGAAGCTTACGTGCTTGATGCGCTAAACGTCGTGGTTGGCAGCTTTTACGTGGAGGACATCCTCACCTCAATGGGAAAAGAGAAATTTAAAGAGCTTTTTATGAAATATGCAGCCAAAAAGCACTCGCTTGACATCGACGACGTGCTTATTTTAAACATCAAAGTGATAAATAATTTAGAGCTAAGCGAGATCATAAAAGCGATAAAAAGCCAAAATTTATGCTCTGATCCAAGCGTAAATGAAGATGTGATGACAAAGCCAGAAAAGAAGAAAAAGGGCAATGAGATCATCATCTCGCCCGATCCAAATGATGTGGTGCAAAAGCCGATCGATCTAAATAATGTGCAAGAATTTGGAAAAGACTTCGGAGAGAAGTGAGTAAATTTGGCTAAAAGCTAGCCAAATTTATTGATTTACGATGTCGTAACCTTGTGGGATGACTGGAGTTAGCGTCTCTTTTGGGATGAGTGCGTCTTTTACTGGGTTGCTTAGAGTGATTTTTATCTTATTTGAAAGCTTGTCTTTATAGTCAATCGTCGTTGGAAGCGTATTTTTGATCGTTATAAAATACTCAACTCCGTCATATATCGCCTTATAAAGAGTCGGCTGAATTTGCTCTGCGTGAGCTAAAACCTGCGTCAAATTTGGCGTGTCATCTAGTCTTGAAATGATGGCTTGCTCAAGCTCATCTTCGATCACGACCACCTTGTCTTTGTCGAAATAAATCCTCTTTGGTGTTGGACTTTCATATATCCAAAGCGCGGTGTTGTCGCTTTTAGCGTAAAATCTACCCTTATAATTTACACTTTTGCCCTCGCTAAAGACAGTTTGCGTAAAGTCACTTTGCAGGCTTTTAAAATTTAAGCCAGCGCCAAATGAGCAAACTGCGACAAGAGAAGCTATCAAAAATTTTCTCATTTTTTATCCTTTTTTGGCGTATTCTAGCCCAGTTTAATTAAATAAATAGTTAAACTATGCTAAGATCCAAAGTTTAAAAATTTAGGAAGGTAAAGTAATGATTTCATCGGTATTTAGAAAGATTTTTGGCACGAAAAACGATAGAGAAGTCAAAAAATATATAAAACGTGTGGCGCAGATAAATGCGCTAGAGCCAACTTATGAGAAGATGAGCGATGATGAGCTTAAGATTAAATTTAACGAGCTTAAAGCCCAAGTCGTCGAAGAAAAAGTCACTTTAGATCAAATTTTAAATGATGTCTTTGCGATCGTTAGAGAGGCTAGCAAAAGGGTGCTTAAGATGCGCCATTTTGACGTGCAGCTAATCGGCGGCATGGTGCTAAACGAGGGCAGGATCGCCGAGATGAAAACAGGTGAGGGTAAGACATTGGTGGCGACTTTGCCAGTTATCTTAAATGCGATGAGTGGCAAGGGAGTGCATGTAGTGACCGTAAATGACTACCTTGCAAAGCGTGACGCGACGCAAATGGGCGAGCTCTATAACTTTTTGGGCTTAAGCGTCGATGTGATACTAAGCGGCGGATATGACGACGAGGTAAGACAAGCTGCCTATAACGCCGACATAACATACGGCACAAACTCAGAATTTGGCTTTGACTATCTGCGTGATAATATGAAATTTGAAGCTAGCCAAAAGGTGCAAAGGGGCCATAACTTCGTTATCGTGGACGAGGTCGATAGTATCTTGATAGATGAGGCTAGAACGCCACTTATCATCTCTGGTCCAACAAACCGCACGCTTGATGGCTATATAAGAGCCGATCAAGTCGCAAAACAGCTTACCAGAGGCACTCCAGCTGATCCAAACGTGCCAGGCTCAAAGCCAACTGGCGACTTTATAGTAGATGAAAAAAATAGAACGATAATGATCACAGAGGCTGGCATAAGCAAGGCTGAGGGGCTATTTGGCGTTGAAAATTTATACAACCTTGAAAACGCAGTGCTAAGCCACCACTTAGATCAAGCTCTAAAGGCGCACAATCTCTTTGAAAAAGACGTTCATTACGTTGTAAAAGATGGTGAGGTTGTCATCGTTGATGAATTTACAGGACGTCTAAGCGAGGGCAGACGCTTTAGCGAGGGACTTCATCAAGCACTTGAGGCAAAAGAGGGAGTGAAAATTCAAGAAGAGAGCCAAACGCTAGCTGATACAACATATCAAAACTACTTTAGGATGTATAAAAAGCTTGCAGGCATGACTGGTACGGCTCAGACTGAGGCTACTGAGTTTTCTCAAATTTATAATCTTGAAGTTATCTCAATCCCAACAAACGTGCCAGTTAAGAGGATCGATCAAAATGACCTTATCTATAAGACTCAAAACGAGAAATTTAAAGCTGTCATCGACGAAGTCAAAAAGGCTCACGAAAAAGGTCAGCCAGTGCTTGTGGGAACCGCAAGTATCGAGCGTAGTGAGGTGCTTCACGAGATGCTTAAGAAAGCTGGCATCCCACACTCTGTGCTAAATGCTAAAAATCACGAAAAAGAGGCCGAGATCATCGCGCAAGCTGGTGTAAAAGGCGCTGTGACTATCGCTACAAACATGGCTGGACGTGGTGTTGATATCAGGATAAATGACGAGGTGAGAGACCTTGGTGGTCTATACATCATCGGCACCGAAAGGCACGAAAGCAGAAGGATAGATAATCAGCTCCGTGGCCGTGCTGGACGTCAGGGCGACCCTGGTATGAGTAGATTTTATCTAAGCTTAGAGGACAATCTTTTAAGGATTTTTGGTAGCGACCGCATAAAAGCGATCATGGATAGACTTGGTATCGACGAGGGCGAAAGCATCGAGAGCCGCATGGTGACAAGAGCTGTTGAAAATGCTCAAAAGAAAGTCGAGAGCTTGCACTTTGAGGCTAGAAAGCACTTGCTTGAGTATGATGACGTGGCAAATGAACAAAGAAAGACCATCTATAAATACCGCGATGAACTACTTGATAAAAACTACGATATGAGCGAAAAAATAGCTCAAAATAGAGTTGAATATGCTACAAATTTACTTGATACGGCTGAAATTTTCCATGGCGGCTTAAAAGATGACTATGACATTAAAAATTTATGCTCTATTATCCTTGCAGATTGTGGCGAAGAGATCGACGAGAGCGAGCTAAAAGGGCTAGAGTATAATGAACTAGTAGAAAAAATAGCTCAAATTTTAGAGGCTAGATATAATGAAAAAATGAGCGTGCTAAATGAAGAGCAAAGAAAAGATATAGAGAAAATTTTATACCTTCAAGTGCTTGATAATGCGTGGAGAGAGCACCTTTATCAGATGGATATCCTAAAAACTGGTATCGGTCTAAGAGGATATAATCAAAAAGATCCATTAGTGGAGTATAAAAAAGAGAGTTACAACCTCTTTATGGAGCTAGTTGGTAGGCTAAAAACTGAGAGCGTTAAGACGCTTCAAATCGTTAGATTTAAGAGCCGTGAGGAGCAAGAAGAGCAAGCCAGGATGATGCTAGAAGCTAGCCAAAATGCTGAAAATGAGCCCCTAAGTTATAATAACCAAGGCGAAGAAGAAAATTTCACGCCTGAAAAAAAGATACCAAGAAACGCCCCATGCCCTTGCGGAAGCGGTAAAAAATATAAAGATTGCCACGGCAAAAGTGGCCCTAAAAAAGGCATATTTGCTTAAAATTTCTACTTTTAAGGCGCTAAAGCGCCTTAATCTTTTAAAGGCTATTTGATGACAAGCTTACCAAAGTACCTACTTTTTAAATATTTAAGATTTGATAAAACTCAGCCATTTATCGCACTAAGCGCCTTGCTCGCCTTTCTTGGTGTGAGCATAGGACTTATGGTTTTAATAGTTGCTATGGCGATCATGAACGGATTTGATAAAGAATTTGAGCGCAAACTTTTTACGATGAACTATCCTATAACCGTTCAAAGCGCCTTTAAAGGCTCGATCGATGATAACTTTGTAAATGAGCTCAAGGCTAAATTTAGCGACCTTAAATTTAGTCCATTTATCAGCACGCAGGTCATTTACCGCTCGGCAAATGCACTTGAGGGCGGGCTGGTTTATGGTGTAAATTTTAAAGACGAAAAGCAGATAAACTCGGTCGTAAACGAGGCCTTAAAAGAAAAAGAGTTAAGCGGCTTTGAGATACTTGTAGGAAGCGGTATCGCAAATGAATTTAGACTAAGAAATGATGAAAAACTAACGCTTATCTTTACAAAGGCCGATCCTGCTGGCTTTTCGCTAACGCCAAAGATGAAGCGCTTTGATATCGGCGGCTCATTTACATCTGGGTTAATCGCCTATGACAAGGCTTTTTCATATACTTCGGTTGATGCATTAAGGAAAATTTTAGACTACCCAAAAGGCGTTTATGACGGCATTCATATCTTTTCAAGTAAGCCATTTGATGATATAAAAAGGGTGCGCGAGGGGCTTCCAGCTGGCACGGTTGCTATTGGCTGGTGGGAGCAAAATGGCAACTTTTTCTCAGCACTCGCACTTGAAAAAAGAGCACTTTTTATCGTTTTGATGTTAATTATCCTTGTGGCGTCGCTAAATATCATAAGCTCACTACTAATGACCGTGATGAACCGCAGGCAGGAGATCGCCTTACTTTTAGCGCTTGGTGCTAGTAAAAGCGAGATAAAAAGAAGCTTTTTTTATCAAGGGCTAGTTATCGGCGGAGGTGGCATTATATTTGGCTTAGTGCTTGGCTTTTTGGGGCTATTTTTACTTGGAAATTTCAACATCATAGACCTGCCAGCTGATGTTTATGGCTCAAGCAAACTACCGCTTGAACTCTCAACCATCGATCTTGTGCTTATCATCGTTGGAGCTGTATTTATCGTGGCTATCTCGTCCTACTATCCAGCTAAAAAAGCCACAGAGGTAAATGTACTTCAAACTTTAAGAAATGAATAAAGCCTAGAAAAACTAGGCTTTAAATTTGGTTTTAAAAGCATATTATTGACTAATATGCTTTTATTTTAATTTGTAATAAATTCTATTTTTCCTTTTGATAGCTTTCTATTTTTTTATATCTTTTCTATTTATATAAAATATCCCCAAGTGAGCTTATATATTTTTTATAATATTTGCCAGTTTTTTGCTCCGTCTTTTTGCTGTCACATCTTGATAAAAACCAAATCAATAAAGTAAAAAGTATTGCAATAAAACAGATCTTTTTATAGATATTCTTTTAAATTTATTTAGAAAAGGTGCATTTAAAAAAGTAAAATTTAGTGCAAGAGCTAAAAAGCTAAATTTACTACGCTCTTACGTCGTGGTCGATCTTGCACTGAAGGGCTTCATGAACAAGGGTTTTTGCCATGACGCGCTCTTCGCTTATTAGGTGGAAATTTGCACCTAGCTCGCCAAAGATATCTTTGTTACCCTCGCCATTTGCCTTGATGATCGTTTGGATATTTGCGCCGTAGTCTTTTATCTTTTGAGCGATGAGCTCAACTCTTTGCTCGTTGCTAACTGTTATGATGACAGCGGCTGCGTCGTTTAGGCAGGCATTTTCAAGAGTGTCGCTTTGCAGCACGTTTCCTAAAAATACATTTTCCCCGCGGCTTCTGCCAAGTTCAACTAGGCTGATGTCGTTATCAAGCACGATGTATAAAAGCTTTGTCTCTTTTAGCCTTAAAACGACCTCTTGACCAAGCCTGTCGTAGCCAAAGACCACGATGTGATTTTTTAGTTTTTGTGGCTTTAGGGTGTCATTTGACTCGATCACTATTTCACGCTCTACAAGATCAGCTAAGACGTCAAGCTTTTTAAGTATAAAAGGTGTCGCAAACATCGATATAACAGAGGCTGCGATGAAAATTTGAGCAGTTTGGACATCAAGAAGATTTCTAGTAGTCATCAGCCCAAATACAGCCAGTGCAAATTCGCCGATCTGACAGACGCTAAGTGCGGTTTTAGCAGCGACCCTGCGTTTTAAGTAGATATTTAAAACGGCAAAAACGACGATAGCTTTTACGACCATTATACTAAAGACTAGACCTAGAACTAGCCAGATATTTGAGAGCACGACTACAAAATTTATTTGCATGCCAACGGTTATGAAAAATAGTCCAAGAAGTAGATCTCTAAAAGGTATGAGATCGACCTCGATCTGGTGCTTATACTGCGTCTCTGCCATCATCATGCCAGCTAAAAATGCACCAAGAGAGTATGAAAAGCCAAAGAAGTGAGCCAGCGTGCTGGCGCCAACTACTAAAAAGAGGATCGTAGCGATAAAGACCTCTTGAGAGTTTGTCTGAACGACTTTGTAAAATATCCAGTTGATGACGTATTTGCCGAGCAAAAATAGCACAACGATAAGGATAAACGCGCTTGTAAATGTCTTTAGTAAAAGCTCATTTATCGAGGCATCTTGCGAGCTAAACATATCTATCATAAGCAAAATAGGGATGACGGCGATATCTTGAAATAGTAAAATTCCAAGCGCCTTTCTACCATAAATTTTACTTACATCGCCATTGTCATTTAGTGTTTTTAGCACGATCGCGGTTGAAGATAGAGCAAAGGCAAGACCAGCGATAAGTGCTGTCTCGTCCTTTAGATGAAGCGCGTAGTAAAGCATCACGCCCATCACAAAGCCGCTTAAACAAACTTGCAGACCGCCATTTAGAAAGACCTCTTTTTTCATGCTCATCAGGTGTTTAAAGCTAAACTCAAGTCCGATCGTAAACATCAAAAATGCGATACCAAATTCTGCGATATGAGAAATTTCATCGTTGCTTTTTAGGTTGAAAAACTCAGATATAAGCGTGCCAGTTACGATGTAGCCGATGATGGTTGGTATCTGAAATTTCTTAAAAATGACATTTAACGCGACTGAGATCGCAGCGACAAGCAAGAAGCCTTCTAAAATTTGTTCCATATATTATTTTTTGCCTTCGTAAAATACAAGATCAAAGCTACTTTTTCTCTTTACTAGTGATCTTTTGGTGCTAGTTTGACTGGTAGCTTCGTGTAATTTTTTATTTAAATCATCAATAGTTGCTCCTAAATCGTCAATTTTCTCTTTTAGCTGAAGTATCACATCAACACCTGCTAAATTTACACCAAGTTCTCGGGTTAAATTTAGTATCGTTTTGACGCGATCAACGTCTTTTTGTGAGTAGAGCCTCATCTTGCCATCTGTTCTTGAGGGTTCAACTAGCCCCTCCCTCTCGTACTGTCTTAAAGTTTGTGGATGTATGCTTAAAACCTTTGCTACAACGCTTATTAAAAAAAGTGGTTCTTCATAATTTTGCATTTTTTACTCCGGTAATTTTTCTTTTAACTCTTTTACTAAGCCTTCGTCAAGCTCACTAATGTTTGGAAGTTTCACCCTGGCCTTTAAGTAAAGATCGCCATAAATTCCGCTCTTTCTATTTTGCACGCCGTATCCTTTTAGACGGATCTTCGTGCCTGTTTTTGAGTTCTCAGCGATTTTAATGGTTACATCTTTTTTATATGTATGCACATTTATCTTACCGCCAAAGAGCATAGTTTTTAGTGGAATTTCTATATCTTTATAAAGGTCGTCGCCAACTCTTTCATACTCGTCGCTTGGCTCAACGCTAATGGCAAGTATAAGATCGCCAGTTTGACCGCCAGCACTCTTGCCTTTGCCTTTTATGCGAAGTTTTTCGCCGCCTTCTATGCCGCTTGGGATCTTTATCTTGATGCTTTCGCCATTAAAATTTATCTTGTGTTCGCCGCCAGTCACAGCCACGTCAAATGGTATAGAAATTTTGGCATTTACATCTAGGTCAGCTCCGCCAAAGCCAAATCCGCCTCCGCCAAAGCCTTCAAATCCTTCAAAACCTCCACCAAATCCACCGCTAAATTTAGCGCCGCCTCCGCCAAAGCCGCCTGAGAAGATATTTTTCAAGATATCGTTTAGATCGCCCATATCGGCCGAGCCTCTGGCAAAGTCGTGGAAATTTTGACCGCCAAACATATTGTCGCCATATTGATCATACTGGGCACGTTTTTTCTCGTCACTTAAAATTTCATAAGCAGCGTTTATCTCTTTAAATTTATCCTCTGCTCCAGGGTCTTTGTTGATGTCTGGGTGGTACTTTCTAGCAAGTTTTCTGTAAGCTTTTTTTATCTCGTCGCTTGATGCGCCTTTTGAAACTCCTAAAGTTTCATATAAGCTTTCGCTCATATATTCTCCTTATGTTTTTTGACACGGATTATATCACAAAACTTTAGTCTATGCAAGTCAAGTTTATTTTTATTTACAAAGGAGAAAAAAGCGTTAAGATTTTATTTTTAAGCTCTATTTATAATTTCAAGACATTTTCAATTTAAAGGAAAAAAATGAAAAAATTTATGCTAATTTCATTAGCAGCGGTTTCTTTGCTAATGGGAGCTGATATTAAATTTAACGAAGCAAACCAAGATGTAACTAGAGTTTCGCCGTTAAGTGATAAAAATAGTGTGCTCTCATACTATGACTCTATCGCTCAGGCAAAACTTTCAGTTGTAAATATCTCGACTACAAAAACAGTAAGCAACGCTGGCATCGAGCAGATGTTTAATGACCCGTTTTTTAATGAATTTTTTGGATTTAACTTTGCAAAACCAAAAGAGAAAGAAAAAACAACCTCTCTTGGCTCTGGCGTCATCATCTCAAATGACGGCTACATCGTTACAAACAACCACGTCATCGAAGATAGCGACCAGATCGTTGTGACCTTGGCTAAGGGCGGCAAAGAGTATAAAGCAAAGCTAATCGGCAGCGATCCAAAGACTGATCTAGCCGTCATAAAGATAGAGGCAAATGGGCTAAATGCGATAACATTTGCTGATTCATCAAAGCTACTTGATGCTGATGTTGTCTTTGCCATAGGCAATCCATTTGGCGTGGGCGAGAGCATCACTCAAGGTATCGTTTCAGGGCTAAATAAAGATGATATCGGACTTAATCAATATGAAAATTTCATCCAAACAGACGCCTCTATAAACCCTGGCAACTCAGGCGGCGCTTTGGTTGATAGCAGGGGCTATTTAGTTGGTATAAACTCAGCCATACTTTCAAAAAGTGGTGGCAACAACGGCATAGGCTTTGCCATACCATCAAATATGGTAAAAGATATCGCTAAAAAGCTGATAACTGACGGTAAGATCGAGCGTGGATTTATCGGCGTTACGATCGCAAATTTAACTGATGAGCAAAAAGAGCTTTACACAAATAAAGAAGGCGCTTTAATAAGCGGCGTAGAGCAGGGCATGCCAGCAGATGAAGCAGGGCTAAAAAGAGGTGACTTGGTCATATCTGCAAACGGCAAAGCTATCAAAAACGCAAATGATCTTAAAAATTTCATCGGCTCACTAACTCCAAATAGCAGCGTTGATATAACTTACGAGCGATCAAATAAGGTGATGAATACAAAAATCAAGCTTGTAAATATGGATCACAACGCAAAAGATGCGACAAAAAGCGTCATCATAGAAGGTCTTAGCGTTAGTAATCTAAGCGATGAGATAAGATTTAAGTATAAGATCAGCCCAGATACTCAAGGCGTGCTTGTAACTGACGTAAAATCTGGCTCAAAGGCTGAAGACTTTGGCTTTGAAAGAGGCGATGTGATCGTTCAAGTTGGCGAAGAGAGCATAAAAGATCTTCAAACATTTGCAAGCACAGTTAAAAACGCAAAAGGCAAAAAGACGCTAGTGTGGATAAACCGCGGTGGCATCATGCAAGGCCTTGTTATAAAATAACCACTTAAGAGCTGAAATTTCAGCTCTTAACTCTTTTAAATTTTTAAAACCTTTATCTGCTATAATCCTTAAAAATTAAATTTACAACAGGAAAGATCATGACTAGAATTTTAATGATAGAAGATGATATGGAGCTTGCTGAAATTTTAACTGAATACCTAGAAAACTACGACATAAAAGTGACGACGGCTGAGGAGCCATATATCGGACTATCTACTCTAAACACGAGCGAATTTGACCTAGTTATCCTTGATCTTACGCTCCCTGGCATGGACGGACTAGAGGTTTGCAAAGAGATAAGAAAAAGGCATAACATCCCTATAATCATCTCAAGCGCAAGGCACGATATAACAGACAAAGTAAATGCCCTAGATAACGGCGCGGATGATTATTTGCCAAAGCCTTATGACCCACAAGAACTTCTTGCTCGCATCAAAAGTCATCTAAGAAGGCAGAGTATCGCCCCTGCAAATGAGGCAAGAAATTTAAACAAAGACTTGGTATTAAAAGAGTTTGAGAGAGAAATTTTATTTAAAGGCAGCGTGCTAAATTTAACCGCGGCAGAGTATGACATCTTAAAATACCTGCTTCAAAAAGAGGGCGGAGCGGTCACTAGAGAGGAGCTCATCTACAACTGCGAGAGCATAAATGAAGATAGTTCAAACAAAAGTATCGACGTCATCATCGGCAGAATTCGCCAAAAACTAAATGAAAATCCAAAAGAGCCAAAATACATCCACGCGATCCGCGGCATCGGCTATAAGTTGGTTCTTTGATGCCAAGATCTTCTATATTTATCACGATAACGTTTATCTTTGGACTTGCGCTCGTTTCGATATTTCTAGCCTTTTTGTGGCTTATGGGCTTTGATAAGCAAAACTACACAAGAGAGCTAAATAACAAATACTCAAACGTCGCTAGGACAAATTTGCTCTACATGGGTGGCATCATAAACAAAGCCCAGTACGATCGTCAGCTCTCAAACATCGACATGCCAGAGATCACCGCCAAAAATGAAAAAGAAGAAATTTTAAAAAATGCAGCTGTTTTAGAAGAAATTTCAAGTGATCTAGGATCTAGTGCTATCTTGCTTTACGACAAGCATCACTACCTAAAGATCGAGCATTTAGACGAGCTAAAGCTTTTGATGGATAAAGAATTTCAGCCATATAGATATGAGGTGATAAAGGCTGTATTTGCCGTAGTTGCGGTCATTTTGCTGGCTGCTTATATATTTGTCATCTATAAGATAAAACCGCTTAGAAAGCTAAAGCGTCAGATCGTTAAATTTGCAAATGGCGAGCTTGACGGCGTGCAAAATGTCGGCAACGGCAAGGATGAAATTTCTGAAGTTTCAGAGGCGTTTTATGGAGCGGTTTGCCAGATCAAGGCACTAAATGACTCAAGACATCTTTTCTTAAGAAATATCATGCACGAGCTAAAAACGCCTATCACAAAAGGTCTCATCGCTGCGCAAATGATAGAAAAAAGCAAAAATCAAGAGAGACTAATCTCTGTCTTTCACAAGCTTGAAAATTTGATAAACGAGCTTGCGGCGATCGAGCAGATTACTTCAAAGATAGGACTTACAAACAAGACGCCTTGTCTTATGAGAGACCTTATCGATGAGGCGATAGATATAGCGATGATCGAAAAAGAGCATGTTGGTATCAGCGAGCTTGATGAGGTTAGGGTGATGGTTGATTTTAAGCTATTTTCAGTAGCTATAAAAAATATGATAGATAATGGCATAAAGTACTCAACCTATAAGCACGTAAATATCATGGTTAGCAAGGATCATATGAAATTTATAACCCAAGGCGAGAAGCTAAAAAATGAGCTTGACTTTTACATCCAGCCATTTATCAAAGGCGAGGATGCACAAAAGAGCTTTGGTCTAGGTTTATATATAGTTAGCAACATCCTTGAGGCTCATGGACTAAAATTTGGCTATGAATACAAAAATGGAATGAATGTCTTTATTTTTGAAAATTTACAAGATATAATAGCGGCGTAAAATCAAAACCGCAAAAAAAAGGAGTGTAAAAATGGCGGCAAAAATCTTCTCGGCAGTTGATATTTTATCAATAATCGATCTTGAGATAGCTTTTATAAAGCGATACAAAAACGTAAAGGACTATGCGAAAAATTTATCTTTGATATATTTTTCTTTGCCAAATAGTAAAGAATATGGCGAAATTTTTGAAAAAATCCTAAGGCAAACAGACGTTGTCATAAGAGAAAACGAACACTACGTGGTCGTACTTCACGGTACAAACGAGAGAGGCGCTAGCGAGCTACTAACTGGCATACAAGAGTTTTTAAACGCTGAGCCGATCGATCTAGTAGTTACTTATCCAAAAGATGGAAAAGACGCAAAAGAGCTTGCTATAAAACTTCAAGATGAGATAAAAGACAACTACGGCGTCTTGCTTGAGATGCTTGTAAATCAAGATAAATTTGAAGTCTTTGAAGATATCGTTTGAGATAAATTTAATAAGAGATTTTGCTACAAATTTGCACCATTTCTTTTAAACATTTATTAAAATTTACTAGAGTTTTTAAGCCACATGCAGTGCGCCAGCACGATTGCATGCCACTTTGAACGTGCGAGGGGTTTAGGGGATTTAAAAAGGGGGATAAGGGGACGGCCTCGTAATTCAAGTCCCCTTGTCTCCCTTTTGAATAAAATAGCTTATAAATTTAAAGTCGTGATTTCAAAAATAGAAATTTACTATTTTGCAAATTTTAAAATTACATTCACTCACAAGAGTTGACTACTAAAATTTGGCTTCGCTCATCGCTTAGCACAAATTTTAGAGCTGAAATTACTCGTTCATAAAATTTTAAAATTTGTGTGAGCTTATCTGGTATAAAAACACATGCGGCACGATAGTGCCATCGCATGCCCTTTGAACGTGCGAGGGGTTTGGGGGATTTAAAAAGGGGGATAAGGGGACGGACTTCGTGTCTGCCCTGCAGTTGCGAGCCTGCGAAGCAAAATTCAAGTCCCCTTGCCTCCCTTTTGAATAAAAGAGCTTATAAATTTAAAGTCGTGATTTCAAAAATAGAAATTTACTATCTATCAAATTTTAAAATTACATTCACTCGCAAGAATTGACTACTAAAATTTGACTTCGCTTGCCGCTTAGCTCAAATTTTAGAGCCGAAATTACTCGTTCAAGAAATTTTAAAATTTGATAGACCTTTAACAAAAGGCTTGCAGTGTGGTGTATTTTCTAGCGTAGAAGAAAATTTAGATCAATTTTTCTTGTGGTAAGAGTATATGCAAGGTTTAAAAGATGAGTCAAATTTTTAGCCCAAAGCGAGCTAGAAATTTGACTTTTTGGCTTATTCTAAAGCTTGAGCAAGATCAGCTATCAGATCCTCGGCGTTTTCAAGGCCTATGCTAACTCTTATCAGTTCTTTTGTGATGCCAGCTTTGATGAGCTCTTCGCTACTTAGCTGCTGGTGAGTTGTCGAGGCTGGGTGCGTGATGAGCGATTTTGTATCGCCGATATTTACCACGATCTTAAAGAGTTTTACGCGCTCTAGCATCTTTTTTGCGCGCTCAAAGCTATCAGTCTCAAAGCAAAATAGTCCATTTGCCATGCCATCTTTAAAGTATTTTTGCGCCTTTGCGTGATCTACGTTATCGGCAAGCCCTGGATAAGCCACGCTTTTTATATGCTTGTGAGAGTTTAGAAATTTAGCCACTTTTAGCGCGTTTTGCGAGTGTCTTTCAACCCTAACAGCGAGCGTTTCAAGCCCTTGTATAAGCTGCCAAGAGTTAAACGGAGAGATCACAGCGCCGATGTCGCGCACGATAGCAAGCCTCATTCTTAGCGTGTAGATATCAAAACGATCCGTCATATCGGCATAGACGATGTCATGATAGCTTGCATCTGGCGTGTTAAAGTGCTCATATCGTTTGTTGCCTTTTAGTTTTTCGTTTAGGTGGTTTGCACTTACAACGACACCTGCTAGGCTAAGGCCTTGACCGCTCATATATTTGCTCGCACTATGCACGCAAACATCGACGCCGTGGCGAAGTGGCTGAAAGATGATAGGCGTTGGCACGGTGTTATCGGTGATGCTGATGATGCCATATTTGTTTGCGATTTCTACGATTTTCTCGATGTTTGGGATAGAAATTTGCGGATTTGAAAGCGTTTCAAAAAATATAGCCCTAGTTTTATCATCTATCAAACTCTCCAGATCATCAGCAGTGTCGCTGTCAAAGACTCTAGCCTCTATGCCAAATCTTTTTAGCGTGTGCGTAAAAAGCACTGTCGTGCCGCCATAAATTTTCTTAGCGATGATGATATTATCGCCTGCTTGGGCTAAATTTATGATGCTGTAAAACAAAGCTGACTGACCGCTTGCAGTCGCTATCGCAGCAGCTCCGCCCTCAAGTGCGGCAACCCTTTTTTCAAAGATATCTGTCGTTGGGTTGCTAAGTCTTGTGTAGATGTAGCCGTTATCTTTTAGATCAAACCTAGCAGCTGCTGTCTCGGCACTTCCAAAGTCATAAGCTGTGCTTTGAAAAATAGGCACAGCCATCGTGCCAAAGCCCTCGTTTGTGTCGTAGCCTACGTGGATTGCAGCGGTTTCTTGCCTCATTTTTGCTCCTTGTTTAAGTAATTTTGGCGTAAATTATACATTAGCAAAGCCAAAATTTAGGGGATAAAATCAAATTTTGATATAATTTGCCAAAAAAAAGGAAAAATTTGAACCAAGTCACGGACAAATTTAAGCGTGTAAAATATCTTCGTGCGCTAGAAAAATTTGCAAAATCAGCGATAAACGGGCTAAAAAGAGATGACTTTGACGAGAGCGAATTTCGCCAAAGAGTTGAGAAAAATGCGAAAGTCATCGAAAAAGTAGAGGCTGTTTATCTTGATCAGCCATACTCAAAGGCGCTAGAAAATTTTATAAATTTGCTTATCAAAAATGCCTCAAAAGAGGAGCTTTTAAAGGCGGCAAATCTACTTGATAAGCTAAAAAATCAAAAGACATATAAGAAAGAAAAACATAAAAATAAATTTAAGGATGAGGATTGAAAGTAGTTATTTTTGATATGGATGGCACGGTGATCGATAGTGGTGAGGCGATATATAAAACAGTAAATGAAGTAAGAGGTGAGCTAAATTTGCCGCCACTTGAAAAAGAATTTATCATAAAAGCGATCAACGAGCCAGGTAGAAATTTAGCCCTTGAGTTTTACGGCATCGACACGCCAAGCAGGAGCTTAAAAGAGGGCTTTGAAGAGAAATTTAAGAAATTTTACGATGAGTGTGCGACTACCTATAATGGCGTAAAAGAGCTTTTGCAAAAGTGTAGAGATGCTCACTATAAGGTTGTTTTGGCAAGCAACGCACCGCACGATACACTAGAGAAAATTTTAAAGAAAAATGAAATTTATGAGCTATTTGACGAGGTCATCGGCGCTAGCAAAGAGATACCGCAAAAGCCCGATCCTGCGATGCTTCATTTGGCTGTTAAAAAAACTGGGGCGAGCAGGGCGATCTTTGTTGGAGATAGCTTAAAAGACGAGCTAGCTGCTAAAAATGCAAATATGCCTTATGTGCAAGTTTGCTGGGGATTTGGCGAGGAGAGCAAAACCGCGACTTATAATGCTAAAAATGTCAGCGAAGTGTGGGAGATAATATTAAATTTTTAACTTAGTTTTAATTGGCTATAATCTTAAGAAAATTTCAAAGAAACAGCGATGATAGATATATTTGAGGGCAGTGCGAGGGATAAATTTTATGACATTTTGTTTAACGCAAATGCCGTTTTGGTTAAAAACGAGATAGATAAAATTTTTGAGAAATTTGTAGCTATGAGCGAGCTTTGCGAAAAGCATGGCGTTAGCGAAGATGAGATCAGAAATTTTATATTCTCAGAGCAAGATAAAATTTATAACGGAGTAAATGACCTATATATCGAGCTAAGCGGAGAAATTTTAAGCCAAAATGAGTAGAATTTTTGCGCTCATAGCCTTGCTAGCCGCTCTTCTTTTTGCAAAAGAGCCAAATTTTGATCCAAATTCGGTGCATACATTTGAGCTTAAAAAAGATGAGTGGGCGCGGGTCTTTATAACCGAGAAAAAAACTCAAAGAGTTGAAACATTTGACTTTCGTTGGACGCTATTTGATAGCACAAATATCACTGTGCAAAGCTTTTTTAGGCGCTATCCAAGGCAGATGGTCTTTTCGCTAAGACAAGGACAAAACACCTACATGCAGCGAGTTTTGCCTGATTTTATGATGCCACCAAACGAGAGCGTGAGCCTTTATATATCATTTATTGATTTTAGGGACAAAAAGGCGCATTTTAGGGTGGCGCTGTTAGATGAGAGCAAGCGTGTGGATGTGGGTTTTAGAGATCCACATGAGGATAAATAGAAGGATAAAAATGGATAAAATCGATGAAATAATGAGCAAATTTATAAACGAGCTTGGCTACAAAGAGGCGTTTGAGATGTTTTTAAAGATAAGCTCAGGCAAGAAGCTTCGCTCAAAACTTCTATTAAAGATCGCAGGCGAGAGTGAAATTTCGCTTAAACTTTGCGCTATCATCGAGCTCATTCACCTTGCAAGCTTGCTACACGACGACGTCATAGACGAGGCAAATATAAGACGCGGCAAACCAAGCATAAACGCACTTTTTGGCAGTAAAAACTCAGTCATGCTAGGTGACATCCTCTACTCAAAGGCTTATTTTGAGCTTACAAAATTTGATCCAAGCATCGCAGCTGTCGTTTCAGACGCGGTCAGCAAGCTAAGCATCGGCGAGATGATGGATGTGAAAATGGCTGAAAATTTTAATGAAAACGAGCAAGAATACTTAAAAATGATCTACTATAAAACAGCTGTTTTGATAGAAGCTACGGCTATTTGTGGGGCAAAGCTAGCTGGCAAAGATAGTGAGAAATTTGGACTTTATGGCAAAAATTTAGGTCTTGCATTTCAGATCGTTGATGATATCTTAGACATAACTCAAGATGAAAAAACGCTTGGCAAACCAGCACTTAATGACTTTGTCGAGGGCAAAACAACACTTCCATACATTTATCTTTATAAGAGCCTGGACGAGGCTGGCAAAGCAAAGCTTAGATCGCTTTGGACAAAGAAGCTTGACGAGGGCGAAATTTCGTGGTTAAAAGAAAATTTTGATAAAACTAGTTCAGTTAGCAAAGCCATAAACGAGGCAAAAAGGCTTGGAAATGAAGCGATAGAAGCGATAAAAGAGTATAAAAACGCTGAGCTTGAAGGGATCATAAAAAGCATGATAGATAGGGAATTTTGATGCACTATTTAGACATAAGTTTTACATATAAAAACACTGATATTTCGGTCAGAGAAAAGCTTGCATTTGATAGTGACGAGAAAAAAGAGCAAATTTTAAAGCTGATAAACTCAAACAAAAACATAAAAGAGAGCATGGTGCTAAACACCTGCAACCGCGTCGAGATCATAGCTAGCGTGGAGGATGTAAAGGCTGCCACTGCTCATATCATCAGGTGTATGTCGATATTTTCAGGCGTTTTTGAAGATGAGCTTTATGAGAGAGCTGACATCTACGAAAACAGCGGTGCTGCACACCACCTATTTGCTGTGGCAAGCTCGCTTGATAGCCTAGTCGTTGGCGAAACACAGATCGTTGGTCAGCTAAAAAATGCCTTTAAATTTGCCTATGATAACAACTCATGTGGCGAAGATATCAGCAAGATCATACACTACGCATGTAAGTGCGCTGCCAAGGTTAGAAACGAAACTCAAATTTCTAAAAACCCAATCTCAGTTTCAAGCGTCGCCGTAGCAAAAGCAAAAGAAATTTTTGGCACGCTTGAGGGCAAAACGGCTATCGTCGTGGGCGCTGGCGAGATGGGCGAGCTAGCAGCAAAGCACCTCATATCAAGTGGCGCAGAGGTGATCATTATAAACAGAAGCTCCGAGCGCGTTGAGCAGTTAGTTGATAGCTTAGGAGATAGCGCGAGCTGGGATAGCATATTAAAACTAAAAGAATACGTAAATAGCTACGATCTCATCTTCTCAAGCACCGCAGCCCCACACGCCATCATCACAGGAGAGATCATCGAGCCAAGAGAATTTCACAGATACTTTTTTGATATCGCCGTGCCAAGAGACATCGATCTTTTAAACACGGAGCTTATCAGCGTCTATACGGTCGATAGCTTAGAGGAGATCGTGCGTAAAAATTTAGCCCTAAGAGAGGAACAGGCGCAAAAGGCCTACTCGATCGTCGGTCAAGACACGAGTGAGTTTTTAAAGACTTTAAAAGAAGATATGAGCGTGCCTCTTATAAAATCAATCCGCAAGCAGGCTGAAATTTGCGCGAAAAATGAGCTAGAAAAGGCGATGAAAAAGGGCTATTTAAAACATAGCGATTATGATGAGGCACAAAAGCTCATTCATCAAGTCTTTAAAGCCTTTTTGCACCAGCCAACGATGAAGCTAAAAGGGCTTGCAGACGAGGAGAGAGCGAGCGAGCTTTCAAACGGAGTTAAATTTTTATTTGACATAAAAGATGAACAAAATTTTCAAGCAGGAGATATAGATGAAATTTAGTAAATTTTACGCCCCAACTACCAAAGAAGCGCCAAAAGATGCATCTTTACCAAGCCATCAGTTTTTGATAAGAGGTGGCTTTGTCGAGCAGATCGGCTCTGGGCTTTATAACTATCTGCCGCTTGGAAAGATCATGCACGATAAAATTTCACGTGTGGTGAAAGAGGAGATGAACGAGGCTGGAGCGCTAGAGGTGAGCTTTAGCGTGGTCACTTCAGGCGAGCTTTGGAAGCAAAGTGGCCGCTACAACGTCTTTGGCAAGGAGCTTTTGCGCTTTAAAGATAGAAAAGAAAATGACTTTGTCATAAGCCCGACAAACGAAGAGGCAGCCGTTGCTTTGGTGCGTGGCAAGGTGACTAGCTACAAGCAGCTACCACTAAATTTATACCAGATAAACACTAAATTTCGTGACGAGGCAAGGCCACGCTTTGGCTTGCTAAGAGGGCGAGAATTTACGATGAAAGATGGTTATAGCTTTCACTCTAGCAAAGAGGATCTTAAGCGTGAGTTTGACCTTATGGAGGCAACTTACAGTAAGATTTTTACTCGTTTGGGGCTAAATTTTAGAGCCGTAGAGGCTGATAGCGGAGCCATAGGAGGAAGTGGCAGTAAAGAATTTATGGTGCTTGCAAGTAACGGCGAGGACGACATACTTTGCTGCGAGGCTTGCAGATACGCTGCAAACGTCGAGGCGGCAAGACGCAAACCAAGAGTTAGCGAGGCTGAAGCGCCAGAGGCGGACGCGGCTAAATTTCTAACGCCAAATGCAAAAACTATAAAAGATGTCGCTGAGTTTTTTAAAGTTAGCGAGTTTTACTGCATAAAAGCTGTTATGAAAAAGGCGATCTATGAGGATAAAGAGGAGGTCGTGGTCTTTTTCGTAAGGGGTGATGACGAGCTTCAAGAGACAAAGGCGCAAAACGCTTGCAAGGCGCTTGAGCTAGTAGATGCTAGCGAGGCTGACGTGGCGAAAGCTGGATTATCTGCTGGATTTTGCGGGCCAGTTGGGCTAAAAGATGTGAAATTTTTCATAGATAACGAGCTAAGGGGCGTAAATAACATGATATGCGGCGCAAACGAGAAGGACTATCACTTTGTTGGCGTTAGTGTTAGCGGATTTAACGAGGAGAGATTTAAAGACCTTGTAAAGGTAAAAGAGGGCGATAAATGCCCAGCTTGTGGCGGAAATTTAAAACTTAGCAAAGGCATAGAAGTCGGTCATATCTTTCAGCTAGGCGATAAATATTCAGCTGCGATGAACGCGACATATCTTGATGAAAACGGCAAGGCAAAGCCATTTTTGATGGGCTGCTACGGCATTGGTATCAGCAGGCTTATCGCTGTGATGATAGAGGCTAGCCACGACGAGAAAGGCTGCATCTGGAAAAAAGAGTGCGCGCCGTTTGATGTGGAGATCATTATCTCAAATTTAAAAGATGAAGCGGGCGTTAAATTTGCATTTGAGCTTTATGAGAGCCTTAAAAAAGCTGGCGTTAGCGTTATAATTGATGATAGAAACGAGAGATTTGGCGTTAAGATGAATGATTTTGAACTTATCGGCTTTCCTTATGCGCTGCTTGTGGGTAAAGAATTTGCAAATGGCAAGGTCGAGTTTATCACAAGAGATGGGCTAAGCAAAGAAACGATCGACGCAAACGACGCCTTTAGAAAGATAAAAGAAAGCTTATGAGATTTTTCGCATTTTTGTTTTTTTTGATAGAAGCGGTCTTTATCTATCTTTTTGTTGATAAATTTGGCTTTTTGAACTACTTTCTTGAGGTGCTGGTCTCTGGATTTGTGGGCATCGCACTTCTTTTTAATGCTGGATTTTCTAGCTTAAATTCGCCTCAAGCGGCATTTAAAAGCTTTCTTGGCGGAAATTTATTTAGTCAGCTAGGGCTTAGCTTCGGCGGAGCTCTGCTCTTTTTGCCAGGAATTTTGACAGACATTTTTGGTATCGCCGTGGTCTTTTTTTCTTTGGTGTTTAAGAAAAATGCAGCGAAAAATGAGAGCTATCAGGAGTTTAAATTTCAAAATTTTAGCCAGCACGCCCCAAGAGAAAATGAGGGCGAGATCATCGACGTTGAGGTCATCGAAGAGCCAAAAAGAGTAAATTAGGAGAGATGATGAAAGAGATAAAAATAGCAACTAGAAAGAGCATCTTAGCACTTTGGCAAAGCGAGCATATCAAGGCTAGGATCGAGGCGCAGCACAAGGGCGTGAAGGTCGTGCTTGAGGGCATGAAGACAAAGGGTGACGTGATCCTTGACACGCCACTAGCCAAGATCGGTGGCAAGGGACTTTTCACAAAAGAGCTTGAAGATAGCATGCTAAAAGGCGAGACTGACATCGCCGTGCATAGCCTAAAAGACGTGCCAGTAGTCTTTCCAGAAGGGCTTAAACTAGCGGCTATTTGCTCACGCGAGGACACCAGAGATGCGATGATAAGTGAGAAATTTGCTAAATTTAGCGACCTACCGCACGGCGCTAAAGTCGGCACAACGAGCCTGCGCCGCAAGATGCAGCTGCTTATCATGAGGCCTGATCTTGAGATCATCTCGCTTCGTGGAAACGTGCAAACTAGACTTAGAAAGCTAAAAGAGGGCGAATTTGACGCGATCATTTTGGCGATGGCTGGCATAAACCGCCTAAATATCAAGGCTGAAGTGGCGCACATCTACACATTTGGCTTTGATGAGATGATACCTGCGATGGGTCAGGGTGCTCTTGGCGTCGAGGCTAGAGATGAGAAGCAAATTTTAGAGCAGATTGACTTTCTAAACGACGAAAATGCGGTCATCGAAACGACTATCGAGCGTGATTTTGTAAGCGTTTTAGAGGGTGGCTGCCAAGTGCCAATAGGCATAAGCGCAAGGCTAAAAGGCGATGAAATTTCTATCGATGCGATCGTTGGCCTGCCTGATGGAAGCGAGTATATAAAAGATAGCTTAAAGACTAGCAAAGATAAATTTCAAAGCATCGGCAAGGAGCTAGCGCATAAATTTATAGAAAAAGGGGCGAAAGAGCTTTTAAAGCGCGCTGAAGAGATGGCGAATATATGAGAAAAGCGCTTATTTTGGCGTTTTTGATGTCAGAGCTTTTTGCACAGGTAGATTTAGAGCTTATTTATTCGCTCTTTACCGATAAAAATTTCGATAAAAACGTCTATTTTAAGGGTGAGATGCGAGATCGCTTAAAAAATAATTTTTACTCATCCGACAAATTTGACGAAATAAAAGTCGCCAAACTCGGCAGGAGTAGCGAATTTAGTGGGATATTTCGCGTTTGGCTCACTTCTAAAAACGGCGCATCCCTTGATCTATACATTTTTGCTAAAGAAGACGGTATTTATGCGCTCAGATCGCTCGCGCAAACCGGCATCATAGAGGCAACGATAAAGGGCTATGAAGTTGCGAGCGAGGCGGAAAAGGCGCAACTTAGAGCAATGGACGTGGATATAGAAAATTTAAGGCTGGTTTTGGCAAGCGATAATTCATTGCTAAAATTCGGACGCGAAAATGAGGCAAAATTTGAAGAGCTATTTGCGCTATATCAAAAGGACGAAGTGGCGGCAAACGAATTCGTAAAGCGATTACATCTATCTCATGCGTCGTACGACGACGGAGTTTTTGAGCTTACCGTAGGCGGCATAACAGATAACGTAGTGGGCTTTATGCGCGTGGAAAACGAATCTAATCTGCCGCAGATGAGTCCGAGCGAGTTTATAATGTTAGAACGGCTATCTTTAAACTCAAAATGGTATCTTTTTAAGACGACTTAGAACAGGTAGAGGATAACTAGGCTGGCTTGCAGCTTTTTGCTCGCCTATGCGCTCTTTAGCCAGGAGTGCCACCTTCTGGCCGCTAAATGGCGCATTTGTGTACTCTTTTATCTGCCAAGTATCGCCGCTAACAAACTCCTCGAGGCTAGTCATCTCTACCTTTGCGATGTTGCGTTTATCTAGCGGCACGACGTTGCTTAAGATCTCCTCAAAACAGCTCTTTTCAAGCACGATCCCACGCGCCAAGCCGTTATAATGCACGACCATATCATCTCCGACGTAAATGCCGTGATGTTCGTAAAGCTTTACGCCAAACACGTTTCTGTCTACGAAGACGTGATCGCCTATTTTTGGTAAATTTTGCATATCTCTCTATAAAATTTATTAAAAATCGCAATAAAACGACAAATTTAGCCCAAATTTGCTAAATTTCAAATAGTATTTAATCTACAAGGAAAGATATGAAAAGACGAAATTGCTTAAAATTTGCCGCTATTTCGGGAGCTGTGACGCTACCTGGCGCGCTAAATGCAGCAAGCCAAAACGTGGATAAAATATCACAAAATAAAGCTGCAATGAAGCGCTTTGAAAAGGCTATAAACAGCGCAGATGTGGAGGCTCTAAAAGAGCTGGTGGATCCAAAAGCGCCGTTTCTCACGCCTGCTTCGCCTAAGCCGCTTTACGGCGGTGAGGGCTACTTTGCGGTAGTAAAGATGATGCGAGATAGCTTTCCTGATGTGCAGTGGGCGATGCAAGATATGGTGGCTGACGAGCGCTGCGTGGCGGTGTATTGGCTCTGCACGGGTACGCATGAGCACGACTTTGCGGGCGTTGCGGCGACTGGGCGTAAATTTAGCGCTAGGGCGATGAATTTTTACTATTTTAATGACGCCGGCAAGATCACAAACGACGTGGCAGCCGAAGGTATGATCGCTATTTTAAGAGCCATTGGTGCCTGCGATAAATAAAGTAAATTTTGGCTATCATCTTTGAAAATTTAAGGGAAAAATATGGACTACATCAAGCTTTTAAAAGATAGCGGCCTACTTAGGGTGATCGAGGAGCCAACGGATATCGACCTAGAGATCGCGCACGCTAGCTACATCGAGGTTAAGCGCGAGGGCTCGCAAGCACTTCTTTTTACAAATCCAGTCTGCAAAAAAACTGGGCGTAAATTTGCCCCAGTGCTTACAAATATCTACGGCTCAAAAAGGGCGCTTGAGCTTATTTTTGGTCGTGATCCTAACGAGATCGCAGCTGAGATAGAAAAGCTTTTAAAGCCTAAAAAACCTGAAAATTTCAAAGAAAAGCTTGACTTTTTATCATATCTTTTTAATATGAGAAAGATATTTACAAAAAGGCTAAAGGGCGAGGGCGAGTGCCAGCAGGTCAAATTTATGGGCGAGCAGGCCGATCTTTTGAGCCTGCCTGCGCTAAAGACTTGGCCGCATGACGGAGGTGCTTTTATCACGATGGGGCAGGTCTATACGCAAAGCTTAGACGGCGCGCTGCAAAATTTAGGCATGTATAGACTGCAAATTTATGATAAAAATCGCCTTGGCATGCACTGGCAGATCCACAAAGACGGCGCAAATTTCTTTCACGAGTATAAGCGCGCAGGTCGTAAGATGCCAGTTTCAGTGGCGATCGGTGGCGATCCACTCTACATCTGGTGCGCTCAAGCGCCGTTACCAAAGGGCGTCTTTGAGCTGCTACTTTATGGCTTTATCCGCAAAGAACCAGCCAAGCTTGTAAAGTCGCTAACCAATGAAATTTACGTCCCGTATGACGCAGACTACGTTATAGAGGGCTTTGTCGATACGACTAAGAGCGAGCTTGAGGGGCCATTTGGCGATCACACTGGCTTTTACACGCCAGTTGAGCCGTTTCCAGTGATGGAGGTCACGGCGATAACGAGCAAGCAAGACCCCGTATTTCATGCGACCGTGGTTGGCAAGCCGCCGCTTGAGGATAAGTACATGGGCTGGGCGACTGAGCGCATTTTCTTACCACTTTTGCGAACGACCGTGCCAGAGCTACTAGACTACAATATGCCTGAAAATGGCGTCTTTCACAACCTTATCCTAGCCAAGATCAACGCCCTTTATCCAGCGCACGCAAAGCAGGCGATGCACGCGTTTTGGGGAGTTGGGCAGATGAGCTTTGTAAAGCATGCGTTCTTTGTGGGTAACGATGCGCCAGAGTTAGCGGAATACGACAAATTTGCGGACTTTGTGCTTGATAGATTTGGTAGTGAGAGTGTGCTGATAAGCCAGGGCGTGTGCGACCAGCTCGATCACGCCAGTCCAAACTCGTGCTTTGGTGGCAAGCTAGGCATCGACGCAACACAGGACTTTTGTAAATTTAGCCCTGCAATTTTAAGCGATGATGAGCTTTTGGCTAAATTTCAAAGCGTTGCGCCAAATATTAAAGAGCTTAGGCAGTTTAAAAAGCAGAGTAAAACGCCTATTTGTGTGGTGAAATTTGAGAAAGATCGCCCTGTAAAAGAGCTATTTTCTAAGCTTTTGGAATTTAGGGAGTTTTTCAAGCTTCTAGTCGTAGTGGATATGCAAAACTACCTAGAAAACCCATATATGCTACTTTGGCGCGTGACAAATAACATTGATGCCTTGCGTGATATCTACACAGATGGCGAAAATTTCTGCGTGGATGCGACGAGTAAGAGTGAGCTGGAGGGCTATACTCGTGGCTGGCCTATGCAAACTGACTGCGAGCGCGAAGTGGTGGCTGAGCTTGTGAGGCGTGGCGTAGTAAAAGATGAGCCAGAGCTATTTCATAAATTTGAGATATTTGGGTAGGGTTGTAGCCTAGTGGCTTTTGGCATGCTCGTGCGCAAAAGTGGCAAGAAAATGCGCTCAGTCGCCCAGCCCATGTAGTTATATTCAAGCGGCTACTTGCCAGTCGCAGTCGTATGAAATGCTGCCTCCCTGTTTGCTGGCCGTAGCCATCGCTAAAAATGGTTTGATCGGCGCATAAAAGCCGGTGTGATCGCTCAAGCTCGCTTATAGTCGTATCGACGAATCCCTTTATCGCTAGACTTTAAATTTGATTCAGTAGTTTTGGCTTGATAAAATTGCTTTTAAATTTAAAATGGATCAGGTTTTGCACTTAAAAATAGCTTAGTTTAAGGTTATTTTTATATCATAGCATAAAATTTCTTACCATTTTTATGAAAATTTCTAGTTAAATTTATCTGTTTTTTTTTCGGTTTTTGGCTTGGTTGGCAAAATTTACACCAGCAAATGCAAATTTTTAAATTTAGCACTTCAATTTTCTTAAAATACTAAAAATAATATGTATAAAATTATGCAAAATAATATGATTTTGCCTTATTGGAGGTAAAATTTAGAGTTGTGCGCTAGTAAAATTTAAATTGGATCTGTTGTGATGAGCGTATAAACATTTAAATTTAAAAATCAGAAGTGTGAAAGCTTTTTAATTTAATAAAGTTACAAGCCTTAAAAAGCTACATTACGCCTGCTTTTGGCAATTTTGGATGCAAATAAAAGCCTTACTAGCTGACTTTTGCAAATATTTTTAACTTTTTAAATAGTTAAAGTTAGTGCATTGGATTAAATTTAAATAGTGAGCTTGTGGAATTTACAGTATTTTAAGTTAGGCTACGTGCTTGTTTTGTGTTGAAATGTAAAACTTTGCCTGCCGGTCTTTTGCTTTAAAACAAATTTAGTGCAAGAGAACAAATTTACAAGAAATACCTAGAAAAGCTAGTAAATTTGGGCTATAAATTTGCTAGATAGGGGCATTAAATAGCGATCTGCTTGGTTGTTTTGGCACGCGCTATTGTGGTGTGATAGGCTGCGGTGTTATAAATTTAGATGTAGCCATTAATTTTACTAGATTAAGTTTTAAATGATGGTTTGTTAGTTTGAGTAAATTTCGCCATTTTGCTACTGCAAGGGAAATGTAAGTATAAATTTTAGAAGTGGCTAGTAAAAATGGATCATAAATTTGACAAGTCTAGTTTGAAAATTTACCTTTAGATACCGACGTCTTGCTTTTAGGGGGAGAGCTCTGTTGTTCGTAATAAAAATAAAATTTACAAGTTTTACCTGTGTTTCAAATATGCAAAGATCGCATGAGAGGTTAAAATTTAGAATAAAACATTTGAAAATTTAAATTTAATAGGCTCTATGGAGGCTTTAAAACTCTTAAATTTTAGATTTATCTACAATTAGGTTGTAAATTTGCTGTCTGGCTTTTAAAAACACTTTCTGATTTAAGTACTTTTGGCTTTTGTTGTTGGCTTTGGTGGCAATCACTCCATGGCGTATCTTTGCTAGCTATCAAAGCATTGTCTAAACTCGCAAGAGCTTAAAATGGCTTGTTTTGGATGTTGTTTTTTGTTTTTAGAAAAAATATAAACCCTAAATACAAGATTTAAAATCGCACAAGTGCCATAAGGCATTAAATTTGACGTAGTAAATTTAGCTCACAAATTTACCAAACCAACCTTCAAAACATGCTCTTTTAGGCCACTTGGTATCTCGCCATTTTCAAGCGCCATTAGCTCGCTCGCTCTTAGGACGTAAAAGTCTTGCAAGCTTCTATTAGCAGACTTCTCAAGCTTTTTTGCTAGCGTGTCAAAGATATAAAACTCGGTCTCATTGCTAGCTAGTAAAAAATCAGCCCCACTATCAAATGCAGCAAAAATGATCTTGCTAGCAAGCTTGCAAGCTAGCTCTTCATCGACTTTTAAAAGATCATATCCACAAGGCGTTTTGGCGTTTAGCTCTATAAAATTTGCCCTGTGACTGCTTAAATTTGCGGGCAGTCTATCTTTTATGGCTATTTTAAAATCATTAAATTTGCTAAGTTTTTCTATCTTTTCAAACTCGTTTTCATGTTTTTGTGCAGCTTTTACGCCTAAAACTTCTTTGAAAAAATCAATCGCTTCAGTGTATTTTTCGCTACCTTCAAAGAGTAGATCATCAAGCTCGCAGGCTATCAAAACGCCATTTTTAGCGCTAACAAGCTTTAAAATTTCATCATTTTTCTCGTTTTTGTAAAGATGATGAGCTAGCATTATCGCAGCAGCGCCAACAAAATTTGGCTCATAGTCTTTCACAAAATCAGCATAGAAATAGGGCTTAAAGCTAGCGTAAAGCTCTTTGTCAGCTCTTTTGCAAAAGCTAGCAAATGGCTCAAATTTCGCCCAAAAATCATCATCATTTATGGCAAGGTCTAAAACCGCTCTTTTTTCGCTAAGCGGGGCGATGCAAAGCTCGTCTCCAAGTTTTTGAGCTAAATCTGCAAGTGGTTGGGCGGTGCTAACTACGACACCATTTACCTTGACAAAGCCTTCAAATGGGCTAAAATAGGGGTCTATGCTCTTTACGTGGGCAAAAAGCTCGTTTAAGTTTGCAAAGTCTGAAATCTTTAAAAAATAGGGCTTAAAATATGCCAAAACATCTCTTTTCGCATCAAATCTAAAAATCTCAACTCTTTGCATCTGTATCCTTTTTTTGGGCTTATTTTATCCTAAATTTAAAAGGAGTTTCATTATAATAGCTCAATGGATAAAGAAAATTTTACGATTGCATGCTTTAGTAACGAATATATCGGCGATGACGCGGCGGTTGCTGACAAAATGGTCTTTAGCAAGGATATATTTGCGCAAAATTCGCACTTTAAGCTTGGTTGGCTAAGCCTTGCAGAGATCGGCTACAAGGCGATGATCGTAAATTTCTCAGACACGATCGTGATGAATGCTAAGCCTAAATTTGCTCTTCTTGGACTTAGCCTGCCAAAAAGCTTCACGCCCCGGCAGATCAGCGAGCTAACTAGCGGCATAAATAGGGCGTGCGAGGAGTTTGGCGTAAAGATAATAGGCGGCGACACGATAAGTAGCCCTATTTTAAACATAAGCGTCAGCGTGATCGGCGAGCTAAAGGGCAGGGCTGTGCTTAGAAAAAATGCTAAATTTGGCGATCTAGTCGCATTTACTGGCAAGCTTGGCGGCAGTCAAAAGGGGCTAAATTCGCTTCTAAGACTAGCTCAAATTTCTAAAAACTCACGCTTTAAAAGACCCGTTTTAAGAGATAAGTTTTTTTACAAAGTAGCTCATCTGCTAAATTCTGCCATGGACATATCGGACGGGCTAAATACCGACCTTGGCAAGCTTTTAAAGGCTAGCAAAAAGGGTGCTAAATTTACAAAAAAACTAAGCAAATTTGAGCTTAGTAGTGGCGAGGAGTACGAGGTTTTATTTACCTTTAGCCCTAAAAATTTAAGCGCTATAAAAAGGATTGCCGCAAAAACTAGGACAAAGATCACGATTTTTGCCAAAATTTCACACAAAAGGTTAAGACAAAATGCAAGAAGCCACCACTTTTAAGCCGCTCTATGCGCTCACTCATGCGCCCATCGAGGCATATTTTTCTAAAAATTCAGATGATTTTGTCGTGCGCGAGATACCACTTTATGAATTTAGCGGTGATGGCGAGCACTTGATCGTTGAAATTTCTAAAAAAGATATGACGACAAGCGACGCTTTGCACGCCTTAAGCGAGGTTACAGGGGCTAAGATGCGAGACTTTGGCTATGCTGGGCTAAAGGACAAGCAAGGCATGACTACGCAATTTATTTCGATGCCTCGTAAATTTGAGAGCGTGCTTGCAAACTTTAGCCATGAAAAGATGAAAATTTTAAACCTAAACGTGCACAAAAACAAGCTTCGCATCGGACATCTAAAGGGCAATAGCTTTTTCATCCGCCTAAAAAAGGTGCTGCCAAGTAGCGCTAAAAAGCTAGAGCAGGCATTTACCAGCATCGATAAGATGGGCTATGCAAACTACTTTGGCTATCAGCGTTTTGGCAAATTTGGCGACAATGCTACAACTGGGCTGGAGCTACTTAAAAACGGCACGATAAATGGCAAAAAGAGCAAAAATGTAAAGCTAAATGACTTTTTGATCTCAGCCTATCAAAGCGAACTTTTTAACCGCTATCTTAGCAAAAGGGTTGAAATTTCAAGGTTTGTAAGCGACTTTAGCCTAAGTGAGCTAGGCGAAATTTATAAAAACTTTAGCAAGGATGATCTAAAGGCGATGAAGGTGCAGGAGAGCTTTTTTAAGCTTTTGCCAGGAGAGGTCTTGGGGCACTATCCATTTGGCAAGCTCTTTTTGTGTGAAAATTTAGATCAAGAGGCGCAAAGATTTGCTAGGCGTGATATCACAAGCCTTGGTCTCATAGTCGGCGCAAAGGCCTATGAGGCAAGCGGCGTGGCAAAAGAGCTTGAGGATGAAATTTTCGCTGAGGCAGTTTTGCTTACTTCAAAGATCGCTGGCTCAAGGCGCTTTAACTGGGCGTATCTTGAAAATACAAGCTACAAATACAACGAAGAAAACGCTCATTTTAGCTTAAATTTCACACTTCAAAAGGGCTCATACGCCACGGTTGTGCTAGAAGAAATTTTGCATAAAAATATATTTGAGTAGTGTAAATTTAAAGATAGTTTTAAAAGTGTGGCTAGCTAAATTTAGCTGGTTTAAATTTAAAAAGGTCTAGCCAAAGCTAGACCTAAAAACATTAAATTTTAAATTTTAAGAGGTAAAAACTTAAGTTCTAAAGACACTTAGTTTAGTATTTAGCGCATCTGTCATCTTATTTAGATGCTCAGCCGCAGAAGCTATCTCTTCGACGCTTCTAGCATTTTCAGATGAAATTTGATTGATCTCTGAGATGCCATCCATGATCTCATTTACATTTTTGCCAGTTGCGATGTAGTCTTGCATAGTCTTATCAGACATCGCTATGGCGTTATTCATCGTTGCGCTCATATCATTTATAGTCTTTTCAACGTCACTTGCCACATGGGTTAGCTCTTGAATTTGTTTAGAGTTGATGCCCATTTGCTCGCTGCTATCATTGATCGCTTGAACGATAACGTTGATGGTTGCATTTATCTCTGTTAGAGACTTTTGAGTTCTCTCAGCTAGCTGTCTAACTTCATCAGCAACAACTGCAAAGCCACGTCCATGCTCGCCAGCTCTTGCTGCTTCTATTGCTGCATTAAGTGCAAGTAAATTTGTCTGATCAGCGATGTCGTTGATAACAACAAGGACTGATTTAACCTGCTCAGCATCACGGCTAAGCTGCTCGATCTTGCCAGCCATTTGATTTTCTACATTAGCAGAGTCTATGATCTGAGATGATAGGGCTCTGATAGCCTCAGTAGCTGTTTTTATATGAGTGCTTGCCTTTTGAAGGTCATCTTTGCCAGCTTGAGCAATTGAAAGTGACTCTTTCATAGCTTCTTGCATAGACTTACATCTTTGATTTGTCTCTTCAACGATCTGGGTTGATTCTTCTACGCGTTTGCCTGTTTGAAGTGAGGTAGAGCTTAGCTCGTTAGCAACTGAACTGTTTTCACTTGAGAGGTTTTTAGTGTCGCTTATAAGCACTCTTATGCGCTCTATGAAGTTATTTATATCATTACTTATTTTAGCTATCTCGTCTTTGCCGTAGATCGGGATTTTAAGAGTAAAGTCAGATGTTATAGCATTTAAATTTGCTCCTAGTCTATCGATAGGATTTGCAACTAGCTTTTTAAGCAAGAAGATAGATACTATGATAAGAAGCAATGTAACTATAATGCTTGCTATGATGAAGTTTTTGCTAACCACTTTTTGAGGTGTTAAAAAGTCATCAGTAACAGCTGAGCCAAGCACGATCCAGTTAAGCTTATCAAATGGCTCGTAGGCAACTACTCTCTCAACTCCATCAACATTTATGAGTTTGACACCTTCTTTAGTTTTTACTATGTCATCAACTATATCTTTTAGCTGACCTTCTGGTGCTTTGCCAGCTAGTTTTGGGTGGATGTCATAGACATTTGTCTTTGTATTAAAGATTGAGAAGTAGCCACGCTCGCCTAGCTTCATTTGTGCCATTGTCTTTTGAAGATCTTCTAGGCCTTCAGTAAAGTCGTAACCTATAAATAAAACTGCTACAACTTCGCCGTTTTGAACGACTGGCTCATAAACACACATGTAGTTTCTACCAAAAATATTTAAAGCACCCACATATGTCTCTTTGTTCATCATCTTTGGATAGATCGTTTTATTTAGCATACCAAGCGCTCTACTGCCATCATCTAGTAAAAGTGAGGTAGATACAGCAGCAAATTCATTGCCTGATTTTGCAAAGATGGTTGGGATACCGCCGTTTGTTAGCTTTTTGATCTTATCAGATATCTCATGGTTGTTATTTAGCACGCCCATTTTATCTGAGATAAGCTCTACAGCATCGTCGTTTTCTGTTTTTATGGTTTGGCTAGTGGCTCTTATATTACCTAAAGCCTCTTTTAAGACATGCATATATAGTTTTGCATTATCTTCGTTATCTTCATCAAATAGCTCAACTGTGTCCATCGCAAGCGCAACGTTTTGCTGAATAGTTGTTTCTACTCCCTCCTTGATCTCACGCTCTAAGACATGTGATATAAAAAATACAAAGCAAGCCATACAAATGGCAAGAACTAAAGCGATGATCGCTGAGACCTTGACTAAGATGCTACGCAAATTCATCTATATCCTCCTTGGTTTAGATTTTAAGGGTTTATTATACAAATTTTTTCTCGTAAAACATATAGAATTTTATGGAAAAATAACGAATTTTAAATTTTTGTTTGCTTTATATTTATAACTATAACTTTTATGAAACTGGAGTAAAAATTTATAAAAAATTGCTATTTAAATTTAGCTTTTTAAGCGA
>NZ_CABPUQ010000001.1:893487-922739 GCF_902460675.1 Campylobacter concisus | reverse complement strand
AAAAGTAAAATAACAAAAAAGTGAAATTTGGAGCGTTTTACTCTTGTTTTTGTAAAGAAATTTTAAAAAGATTAAATAAAAAAATTAATTTCATACCAAGTTGTGACAAAATTTAGGCTCAAAAATCAAAAAAATGCCTAGATAAAATTTGCTAAATTTGATGAAAAATTTAGCCGCAGGGTAAATTTATATAATTTTAAATATAATCACGCTCTGGCACGGTAAGCGGTCGCTTTTGTATTTTACAAAAGAGGAAAGTCCGAGCTGCGATAAGACAAAGTTCCATCTAACGGATGGCTAGGGAAACCTAAGGGATAGTGTAACAGAAAGCAAACTTCCGCTTTGGCGGTAAAGGTGAAACGGCGGGGTAAGAGCCCACCGGCACGCTTGGTAACTTGCGTGGCCATATAAACCCAACTTGCAGTAAGAAGGGATGGTTTTGGTCTTATATTAAAACCCTTCGCTAGAGCTTGTTTGTAAAAGCAAGCGTAGATAAATGATCGCTCAAGACAGAACTCGGCTTAACGCCGTGCCTTCGCTTAAATTTAGAGTAAATTTCAAGTAGCAAACAGTTAGTAAATTTGAAAGTTTTTCAAGACAAAACCGGCAAATATGCCGTGCCTTGAAAGTTTGAGTTTAGATTAGTTTTTTACGTATTTTTGAGCTTTTTGTAGCTTTGTAAGCTCGTTTTGGATGTGTGAAGATTTAGTTTTAAAAAGCTCTATCGCACCGCCGATTAGCGCTTGTGCTTCCTTTGCTGAAGCTAAGCTTTTAAACATATCTTCGCTAAAGCTTTGTGATAGTGCGGCTAGCTTTCTTGTATCTTCGTTTATTAACGCTAGCTTAAATTCATTGATCCAGCTATTCACCTGATGTTACCTCCCTCCATGCTTCTGATAACTGCTTTACGACATTTGTTACTTCATTTAGCGCGTTAATATCATTTTGGATATTTGCCATAGCAAGAAGCTGCATCTGCCTTGTGTAAAGACCGCTAAGGTAGTGAGCCACGTCGCCTTGAGAATAATCAAGCGAGTTTAAAAGCTCGACAAAGATAGCGTTTGCTCTGTTTATATAATAGACCTTTTTCTCTATATCTCCAGCTTCGATCGCTTTTTTGGTGCGAAATATAAATTTCAAAATTCCGTCATAAAGCATTTCTATTAATTTAGTCGGGGACTCGATGCCCCCGAAACTCGACTGTGCGTATGCACTATATGCACTTTGATTCATTTTTCTCTCTTATTTTCTACTGTTTATTTCAGCATCTATCATTGATTTTAGGGTTGAGAACTGATTTTCTAAACTTGCGATGATAGAGTTATACTTGATGAAGCGCTCTTGCATCGTTGTATATTTCTCATCTAAAAGCTTTTGAGTGCTCTCCTTGTTTTTAGTGATAGACTCACTCTCGTCTTTTAGCTGATTTTGCATAGCAATCATCGTGCCTTTTTTGCCAACAGCCCCATCAAGCATCTTAGCTAGCTTTGTAAATAGACCATCAGTTTTTTTAGTCACTGGATTTACAGTAGCTTCGCTCATGCCAAGAGTTGCTAGTGCAGAAGCTTTGCCTTTTACCTCGATATTTTCGCCATCGCTTCTTTTTAAGATGATCCTCTTGCCGCTTTGATCAAGACTAGCTGTGACACCCTCGATACCAGCGTCATTGATAGCTTGTTGAAGTTTTAGAGCGTTATCCTCGAGTGTTGAACCAGCTGCGGTTGAAAATATAACTGACTTGCCATTTATCGTTAGATCGCCAGCTTGGATATTTAACGCACCTGCACTAACGGTTGAGTTACCCATGTAGCTTATCGGCTCAGTCTTGCTTGAACCCATAAAAAATTTCTGAATTTCTTCCGGATCTTTGCTAAGAGCTGCGTTAAATTTATTTAGATCAAGCTGGAGCTGACCGTCTTTATCTGGCACTATGCCAAATTTACTTAGCGCTTTGCCTTCGCTATCTTGACCATTTACTAGACGTCCGATGTTTGATCTAAGGCTTGAAATTTCACTCACACCTTGGAAAGTACCAGCGCCTTTTTCTTCGTCATATTTTGTAGCGATCTCAAGGTTCATTGTCATTAGGTTGTAGTCTTTTATAAACTCTTCAACCGCTTTTACAACCTCTTCAGTGTTTTGAGAGACGCTGACATTTGTTCTGCCAGTCTCATTTAGAGTGATATTTACGCCAGGTCTTAGATCATCAAAGCTATTTTTATCTCTTTTGATATTTACGCCGTTATATGTAAATTCTGCATCTTGCGCTTTTAGAATTCTATTTTTCTCCAAATTTGATGTCATCTTTGGCGTGCCATCAGGATTTGTTAGCGCTGTGCCATGCTCGTCTGTATCTTGAAACTGCGTATTATCCCAGCCAAGCTTGTCTAAAATGCCAGCTGTGTCGTTTGAAAATTTAATAGTCTGCGTAGCGCCAGTTTTGCCTGATTGAAGCATTATTTGATTTGGTTTGTCGCCACCAACATTTAAAATTCTAGCTTGCAACTTGCCGCCACTTACGTCATTTATCTTATCAACGATATCTTGATAGGTTGTCGATCTTGTCACACCGATAGAGAATTTTTGTCCATCGATCTCAACATCAAACGAGCCAGTATTTGTCGCACCCACCATGCTTGAAGAATTTTTGAAATTCTTGCTTTGAAATGTATCTTTTTGAGCAAGTTTTTGCACGTCGATACTAAAGCTTTGCACGCTAACACCGTTTGCCGCTGAAGCTGTGACGCTTTTACCAGCGTTATTGGTATTTCTTTTTAGATAAAGTGCCTCGCCGCCAAGTGTTTTGCCACTAACATTTACGTTGCTAACAAGAGTTTTTAGAGCCGCAAGGTCCTTTTGCTTAAGCTCATTTTTCTCCAGCCTTGTTGTAAGTGGTTTGATCTGTCCAGCCTCATCAGCCTCTTTTAGTTTCTTGATAAGCTCGTCGTTTAGGCCGCTATTTTTTGTACCGATGCCTAAATTTGTTATGTTACCTACTGCCATTTTTAACTCTCCTTGTCAAAAAGTATTCCGATACTTTCTTTGAAATACTCGCTGATTTTTATAGCTTCTTTGCTTGGAAGCTGTGTTATCTCTTCGCCTGTTTTGGCGTCTTTTACTTGCACTACCATTAAATTTAACTTCTCGTTGTAAGCAAATCTTACATTAGTATCGAGCTGCTGCATCTGATAGTTTAGCCTATCAGTGACCTCTCTTGTTTTTCTGGCAAGATCCTCGTTGCTAAGTCCGTCAAGCTCGTTAGCATCCTTTGACTTGCCGTTTTTGTCGGCATTTACTTTGACATCAGAGTGCTCGATAGGTCTGCTGTCTAACTGACGCTGAGCCGATGTGCTCATGCTTGCATCAAGTGTTTGATTTGCCGCTGCTTTGAAAATTTCCATAGTTTTACTCCTTAAAACTTACGCTAGCTCCTACATCGGTAAAATTTTAAATTCCTTTAGTATTTATATAAATTTTTGATTATTTAGGTTAAAATCGAGCAAAATTTATAGGACGGGATATGAAAATTTCATTTGAATGCGACTGCATTTTGCTGCAAAAGACCTTGCTGCTTTTTTGTGGAAATTTAGCCGCTCATCATAAGGATTGTGATTTTGTAGTAAGTGACCGAGAGATCGTCACAAAAAAACCGCTATTTATAATAGGTAAAAACGCTCATCTTTCTCATCCGTTTACGAGAGCCACTCTTCTTGATACGCTCGAGGAGTTTTACTCAGCCACCCAAATTTCAAAGGCAAAAGAGCCAGATCAGATAGTAAATGAAAAGAGTTTGGAGCAAAAAGTATCGCTCTTAATTGATAAATTTAAAGCCGATCTGCTCGAAATTTTAAGGGCAAATCAGTGAAACTTTTTACCAAAATTTCAAGTGGTAAATTTAAAGGCAAGAGGCTTGAGCTACCAAGTCTAAGCACGACAAGAAGCACAAAAAGCATCGTAAAAGAGTCCTTTTTCAACGTCATCAGAGATGAAATTTACTCGCTTACATTTATAGAGGGCTTTGGCGGAAGCGGCGTGATGGCAAGCGAGGCCGTTAGCAACGGAGCACGTGAGGCTATCGCTATCGAAAAAGATAGAGCCGCTTTTAAGATCACGCAAAGCAATCTTGCAAGCTTGCAAAGTCCAAATTTAAAAGCGATAAATGGCGACACTTTTACGCTTTTGCCTGATCTTGTAAATTCGCAAAATGGCAAGGTTTTGCTCTATCTTGATCCGCCATTTGACATAAGGGCTGGCTTTGATGATATCTATGAAAAGCTTGTAAATTTGATCTCACAGCTAAAAAAAGAGAAAATTTATATGATAGTTTTTGAGCATAACAGCGACTTTAAATTTAATGATGAAATTTCTGCGTATAAACTTGTTAAATTTAAAAAATTTGGAGCCACTTCGCTCTCTTATTTTCAGTAAAATTTGGAACATCTTTTGCTTTAAAACCTAAAATAGCTAAATTTTAGGAAAAAATATGAATAAATTTTTATCTTTTGTAGCAGCTTCAGTGATAGCTACTTCAGCCTTTGCTACGCAGATAAAAGAGCTTGCAAATATCGTTGGTGTAAGGGATAATCAGCTAATAGGCTATGGTTTGGTTGTCGGACTAAACGGCACAGGGGACGGCTCAACGTCAAAATTTACGATCCAGTCGCTATCAAACATGCTTCAAGGCGTAAATGTCAAGATAAATCCAGACGATATCAAGTCAAAAAACGCAGCTGCTGTTATGGTGACAGCAAAATTGCCTGCATTTGCAAGGCATGGCGACAAGCTTGACATAGAGATCTCATCTATCGGTGACGCTAAGAGCTTGCAGGGTGGCACACTTCTTATGACCCCGCTAAAAGGCGTTGATGGTGATATCTACGCTTTAGCTCAGGGCCCTCTAAGCATCGGTGGCAAGAGTGCAGGCAGAAGCGGCGGCAACCACCCAACCGTTGGCACTATCTTAAATGGCGCCCTTGTGGAGCGCGAAGTAACTTATGATATCTACAACCAAGATAGCATAAAGCTAAGCCTAAAAGATACAAATTTTAAAACCGCTCTTGATATCCAAAACGCCATAAATGCAAACATCTCAGACGATACTGCAAAGGCTATCGATCCAAGAACGGTCATTATTAAAAAGCCAGATGACGTTAGTATCATCGAGCTTGCAAGCGCTGTACTTGATCTTGATGTGGAGTATAAGCCAGATGAGAAGATCGTGGTTGATGAGAGAACTGGCACGATAGTTAGTGGTATAAACGCAGTAGTTAGCCCAGTTGTGATAACTCACGGCGCAATTACAATAAAAATAGAGCCAAACAGCTACGAAGAGGCAGCGCAAAATGATGTAAACATAGGTAGCGATACCTCAGTAGCCCCTAGTCAAAATCTACTTAAAATTTCAGGCGAGAAAACAACCGTTGCAAACGTAACAAGGGCGCTAAACAAACTTGGCGCAACACCAAGCGATATCATCTCGATACTTGAAAATTTAAAAAGAGTTGGCGCGATACAAGTCGATCTGGAGATAATATAATGCAAATAGACAACACTTTAGCACTAAATTCATACAATGACATCTCAGCAAACAAGATAAAAAACCTAAATAGTAAACAAGATGCACTTTTAAAAGAGCAAACTGATGCTTTTGAAGCATTTATGGTAAAAGCTGTGCTTGATATCGCTTTAAAAGAAGATGAGCACAACTCACTCTATCCAAAAGCCGCTGGCAGCGACATTTATAGGTCTATGTATAACGATGCTATGAGCAAAGCTTTGAGTGGAAATTTAGGTTTTTCAGAACTTTTATACGATTTTTTAAAGAGAGACTCTTAAGTAAATTTATATTTTGCCGATGTAGTGATATAAACATTTTATTTTAAGAGGTATGGATATGATAACTCCTTTGAACCAAAGACCAAACTACCAGGCAAATACGCTAAACAATAATAGCGATGCTAGAGTTGAAAATGAAAACAAAGAAGTAAAAACAAACGAAAACGCAAGAGTAAAAGAGATAGCTGATGCAATAGCAAATGGCACCTATCAGGTAGATATCTCTAAAACAGCAAAAGCTGTGGCTGATGCGTTGCTCTAAATTTAAAGGAATTTAAATGATAAAGAAGCTTTTGGACGAGGCCATAGGCGAGCTAGACGAGCTTATAAATTTAACGATGCAAGATATCGCCAATATAAAAGAGGCGAAACATTCAAGCGTTGATGAGAGTGTGAAGAAGAAAAATGCTCTCGTGCGCGCTTTTGAAGATACCAAAAGAGCTTTGGATAAAGAGCTTTTAAGGGTCTCAAAAGAGAGTGGCACTACGACACTTGCAAATGTTTTAGATGATGAAGTGAAGTCAAAGCTGGTGCTTATGCGTTCAAAGCTTGAAATTTTGCATAAAGTAAATAAAGAATATGCAAGACACGTCGTTGTTGTTAAGGAGTTTTTCGACTCGCTTAGCAAAAAAGTCTTTGGCACTCAGACTAATGAATACGGACAAGACGGCAGCGGCACAGATAATAATTTTTACAAATCAAGGGTTTAACAAATGGCTAATATCTTTATGTCATTAGGCACAGGCGTTTCAGGGCTAAATGCAGCCCAGGTGCAAATAAGCACAACTGGAAACAACATCACAAACGCCGATAGTAACTACTACACAAGACAGCGTGTAGTTCAGTCAGCATCTCCAGCGATGAACACTGTCCCTGGTGGCGTTGGCACAGGTACGCAAGTAGATACTGTGACAAGGCTTCACGATGAGTTTGCCTATTCAAGACTAAAATATTCATCATCAAATTTAGAAAATACAGGCTACAAACAGAGAATTTTACAAGAGGCGACAAAATACTTCCCAGATCTAAAAGATAACGGCATGGTAAAAGATATACAAGAGTATTTTGCTGCGTGGAACAACTTTGCTTCAAACCCAGACGAGGGCGCTCAAAAGGTAAATTTGATAAACAAAGCTAGCGTTTTAACAGCTAGCATCAACCGCTCATCAAAGATGCTTTATGATATGCACACGCAGATAGATGAGACTATAAAGATAAATATAAACGAGATAAACTCACTTGGCAAGCAAATAGCAAATATCAACAAGCAAATTCAAAGAGTTGAATCTGGCGCAGACGCTGGCATCAAGATAAATGCAAATGACCTTCGTGACAAGCGCGATGAGCTAGAGCTTGCTATGTCAAAGCTAGTAAATACAGCAGTTTATAAAAGCGATTTAAAAAGCGAGTCAAGGATAGATACAGGCATAAGCGATCAAGGAAGATACTACAACCTAAATATCGGTGGTGTGAGCATCGTTGATGGCGTAAATTTTCATGAAATTTCTATGAGCTCAACTGAGAGTGGGCAATACACAAAAATTTATTATGAAAGAGAAGATGGCAGACGCATCCCTATGGAGGAGAAGATCACAAATGGCAAGATAGGCGCTGCGCTTGATCTTAGAGGCCGTAACTACGAGCCAGATAATGATAAATTTAGCGATGGTATCATCCAAAAATATATCGACAATCTAAATACATTTTCAAAAACTTTAATAACTAGCACAAACAATGTCTATGCCGAGTCTGCGGTTGAAATTTCAAACTCAGATCCGATCAGCTACCTAGAAAACGACAAGACGCTGATGAACCACGACAACAGCATAAGAAACGGCAGCTTTGAAGCCATAGTTTATGACAACAAGGGCAACGTCGTAGCCAAAAAAACTATCGAGATAAACGGCACTACGACGATGAATGATACAAAATACGGCAACTCTGTTGTGCAGGATTTTAACTCAAATTCAGACGATAATAACGACAACAACATGCTAAATGACGTCGATGACTTCTTTGAAGCGTCGTATTTTTATGATAAAAATACGCATCAAGGCACATTTGCGCTCATACCAAAGCAAGCTCAAGGGCTTTATAGCATCTCAATAGTCGATCACGGCACAAATTTCCCAGGCGTTGTTGGTATCAACAGGTTTTTCTCTGGCACAAACTCAAATACAATAGGCATCAATCAAAATTTCACCCAAGATCATACAAAACTTCGTGCCTACTCAAAGCCAGTCGTGGGTAATAACGAAGTTGCAAACAAGATGATACAGCTTCAGTATCAAAAGCAGACATTTTACTCAAGTGGCACTGCGCTTGATAGAGATGAGACGATCGAGGGGTATTACCGATATTTTACGACCGATATGGCAAGCGATACCGAGGCAAACAACACTATCCACGACACAAACACATCTTTGCAAAGGACTGCTGAAGAGGAATTTCAATCAACAAGCGGCGTAGATACCAACGAAGAGCTTACAAACTTAATCCGCTTTCAAGCAAGCTACGGTGCAGCAGCAAAGATCATCACGACAGTTGATCAGATGCTTGACACTCTTCTTTCACTAAAACAATGAGCGAACTAAAGAGCCTTTTAGACGCACACGTACTTAGTAAAAATACAAATTCGGGGCTATTTGACGCCCCGGACCCTCTTCAAGTAGCTACTAAATTTAAAGAGCCAAACATAGCGCTCATTTGTGCGTTATTTGCTTATGGCAACGCAAAAATGATAGTGAAATTTCTAAATTCGCTTGATTTTAGCCTGCTTGATGAGAGTGAGCAAAATATCAAGAAAAATCTATCAAATTTCAAATACCGCTTTCAAAATGAAAACGACGTAAAAGAAATTTTCATCACACTCTCACGCCTGAAAAAAGAGGGCAGCATAGAAGAAATTTTGCGCCAAGGTCTTGCAAAAAATGGCGAGATGATAGAAGCAGTAAATGAGCTTATCAAATTTATATATGGACTAAATTCTTACCGCTCAGACGGATATGAGTTTTTCTTTGGTAAGAGTTTTAGCAAAGAGCCTCAAAGCCCATATAAACGCTATAACATGTATCTTCGCTGGATGGTGCGAGATAGCGACATCGACCTTGGACTGTTTAAAAATTTGCCAAAAGATAGACTTTTGATGCCACTTGATGTGCATACGCATAGGGTTTCATTAAATTTAGGACTTATAAACAGAAAGAGCTACGACTTCAAAGCGGTCATGGATCTTACAAAAAAACTTAGAGAATTTGACGAGCTTGACCCGATAAAATACGACTTTGCGCTTTACAGGATAGGGCAGAGCAAAGAGCTAGAAACCATCGTAAAAAATCTCAAAAAATAAAAATTATTGCTAAATTTTTAAATTTAGGATAGACTTGCCATACAATTTTATCCATAAGGAGCTTGTATGAAAAAAATCGTTTTACTAAGTGCAGTTTTAGGAACTTTGCTTTTTGCTCACGAGGGTCATCACTTTGATCCAAAAGCTGGAGAGCATCTTGTGATCCCAGTTAGCGAACTAAGCGAAAAGGGCGATAAGAGCGTTGGCGAAGTAGTAGCTGTTAAGACAAACTACGGCGTTGCGTTTTTTCCAAATTTAAAAGGTCTTCCTGCAGGACTTCACGGCTTTCACGTTCATCAAAATGCTGATTGTGGCGCGACTGAGAAAGGTCTAGGTATGAAAGCGGGCGGTCACTGGGATCCAGCTGAAACAAAGATGCACTCATTTGCATGGGACGATAAGGGTCACAAAGGCGATCTACCAGCACTTTACGTAGACACTGAGGGCAATGCAAACTATCCAGTGCTAGCTCCAAAGATAAAAAATCTTGACGAGCTAAAAGGTCACTCACTAATGGTTCACGTTGGTGGCGATAACCACAGTGACCAACCAAAAGCACTTGGCGGCGGTGGCGCTAGAATGCTTTGCGGCGTTATTAAGTAATAAAGCCCCACAAAAAGCCTTTAAATTTATATGTTTAAAGGCTTTTTTAAATTTTGCGCTCAAATTTAACCCCCATTTCTAAGATGAAATTTCAAAATTTTAAACTACAATCCGCTTTTTAACTTAAATTTACAAAGAACAAAAATGCAATTTGACCTACTTAGCTACACTGTCTTTTTTGTCGCCGCGTTTTTGGGTGGTTTTATCGATGCGATCGCAGGAGGCGGCGGACTGATCACTCTGCCAGCCATCATGGCTATGGGCGTGCCACCTCATCTTGCCCTTGGTACAAACAAGCTTCAAGGCGTATTTGGCAGCTTCACGGCAACGCTAAATTTCACTAAAAAAGGGCTGATTAATTACAAAGAGTGCTTTGTTGGCATAGTTTTTACATTTATCGGAGCTCTCATCGGCGCAACGCTCATCTTATTTTTAAATGCAAATTTCTTAAAAATAATCATCCCATTTTTACTAATCGCCATCTTCATCTACACGCTTTTTATGCCAAAAATAGGCGAAAGCGACAGGGCTGCAAAGATGAACGAGAGGCTATTTTATGTCATCTTTGGACTAATTCTTGGCTTTTATGATGGCTTTTTTGGCCCAGGAGCAGGCTCGTTTTGGATGTTTGCGATGGTGGCTTTAATCGGGCTAAATTTAAAAAAAGCGGTTGCTCACACAAAGGCTTTAAATTTCACCAGCAACATCGTAGCACTTGGCGTTTTTGTAGCAGGCGGGCAGATACTTTGGCTAGTTGGCTTTTTGATGGCTGTGGGGCAAATTTTAGGAGCTTATTTTGGCTCAAATTTAGTCATCAAAAAAGAGGTCAAATTTATTAGAACGATGTTTTTGATAGTTGTCGCAGCGACCATTTGCAAACTGCTTTTTGACTACTTCAAGGCTTAAAATTAAAAATGTTTTAACAATAATTTTGTTACAATCACGCAAAATTCTAAATCTAAGGTAAATCAATGAAAGATTTGTTTTTATTCTCAAATTTGCTAAACCATTCACATGCCTTTGTCTATGCGTTTCACTTTTGCCTTGTAGCTTTGATCATCCTCATCGTTGCTTACATCGCAAGGAGTAAAATGCAACTTGTGCCAAGAGGTCTTCAAAACATAGTTGAGGCTTATTTAGAGGGTGTTATCTCTATGGGCAAGGATACTTTAGGCAGCGAAAAGCTAGCTAGAAAGTATCTCCCACTTGTCGCAACTATCGGCTTTATCGTATTTTTCTCAAACGTCATCGGCATCATCCCTGGCTTTGAGTCACCAAGCTCAAGCTTAAATTTAACTCTAGTTTTGGCTTTGGTTGTATTTATTTACTATAACTTTGAGGGCATTAGAGAAAATGGCTTTTTCAAATACTTTGGACACTTCATGGGACCAAACAAATTTCTAGCTCCTATTATGTTTCCAGTCGAAGTCATCTCGCATCTTTCACGTGTAGTTTCGCTATCTTTCCGTCTTTTTGGTAACATCAAGGGCGATGACTTGTTCTTACTTGCGATGCTTACACTTGCACCTTGGTTTGCTCCACTTCCAGCCTTTGCACTTCTAACACTTATGGCTGTTTTGCAAACATTTATTTTCATGATGCTTACTTACGTTTATCTAGCCGGTGCAGTCGCTATTAGCGAGCACGAGCATTAAAATTTAAAGCCATATTTTTATATGGCTTTTCTCTTTTAAATTTCTACTATCTATCAAATTTAACTTTCAGTCAGTATTTAAAAATTTTGTTTTATAAATTTAGTGAAGAATTAAGCAGTAAAAATGTGTGCTATCTCTAGCACACATAAATTTATTTTCTGTGGTCGTATTTCCAGCCCATTTTTTCAAGCTTTTCAACGATCTCGACAACGTAGTCAGTCACACAATCAAGCATCTTTTGACCTTTTTCTAGGGTAGCTTTTGTGCTATCTCCAGTAGCACCTGTCTCTGTTACCTCTTTGATATCCCAGATGATGGTGCTAAACTCGCCAAAACCGATCACATCGTGAGGCACTTGTGACTTTGCATACTCTAAATTTACAAGCTCAGGCTTAACTGCCATAGTTATAGAAGTCTCGCCCTCTCCGCCGTGGCCAAGTCCGTCCCAGACGTCAAATGTACCTTTTAGTCTAGCTCCTGTGATGTTCCACCAAGCAGGGATAAAGACCAAAACAGCGTCTTTATGTCTATCTTTTACCTTTCTAGCGGCGATCTCAAGGGCAGGGATGTTGCCGTCGTGGCCATTTAGTATGATGATATGTTTTATGCCATTGTTTATAAGGCTCTCAAAAATGTCTTCAGCGATCGCTATCGTGGTTTCAAATCTAAGAGTGACTGACATAGGAAATTGGTTGTAGTGGATAGAAGTACCAAAAGGCACGCCTGGCACAACGATAGTCTTTCCAAGTCTTAGAGCTGCTCTTTTTGCGATCTCTTCAGGCACAAAAAGATCAGGCCCAAGTGGCAGGTGCCAGCCGTGGCTCTCGCAACTACCAAAGGTCGTGATAGCGCTATCTATCTCGTGCGCTTCAAATTTTTGCTTTAGCTCTCTTGCGCTAAATTCGTTTAAAACTACCTTTTTCATCTCATCTCCTTGTTAAAAATTTTATAAAATATCGGATAGATAATAATCGTAATAACTAACGCTACAAGACCTGATGGTAGGTCAAATGGAAGTGGCAAATAGTATTGGAATATAAATCCAAGCAAAGCGCCTATGACAAATGAAATAACGCCAGCCATGTGATAGTCTGGTTCGCTATTAAATTTAGTGATGTCGTATTTTCCTTTTTTGATGATGTAATAATCAGCTATTAACGGACCAGCAAGAGGCGGAGCAAATGTACCAAGTATCGTGATGAACGACGCAAAAAACATTTGATAAAAGGCAAATGAGCCAAGCACAGTGCCTACTACGCCAGCGAGTAGCACTAGTTTTTTTCTATTTATGTTTAAATTTATGCTTGAAAGTACCGGACCAGTATATAGCGAGTTGCAGTAGAGCTCGGCGTTATTTGTGGTCCAAAGCGATGCTGTCCAAGCGATGACACCGATGATGGCTAAAAGGGCTGACTTTGTTAGCATCCACTCTACGTAGTTAAACTGACCAACACTTACCGCGCCGATGTAGCCAACTATGTTTAAAAGAGGGTTTGTTAGTATAAAGCAAGCTATGACACCAGCTATGACAGCTTTTACTGATTTGTTAAATCTAAATAGATCAACGCCCATAACAGCTCCTGCTATCCAGCTACCAACAACAGCAGTGATGGCATTTCCAAGCCCAAGACCTTGTATATTTTTGGTCTTTTCTAAAAAGGCCGCAGCTCCGCCACCCTCTGCCAACATCTCGTAGCCAACATAGACTGCGATGATCAAGATAACAGGGCTTATAGGGATCGCGATAGCCTCGATAGCTTTGATACCTACGTATGCTGTGATGGTAAAGATGATGCCAAAGATAAAGCAAGCAAGAAAGACCTCAAGCGTGATCGGTGTGATATCTTTATAGCCAAAATTTGCTGGGTCAAAGACGATGACGCCACTTGGATTGCCTATAAATGAACCCCAAATTTGACCGACCATGCCAGTGATGCTGGCAAACCAGCCAAGTGTTAGCAGTGCCATGATGATCATTGGCAAATTTGCACCTTTTATGCCGTAAGAGTACCTAGAAACTAGAGCTAGGCTCATGCCTGTTTTTTGAGCCATTATGCCAAGTAGCGCAGTGATGATACTTAGCGAGCCCATACCCAAAATGATCGCCCAAATGGCGGTTTGAGGTGAGACGCCAGGCTTTCCGCCAAAACCGGCTAGAACGCCACCTATGAAAAGTCCAGTAACGACGTAGCCAAAACCTACCCATACCATTATCTGGTTAAATGTCGGGCGTCGCTCAGACATCGGAACTGGAGACAGCATGCGTTCGCCATCTTCTAAAACAACATTTTCTTTGTCGCTCATACAAGCTCCTTTCATAAAATTTTGTCTTTTTTTATTATAGCTATATTATTTTTTTCTTACGAAAAATATTTAATTTAAAATTTGAATTTTTATCTTTGGTGTTACGAATTGTTAGTGTTTTTAAATTTCCTTAAAAGCTCTCCTTTAGATATTTTAAAAGAAAGTATCGCTAAAATACGCACTAAAAATTTGCATAAATTTAAAGGTAAAAATATGTTTGAAGTTGTTATCGGTTTAGAAGTTCACACTCAGCTTAATACAAAAACTAAAATTTTCTGCTCTTGCTCGACTAGCTTTGGCGACGAGGCAAACACCCACGTTTGTCCGACCTGCCTAGCTCTACCTGGAGCTTTGCCTGTACTAAATAAAGAGGCGGTCAAAAAGGCGATCAGCTTTGGCACGGCTATAAACGCTAAGATAAATAAAAAATCAGTCTTTAATAGAAAAAACTACTTCTACCCAGACCTTCCAAAGGCATATCAAATTTCACAGTTTGAAATTCCTATCGTGGAAGGTGGCGAGCTCATCATCGACGTAAATGGCACTAAAAAACGCATCGGCGTAACCAGAGCGCACCTTGAAGAGGACGCTGGCAAAAATATCCACGAAGAAAACGAGAGTTTGGTCGATCTAAACAGGGCCGGCACGCCGCTTCTTGAGATAGTTAGCGAGCCAGACCTTAGAAGTAGCGACGAGGCGGTGGCTTATCTTAAAAAACTGCACTCGATCCTTCGCTTTTTAAACATCAGCGACGCAAATATGCAAGAAGGAAGCTTTCGCTGCGACGCAAACGTCTCTATCCGTCCAAAAGGTGACACAAAGCTTTACACAAGGGTTGAGATAAAAAACCTAAACTCATTTAAATTTATCCAAAAAGCGATCGACTACGAGGTAGAGCGCCAAAGTGCAGCGTGGGAAGATGGCAAATATGACGAAGAAGTCTATCAAGAGACAAGGCTCTTTGACACGACAAATTTAGTAACAAGATCTATGCGTGGTAAAGAGGATAGCGCGGAGTATAGGTACTTTCCTGACCCTGACTTGCTCCCTGTTGAGGTGCCAGAGGAGATGTATAACGAAGCGATCAAAATTCCAGAGCTTGCCGAGCAAAAGGTCGCAAGGTACGTAAGTGAGCTAGGCGTAAAAGAGAGCGATGCCTTAAATTTAACTCAAAGCGTTGAGATGGCTAGATATTTTGAAGAGCTAATCGCCGCTGGAATTCAGCCTAAGCTTGCTACTACGTGGCTCATAGTCGAACTTCTTGGCCGCTTAAATAACGGCGTAACGATCGAGACAAGTCCAGTTAGTAGTGCCAAGATGATAAATTTACTAAAACGCATAGAAGATGGCACGATAAGCGGCAAGGCTGCAAAAGAGGTGCTAGACTACCTTATGGAAAATGACGCGGACGTTGATAGTGTCATCGAAAAGCTTGGCTTAAAACAAGTGAGCGACGACTCAGCGATCATCGCGATCATAGATCAAATTTTAGCTGCAAACGCCGACAAAGTCGAAGAGTATAAAAATGGCAAAGATAAGATGTTTGGCTTCTTTGTCGGTCAGGTGATGAAAGAGGGCAAGGGCGCCTTTAACCCGGGCAAGGTCAATGAGCTTTTAAAGGCTAAAATAGGCTAAAAAAGGGCTAAAATGAGCATAGCAGTCATCGGAGCTGGCAAGTGGGGCAGTGCGCTATTTCACGCATTTAGTGAGAATAACGAGTGTGTCATCAGCTCAAGAACACCAAGAGAGATGCCAAATTTTGTAAGCTTAGAAGAGGCTTTGGAGTGCGAGTATCTAGTCTGCACGATCCCAACGCAAGCTACAAATTTATGGCTAAAGCAAAACTACAAAAACAAAGGTCAAAAGATATTAGTCGCCAGCAAGGGCATAGACACGGCAAATCTTAAATTTTTAAATGAAATTTACGAGGATTTTGTGGATAGTGAAAATTTGGCCTTTCTTTCAGGGCCAACCTTTGCAAAAGAGATCATGCAAAAGCTTCCTTGCGCTTTGGTGGTAAATTCTAAAAATCAAAATTTATCTTTAAAATTTGCCTCATTTTTCCCAAGCTATATGAAAGCATACACATCTGATGATGTGATCGGCGCTGAGGTGTGCGGAGCCTATAAAAACGTGATCGCCATAGCTGGTGGCATCTGCGACGGTCTTGGTCTTGGCAACAACGCAAGGGCGAGCCTCATTTCACGTGGGCTTGTCGAGATGGCTAGATTTGGCAAATTTTTTGGTGCAAAAGATGAGACATTTATGGGGCTAAGCGGCGCAGGTGATCTTTTCTTAACCGCTTCATCGATACTTTCACGCAACTACCGCGTAGGTCTTGGCATCGCAAGGCACGAGAGATTAGAGAAAATTTTAAATGAGCTTGGCGAGGTGGCAGAGGGTGTGGATACTGCAAGGGCCATTAGCAAGATCGCTAAAGAAAAGGGCATATATGTGCCCATCGCAAGCGAGGTTGAAAATATGCTAAATGGCAAAGATGTTTTTGAGAGTGTAAAATCGCTTTTAGGAAGAAGATGAGAGCTTTTAAATTTATACTTTTTGTGGCTATTTTTGCTCTGGGGTTAAACGGCGCAGAGGTGAGCCTAAGAGCCAAGATCTCGCAGATGATAATGGTTGGCTTTAACGGAGCTAGCACAAAAGACGCTGCATTTCGTGCGATGTTAAGCGACGCTGGGTATGAGAGATTTGGCGGTGTGATGCTACTTGGCAGAAACGTCACCAGCAAAGCCCAACTAAAAGCTAGCATAAAAGCGATCAAAGAGAAGAGTCCTAAAATTTTCATCGCTATCGACGAAGAGGGCGGTAAGGTAAGCCGTATGAAGGATAAGAGCTTTGATGGACCATATCCTAGCGCATACGAAGTCGCAAGCACGCTTGATATCAAAAGTGCATACGATCTCTACTCAAAAATGGCTATAAATTTAAAAGAGTGCGGCATAAATTTAAATTTCGCCCCAGTGGTCGATCTGCACGATGAAAACTCGCCGATCATCGCCGCTAAGCAAAGGGCATTTAGCGAGTATGCAAGCAAGGTTGTGATCTATGCTGATGCCTTTATGGATGCATTTAAAGAGCAGGGCATCCTAACGACACTTAAGCACTTCCCAGGGCATGGCAGCTCAAAAGAGGACTCACATAAAAATAAGAGCGAAGTCACGCTAAGTAAAGACGCGCTACTACCATACAAAGACGCCATAAGCACAGGTAGAGCGCAGATCATCATGGTGGGGCACCTTTTTGTAAAAGGCATCGACGAGGACAACCCAGCCACACTTTCTAAAAAAATAATAACCGATCTCTTGCGAAATGAACTTAAATTTAATGGCGTGGTTATCAGCGATGATATGCTGATGAAAGGTGTTGGAGACGAGACATTGGCGCAAAAAGTGGTGAAATTTATAAACGCTGGTGGTGATATCTTGCTCTTTAGCGAGTTTAAGATAAATAACCAAAGAACGGCTGATCTAATCACTCAGATTATAATTGACGCCGTAAATGAGAAAAAGATCAGCAAAGAGCGAATCGACGCATCATACAAGAGGATAATGGCTCTAAAAGCGAAGCTTTAAATTTACGCCAATGAGTTTGAATTTACTCAATTAATAAATGTAAATTTGAGTAAAAAATTTAATAGTTTAGACGTAAATTTTAGAGCTTGCCTAAAATGCCAAAGCCACTCTCACAACCCATCAAATTCTTTCTTTAGTTCGTCCCTTAGCTCTTCGGCTCTATCTTCGCCGTTTTTGAAATTTGCCTTTACAAAGCCATCGATCTCGTCTAAAATTTCAACAAGTTCGCTCTCCCAGTTTGCATTTTCTTGTTTTAAAAGCGCCTCTAGCTTATCTCTTGTCTGCTCGAGCTGATCTAGTGCTTTGTCCTTGTCGCTAGCCTCATTTAGCGCATCTTCAAAGAGTATGTCTTGCCTTAGAGCATTTATCTTTTTTAAGATAATGTTGCAAAATTTAGGGTATTTCTCAGCGTTGCTTAAATTTTCTAAAACCTCTTGTGCAGCCTTTTGATAGGCAGGCACCGCCCCCTCATCGTCAAGCTTTTTGGTTAGTTTTTGTATCTGAAAATATAAAATAAGCGCTGCAAAAAACGCAAGCAGCAAATAGATCGTTACGCTATTCATTTTTACTCCTTTTTCTAAATTTATCCACGCTAATTATCGCTAAAGCCAGCCAGATCATACAAAATGAGACGACTTTGTAGCCGTCTAAAATTTCGCCGTAAATAAAGACCGCGCAAAGGATCGCGATGGTTGGCGAGATGTATTGCAAGTAGCCGATAGTGGTTAAATTTATCCTTGTGGCAGCTGCATTAAAAGCGACTAGTGGCACGATGGTTACTAGGCTTGAGGCGATCATCAAAAGCGAGTCTTTGTTTAGTCCAAAATGGCTTTGTGAGTGAAAAACCAGCCACAAAACGTAGCCAAAGGCAAATGGAAAAATAAAGAGTGTTTCGATAAAAAGTCCGTTAAATGCGCTAATCTTTGCCTTTTTTCTAACCACACCGTAAAGCCCAAAGGATAGTGGCAAGATGATGGAGACTAGCGGCAAGCCACCTTGAAAATAAATTTGCACAAAAACTGCGACCATGACTATACAAACGGCTACGACACCACTTTTGCCAAGGCGCTCTTTAAAGACGATGACGCCAAGGAGCATGTTTATCAAAGGATTGATAAAATAGCCGATGCTGGTATCTAAAATTTTACCGTTGCCAACTGCATAGACGTAGACGCCCCAGTTTATGCTAATGAGCGTGCCGCTTAAAAATAGCGCTTTGAGCGAGCCTATATCTTTAAGCAGGGTCAAAATTTCATTCATTTTGCCGCTAAGATATATGACCGCTGCCATTAGAAAAAACGACCAGATGATCCTGTGGGCTAAAATTTCATAAGCATCCACCTCTTTGCTAAAGAGGTTGAAATAAACCGCCAAAAATCCCCACATAAAAAAGGCGCTAAGCGCGAGAATAACGCCTTTTTGGCTCTCATTTAGTCTTGGTATTTTTGTCGCCTTTTATAGAATTTATACTATCTATCATCAAAAGTGTGACCGAGATGGCTAGGCAGATCATCAAAAAGTATGAGCTTTTCTCCAGTCTCTCGCCGATGGCAAATGAGACAAAAAGCATCATTATAGGCTCAAAATATGTAAGCAAACCTAGTACATTTATCGGCACGAGCGTGCTTGAGAGGATCTGGGCGATGAGGGCTATGCCGCTGATAGCACCAAGCAAGATGAGCAGATAGTAGATGTTTGGATTTTGGCTCATTACGTAGTCCATATCGGCTGTGAGCGCAAAATAAAATGAGAATAAAAACATAAAAATTATCTCGATAACAAAGCTTGAGAAATTTGCAAGGTTGTAGTACTTTCTAATGGTAAAATAGACTGGATAAAGGCAAAAAACTACAGCGCTCTCCCACGAGATGCCACCGCTTATGACCGCTGTGCTAAAGACGCCAATGGCAGCGAAAAATATCGATGCTAACTTTGTTTTTGAGAGGTGCTCTTTGAAAAATATCCGTCCAAAAAGGACCATGACTATTGGCATGATGAGGTAGCCTATCGAGACTTTTAGCGCTGCGCCGTTACTTGGAGCCCAGAGATAGAGCCACATCTGAAATGAGACGATGAGCGAGGTAGCAAGCAAAACTAGTAAAATTTTAGGTTTTAGCTTTATTTTTAGAAGTAAAAATTTGAAATTTCGCTGCTGTTTTAACAAAAAAATGGCGGCGATGACAAAAGGCATGGCAAAGATCATGCGGTATCCAATAAGAGCTTGCGTGCTGATGGGGTTCATGAGCACTGACATGTAGTAGATGCAGTTAAATAAAACTGAGGCTAAAAGCGAATAAAATATGCCTTTTATCATGAAAAAAATCTTCTCTTTTTCTGGGTAAATTTAAAGTAGCGATTGTATGCAAAATATCTTTAATAACCCATTAATGGCTTTTATTTTTTAAGTTTTGCGTGATATAATCAGCGCTAAATTAAGGTAAAAGATAGGAAAATTTATGACTTGGGACAGAGATAGCTGGAGAGAATTTAACATCTTACAACAACCAACTTATCCAAATTTAAAAGAGCTAAAAGAGGCTGAAGAAAAACTAAAAGCACTTCCGCCTTTGGTATTTGCTGGTGAGGCTAGAAGTCTTAAAAATGAGCTTGCAAAAGTTTGCAATGGCGAGGCCTTTTTGCTTCAAGGTGGCGACTGCGCTGAGAGCTTTACAAATTTTAACGCAAACAACATCAGAGATATGTTTAAGGTCTTACTTCAAATGGCGATAGTTTTAACCTTTGGTGGTGGCTGTCCAGTGGTCAAAGTAGGCCGCGTAGCAGGGCAGTTTGCAAAGCCTAGAAGTAGCGACTACGAAGAGGTAAATGGCATTAAGCTACCAAGCTATAGAGGCGACATCATAAATGGCTTTGAATTTGACGAAAAGGCTAGAGTTGCCGACCCAAAACGCATGATAGAGGCCTACTATCAAAGTGCTTCTACGATGAACCTATTAAGAGCCTTTTCAAGAGGAGGTTTGGCAGACCTTCATCAGGTGCATAAGTGGAATTTAGGCTTTGTTAAAAGGCCAGAGATCGGTGAGAAATACGCTAAACTAGCTGATGATCTAACAAAAACTCTATCTTTCATGGCAGCTTGCGGCATCACTTCGGCAAATACCCCAGCGATAAATCAAACAGCAGTCTATACATCTCACGAGGCGCTACTTTTGCCTTATGAAGAGGCACTAACTAGGGTTGATAGCCTTAGTGGCGAGTGGTACGACTGCTCGGCTCACATGCTTTGGATAGGCGAGAGAACGCGCGGCATAAACGACGCACACGTACATTTTTTAAGTGGTGTTAAAAATCCTATCGGCGTAAAGATCGGACCAAGCGCAAAAGCTGAAGACGTCGTCGCACTCGCAAATAAGCTAAATCCAGAAAATGAAGCTGGCAGACTAAATGTGATAATCAGAATGGGCGCTGATAAGATCGGTGAAAATTTACCAAAAATTTTAAGAGAGCTAAAGCGCGAGGGGCTAAATATCGTCTACAGCATAGACCCGATGCATGGCAACACCGTCAAGACCTCAAATAACTACAAAACTCGTGAGTTTGACAAGGTCTTAAGCGAGGTTAGAAGCTTTTTTGAAATTCATAAAGCTGAGGGCACAAGAGCAGGTGGCGTGCATCTTGAGATGACTGGCAAAGATGTGACAGAGTGCACCGGCGGCGCGCTAAACATCACTGAAAGCTCGCTAAAAGAGAGATATGAGACGCAGTGCGATCCAAGACTAAATGCTGATCAGGCTTTAGAGCTTGCATTTTTGATGGCTGATCTAGTTAAAAAAGCTTAAAATTTATAAAATTTGGAGAAAAATATGGCAAATATTTATGATCTAATAGTAGTTGGCGGCGGACCTTGTGGCATAGCTAGCGTAGTAGAGGCTAAAAGAAATGGCTTAAGTAATGTTTTGCTCCTTGAAAAAGGCGACAACCACAGCCAAACGATCAGAAAATTTTATAAAGACAATAAACGCGTAGATAAAGAGTATAAAGGGCAAGATAGCACGATACATGGGCTAGTTTCGTTTGAAGATGGCACAAAAGAGAGCACGCTTGATTATTTTGACAAGCTACTTGACTCTGAGAATATCGAGGCTTTTTTTAACTCTGAGGTCGAAAGCGTAAAAAAAGAGGGAGAAATTTTTAAAGTAACTACCTCAAAAGCTGTCTATGAAGCCAAAAACGTGATGGTCTCTATCGGCAAAATGGGACGACCAAACAAGCCTGATTATAAGATCCCGCCATCACTAAATTCAGTTGTAAATTTTAACCTTGATAACTGCACAAACGGTGAAAAAGTGCTAGTTGTGGGCGGTGGCAATTCTGCGGTTGAGTATGCTATCGAGCTTTGTCAGTATAATAAAACTACGATCGCTTACAGAAAAGATAAATTTAGCCGTGTAAATGAGACAAATTTAAGCGCACTTTGGGAGCTTGAGAAGCACAATAAGATAAAAGTAAGACTAAATCACGATATAACCGAGATCGATAATGAATCAGGCAAGGTAAGAGTGCATTATGAAAATGGCAAGATCCGTGTCTATGATAGGGTTGTTTATGCGATCGGTGGCTCAAGTCCGGTTGATTTTCTACAAAAATGTCAGATAAAAACTGATGAGAAAGGCACTCCGATAGTTGATAGCAATTACCAAAGTAGCGTGCCAGGACTATACGTGGGAGGCGACATCGTTTTAAAAAATGGCGGCTCGATCGTGGTCGGACTAAATCACGCTCATAGCGTCATCAAAGATATCTTAAAAGGCAAGGCATAAGCTTGATAAATAAAATCGCACTAGCTATTGTTTGTCTTATAGCTGGCTTTTCTCTCTCGTTTTTGAAATTTCAAAAAGAGGACGAGGCGCCAAAAGATACTAATCAAACGATTTATTCTATAAATTTTGATGATCTCCCTGAAGAAGAGAAGCAAAGATATGTAAGCAAAGACGATCTTTACGAGTATGGCGGCTACATCACGCCAAAAAGCTACATGCAAAATTTTGTTGATGATAAGGACCTAAATTTATCAGACAATGTAAAAGAGCTTCAAGAGCAAGTGCGCGAGCTAAGCAAAAAAAATGAAATTTTAGCCGCTGATAATGTCGATATGAGCGAGAAAAATTTAGACTTCATAAGCAAAATTTCAGAGATGAAAAGAAATATCGAAAATGAAAAAAATGAGATAGTTGAAAAAAATCAAAAGGCTCTTGGCGAGCTTGAGGCGCAACACTTTGAAAATATCCAAGCTCTGACAAAGCGCCTAAATGAAGCGCAAGCTGATATGATAGAGAGCTCAAAGGCTTATGAAAAAAAGATAATCGACCTTGAAAATGCGATAAATGACGCTAGAAATGGCGATGAGAGCAAGCTAAAAGATGCCGAGGCTGGCTTTAATAAATTTAAAGAGAGCTTTGAGGCAAACTACACCGCTTTAAAAGAGCAAAATAACGAGCTAAATGCGACGCTTACGCAAAAAGAAGCTCTTATAAAAGAGTATGAAAAAGCTCAAAGCGAAAAAGATAGAGGCGAAAAAAAAGAAATTTTGCTTTTAAAAGAGGAGATCGAGCGAGTTAAAAATGACGCTGACACTCAAAAATTTAGCTACGAAAAAGAGATAAATGCGCTAAATGATGGCTTTGAGACACAAAAGAGCGTTATGGAGGATGAGCTTTCTAAAAAGGCAAATAAGATAATCGATCTGCAGGAGGCTCTTGAGTCAAACAAGACTGCACTAAAAGATAGAATTTACGAGCTTGAAGAGATTAAGAAAAATCTAAACTCAAAAGATCTAATGGCGCAAAGCTATAATGGCAAAAATTTAGAGCTAAATGCCTCGCTTGCGGCACTTCATAAGAGTTTTGACGATCTAAAACAAAAGAGCCTAAAAAGCGAGCAAGAGAACAAACTTGCAAATGAAAATATAAGCTCGCTTAAAAAAGAGCTTGAGAGGGCAAATGCCCTAAATAAAAAGCTTGAAAAGCAAAATTTAGACGCAAACTCAACTCTAAGTGAGCTAAGCAAAAAGCTAAGTTTGAGTGAAGAGAGCCTTAAAAAGAGCCAAGAAGAGCTAAAAGCGCTTGATACGAAGACAACTAAATTTCTAAAAACGCTATTTGATCAAAACCAAACCATCTCTTTGCAGTCGCAGAAACTTGGCTCAAACGAGGGCGAGCTAAAGAATTTGAGCTCAAAGCTTGATCTAAAAGATGCAAAGATAAAGGAGCTTGAAGAAAATGTCACAAAGACAAGCCAAATGCTCCTTTCTAAGCAAAGCGAGCTAGAAACTCAAAAAAGAACACTAAAGATCGATATGCAAAACTATGAAATTTTGCGTCAGCAAATAAACATGCTACAAAAAAAGATAGTCGATACCTCAACATTTTTAACCGATAACAACAAAAGTGGTGGCAAAAATTTACTAAGTTTGCAAAATGAACTAGAAAATGCAAAGCAAAAGCTAAATGAGAGTAACAAGACGATAGAGAGGCTAAATTCAAAGATAAATGAGCTAAGCTCAACCACTCACAAAGGCGGTAGCGGTAGTGTAAATGCCCAGATAGTCGAGCTTCAAAAAGATATTGAGCAAAATTTAAACAGACAAGATGAGCTTGAAAATGAAAATGTAAATTTAAAAAATATCTTACAGGCTACGACAAAGCCAGAAACGCCAACAAAGCTAGTCCTCATCTCTAGCATCGAGTGCGACGATATGGACGCAAAGGACAAGGTTAGCATAATGTGCAAAAACAGAGTGAGTGAGTTTTTGCAGAGATTTAACTCAAACTACATGTATGAGATCATCCCGATCGTGGATAAGAAAAATTTTGTCATCCCATCAAATGTCGCTCAAAATATCAAAAAAGATGACCTTGGCAAGCTAAATAACTACGTAAATTACGGCGTTGGCAAAGAGCGTGCAAAGGCGGCTGCTGAGCTTATAAAAGAGGAATTTGGTGACTTTGCAAGGATCAGCTTTAGCTCTGAAGTGATCGTAAAAGATGTGACGCGCGGCTTTATCATCAAGGTTTATAGATGATCTTAGCCCAGCTTGAAAATGGCTATCGCTACAACAGCGATACGCTCGTTCTTTATGATTTTATTTGCGCTAGCTTTGGCGAAATTTCTGGTAGGGTTTTGGACGTTGGAGCAGGGTGCGGGATACTTGGACTTTTGCTTAAGCGTGATTTTAAAAAGATAGATCTAAGCATGCTTGATCTTTTGGAGCTAAATAGCGAAATTTCTAGCTTTAACGCAAAGAGCAACTGCCTAGAGGCTAGAGCCATAACGGCTGATTTTGCAAATTTTAAAGATAGTGAGAAATTTGATCTAATCATCTCAAATCCACCCTTTTATCATGACGGTGTTACAAAAAGCCAAAATGAACACATAAAAGTTAGCAGATATGCAAGCTCGCTAAATTTAAAGGATTTTATAAGAGGCATAAGCGTAAATTTAAAGCCACATAAAAGGGCGTTTTTTTGCTATGCGCCAGATGATCTTAGCGAGATAGTGGCATGCTTGAAAGAGTATAAACTAAATTTGGTGAGCTTAAAATTTGTCCATACCAAAAAGGATAAGCCAGCAAATTTGGCTTTACTTGAAGTGCGAAACAACTCAAACTCAAAGCTAAAAGTCCTACCACCTCTTGTGATGAGCGAAGATGGCTCGCACACGAAAGAGGCAAGCGAGATCTTTAAAAAAGCTGATACAAACAGCGTCTCTTACAAGGAGATAGCGTGAGGGCTGATGGTTTTAGCTATGAGTTTGATCCTAGCTTTTGCGAGAGTTGCGGAGGCAAATGCTGCACTGGCGAGAGCGGCTATATCTGGATAGATGAGGGTGAAATTTTAAAATTTTGCGCTGCTTTTGGTATGCCAAAAGATGAGTTTGAGAGCAAATTTCTAATAAAAGTGGGCGTAAGGCGAAGCATCAAAGAAAAGCCTTATGATGACGGTTTTGCTTGCATATTTTTTGATGAGAAAAATAAAAACTGCTCGGTCTATGAGCTAAGACCTAAGCAGTGCAGGACATTTCCGTTTTGGGATTATTTTAAAAAAAACTTAAAGGAGCTAAGAGCAGAATGCATTGGCGTAAAATTTTAATAATTTTTATAAGCGTATTTTTTAGCACGCATCTACTTGCAGATGATAACAAAAGTGTAAATTTACGCCTAATGCAAGCTCTCATCTCTCAAGATAGTGGCGATGTAAATGCTAGTATCCAGACTTATCTAGGGCTTTTTAAAGAGACAAATCAAAAAACCTATCTAAAAGAGGCGATCAAGCTAGCTTTTGCTACAAAAAATGAAAATTTAGATAGCCTTATGAGTGAGGGCGAGAAGAGTTTAAAAGACGATAGCGATTTTATCAGGATCAAGGTTGCAAATTTGGTCAATCTCTCTAAGCTAAACGAGGCAAAAGAGCTGATGCAAGAGCTTGCCACAAAAGAGCCAAACGCTCAAAATTTGCTCATGCTTGGCACTATTTGTATGATGCAAAATGATACGGTAACGGCACTAAAATACTTCGAAGAGGCATACTCGCTAAAGCCTGAAGAGGAGAATTTACTCCGCATCGTTGATATCCTTTTAAACCGCATGGATAATGTAAAAGATGCGACAAAATATCTTGAGAAATTTCGCGAGGAGCAGGGCTGCACTCAAAAAACATGCGAGCTTTTGGCTGAAATTTACTCACAGCAAAGAAATTTCCCAAAGGTGATCGAGCTTTTTGAAGAGATCTACGACATCACTCACGATACCACTTATCTTGACAAGATCGTGCAGTATTTTATCTATGATAAAAATTACAAAGCGGCTATTGAAATTTTGAAAAAATATGGCTACAACGACGCCACGCTTATGGATCTTTACGCAGCGACTGGAAATTTTGGCGATGCATACGTTTTGGCGGTTAAAATTTATAACGATAGCAGGGATCTAAATTTCTTAGCAAAGGCGGCCATTTACGAGTATGAGATGAATAAAGATAGCCTAGATGAAAAAAAGATCGCTGATATCTTAGATAAATTTGAAGCTAGCGTGCCAAAGCTTAATAATGATATGTTTTTTAACTACTACGGCTATTTGCTAATTGATCATGAGATAGACCCAAGAAAGGGCGTAGAGATGGTACAAAAAGCGCTTGAGATCTCGCCAGACTCGCCTTACTATGAGGACTCGCTAGCGTGGGGTTATTTCAAGCTTGGCGAGTGCAAAAAGGCAAAGGGCATAATGATGCACGCGATGAAAGATGTTGATTTTAAGGCTTCAAAAGAGGCAAAGGAGCACTTGCACCTAATCGAGCGCTGCATAATAAATTTAAACAAAAGGCTTAAAAAATGATACTTGATGAGATCATAAAAAAGACAAAAGAGGATCTAAAAAAGCGCAAGGCTGACTTTCCGCAGGAGTGGCTAGGTCGATCTTTGGCATACAACCCATACGTGCCAAGAGACGTTTTGGGCGCACTTAGATCAAGTAAAGATGAGCCTATGAAGATAATAGCTGAGATAAAAAAAGCAAGCCCAAGCAAAGGCGTGATAAGAGAGGACTTTGAGCCGATAAAAATAGCGCAGGAGTACGAGCAGCACGCAAATGCCTTTAGCATCCTAACCGAACCTCACTGGTTTAAAGGCGACATAGAGTACATCACACAGGTTCGCCGCTACGCATCAAGGCCGATCCTTAGAAAAGACTTTATCGTTGATAAGTATCAAATTTTAGAAGCACTTGTTTATGGAGCGGACTTTATCCTGCTTATCGCCAAAGCGCTAACACAAGGCGAGCTAAAAGAGCTACTCGAGTACGCACACCACTTGGGGCTTGAGGTCTTAGTAGAGACCCATGACGCAAGCGATGTCAAAAAGGCAGTCTTTGCAGGAGCAAATATAATAGGGATAAATCACAGAAATTTAGATGATTTTACGATGGATATGAGCCTTTGTGAGAAGCTCGTGCCGCTTTTGCCAAATGGCAAGATAATAGTTGCTGAAAGCGGACTTTACGAGCATGAGCAGCTTTGCGAGCTAAGCAAGATCGGAGTCGATGCTTTCTTGATCGGAGAGTATTTTATGAGGCAAGATGATATAAAAAATGCCGTTAAAAAGATAAAGGAGGGCGAGTGATGCAGCACCTTTGTGCCCCTTGGAGAAGCGAGTATTTCAGCGCAAAAAAAGATAGTTGTGTCTTTTGCGAGGTCATAAATTCAAAAGAAGACGACGAGAAAAATGGCGTGCTTTTTCGTGCTAAGCACTGCTTTGGGATCATGAATTTATACCCATATTCGCCAGGACACTTTATGATCATACCAAACCACCACACCGACAAGATCGAGGAGCTTGACGAGCAGACGTGGTTTGAGATGAGTAAATTTGTAAGGCTTGGGGTTGAAATTTTAAAGCGTGAGCTTCACGCACAGGGCGTAAATATCGGTATGAATTTAGGCAAGGCAGCAGGCGCTGGCATAGCTGAGCACGTGCATTATCACCTTGTGCCAAGGTGGAGTGGGGATACAAATTTCATCACAACGATCGCCGATGTCAGGGTAAATGGCACGCCGTTTCATCCACTTTATCAAAAGCTAAAAAAGGCTTTTAGTGGCGTTATTTGAGCTTGATATAGAGCAGTGGCTTGAAAAAAGAGGCGAGTTTGAGCTCTTAATAGACGCTAGATCGCCGCATGAGTATGCCTACTCACATATAAAAGATGCTCTAAATTTATACGCGCTTGATGATGCTGAACACAAAGAGGTAGGAACGATCTACAAAAGCGACAGAGCCCTAGCTAAGAGCCTTGGTGCAAAATACATCTGCAAAAATTTGCAAAATATCATCGACGAGGTCTATAAAAGGGCTAAGGTCGGCTCAGCTATTGGGATATACTGCGCAAAGGGCGGACTTAGATCAAGCTCGGTTGGTTTTGTGCTAAGCATGATAGGATATAGGGTTTTTAGGCTAAATGGCGGCTATAAGGCTTATAGAAATCATGTTTTGGAGTTTTTAGAGCGTTCTTTAAGCACGAAATTTATCACTCTTTTTGGCAATACTGGCTGCTATAAAAGTAAGCTTATAAGGGCACTCTCGCCATCAATAGACCTTGAAGCGATGGCAAATCACCTAGGCTCAGTTTTTGGCGCGATAAATGGCGCGCAGCCTAGCCAAAAGTGCTTTGAAGATGCGTTATTTGAGGAGCTTTCTGCACTAAAAGATCAAATTTGCTTTATCGAGGGTGAGAGCAGAAGGATCGGCTCGCTAACACTTCCAAAAAGCCTTTATGAAGCGATGCGCAGCGGCATCTGCGTTGAGGTTAGCGCGAGCTTGGAAAATAGAATTTCTTGCATCACAAGTGACTATAAAAGTGTGGATAAAGCCTTTTTTGATGAGTGCATAAAGAAAATTTCGCCCTTTATCGACAAAGAGGCCAGAGATGAGGCTGTGGCTAAATTTAATGAAAATGACATCGCCAAAGTGGCTGAAATTTTACTCACAAAATACTACGACAAGGTCTATAAAAAAAATGAAAACATTAGCGTTTTTGTAAGCTCTGATGATCTTGACAAGGCTGTAAAAAAGCTAAATTTGATAAGAGCTGAGGCTAAATTTTAAATCCTTTTGGCGCTTTTTTGGGGTAAATTTCATCTGTAAAATTTAAATTTGTTTTTAAATTTAAAATAGATCGTTTTTTTGCGCTTAAAAAAGACTTACTTTAAGGCTGTTTTTATACTTTTGCATAAATTTCTTGCCATTTTTGTGAAAATTTCTAGATAAATTTTCTCGGTTTCTTGGTTTCTTGGTTTCTTGGTTTCTTGGTTTCTTGGTTTCTTGGTTTCTTGGTTTCTTGGTTTCTTGGTTTCTTGGTTTCTTGGTTTCTTGGTTTCTTGGTTTCTTGGTTTCTTGGTTTCTTGGTTTCTTGGT
>NZ_CABPUQ010000001.1:699682-893369 GCF_902460675.1 Campylobacter concisus | reverse complement strand
GTTGGCTTGGTTGGCTTGGTTGGCTTGGTTGGCTTGGTTGGCTTGGTTGGCTTGGTTGGCTTGGTTGGCTTGGTTGGCGCCCCTCTACCTATTTTCTAAATTTGCCAAATTTATCAAAATACTAAAAATAATATGCATAAATATATGTAAAATATTTTGTATTTTTCACTTTTTTAACTCAAATTTTTTTCAAGAAATTTAAGATAACGCCCAAATTTCGCTAAAAAGTTAAAATGGATTTAAAATGCTTTGGGATATAATTTGCGATAAATTTATCAAAAGGCTAAAGTGATGATAAAACAAATTTCTGGTTCACAGATGATAAGCGAAGCCTTGCACGAAGAGGGCGTTGAGATAGTTTTTGGCTATCCTGGCGGTGCAGCTTTAAATATCTACGACGAGACATATAAACAAACTTATTTTAAACACGTCTTGGTTCGCCACGAGCAAGCAGCCGTTCACGCAGCAGACGGATACGCTAGGGTTAGCGGCAAAGTTGGTGTGGCTTTTGTGACAAGTGGTCCTGGCTTTACAAACGCGGTCACTGGTCTTGCCACAGCCTATAGCGACAGTATCCCAGTTGTGCTTATAAGTGGTCAAGTACCAACCTTTATGATCGGCACAGATGCCTTTCAAGAGATCGATGCAGTCGGCATTTCGCGCCCCTGTGTCAAACATAACTTCTTGGTTAATAGCGTCGAGGAGCTACCTCGCATCATAAAAGAGGCGTTTTACATCGCAAGATCAGGCCGCCCAGGACCAGTTCACATCGATATCCCAAAAAACGTCACTTCAAGGCTTGGCGACTTTGTCTATCCAAAAGAAATTTCTATCCCAAGCTACAAGCCGACATACAAAGGCAACTCTAAGCAGATCAAAAAAGCTGCAGCTGCGATAAATGAGGCTAAAAGGCCGCTTCTTTATATAGGCGGCGGCGCGGTCGCATCAAATGCAAGCGAGATCATACGTAAATTTATGAAAAAGACTGGCATACCAGCGGTCGAGACGCTTATGGCTCTTGGCGTGCTTGATGCAAAAGATGAGCTAAATTTAGGCATGGCAGGCATGCATGGCAGCTACGCTTCAAATATGGCTCTTAGCGAGTGTGACCTTCTCATATCGCTTGGCGCTAGATTTTGCGATAGGGTCACAGGCAAAACTGACGAGTTTGCTAAACATGCTAAGATCATTCATATCGACATCGATCCAAGCTCTATCTCAAAGATCATAAACGCTCACTATCCGATAGTTGGCGACCTTACAAACGTGTTAAGCGAGCTTTATGAAGAGGTGAAAGGTGAGCCTAAAAACTATGCGCCTTGGAGAGAAATTTTAGATAGATATCAAAAGCTAAATCCACTTGGCTACACAGATAGCGACAAGGTTTTAAAGCCTCAATGGGTAGTTGAAGAGACCGCAAAGATAGTTGGCTCTGAGGCTATCATCGCAACTGATGTCGGTCAGCACCAGATGTGGGTGGCGCAGTTTTATCCATTTAACCGCCCAAGGCAGCTTGTCACAAGTGGTGGCCTTGGCACGATGGGATACGGCCTCCCTGCAGCGATCGGCGCAAAGTGTGCGATGCCTGAGCATTTGGTTGTAAATTTCACAGGAGATGGCTCGATACTTATGAATATCCAAGAGCTAATGACCGCTTATGAGACAAATGTTCCTGTCATAAACATCATCTTAAACAACAATTTCTTAGGTATGGTGCGCCAGTGGCAGACATTTTTCTATGAAAAGCGCTACTCATCGACTGATCTTAGTTTGCAGCCTGATTTTGTCAAGATCGCTGAGGGATTTGGTGGTGTTGGCTTTGTTTGCAAGAGCAAAGATGAGTTTAAAAAGGCTTTAAAAGAGGCGATCAAGAGTAAAAAATCAGCTCTTATCGACGTAAGGATTGACCGCTTTGAGGACGTGCTTCCTATGGTTCCAGCTGGGGCTGCGATTTATAATATGATATTAAAGAGCAAGGAAGAAAAATGAGTATCAGAAGAACGATTTCGGTTATAGTTTTAAATGAACATGGCGTTTTGGCTAGGATTTCTGGGCTTTTTGCGGGCAGGGGCTACAACATCGACACACTCACAGTCGCTCCGATACCTGAGAGCAACTTCTCAAGGCTAAGCATCGTCACAAGCGGCGATGAGAGGGTTTTAGAGCAGATCGTAAAACAGCTTCACAAGCTTATCCCGACATATAAAGTCATAGAAAGTGGCGAATTTGTCGAAAAAGAGATGGCACTTGTGAAAATCCCGCTTGGCGAAAATTTTGCAGGCCTTGAGGCGATACTAAAGTCATACAACGGCATCGTCACAAATACAAACGAAAACTACATCGTCGTCATGGTGGCTGACGATGCGAGCAGGATAGAGAGCTTTTTAAAATCGATAAAGAAATTTAACCCAGTTGACGTCGTGCGCGGCGGATCTGTGATAATGGATATATGATGAAACTAAGCGAAATAGCCTTAAAAGTAGATGCTACTTTTAGCGGAGAAGATCTTGAAATTTTTGCTCTAAATTCTTTAAAAAATGCAAATAAAGCTGAGCTAACATACTGCGATGGCGAGAAAAATGCCAAATTTATAAGCACTTCAAACGCTGGAGCTATCTTGGTGACAAAATCGCTTTTAGACCTAGTGCCAGCTGGCATGGTAGCGCTTGTGTGCGACAACCCGCATCTTGCATTTGCCATCCTTAGTAAAATTTACGCTAAGCCGCTTTTTTGCGAGCCAAAACCATCAAATATCTCCCAGAGTGCCACTATAATGCCAAATGTCTATATCGGCTCAAACGTGAGCGTTGGCGAAAACACAATAGTGATGGCTGGAGCGTTTTTAGGCGATAACGTAACTATTGGTAAAAACTGCATCATCCACCCAAACGTCGTCATCTATAATGACTGCGTCATCGGCAACGAGTGCCACCTGCTAGCAAACTGCGTCATCGGCAGCGACGGCTTTGGCTATGCGCATACAAAAACTGGCGAGCATGTGAAAATTTATCACAACGGCAATGTTGTTTTGGGTGATTTTGTCGAGATCGGCGCTTGCACGACGATAGATCGTGGCGTTTTTGAAAGCACGATGATCGCAAACTACACAAAGATAGATAATCTCGTTCAAATAGGCCACAACTGCGAGCTTGGAAATGGCTGCCTCATCGTCTCACAAACTGGACTTGCTGGCTCAACAGTGCTAGGCAGAAACGTCGTCATGGGCGGACAAAGTGGCTCAGCTGGCCACGTAAAAGTTGGCGACTTTGCGCAGATCGCTGCACGTGGAGGCGTTAGTAAAGACCTACCTGGCGGCAAAAAATACGCTGGAGCTTATCCGATAATGGAGCTTTCAGAGCAGTTTAAACTACAAGCAAAGATATTGAGATTTTTCAAGAAAAACTAAATTTGGCGGAGCTCTCCGCCAAATAGTTGTCGTACTTCTATAATTTAAATTTTTCTATTGTTTTATTTCACCGCAATCACAAACCATATTTATGGCTAATAAAAATATCCAGCAAGAGATCTAATTTAAGCATTAGATTTAAATAAAATTTAACGCTCATAATAAAATGGCTGAACTAATATGAGCAAAGTGTTATAAGATGTAGTAATTTTTGTACTTAACGATATAGGGAGCAAGTCCATCTACTGCGTGAATTGGTTCTTGCCCATGGTGGTAAAAGCAAATTTGGACACATGCGTTGATATACAAAAAACTTATAAAAGATATCAAACAAATTGCTGGCGAGTAAAATTTTACTAATATGATTTGTATAAATTTACAAAGTAATATCACATCAACATTTGCTTTATCGCTTATTAATTTTAACTCTTTATGGTGGCTACTTAAAATGTAAATTTTAAATTGTAAATTTACAAAGCTAAATTTATTTTCTATTTTCGTCTAAGACTTTTTGCATGCTCTCTCTAGTCGCCTCTAGCCAGTTTTGTTTTGAGGTATCGACTAGATCAAGGCAAAAGAGCTTGATGTCAGCCTTTTTAAAGCTAAATTCTTTCACTTTCATCGCATCGCTTCCAACGATCACGATAGGCTGAACCTTTAAATTTAGCTTTTCAACTAGCAACTTTGCGCCACCTTTAAATGGTAGTAGCTCTTTGGTTTGAGACCTTGTGCCTTCTGGAAATATCGCTAAAACACGGCCATTTTCTACTCTGTCTTTTGCTTCGCTTAAAAGCTTTATTAGCGAGTGCTTATTTTCTCGCTCGACTGCTATCATCTTAGGAAGGCTCAAAATTTTACCGATGATCGGGATCTTACCTATCTGTGCCTTTGCGATCCAGCATATATTTTTAGGATGGATCTCTTCAAGTGCGATGATATCAAGCATGCTTTGGTGATTTATCAGCAAGATATTTGCTTCGTCGCTAAATTTACCGATCACTTCAAGATTATATCCGCCAAAAAATCTCTGCGATCTGCCCCAAAATTTTCTTATGGCTCTATTTTTAGAGTTAAAGAGCCACATAAAAAATACGACAATAACGACGCTTATCACAAATTCAATAGAAAAGAAAAAAGCTCTAATTTTTGACAAGATCACCCTTTCTTACCCAGCCGATTTTGCCATCTGCGAATAAAATTTTTGAGTAGTCGTCTTTTGTGTCTAAAATTTCAACATTTTCGTTTTTACGAGATGTATAAAAAACGGTTGAATTTTTAGTTGGCAAGATAGTGACGCTCACATCTGGCTTAAGCACTGCTTTGCCAAAAGGATTGTAAGTGTAAATCCCAAGTGCGATAAAGACAGCTGCCACAAAAAAGTAGCTTAGCTTTCTTCGCCAGATCGCTAGCAAGATAAAGATAGCGACCAAAGAGTAGATCGTGATATCTTTGTAAGTGCTAAATTCGCTTTGTTTTGGATTTAGCCCGATTTGCGTGCTAACTTCGTCCTCTTCGACGCTCACAGGCAGTGAAAAGCTCTCAAATTTAGCTTTTTTTAGGTTGTAGTAGTTAAAGTCAAGCGTCTTTTTGTTTGGCTTAAATACTGCAAAATAATATGCACTTTGCGAGTTAAAGTCGCCGTTTATTGTATCTACACCTTGCTTTAGGATCGTTTTGTTTTCGATATTAAAGGCGCTTAGATCGACATTGTTGCCGTAAATTTCAACGACCATGATGTTGTTTATATCATCAAATTTAGTCGTTTTAAATTTCTTTACCTCAAGGTTATCAGCGACGATGTGGTTGTAGTTTTCGTCACTTCTAAGCTCTTTTAGCTTTGGTAAAAAGATATTTATGTTTGAGTTTTGATAGTTCTCGCCATTTCTTTTTAGATCCAAGCTAACTCGTAAAGTCTTTGCATCAATGCTTGTTGCTTCAAGGTAGAAAGTGCCGATGTATTTGTTTTCATCGCCTTTTACCCATTGAAAATTCTTCTTATTTAGCCATTTGATATTTGTCTCATCAAGCTGTGTCTCAAACTCAAACTCAAGGTCACTTTGCGTATCAGCCACGATCTCAACGCTAAAAATTTCTCCTACTACGACATTTTTAGGGATATTTGTCGCTTTTAAAAGGAGGTCTTTTATCTTGATCTTGTCATAGACTTGATTGTCAGGGACGCTGATGTCTGGTTCGTTTGTCGGGACGATATTTCGCATCTGCTCTGGAGTGATACGCTCTGGCTGTGGGGCGATAGAGCGTGGAGAGACGAGTTTTCTTGATATATCTTCTTCGCTTGGAGTCTTTGCTTGCGGCTTTGATGCTTGGCTATTTACAAATTTATCCTCTCTTGCCTCATCCATCATGTCAAAAACGCTGACTTCATCAGTGTTTGCGGCAAATAAATTTAGCGCGAGTAGGGCGATAAAAAGTGTTCGTTTTACCAAACTAGCCCTTTTAACATCTTCATGCCATCATCTGTGCCTAAAATTTTCTCGCAAGCGCGCTCTGGGTGAGGCATAAGACCAAAGATCTTTTTGCTCTCATCGCAAATCCCAGCTATACTATCAACTGAGCCATTTGGATTTATCTCATTGCCGTGGCTGTCGCAGTATTTTAGCAGGACTTGCTCGTTATCATATAGGCTTTTTAGCGTATCTTTGTCGGTATAGTAGTTGCCCTCGCCGTGAGCGATAGGGATATTTACTACTTCGTCTTTGGCTAAATTTGCTAGGAATTTATTGCTATTTGAGATCACTTTTAGATGGTGGTATTTTGAGACGAAATTTAAATTTTCATTTCTTCTCATCGCACCTTTTAAAAGTCCAAGCTCAAGAAGCATCTGAAAGCCATTGCAAATTCCTAAAATGTAGCCACCTTTTTTCGCATGCTCTTTTACAGCTTGCATCGCTGGGCTAAATTTAGCTATCGCAGCCGTTCTTAGGTAGTCGCCGTAGCTAAAACCACCAGGTAAAACGATTAGATCAGCATCGATCTTATCTTCTTTGTGCCAGATGATCTGCGTTTGGCAGCCAAGTAGCCCAAAGGCGTGAGCTGTGTCTTCTTCGCAGTTTGTGCCGGGAAAAAGTATGATCGCTACTTTCATAGCACGATCTCGTAGTCTTCGATGACGGTGTTTGCTAGAAGCTCTTCACACATCACTTTTAGCTGCTCTTTTGCTTTGTTTTTATCGCTCTCGTCGATGTCTAAAACGATTTGTTTGCCTATCCTGACATTTGACACGCCGCTAAATCCAAGTGAATTTAGCGCGTGCTCCACTGCCTTACCAGCAGGGTCTAAGACCCCGCTTCTTAATGCTATATTTACGACAGCTTTCATCTTTGTCCTTAAGAAAGAATTCTTCTTAAAACTTCTTCGTAAGCTACTTTTACGCTACCAAGGTCTTGTCTAAATCTATCTTTGTCAAGTTTTTCGTTTGTTGTCGCATCCCAAAATCTGCAGCTATCAGGGCTTATCTCGTCAGCTAAGATGATGTTGCCATCTTTGTCGATACCAAATTCGACTTTGAAATCAACTAGTTTTAAATTTCTCTCTGCAAAGAATTTAAATAAGATAGAGTTGATCTCTCTTGCTGTGTGTCTTAGGGTTTGAAGGTCTTTTTCACTTTTTACTAGCCCCATGATGATGCAGTGCTCGTCAGTAACAAGTGGATCGTGCAAATCGTCATTTTTGTAGTAGAACTCAACAAGTGTAAAAGGTAGAACTGTGCCTTCTTTTATGCCAAGCCTTTTGCTAAGTGAGCCAGTTGCGATATTTCTCACAACAACTTCAAGAGGTATGATCTCGCATTTTTTGACCACTTGCTCAGTGTCGCTGATGGTCTCAACTAGGTCAGTCACGATGCCTTTGCTCTCTAGTAGTTTAAAAAGCTGAGTAGAGATTTTGTTATTTAGTGCGCCTTTGCCAGCTTCGTTGCCTCTTTTTTGAGCGTCAAATGCTGTTAGGTCGTCTTTAAATTCAGCCACAAGTAGATTTGGATCGTCTGTGGCGTACATTTTCTTGCCTTTTCCCTCGTAGATAAGCTCTCTTTTTTGCATGTTGTTCTCCTTTAGATTATTGTTGTTTTATCTTTAAAATTTTGATCGTATCAATCGCTGTTTTTAACTGAATATCCTCATCGACTTTTTTCTGTGTGATTATGTTTTTATCATCTTTTGCTTCAGTTTTATTGCCTTCGCTTGTTGGATTTATCTTGTTTAGCTCGCTTTTTAGGTGTGCTTTTAGTTCGCTCTCTTTGATGCTAAATGCACTATCATCGCTTTGTGGCACTTTGCCAGGATGCACGACTACATCAGGTGTTACGCCAACAGCTTGGATAGTTCTACCGCTTGGCAAGTAGTATCTTGCAATGGTTAGTCTTAAAGCTTCAGTGTCGTCTATTGGTAAGATCACCTGAACGCTGCCTTTGCCAAATGTGTTTTCGCCAATTATCACCGCACGCTTGTGATCTTGCAGTGAGCCACTTACTATCTCGCTAGCACTTGCGCTTCCGCCATTTACAAGGACAACAAGTGGGAGTTTTGATAAGGTTTTGCTAGCACTTGCTTTATACTCTACATTTTCAGATGCATCACGACCTTTTTGAGATACGATGATGCCATTATCTACGAAAAGATCCACTAGATCGACAGCTTGATTTAAAAGACCGCCAGGGTTGTTTCTAAGATCAAGTATGATGCCATTTGCTTTTGGATGCTCTTTGATAGCATCTTTGACCTTTGTAACGACGTTTTTGTCAAAATTTGTGACGCGTATATAAAGGATGTTTTCATTTTCTATCATTTTTGCATAGACAGACTCAACCTTTATAAGATCTCTTATGATCTTTACGTCAAATGGCTTTTGCTCGCCTTTTCGCAAAATTGTAATTGTTATCGGAGTTTTTGGCTTGCCGCGCATCTTATTTACGGCTTCATCTATCGTTGTGCCGATAGTTGAGTTGCCATCGATCCTTAAAATGATATCGCCTGCTTTTATGCCTGCTTTATCAGCTGGAGTGTCCTCGATAGGCGATATAACGGTTAGTGCGCTATCTTTCATGCCAACTGTTATGCCAAGTCCGCCAAATTCTCCGCTTGTTTGCACCTGCATATCTTTATATGCTTTTTCGTTTAAAAAGCTTGAGTGAGCGTCTAAATTTTGCATCAAACCAGCGATGGCTTTGTCGATTATCTCTTTAAATTTAATGTCATCAACGTAGTATTTTTCAACAGTTGAGATGGTTTTTGTAAGTTTTGAAAGTGCTTCAAGTTTTGCACTCGCCTCATCTTCAGTTTTAGCAAAAAGTGCATTTACTGCTACGCTTGAGATGAGTAGGGCGCCTGTTATTTTTAGCGCAAAAGATCTAGTAAATTTATTCAAAATATCTCCTATATTTTTTGGCTTAATTTTATTAACATTTGGCTAAAAAAAGCATAAATTTAACCTTATATTTTTAGCTTTTGTCTATTTTTAACACAAATTTATAACAGCAAATTTTAGCAATTATATAAAAAGAGTGACAAAGGCTATAAAAATACTTGACAATATAAGACTAAAGTTATATAATGCCGCCATTATAAAATAACTTAAGGAGCTTTAATGGCTGACATAACAGAAAATTTAACAGCACAGATGCAAGAGACACTTGAAAAAGGCGTTAGCTTAGCGATCTTTTCTAAAAATCCACAAGTTGTGCCACTTCACGTCTTTTGGGCTTTGCTCGCTGATAGCAATTCTATTTTAAATCAAGTATTTAATAAGATGAACATAAGCAAAGACGCAGTCGAGCTTGAGGTAAAAAGCAAGATCTCGTCACTCCCAAGCAGCTCAAACGTTACAAAAGATAATGTTTCAGTTTCAAGAGAGCTTATAAATTCGCTTGAAAATGCAAAAGCTTTAATGGTAAGCATGGGCGATAGCTACATAGCTGTTGATACTTGGATCATCTCGGCTCTTGAGCTTAGTGAGATCAAACAAATTTTAAGCAAATTTTGCGATATCTTAGAGATCAAAAAGAACCTTGAGAGCATAAGAGGCGGTAAAAAGATAGATAGCCAAACTGGCGATGATACTCTTGATAGCTTAGAGAAATTTGGTATCGATCTAACACAAAAAGCCCTAAATAAAGAGCTTGATCCAGTCATCGGACGTGATGAAGAGATCACTAGAATGATGCAAATTTTAATAAGAAAGAGCAAAAATAACCCTATCTTGCTTGGTGAGCCAGGCGTTGGTAAAACAGCTATCGTTGAGGGGCTAGCTCAAAAGATAGTGGCTCGCGATGTGCCAACAAGCCTTGCAAACAAGCGTGTTATCGCACTTGATATGAGCGCAGTTGTAGCTGGAGCAAAGTATAGAGGCGAGTTTGAAGATAGGTTAAAAGCTGTCATCGACGAGGTCAAAAAAGCTGGCAACATCATACTTTTTATAGATGAAATTCACACCATCGTTGGAGCAGGTGCTAGCGAGGGTGGAATGGACGCTGCAAATATCCTAAAACCAGCTCTTGCACGCGGTGAGCTTCATGCTGTTGGTGCTACGACATTAAAAGAGTATAGAAAATACTTTGAAAAAGACGCAGCACTTCAAAGGCGTTTTCAACCAATAGACGTCAAAGAGCCAAGTGTAAATGAGGCATTGCAAATTTTACGTGGTATAAAAGAGCGTCTTGAAGTTCATCACGGCATCACGATAACTGATAGCGCGCTAGTTGCCGCAGCAAGGCTAAGCGACCGCTACATCGCAAACCGCTTCTTGCCGGATAAGGCGATAGACCTTATAGATGAGGCAGCAGCTGAGCTTAAGATGCAAATAGAGAGCGAACCATACGAGCTTTCAAAGATAAAACGTGAGATCGTAACGCTTCAAGTAGAAAAAGAAGCTCTAAAGATGGAGGATGCGGATAAAAACAAAGAAAGACTTGGCGAGATCGAAAAAGAGATAGCTGATCTAAATGAGAAAAAGCTAGCGCTTGATACTAAATTTGAAAACGAAAAGGCCGTTTTTGGCGGAATTTCAAAAGCGACAAAAGAGATCGATAGCTTAAAATCACAAGCTGAGATAGCAAAAAGAAATGGCGATCTTCAAAAGGCTGCCGAGATAGAATACGGCAAAATAGCAGACGCCAAAAAGCACAAACACGAGCTTGAAGAAAAATGGGAGCATATGAAAAAAGAGGGTGTGCTTCTTAAAAATCAAGTCGATGAAGAGCTTGTGGCTGAAATTTTGAGCAAATGGACTGGAATTTCAGTTAAAAAGATGCTAACAAGTGAAAAAGAGAAATATCTGCGCATCGAAGAGCATCTAAGAGAGAGTGTTGTCGGTCAAGATGACGCACTACACGCACTTGCACGTGCTGTTAAGAGAAACAAAGCAGGACTAAATGAAGGTCAAAGGCCGATTGGTTCGTTTTTATTTCTTGGACCAACAGGTGTTGGCAAAACTCAGTCTGCTAAGGCTTTGGCTAAATTCTTATTTGACGATGAGAAGGCACTTATCCGCTTTGATATGAGCGAATATATGGAAAAACACAGCGTGAGCAGGCTACTTGGTGCGCCTCCAGGATATGTAGGCTACGATGAGGGCGGTCAGCTAACAGAGGCAGTTCGCAGAAGACCATACTCGGTCATACTTTTTGACGAGGTTGAAAAGGCTCACAAGGACGTATTTAACATACTTCTTGGCATACTTGATGATGGACGCGCGACTGATAACAAAGGTGTGACGGTTGATTTTAAAAACACGATCATTATTTTAACTTCAAACATCGCTTCAAATTTCATAATGGAGCTAAAGGGCGAAGATCGTGATGTAGCTGTTAAAAACGAGCTTAAAAACTACTTTAAACCTGAGTTTTTAAATAGGCTTGATGATACTATCATCTTTAATCCTCTAAATGAGCAAGGCTTGATATCTATCGTAGAAATCATGTTTAAAGAGCTTGAAAAAACTCTTCACAACCGCGGTATCAAGGCAGTTTTAAACGAAGAGGCTAAGAAATTTATCGCAAAAGCTGGCTTTGACATAGTTTATGGCGCAAGACCTCTTAGAAGAGCGCTTTATGAGCTAGTTGAAGACAAGATCGCTGATATGATCTTAAAAGATGAGCTTGAAAGTGGCGATGAGATCACCATCGATAGCGATGGCGAGAAGATCATCATTAAGAAAAAATAACTTCAAATTTACTTGGCAGGTTGGATCAACTTGCCAAGCCTACTATGAAATTTAACTAATATCCTTGTTTGATCTGTAATAAAATATAAAAAATAGCACGAAAAGCATCGCTATAAAGGCAAAAACTATCAATGTGCCATCTTTAAATGAGCTTAAAAACATGCCATTTGTATTCATACCAAAAAAGCCAGTTATTAAATTTAGCGGTAAAAATAGCGCCGAAAGCAGCGTCAAAAGGTAGATATTTTTGTTTATTTTGTCGTTTTTGTCACTTTGTATAAATGTATAGATATCTTCAACTCTATAGGCGTATTCGTTGGCTACGGTTTTAAAGACGCTTGCTTCATGGATGCTGTTTTTAAGCTCTTTTTTAAGCCCTTGTTGCTCGCTTTGGCAGATCGCAAGGGCTTCGTAAAAGTGCGAAATGCTATTTTGAAATTTCCTTATCTCATACTTTAAAAAGTGGTGTCTTTTTATAAATTTCTCAAGATTTCTCTGACTAGCATAAATTTTCTCATATTCATTTAGCTCGTCTTGATGCTCTAAAATTTTATTTGCATATTCGTTACAAATCCCCTTAATAGCTGCTTCAAACGTGCTTTTGTCGCATTCATGCTCAAGATCTTCTTTGTAAATTTTGCCATCTTTAAATAAAAATTTAAAAACTTGCTTTTTCGATAATGAGATGAGTGTTATGTAGTCAAACTCATCTCCATAAAAATATCCGCTAAGTGCGTTTTTATAGCTCATCTGTGCTCCTTTTTGCGTAGAAATTTCGCTTAAATTTAGCAAATTCGCCAGCCTCTATCGCCTCTCTCATCTCTTTCATTAAATTTAGATAGTAGTGTAGGTTGTGAAGGCTTGCTAGTCTAAAAAACGTGAGCTCTCTTGCCTTAAAAAGGTGATTTAGATAGCCTCTGGAGTAGCGCTTGCAGGTGTAGCACTGGCAGGCTGGATCGATCGGCGAGTGGTCGTTTATGAAGCGGGCTGATTTTATATTTATCTTGCCAAAGCTAGTAAAAAGCGTGCCGTTTCTTGCGTTTCTTGTTGGCATAACGCAGTCAAACATATCAACCCCTCGCTCGACGTTTTCGACCAAATCTTCTGGTGTGCCAACGCCCATTAGGTAGCGAGGTCTAAGCTCATCCATAAATGGCATAACCGCCTCAACCGTGTCATACATCGCCTCGTTGCTCTCGCCAACGCTTAAACCGCCGATGGCAAGGCCGTCAAATGGCATATCATTTAAGGCCTGCGCACAAAATTTACGTGCCTCATAGTCGGTGCCGCCTTGAACGATACCAAAGATATTTTGCTGCAAGCCGACGCCCTTGCTTTGCATAAATTTGTGATAGTCTATCGCCTCTTTTGCCCATTTTATCGTCCGTTTTATGCTGAGACCTATCCTTTTTGGCTCGGCTGGCAAGGCGACTAGGTCATCAAGTATCATCATGATGTCGCTGCCTAGGTCATACTGCGTGTCAAGGACGGATCTTGGCGTGAAGTAGTGCGTGCTGCCGTCGATGTGGCTTTTAAATTTTATCCCGCCATCGTCGTTTTTGGTGTTTGACCTAAGCGAAAACGCCTGAAAGCCGCCACTATCTGTTAAAAACGAGCGCTCAAATTTAGAAAAGCCGTGAAGTCCGCCAAACTCACGCACGACCTTGCTGCCAGGGCGCAGATACATGTGGTAGGTGTTTGCTAAAATGATCTTTGCGTCTAAAATTTCACTCATATCAAAGGCATCTAAGCTTTTAACTGCGCCAACCGTGCCAACTGGCATAAAAACTGGCGTTTGTATCACGCTGTGGGCTGTGGTGAGTATGCCGCGTCTTGCGTTGCCATCTTTTTTTATAACTTCAAATTTCATCTTTGTCCCTTAAAATTTTTGATTTTTTATTTTAACAAAATTTATAATATAATCCAGAAATTTTAAGGTAAAGGAACTTTTTGCAAAAGAGAAATGATATCGTTTTTACAGAAGCAAACGGCACTGCGACCATAAAATTTGCAGGCGAGTTTAGCTACAAAGACGCAAAAAATTTACAAAGCATCTTTAAAAAAATCCAAAAGCTTAACGGCAATGTTAAATTTGACTTTAGCGAGCTAAAGAGCATTGATTACGCTGTTTTGATCCTTTTAAAAAATACGCTAAATGGCAAGAAATTTGAGATCGTTACAAACGACGAAAAGATAAAGGCTATGGGCGATCTTTTAAATGACGAGAAGATCGACTTTAGATATATGCCACCGCACAATAGCCTAAATTTTTTCTCAAGGCTGGGAGAGAAAATTTGTGAAGGTTTTGTAAATTTAGTTGAGTTTGGCTCTTTTTTGGGTGAGTTTTTGATAAAAAGCGTCAAAATTTTCCTTAATCCTGCAAATTTAAGGTTTAGAGAATTTAGTAACTACATAAAAGATGGCGGTGTAAATGCCGTTTTTATCGTTTCGCTAACCGCTTTTTTGATAGGCGTCGTGCTTGCATATCTTGGTAGTGCGATGCTTGCAAGCTTTGGGGCAAGTATATTTATAGTAGAGATCATGGGCATGCTAACGCTTAGAGAGGTGGCCCCGCTCATCGCTGCTATCGTTGTGGCAGGCAGGTCGGCCTCCAGCTTTACCGCGCAAATTGGCGCTATGAAGCTAACTGAGGAGATAGACGCGATGAAGACGATGGGCTTTGAGCCATTTAACTTCTTGGTGCTGCCGCGCATCATCGCTATGGTGCTTTGCGTGCCAGTCATCATCTTTATAGCTGACGGCATAAGCATTTTAGGGCAGATGATCATTTGCCAAACTATTCTTGACATCAGCTTTAGCGATTATCTCAATAGATTTCGCGAGATGGTCGAGCTTAGGCACTTTGCTGTTGGCATGATAAAGGCTCCGTTTTTTGGCGCGGTGATAGCGATCATTGGCTGCATGAGAGGGTTTGGCGTTAGTCAAAATGCTCAAAGCCTTGGAGCTATGACAACGGTTAGCGTTGTAAATGCGATATTTTGGGTCATCGCGCTTGATGCCTTTTTTGCGATAATTTTTATGTGGCTAAAGATATGAACGAGATAATAGTTGGAAAAAACATAACGACAAGTTATGGCGATAAGATAATGCACGATAATGTAAGCTGGAGTATCAAAGAGGCTGAAATTTACGGCTTTTTAGGCGGTAGTGGCGCTGGTAAAACGACGCTTATGAAGACGATGATATACCTAAAAAAGCCAAGCAAGGGCGATATAACCTTTGATGGCGTTAATATGTGGAAAAGTAGTCAAGAGGAGCAGCAAGAGATAAAGCTAAAAAGTGGGACTATGTTTCAGTTTGGAGCGCTTTATAGCTCGATGACGATACTTGATAATGTGGGCGTTTTGCTCCATGAGTACTCTAAATTTAACAAGCGTCAGATCGATGAGATAGCAATGTTTTGGATACAAAAAGTTGGGCTTAAAAAAGAAGTTTCTATGCTCTATCCAAGCGAGCTAAGTGGCGGTATGAAAAAGCGTGCTGCGCTTGCAAGAGCCTTAGTGCTAAGTCCTAGGGTGCTATTTTTGGACGAGCCAAATAGCGGCCTTGATCCAGTTAGCTCACGCCAGATGGATGCGCTCATAAAAGAGCTTCGTGATAGTATCGGCGTAACAGTCGTCATGGTGACGCATGATGCTGATAGTATTTTTGATATTTTGGATAGATTTTTGATAATAGATAACAAAAAAATAGCCTTTGAGGGAGATATAAAAGAGCTTGAACATCTTGAAAATAACCCGCTTGAAGAGCTATTTAAAATGAGGAAAAAGTAGATGGAAAATAGAAATTCTTATACCATTGTTGGCATGTTTTTCATAGCCTGCCTTACAGCATTTGCTATATTTATCTGGTGGATGACTAGCAAAAATAATACGAAAGTTGATTTTAAGGAGTATTACATCCACACAAGCGAACTGCCAAGCGGATTAAAGGTGGATTCTACGGTTAAATTTATCGGCGTGCCAGCAGGAAGCGTCAGTGATATAAATTTTGTCGATGATAAAAACGCTCTTATAAACATCACGATGAAGATAAGAGAGGATCTGCCTATCAAGGCTGATAGCATAGCAAGCATCGAAGTTCAGGCTATTAGTGGCGTAGCAAGTATAAATATAAGCCGAGGCACGAAGGATTTTAAACCAGGTGATAAGCCTATTTTAAAGCTTGAAGAGAGCCTTCTTTCAAAGCTTGGAAACAACGCTGAAAACATCACTTTAAAGATAAATCAAACCCTTGATAAGGTTGATGGCTTTTTCTCGGCTGAAAATATCTCTCACATCGAGTCAATCCTAAGAAATATCGATAAATTTACACAGGTTTTAACCGATGAAAATGGTCTAAGCGAGGTTGATAGCATCGTTAAAAATGTAAAAAATTTCACCGATAGTTTAAACAAAACCGACACAAAAGAGCTTACTAAAAATTTAAACACACTAATCGCCAGTGCAAATTCAGTTTTCAAATCAGCAAATTCGGCTGTCACTGGATATAGCTCGCTTCAAGATATCATCACTCAAAAGGTAAAAAACGGCGAGTATGACCTTAGAAACACGGTCTCACCGCTTCTTAGAGAGGCTAGCGAGTTTTTAAATGGATTTGACAAGACGCTACGTGAGTTTAGAGGTGCGCTTCAAAGACTTGAGGACAATCCTTACGAGTTTTTCTTCACAAATCCAGTGCCAAATGACAAAGGAGATAAAAAATGAGAAATTTAATCTTTCTAGCGGCTGCATTTTTATTTTTTGGCTGCTCGCTAAAGACCAATGTGCCAATGGCAACTATGTATGAAATTCACTACTCAAACAAAGAGTGCTCGGCTGAAAACAAGCAAAAAGAGCTAAAAAATGTCTTTATAGAAAACGTAAGCGCCCTTGATATGGTCGATACCAGAAAGATACTAATCGTCGCTGAAAATAATAAGATAAGATATTTGAGCGATGCTAAATTTGTCTCTGAGCCAAGCGAGATGATCTATAAGTCGCTTGTAAAAGGGCTTTACTCAAACTGCGCTGCAAAGCCGATATTTTCGCCAAATGCAAAAGATCTTAGGCTAAAAGTTAGCATCATCTCACTTCAAATAAGAGGCGACAAGGCCGAAGTTTCGCTAGCGTATGAGCTATTTAACGCAAATACCTCGCTAAAATCAGGCATGATCACAAAAGAAATTTTCTGCCCAGATCCAAGCTCAAGCACCATTTTTGAGACGATAAATAAGGCTGCAAATTCAGCTATCGATACTTTAATCTCTGAAATAATCTACTAAAATTTTCTTAAATTTTTTGGCTGTGAAAGTTTAAATTTACAGCCAAAAATAGCTTATTTTAAAGACCTTTTGTTATAATGCGGCTTTAAAATACGGAGAATTAATGAAGAAAATTTTAATAATCGCTGGTGGAGCTTTTGCAAGAAATTTTTTAGATAGACTTCTTGGAGCAAAGTCAAATTTACACCACTACATCGTTGTTTCAAACGAAGATCACAGCCAAAAGGCAAATTACGAAAATTTCACATTTTATCAGTTTGACCCAACGAGCCTTTCAAAGCTAAAGAGCATAAGTGATGGCTATTTTAGCCAGTTTTGTATCGTGAGTGAGAACAAAAATGAAGCGGTTGCTGTTTATGAAAATTTAAGACAAATCAGCACAAAGACTGAGACCATTTTCATGAACTCGTGGGAGCTAGACGAAAAGTGCAAGGAGACTTTTGCAAGCGATAAGCACCTAAGCGTGGTTGATATAAGAGATATCGCAGCTTCAAGGCTCATGGACTATCTGCCAGACATGCCTGTATATGCTGATAATATCGGCTTTAGCGAGGGCGAGATCATGGAGGTTAAGGTGCCTATTGGCAGCTCATATATGTATCGCCATGTAAGCTCGATCGCTCAAAAAAGATGGCGGATAGCGCTTATTTACAGGGGCGCTGAGATCATCTTGCCAAAGCCAAACACAATGATCCAGCCAAGCGATATCTTGCTAATCGTTGGCGATCCAAACGTGCTTCAAAACGTTTATCGCTCGATAAAACGCGAGAGTGGGCAGTTTCCAAGTCCATTTGGCAGCAACATCTACACTCTAATAGACATGAGATCAATGAGCAAAGAGCGAGTTGGCAAGCTAATAAAAGATAGCCTATATGTGCATTCAAAGCTAAATAACAAACGCCTTATCTTTAGGGTGATAAACCCAACTTTAGGCGAAAATTTAGAGACGCTAAAGGCAATAAAAGAGAAAAATATCCTTGTTTTGATGGATTATTTTAACAGCGACAATAAATCGATAAAAGATGACGTTTTAAAGCACGACATCGGACTCATCATAAGCGATGATAAATACTTTTTTAAATTTCAAAAGCTATTTTATGAGCTTAAAATCCCAGTACTAAAAACGGGTAAAATTTTGCTCTCAAAGGTAAAAGAGGGCGTGATACTGGGCGATCAAAGCCAAGAGGTGGAAAATCAATCAGCCATCATCACAGACTGCTGCGCACAGCTTGATTTGGAGATGAGATTTTACTATTTTGATAACAAGCATAGCGACGATGAGGCGCTAAAAGAGCACTTTGAGAGCATTAGCACGCTCTTTTCAAAGCGCATAAAGATAGAAAATCACAGCCTCAAAAACCCGCTAGTGAAGCTAAAGGGCACAAATGATCTGCTTCATTTTGTGATGTTTAGCAAGAGCGTGGCAAATGGTAGCGCCTTTGCCTTTTTATCGACAAATTTAAATAGACTTTATAAAAAACTAAGCCAAAACGCACAGCTTTTTGTGCCAGTAAGTGAGTAGAAAATGCAGATAAATTTAAACCTTAAGGAAAAGGCGTCAAGCTATAAAATTTATATAAACGAGCTTGAGAGATTAGAGCTAAAGGGCAAGGTCGGCATCGTCACAAACGCCAAAGTGGCGGGGCTTCACCTTGAAAAGCTACTTAGTGTTTTAAAGTGTGATGAGAAATTTATCATAAGCGTTCCAGACGGCGAGGAGTATAAAAACCTTGAGACGATAGAGCAAATTTTAGAGCAGCTTTTTGTTAGTAAATTTGACCGCTCATCTACGCTCATAGCCCTTGGCGGTGGCGTCATCAGCGATATGACTGGCTTTGCGGCAAGCATATATGAAAGAGGGATAAGCTTCATTAATATCCCAACCACGCTTCTAGCACAACTCGATGCTAGTGTAGGCGGAAAAACGGGCGTAAATAACAAATTTGGTAAAAATTTAATAGGCTCATTTTATCAGCCAAAGGCAGTTTTTTGCGAGATAAATTTCTTAAAAACATTGCCAAAGAGAGAATTTGCAGCTGGCGTGGCTGAAGCTTTAAAGATGGCGATAACCTTTGATAAAGAGATGTTTGACTGGCTAAAGAGCGTAAATTTAGACGATGAAAATTTAGCTAAGCTGGTTGAAAAATCAATAAATTTAAAGGCTAGAGTGGTTGAGCAAGATGAAAAAGAAAAGGGGCTAAGAGCCATCCTAAACTACGGTCACACCTTCGCTCATGTCATCGAAAATGAGACAAATTACAAGGAGTTTTTACACGGCGAAGCAGTGGCGATAGGTATGAATATGGCAAATCGCCTAAGCGTTAGACTGGGTCTCATGAGTGAGGCGCAGGCAGAAGAGATCAAGCAGGTTTTAGTGAAATTTGATCTGCCTGTAAGCTACAAAATAGAAAATGAATATGCATTTTACGAGGCGTTTTTTATGGATAAAAAGACAAAAGGTGATAAGATAAATTTCATCATCGCAGATAAAATCGGCAGTGCGTTCATCAAAAATGACGTCAAAAAAGAGGATGTTTTAGAAACTTTGAGAGAATTTAAATGAAAAAGATCCTAGTTTTTCTACTTTTTTGCTTTGCGCTTTATGCTGAAGAAAACGCTACGCTTGAGCAAAATGTCTCACAAAATTTACAAAATAGCGAGCTTATAAAAGAAATTTCAAACTTAGATAACTCCCTAAAAAACAACATCTGGATCACAAGATACGCCAACTACAACACCTATCAAAAGCTTCTTGATGAGCTAGAGCAAAATGAAAATGAGCTTAAAAAGCTTGATAAAGGCTCAAAAAGAGGTGGCGATCTCATAAAGAGAAGTCAAACTCTAAAAGAGCAGATAAATTTGCTAAAAGAGTATGAGAAAACGCCATTTTCAAATATGCTAGCAGCCCCAGAAATGGAGACGCCGCCTAGGATAAATAGCCCAGTTGCGCTAGTATCTGGCTTTTCATACATCAAAAAGATAAGAAGTGATAAGATCGAGTACCAAAGGCACATCAAAGAGCTTGACACCTTGCTTGAGAAGCTTGAAGCAAAAGAAAATTTGCTAAATAGACTAAATTTGATAGATGATAGCGAGCAAAATAGAGCAAGTCTAAACCTTGTAAAACAAGAGATAGGCGACTTCAAAGCGGCAAAACAGATCGCTGATACCACTTATAGCGTCTATGAAAAAAGGGCTGATGAAGCGATAAATTTGACGACCTCTGACATCAAGGCTCAGTTTTTAAGCATGGGCTACACAGCCATCGTCATACTTCTAACGATCGGATTAACATTTATCGCTAAATTTATCGTTAAAAGAACGATCACGGATAACGAGAGATTTTACACGGTCAATAAATTCTTAAACGTGCTAAACATCACCGTTATCATCATAATACTTCTCTTTTCATACATCGAAAATGTCACATATCTAGTCACTGTGCTAGGTTTTGCCTCAGCTGGTATCGCCATCGCGATGAAAGATATGTTTATGAGTATGCTTGGTTGGATGGTTATCATGTTTGGCGGCACGATCCACGTTGGCGATCGCGTCAGGGTCTATCACGACGGGAGCGAATTTGTGGGCGACGTCATCGATATCTCGCTACTTCGCCTAACCGTTTTTGAAGACGTTAGCTACTCAACTTATAAGACAAATCGCCGTGCAGGTAGGATCATCTTTGTGCCAAATAACTATATCTTTACAGACCTTATCGCAAACTACTCGCACTACGGCATGAAGACCGTTTGGGACGGCATAGATGTCGTGATAAGCTTTGATAGCAATCACAAAAAGGCAGCCTATCTAGCAAAAAATATCGTTAAAAAATATTCAAAAGGCTACACTGACATCGCAAAACGTCAGATGAACAAGCTAAGAAGCCAGTATAGCATCAAAAATCCAAACGTAGAGCCAAGAATTTATACATTTTTTGAGCCTTATGGTATCAATATCTCATGCTGGTATATGTCCAACTCATACGCTACGCTCGCTCTAAGAAGCACGATAAGCGCTGAGATCATAGAGGCATTTTTAGCTCACGATGATATAAAGATAGCTTACCCAACGCAAACTATGTTTATAGGCAAGAAAGAAACGCCAAGCGATCATGTAGCTCACGCTGAGCAAGAGGGCGAAAATATCTAATGCAAAAGATATTTTTTAAAACATTTGGATGCCGCACAAACATCTACGACACCGAGCTTTTAAAGAGCTACATCAAAGACTATGAGATCACAAACGACGAAGAGAGCGCTGATATCGTAGTCATAAACTCATGCACCGTGACAAACTCGGCTGATAGCGGCGTCAGAAACTACATAAACGGCGTAAAAAGACGTGGTGCAAAGGTCATACTAACAGGGTGTGGCGCAGTTAGCAAAGGCAAAGAGCTGTTTAATAGCGGAATTTACGGAGTGCTGGGAGCTAGCAAAAAGAGCGATCTAAACGAGCTTTTAAAACAAGAAAAGCCCTTTTTTGAGCTTGGAAATTTAAACTCAGTCGATAAAAACATCGTCACAAACTACGAAAATCACACAAAGGCATTTATAAAAATTCAAGAGGGCTGCAACTTTAACTGCAGCTACTGCATCATCCCATCAGTGCGTGGCAGAGCTAGGAGCATGGATGAGGCGATGATATTAAAAGAAGCTAGAATTTTAGCTCAAAATGGCTATAATGAGCTCGTACTAACTGGCACAAATATAGGCAGCTACGGCAAAGATACAAATAGCTCTCTTGGCAAACTGCTAGCAAATTTAGGCAAAATTTCAGGCATCAGACGCATAAGACTTGGCAGTATCGAGCCAAGCCAGATAGATGAAAGCTTTAGAGAAATTTTAAAAGAGGAGTGGCTGGAGCGTCATCTACACATCGCACTTCAGCACACGAGCGAGGCGATGCTAAAGATCATGCGCAGGCGAAATAACGCATTTAGCGACTTAGAGCTTTTTAATGAGCTAAGCTCACTTGGCTTTGCTTTGGGGACTGACTATATCGTGGGCCATCCAGGTGAGAGTGAAGAAATTTGGGCAGAGGCGGTGGAAAATTTCAAGAAATTTCCTATCACGCATCTGCACGCTTTTGTCTATTCGCCTAGACGTGATACGCACTCAGCGACGCTAAAAAGCGATGTAAGCGGTGATGTGGCAAAGGCAAGGCTGAAAGTTTTACAAGGCATTGCTTTGCAAAATAATGAAAATTTTAGAAAAAAACATAACGGGACTTTAAAAATTTTAGTCGAGCAAAAAAACGGCGACTTTTACGAGGGCTTTGACCAGTTTTACAACAAAGCTAAAATTTCTAGTCAAAACGACATAACAAAAGAGTGGTTGGAGGTAAGCGAATATGAAATTAAGCCAGATACCAATTATGCAAAAATTTAAATTTAACAAGAAAAATATCCTAGTGATAGCCGCTGCGGCTTTGATACTAGCGCTACTTTTTGCTGTGAGCAAAGAGCCACGAAACATCACCTACTCGCAATATATGCAACTAATGGATGGAAATTTCATCGATAAAGCGGTCATCGACGAAGACGAGGTCATCCTCTATGCGCAAAATAACCGCTTTGCCATCATAAAAGAGGGCATAGACATAAAAGAGCTCATCAAAAAGGTCCCAGTCGAGCGAAGCGTGCAGTATATCACTCCTGGCATGGTCTGGGGAAGCATCATCTTTGTTTGCCTTGTGCTTTGGTACTCCTATATTTTTAGGGCTATTAAGAAAAAAGAGGAGAGCCTTTTAAACAAAAAAGACGGCGCTTTTGAGATAGAAAGCGTGCTAAACCAAAATGCGATGCCAGTTATCTCAAACGTGAGATTTAGCGATGTGGCAGGCATTAGCGAGGTCAAAAGCGAGCTTAGTGAGATAGTTGATTTTCTTAAAAATCCGCAAAAATATAGAAATTTTGGTATCAAAATGCCAAAAGGCGTGCTAATGATAGGCCCTCCAGGCGTTGGTAAGACGCTTGTGGCAAAGGCAGTTGCAGGTGAAGCAAATGTGCCGTTTTTTTATCAAAATGGTGCAAGTTTTGTTCAAATTTACGTCGGCATGGGCGCAAAAAGGGTTAGAGAGCTCTTTAGCAGAGCCAAATCCTACGCACCTTCAATCATCTTTATCGACGAGATAGACGCCGTTGGCAAGAGCAGGGGTGGGGCTAGAAACGACGAGAGAGAAGCCACGCTAAATCAGCTGCTAACCGAGATGGACGGCTTTGAGGACAATTCTGGCGTCATCGTCATAGCTGCTACAAATAGGATCGAGATGATTGACGAGGCGCTACTTAGATCGGGCCGCTTTGATAGGCGTATATTTTTATCAATGCCTGATTATAACGACAGGGTGGCGATCCTAAACACATATCTAAAAGATAAAAACTGCGAAGTGCCAGCTGAAGATATCGCTAGGATGAGCGTTGGCTTTTCTGGTGCAGCTCTTAGCACGCTTGTAAATGAAGCCGCGATAAATGCCCTAAGAAACGGCGAGAGCGTGCTTAGGATGAGAGACTTTGAAGCTGTTTTAAACAAGGTTTTGCTCGGCAAAAAAAAGGTGCTAAGCTACAGCGAGAGCGAGAAGAAAATTCAAGCCATCTATCAAGGCGCAAAAGCGCTAAGTGCTTACTGGTTTGACGTGAAATTTGAAAAAATTTCGCTCATAGAAGACCGCTTTATGGCGACTGAGCAAGAGATCGAGTCAAAGTCACAGATGCTCTCACGCATAAAGGTGCTTATCTCTGGCATGTGCAAGCTTGAGATAGATGAGAATGACATCTTTTCAAACTCAAGCAACGATCTAAATTTAGCAAAAGAGATCGCTTCAAAGATGGTTTATGAGTATGGTATGGGAAATTCTTTCGTGCCAAATCCAAACGACGTGGAAGAAATTTTAAAACAAGCAAAAGATGAGATAATGTCATTTTTAAAGGGCACAAACGAGCAAATCGCAAAGATCAGCTCGTATCTGCTTGCTTATGAAAGTGTGGATAAAGAGACGCTTGCTAAAATTTTAAATGAAAACTACTAATAAAGGAGAAAAAATGAAAGCAAAAATAGGAATTCTGACCATGTCAGATCGCGCAAGTGAGGGCACATACGAGGACAAATCAGGTCCAGCGATCAAAGAGGTACTTGACGGTTGGATAGTAAGCGAGAGAGAGTATTTTTACGAGGTGATCCCAGATGAGCTTGATCTCATAAAAGAGAGGCTCGTGCACATGATAGACGTGCTAGGATGCGACCTTGTGCTAACGACCGGAGGCACTGGACCAGCTGTAAGAGACGTCACTCCAGAGGCTACTGAGGCAGTTTGTGAGAAGATGATGCCAGGCTTTGGCGAGCTAATGAGAGCTGCAAGCTTGCAATACGTCCCAACAGCGATCCTATCACGCCAAACAGCAGGCATCAGAGGCCACGCGCTCATCATAAATTTACCAGGTCAGCCAAAGGCGATAAAAGAGTGCTTAGAGCCGGTATTTCCAGCGGTGCCATACTGCATAGACCTGATCGAGGGTGCGTTTATCGAGACTGACGAAAACGTGATGAAAGTTTTTCGCCCAAAACAAAAGAAAATTTCATAAACAAAATTTGTTAAACCACTGAAATTTAAACCACCACTTTTATGAAGAGGTGGTTTATATACTACTACCTCTTTAAATTTGATGCTTTTTAGCTGTTATTTTAATTTTTGCTTTTGTATGCATGTTTTTTGACTAGTTTTTAGCTTGCTTATTTGTTTTGATTTGTTATTGTTGTTAAATTTGATGAAGAATAGCTTTTATGTCATATTTTGCGATTAAAGCTAGAGTGATGAAAAATTTGCAAAGCATGGCGCTAAAGATTTCTTGCATGGTGATTATTGGTGAATTAAATTTTTAAAAGTGGTTTTTATTTAAATGTGCCTTTAAAGCCAAATATCACAGAGCTATTTTTTAGTTTTCAAACTCAAATTTGTCACCTCATGTAGCGTTAAAAGATGGATAAAACGTTTGAAACTTCAAGCCAAGCGTTTAAATTTATTGGTTTTTGATCTTTGTTATCTATTTATATCGGTATTTGTTTCTTATTTTGAAAGACAGACTAGCAACATTTTCTAAAAGATTTATAGCTAAATTTGCATTATTTTAAATAAATACTATACAAATTAGCATTTTAAATAATAAAAATTAAATATACATTTTTATTTTATTTATAAATTGCCATATATGCCTAAAAAATTGTTAAAAACCTTGATAGTAATGCTATCAAGGTTAAGTATATTTTTATCACTTTGTGCTATAATCTGCCAAAAATTTTAAAACAAGGAAAAGAAAATGGCAGATAAATTTGAATTTCAGACCGAGGTCAATGACCTTTTAAATTTAATGATCCACTCTCTTTACTCAAACAAAGAGATATTTTTAAGAGAGCTCATATCAAACTCAAACGACGCGCTTGACAAGCTAAACTACCTATGCTTGACAGATGAAAAGTATAAAAGCCTAAGCTACACTCCAAGGATCGACATAAAGGTCGATGAAAAAGCCAAAATTTTAACCATCAGCGACAACGGTATCGGCATGGATAAAGATGAGCTTATCGCAAATTTAGGCACCATTGCAAGAAGTGGAACAAAGGGCTTTATGCAAAGCTTAAGTGGCGATGCAAAGAAAGATAGCTCGCTCATTGGCCAGTTTGGCGTGGGCTTTTACTCAGCATTTATGGTGGCAAGCAAGATCGAAGTCGTAAGCAAACGTGCGCTTGGCGAGAAGGCCTATAAATGGACATCTGACGCAAAAAGCTACGAGATCGAAGAGGCTAGCAAAGATGGCTTTGGTACGGATATAATCCTGCATTTAAACGACGATGAGTTTGCAAATTCTTGGCGTATAGAGGAGATAGTCAAAAAGTACTCAAACCACATCCCTTATCCTATATTTATGGATAAAGAGAGCTACGTCGCACCAAAAGAAGGCGAAAAAGAAGGCACTTATGAGAGCAAAAACGAGCAGATAAACAAGGCAAATGCGCTTTGGAGAGTAAGCAAATCAAGCCTCAAAGAGCAAGACTACAACGACTTTTATAAGCAAATTTCACATGACAGCAGTGTTCCGCTCCTTTATATACACACAAAGGCCGAGGGCAAGATCGAGTACTCGACGCTATTTTATGTGCCAAGCTCTGAGCCATTTGACCTCTTTAGGGTTGATTATCAAAGTGGCGTGAAGCTCTATGTGAAGAGGGTTTTTATAACTGACGATGCAAAAGAGCTTTTGCCGCCGTATTTAAGATTTATCAAAGGCGTGATCGATGTTGAGGATCTACCGCTAAATGTTAGCCGCGAAATTTTGCAAGAAAATGTGATCATGCGAACCGTTAAAGAGCAAAGTGTAAAGAAAATTTTAAGCGAACTTGCAAAAGTAAAAGATAACGACCGCGAAAAATACATAAAATTTTACAAACTATTTGGCAAGGTTTTAAAAGAGGGGCTTTATGGCTTTAACGCTGAAAAAGAGCAAATTTTAGATCTTTGCCTATTTAAAAGCTCAAAAAGAGACGAGCTTATCAGCTTAAAAGAGTACAAAGAGGCGATGAAAGAGGATCAAAAGTCGATCTACTATATCAGCGGCAACAACGAAAATATGCTAAGAAATTCGCCGCTTCTTGAGAGCTTTAAGAAAAACGATATCGAAGTGTTAATAATGGATGAAGAGATCGATACGATCGTCATGCCAATGGTCAATGAATTTGATAAAACACCTCTAAAATCAGTCTCACACGCTGATATAAATGACGAGATCAAGAGTGACGAGAAGGTCGATGAGAGCAAGGTTGCAAACACGCTTGTTAAGATGAAAGAGATCCTAAAAGACGAGGTTAAAGACGTTAGGCTAAGCTCAAGGCTCTCAAGCTCGGCTGCGGTGTTAATATATGACAAAAACGACCCTGATTACGCTATGCAAGAGATGCTAAAACAGATGGGACAAGGCGCAAATGCACCAAAAGTCAAGCCGATCTTGGAGATCAATGCCGATCATGAAATTTTTGCCAAACTTGAGAAAAACGAGGCGATGGTTTATGATATAGCACCTTTGCTTCTTGATATGGCAAGGCTAAATGAAGGTATGAGCCTAGAAAATCCAGCTAAATTTTCAGAACTTTTAACAAAGGTAATGATAAAAGCTATATAAAATTTGTAAGCCCAAAGAAATTTGGGCTTTTTAAATTTGTAGTCTAGTAAAAGCTCAAAATAATGCAAGCTAAGCGAAATTTGGCTCCACTATTAGTTTGAATTTTACTTATTTTTGCTCTTTGTATTTTAAAATTTGGGCGTAAATTTCGTCTTTTAGTTTTAATTTTTCTTTTTTCAAGGCATCAAGCTCAGAGGCTTGTGCAGCTTTACTGTCTATTTTTTCATTTAGCTCGTCATGCTTTTTGCAAAGTGCGGCAAAATGAACATCAACTTTTTTCAACTCATTTATGAGATCAGTGTATTCGTGTAACATACGTAGCTCCTGTAAAAAATTTATAAATTCTAACAAGGCTTTGTAAATGTTTGGCTATCTAAATTTAGATATATAAAAGCTTCTGGTGTATAGTGGTTAAGCCAAATTTATCACAAAATGCAAAAAACTAAACGTATTTCAGCTCTTCTGGCTTGTGTTTGCTCTTTACTAGGCGTTTGGTTAGGCGTATGCCATCAACTGTGCCGATGACTAAAAGCTTTGTGCCAGTGCCGATTAGAGTATCGCCATTTGGCATAGGGATAAATTTGTTATTTATGTCTCTAATGCCTACCACGTCAGCATTCGTGATATTTCTTAGGTGTGTCTCTTTTAGTCTTTTAAACCTGATCCAAGAGTAATCAGGCACAAGAATTTCTTCTATGTCGATAGGCGAGCTTTTTGTGTATAGAAATTGCTCGAGTAAATTTTCCATATCAGGTCTTACGCTCATGGCACTTAGGCGCTGTGCGACTAGGCGAGATGGGCTTACGACGTTATCAGCACCAAGTTTTTTTAGCCTTTGTGTGTCATCTTCGCTATCGGAGTTTGTGATGATGTGGTAAGGTTTTTTGCGGCTTATCTCTTTTTCATAAAGTCTAACAGAAGCGATAAGTGCGATATTATCAGCGATATTTGGGCTAAGGGTGATTAGTCCTTTTGCGCTTGAAAGATGCGTTTTTAAAAAGGCGATTTGAGTGTGAGGCTGAGCTTTTATGAAGTATGGATACTTGTAAATTTGAGCTATTTCTGCGATATCTTCTCTGTCGTCAACCACTACAAATGGTATGTGATTTTCACGAAACTGAGCGCTAAGCTCGATCGTGTAGAGGTTGTGATAACAAATAACGAAGTGATTTTTTAGTCTTGCGATCTTGTAAAGCATGCGCCTTTCCTTTAAAATGCTAATTAATGTGCCTCTTTTTAGAACTTCTACAACTATACCGATTGATAGCGTAAAAATAATGAAGCCAACAAGGATAAATGTTATAGTAAAAATTCGCCCCTTTGGAGTAATGGGTGCAACTTCGGTAAAACCAACCGTCGTGAAGGTCATACCTGCTTGGTAAAAGGCATCTATGAGAGAGAAGTTATCTATAAAGATATAACCTAGTGTTCCAAAAAGTAACAGTAGTACGACTGAAATTAGTGGAAATCTAAAAGGTTTTAGTTGTTCGTAAAGCTCAGTATCTAGGCTTATTTCTGGTTTTGCGGAGTTTGACCAGTTGAGGAATTTTAAAAGTCTTGAGAGAAAAGACATAAATTCCTCTTCATTTTATCTCTTAGTTTGACTGTTTTTTCATAGTTCTTAGAGTAGAAGCAGCAACTTTTATTCTTCTTGTTGTGCCATCTTCTAGAGTAACACGGATAGTTCTAAGATTTGGTAAAAATCTTCTTTTAGTTTTATTGTTGGCGTGGCTCACGTTGTTGCCTACCATTGGTCCTTTGCCAGTTATCGCACATCTTTTTGACATTTTTTTTCCTTATAAACAAAAATTTCTGCTGATTTTATCTAAACAAAACCAAAGTATTGCTTAAAATGAACATTTATATTTATAAGTTTTGTTGATTTTTTATTTAATTAAGGCTAAAATAGCCCCAAAATAAAAAATCGGTAAAACAAAAATGCTAACTAAAAATCAAATAGATGAAATTTCAAATTTTATCTATACAATGCCCGATGTTTTTTATGAGTGCCAAAAGCACTTGGATGAGGGCGACATCACTACTGCTATGGAGCTTTTTAGGGGGAGTGAGACTTTTAAAGCGTACTTTGCAACGATAGTAAATTTAGGCGATTTTGGCGTTCAAAACCACACTAGAGATATCTATGCGATGGCTTATCCGTTAGGCATAGACAACCTAAAAATGATAATTTGCTCTTATTTTGTTTTTATCAAATCTCCAAAAAGATATAAAAATTTTGGTGTAAATTTACACTCTATGATGGAGTTTAATGCCAAATTTCTATCTGACTGGAGCAAACTTCTAAACTACCTTGGACTAAAAAATCAAAAAAATTTATTTCTAGCTGCCTACGCGCTCATTCTTCTTATATTTTGCGAGCTGATCTTTTTGAAGTATCCACACTCGCTTAAACATATCGTTGGTTTTTCTGATATGAGCTTTGATAGGATCTTGCAGCGAAGGTTTGATATTTCGCTATTTGGAGTGCTTTTAAAGCTTGCGGGATGGGAGAGCGATAGGCTCACTAGAGAAGAGGTTTTGGTCTTAAAATACTTTAAAATTTTGCTCTCTTATGAGGCAAGCACTGCTAAATTTTTTGACTTTGGCATAGATAGGATCACCGATGTTAGCGTCCATGCTTCGGCTGATATGGTTATAAATTTAAAAAAGGCTCTTAGAAAATGAAAGTAACTTTTGAGGGCTCTTTAGCCATTGTTAGGCCATTTGGATTTTTAGAGGTTAATATCACCCCTTCAAGCATCAAAAAGGCCGAAGTAGAGCAAATTTGCGCAAGGCAGATAAGTGCTATTTTGCTTTCATTAAAAAATGTCACATTTTTTAGTCCTCTTTGGCTAAATAGCACATGCGAGCATCTATCAAGCATCGCCAGAGAAATAGGCGCTGAGTTTGCAGTCTGCGACTATGACGATACTTTTTACGAGCTTGTCGCAAAGACTTCAAAAAATATTTTGAGATTTTCACTCTTTGAAAATGAAAAAGTTGCGACGCTATTTTTAAACGATATGCTAGCAGATAGTAGCGAAGCCATCGTGATTTATAACAAAAATGAGCAGTATAAAGACTACATCAACTCGCTTTTGGAGCAAAAGTGCTACAAGTGTAAATTTGTAAAAAGCGTGGAAGAATTTAACGCCGCCAAGCAAGCTTACAAATATACCATCAGCACTCTAAATCACATCGTTTTAGGCAAAAAAGAGTTTAGCACCTTTGTAAGAGGCGACGTCGTTATTTACAAGACAGTAGGGCTCATGGATAGCTCTTTTGTGCAGAATTTTGACTATAAATTTCACGAAAGATTACAAAAGATAGGCTTTAAATTCTTTGTTTTTTGGTCTGATTCGGTCGGTGCTTTAAATACCATAGGTGCTAGTTTTTTGATAAAGCTATCTGAGCTGAGCCAAAAAAGTGGCGGTATATTGGCGATTTGCGGCTTAAATGAGGGCAACATCTCAGAGACACTTGCCTCAAATTTAAAAGCGGCAAAGATACTTTTATATAAAAAGATGGATGATTTTTTCAAAGATGACTCGACGCTCTATTTTAAAAAGCGCCTTATCGACATTGAGCCAACAAAGATGAATAAAAACTTGGTTGAGTTTTTGCCACTTGTGATCTCAAGCGTCACAGACGTGCTCTCACCTTTGATAGAGAGTGAAATTTTATGCCTTGATGCAAAGATTAGCAACTTTAATGTAGAGGGTGAAAATGACTATTTGCGGGCTTGCGTGCTCTTTTATGGCGACGTACAGATGAGAATTTTGCTTGGTGTTAAAAAGGACAAGCTTAGCAAAATTTGCTCCATTTTTTCAGATAATGGCGATCTGGAGTGTGGCTGTTTAAGCGGATTTTCTCAAATTTTTAGTATCATTGCAAGCAAAATTTTAGACATTTTCATCGAGAGAAATTTAAAGGTAAAGCTTAGCAACTTTAAATTTTACGAAAATGAGATGTTTTTTGACAGAGCAAGCAGTGGAATTTTTGCCACATTAAATGCAAAAGAGAGCCAAACTGGCGTGATTTTTATAAGTAAATAAGGATTTAAAATGTACGTTGCACCTAGTATTTTGTCGGCTGATTTCGGAAATTTAGCAGCTGAGATAAGAGCCATTTGCGAGGCTGGGTGCGATCTGGTGCATGTTGATGTTATGGATGGGCATTTTGTGCCAAATTTGACCATCGGACCAGTCGTGGTAAGTGCCGTTGCAAAGGCTGCTACAAAGCCACTCGACATACATCTAATGGTTGAAAATAACTCGTTTTTTGCCGACCTTTTCTTGCCGTTAAAGCCAAAATTTCTAACCTTTCACATAGAAGAAGAAAAGCACCCCATGAGACTAATAGACCACATCAGAAAAAACGGCGTAAGTCCTGGCATCGTGCTAAATCCGCACACGCCAGTTAGTGCGATCGAGCATATCATAGATGAAGTTGATATGGTGCTTTTAATGAGCGTAAATCCCGGCTTTGGCGGTCAGAAATTTATGCCAGTCGTGCTTGAGAAAACAAGGGCGCTAAGGGCGCTAATAGAGCGCAAAAACGCCAAGTGTCTCATTGAAGTGGACGGCGGCGTAAATGGACTAAATGCGCCTGATCTTGAAGAGGCCGGGGCTGATGTCTTGGTGGCTGGCAGCTATATCTTCTCATCAAATTCTTACGAACAAGCCATTCGCGCCATAAAGCTTGAGTTTTGAAACCAAAAAAACAGCGTTTAGAAAATAGCATTGAAATTTTAGCTAGGCAAAATTTAGGCTATCACGAGTTTATCTTGAAATTTAGTGATATCGAGGAAATTTCATCGCTCATTGACGTGCGTGACCTTGATATGTGGCGAACTCTTGGGCTTGACATCACTAGAAATGAAAGCAACGAGATCGAGCTTGGCACGAGATTTAGAGATATTAGCGAGCAGGAATTTTGCGTCGTGGATATCGAAACGACTGGTGGCACGACAAATGGCCAGATCATCGAAATAGGCGCTATAAAAATGAAAAATGGCACCGAAATAGGGCGCTTTGAAAGCTTTATAGCAGCTTCTATGGTGCCTGAAAATATCACAGAGCTAACTGGCATAAGGGCGAGCGATCTAGTCGGGGCGCCAAATTTGCTAAATGTGCTTGAGCGGTTTAAAATTTTTCTAGGAACGAGCGTTTTTATCGCACACAACGTGAATTTTGACTACGGATTTATCTCGCACAGCCTAAATGAGATCGGCCTTGGTATGCTACTAAATAGAAAACTCTGCACCATCGATCTTAGCCGCCGCACCATCGCCTCGCAAAAATACGGCCTTGGCTCGCTAAAAGAACTCCTTGGTATAAACAACACCCACCACAGAGCCCTAAATGACGCGGTAGCAGCAGCTGAAATTTTCAAAGTCTGCTTAACTCGCCTGCCATTTAGTATCCAAACTACAGAGGATCTCATAAGCTTTAGTAAAAATGCCCCAAGCGTAAAGCTAAAACCAGAGCCAGTTTTAAAAGCTTTGTAGTAGGGCGGTTTTAAATTTAAGCCACTTGAGTGGAAATTTAGAAATTTGATTTGGCTGAGGGCTTTTAAAAGAAACTATCTATATTAGCACGGTTTGCAATCATTGTGCTTTCAAAAACGCCGCAGTCTATCCGCCCTGCAAGCGCTAATCTTTACAAAATCCCTAAAACAACGTTGTCATTGTGGATAAATTTCTCGTGAATGCCAGTTTTTGTATGTGCATAGCCAAAGCTATCTCTGTCTATGACACAGTTTGTTAGGCGGTTTTGCTTTTGTAGCAAATTTAGAGAATGTGCCAATGAAAAAATTTACTGCGTGATAAATTTGGAGTTAAATTTAGCCCTGCTATTTTAAGCGGCGATGAACTCTTGGCTAAATTTCAAAGCCTTGCGCCAAATATTAAAGAGCTTAGGCAGTTTAAAAAGCAGAGTAAAACGCCTATTTGTGTGGTGAAATTTAAGAAAGATCGCCCTGTAAAAGAGCTTTTTTCTAAGCTTTTGGAATTTAGGGAGTTTTTTAAGCTTCTAATAGTAGTGGATATGCAAAACTACTTAGAAAACCAATATATGCTGCTTTGGCGTGTGACAAATAACATAGATGCCTTGCGTGATATTTACATCGAGGGCGAAAATTTCTGCGTGGATGCGACGAGCAAGAGTGAGCTAGAGGGCTATACTCGCGGCTGGCCTATGCAAACTGACTGCGGGCGAGAAGTGGTGGCTGAGCTTGTAAAGCGTGGCGTGGTGAAAGATGAGCCAGAGCTTTTTCATAAATTTGAGATATTTGGATAGGTTTTGACTACTATAACGTTATAAATTTAAAATTAAGCAAGCATATAGCTTGCCTAAACTACGAAAGTTTTTTGATAGCTTCAACTATGAGATTGCACTTTTTTACGACCGAGTTTATCTCTAGATATTCGTTTTTCGTGTGCATGTTGCCGCCAGTTGGACCAAGGCCATCTATCGTAGGACATCCTGCCGATGCGCTGATATTGCCATCACTTAGTCCGCCAGCATCTACCCAAGTGACTTTTGTGTAAGTGGCCTTCGCAGCCTCGTCAAAGACTTTTTTGATATTTGGTAAATTTACCTCGTCTATCATCGGAGCTTCTTCGTTTATGAGGATGCGCTCACAGCTCACTTCTGGCACTATCGGATGAGATAAAATTTCGCCCATTTTCTTATGCAAAAACTCCACCGAGCTAGCGTGGCGATATCTCATCTCAAATGTCACGCTGGCAAAGTCTGGTACGACGTTTTGGGCGTCACCACCTTTTGTCATTATGCTATTAAATGTATGGCCTGCCTTAAAATCAGTGAGTTTTGAGAGCTCAACGATGAAATTTGCAGCCTCCACCACAGCCGAACGGCCGCGCTCTGGGTGGTTGCCAGCGTGCGCACTAACGCCACGGAAATTTAGCACATAAGAGATCACGCCTTTTCTAGTAGCCACCATCGAGCCATCTTCTCTTGCAGGCTCGACAACTAGGGCGTAGCGCGACTTCTTGGCTAGCTCTCTTATGGTGTCTTTGGCAAAATTTGAGCCAGTCTCTTCGTGTGAGTTTAAAAAGAGGCCAATCTTTAGCCTGCTAAGATCAAGCTCTTTGATGACGTAGAGCGAGAGCAAGCTGCCGCCTTTATCGTCGATCGCGCCAAGTGCGTTTATGCGCTCATCTATCTTGCTAAATGGCACATCAGCCTTTGTGCCGACAGGAAAAACGGTATCCATGTGTCCGATAAATAAAAAGTCGTAGCTTTTTGCCTCAAGGTCGTTTGAGATAAAAAGGCAAGGAGCAACTTTGTCGGTGTCAAGCTCTATACTCCTGCTTTTTAATCCTAAAATTTCGGCTCTTTTTTTAAACCAAGCCGCAACTTCATTTACGCCATTGATGCTCGAAGTTGGGCTTTCGATGTCGGTTAGCTCTTTTAAGTCAGCTAAATATTTGTCTATTTCGCTATCTTTCATCTTTGATCCTTATACGAGCAAGCTCATCACAAACATCGCTAAATAGGCATTTAGGATGCAAATTCCAAAAAGTACTAGATAGTGTCTGCCTGGTACTTCAAGCACGCCTAAAACTCGTCCCATGTACTGCACAGTCGAGCCAACTAGCGCCATGCCAGGAAGCAAGACGGCGATATCGTTTGCATTTAGCGTACCATCTCCCACAAGCGCAACTAGCACGCCTGCTGAGCCGCCCCAGCTCAAAAATGCAGCCATGAAAACGGCTATGGACTCACCTGGAAGACCAAGCGGGAGCATGATAAATCCTAGAAATTTGCCTATCACGCTAAGTGCGCCAGATACTTTTAAGATGTGGATGATAACAAAGGCCATAAGCACGTTTGGGATGGTGTTTTTTACGGCGATGTCCCAGCCTTTTCTAGCGCCCTCTACAAATACGTCGGTTATTAGTTTATTTTCAGTCATCTCTTACTCCTCATCATCTTTGACAAATTTTTTGACATAAAGTCTCATCAAATTTGCGCCCAAAATTTTAAAGACAAAGACTATGCCAAGCACCATGGCTATGGTGGCAGGGGCTGTGTTGCCAGCTTTGTCAGTCACTAGTAAAACAGGCGCAAATGAAGATAAGAAATTTGTGATCATCGCACCAGCGCTAAACTGAAACGCTGCAAAGATGAGAAGCTCTTTGTGTGAGATGAGGCCATCTTGGCGCAAAAATTTAGCCGTTGAGCTGCCTGCGTCGGTGCTTTGTGTGCTTGCTATCAAAGAGATAGAGCAACATCCTGGTATGCCAATAAGTGGCTTTAAAACTGGCGTTAGCAGTCTTGATGCTGCATAAAGTGCATGGTATTTCTCAAAAATAGCAACAAAGCCAAGTGCGAGCATGACAGCAGGGGCAAGGCTAAGGGCAAATAAAAAGCCGCCTTTTGCGCTAGTGCCACTTCCTGTTTTAAACCATTCTGGAAATTGACCAGCAAGTTTGCTAAAGTCAAAGATACCACCATAGGTGTTTTGTAAAAAACCTCCAAAGAAAACGATCGCAATTGCAAGTGTGATCGTGCCGATGACGAGTTTTTTAGTATCACTACTCTCTTTCATAAAGCCTCCTTTGATTTGGAATTTGTTTAAATATTATAACGCCTATGCTTATGTAATATTTAAAATATAAAATTTGATAATTAGTTATGATTTTTTATGAGTAATTTATATATAAAAATTATTATGCGATAAAAGTTAGCATTTTAGAGGTTTGCAATGTAAATTTAAAGTATATGAAATTTTAAAAATTTGGATTTATGATTTGTGATTTATGGTAAAAATGGCTTTTAAACTTAAATTTAAAAGCCATTTAGTTTTTAGCTCTCTTTTAAAAGCTTGCTTGCAAGCATATCTGCTTTTGCTTTGTCAGTGTCTTTCTTGACGGATTTATAAATTTTAGAGATGTAGTTTTCTAAAACTTCGTGGCAAGAGATCACTTTTTCGCCCTCGCGTCTAGCTACTTTTACATATTCACCGCTGTTTTGTAGCTCAAATGCTAAGTCATTATCACTTAGCTGAAGCTCTAAAATTTCAAGTAGTCTCTCTTGAAGTCTTGGCTCAAAAATAGGCGTCATGAGCTCCAAGCGGCGCTCTAAATTTCGTGGCATCCAGTCAGCACTTGAGATGTAAATTTTTGGATCGGCGTGTTTGAAATATAAAATTCTAGCATGCTCTAAGTATTTGCCGATGATCGAGCGAACTCTGATGTTTTCGCTTTTGCCTTTTACGCCTGGCCTTAGCCCGCACACACCGCGGACGATGAGATCGATCTTCACGCCTGCGTTTGAGGCGCGGCTAAGCTCGTTTATCACGTCTTCGTCTATCAGCGCGTTCATCTTAGCGATGATCCTGCCTTCGCTACCTTTGCTAGCCTCCACTCTTATCTTTTCGATGATGCGCTCTTTTATCTGAAATGGCGACATACTAAGGGCGTTTAGACGGCGATTTTTATTATATCCTGAAAGGATATGAAAAAACGAGGTCGTATCTTGGCTAAATTCCTCTTTGCTGGTAAATAGGCTAACGTCGGTGTAAATTTTTGCCGAGCTGCCGTTGTAGTTGCCAGTGCCAAAGTGCATGTAAAATTTGAGTTTATCGCCGATCTGGCGGATCACTTGGCTAACTTTTGCATGGACTTTAAAGCCTGTGATGCCATATATCACGTGTGCGCCAGCATCTTCAAGCGCCTTTGCCCAGTGCAAGTTATTTTCTTCGTCAAACCTCGCTTTTAGCTCGACCATCACGGTTACTTGCTTACCGTCGCTTGCAGCGTCTATTAGGCTTTGAATTATCGGCGAGTTTTTATCGACTCTGTAAAGCGTCATGCGTATAGAGATCACCTTTGGATCTTTGCTGGCCTCCTTTATAAAGCTAACGACTGGATCAAAGCTCTCAAATGGATGAACTAGCAGCACGTCCTCTTTGTCTATGGCGTCAAAAATCGAGACGCCGTTGCCAAATGGAGGCAGTGTTTTTGGGGCGTAGGGTGGGTTTGCTAGGTGGCTAAAATTTTTACTCCCAGCTATCTCCCAAAGAGAGCTAAGTGTGAGCGGGATGCTTGAAAAGTAGATATCTTTGTGAAAAATTTTCATATGAAAATTTAAAAACTCTAAGATATCAGCGTCAGCGTCTTTGTCTATCTGCATACGCACAAAAGCCCCTTTTCTACGAAGCTTTAGCCCTTGCTCAAGTATCATCATAAAGTCATCCGCCTCTTCTTCTTCGATGACGATATCAGCGTTTCTTGTCACTCTAAAGGCAGCTGAGCTAAGTAGCTTATACCCTGGGAAAATTTCTTCTGCGTGGCGGTGCACGATCGTTTCTATTGGCACGAAAACATTGCTGCTTGGCTGGGTAAATCTTGGCAAAACTCTTGAAATTCTTATCATGCCGTATTTTAAAATTTCAGGGTGCTCGATATCAGCAAGCTTTACAGCAAGCGAGAAGCTAAGGTTGTTTAGGTGCGGAAATGGATGGGTCGCATCAACAGCGATAGGGACGATTACTGGCAGGATGTTTGAGAAAAAGTATTCGTCACATTTTTGCTTTAAGCTATCATCAAGCTCGTCGTAGTTTTTGATAAAAAGACCCTCTTTACTAAGCGCATCCACGGTGCTTTTGTAGTGAGCTTCGACTAAATTTTGCTCATCTTGAAGATATTTTCTGATCTCACGTAGTTGATCAAGTGGGCTCATGCCGTCGCTACTGCTTGTCGTCACTCCAGCTGCAAAAAGCTGCTTTAGACCAGCCACTCTTATCATATAAAATTCATCAAGATTTGTCATATAAATGGCTATAAATTTTAGCTTTTCAAGTAAAGGTATATCCTTTTCACACTGAGCGAGCACCCTTGAGTTAAAGCGTAGCCAGCTTAATTCGCGGTTGATAAAAAGAGTTTCGTTTTCGCTCATCATTTTCTCCTTATGATTTTTGATTATTTTATGATATGTGCGGTTATAAAGTTCTTATTTTGTTAAAAATTTAGTTACAATAGCGCAAATTTTAAACGTAAAGGTTTTTTATGTCGGATTACATTATATTAGTTGGCATTTTTGTTGTGGCGGTTGTTGTCTTTGCGCTCATCAAAAAGGTCTCTTTTTAGCCTTTAAATTTCTCCCACCACAAGTAGGCAAAGATGAGCCCAAAGCCCTTGACCTTGCTCTCGTCAAAGGTAAATTTCATCATATCTTCTCGTTTTATAAAAACTAGCTCGATATCCTCACCATCGACGCCGCCGCCTGCATTTACTTTCATGCTCTCATCGATCTTTGCGTAAAACATCGTTTGAGTGTTGCCACCAAAGCCAAAAGCGCCATACGTCATCGTGATACGCTCCATCTCTTTTAGCTCATATCCGACCTCTTCGACTGCCTCTTCTCTAGCTGTTTGCTCCTCGCTTAGCCCCTTATCCATAAGCCCTGCGCAAAGCTCATAAGTAAAGCCTTTCTCGTTTGTTTTGATACCTTCTTTTTCTTGCGAGTACCAAACGGCTGGACGAAACTGCTTGACAAACAAAAATGCATCTTTTTGCTCGTGATATAAAAATATACTAACGCTATTCATCACCTTGACGCAGTCCCAGTCTCTTTGCAAGCCATTTTGTTTAAATTTCATCTTAAATGGCTTTAGGTATTTTGACTCACCAAGAGGTAAAATTTCTAAATTTGTTATAGTAGTATCCATTTTGCAAGTCCTAAAAAGCTAAAAAATCCTATCGCATCAGTAAATGTAGTAAGAATGACCGCCGAGCCAACAGCAGGATCGATGTTAAAGCGCCTTAGCGTCAAAGGTATGATTGTGCCAAAAAAGCCAGCAAAGAATAAATTTGTGATCATACTAAGGCCGATAACCACGCCAAGCATGCCTTTGTCAAACCAAACAGCGGCGATGATACCCATGATGACGCCAAAGATGAGGCCATTTACGAGTGAGATCGTCACCTCACGCTTTAAAACGCTCTTTGCATCTTTAAATTCTATCTCGCCAAGTGCCAAACGACGAACCGTAACGGCAAGTGCTTGCGTGCCAGTGTTGCCACCCATTGAAGCAACTATTGGCATAAGTACAGCAAGTGCGACGTATGCTGCGATCGTCTCGTCAAAAAGTCCGATGATAGATGAGCTAAAGAGTGCTGTTAGTAAATTTACACCAAGCCAAACCGCACGGCCACGACCCGCTTTAAATAGCGTATCATCCTCTTCTGACTCGTCATCAACGCCGGCTAGGTTATAAATTTGCTCTGTTGCGCTCTCTTGGATGTAGTCGTGGATATCATCATATGTGATACGACCAAGCAAAATTCCAGTGCTACTTGTAACTGCGATAACGTTTAGATCGTATTCTTGAAACATATCAGCGACATCTTGCATGAGATCCATATCGTTTGCCATGTGAGGCTTGTAGTGGTCGATCTGGGTTGATTCGATATTTTGTTTTAGCGTCTTTGTGAAGTCAAAGAGGATGAGATCTTCAAGCGGGATGGCGTATTGCAAGACGCTATTTTTATCGATGATGAAAAGCTGTGAGACGTTTTCTAGTTTTCCTTCTTGCTTCTCTTGTCTTAGTCTTGCAACTGCGCTGCCAAGCTTCTCTTCAAGATGAGCTGAAAATAGCTCTGTTTGCATGTGTGCACCAGCTCTATCCTCATCGTAGCTTCTAAGTCTTAAAATTTCGTTTTGATTTTCTTTATCTAGCTCGTTAAAAAGCTCTCTAGCTTTGTCCTCGTCGATATCTTCGATGTATTGGAGTAGATCGGTAGCATCGTCACTCTCTAGCTCTTCGAGCGCTTCTACGATCTTTTCAGCTGGGAGCGTATCGATCACGTCTTTTAGCATGTGATCAGGTAACTCTATCGCCACGTCACCCAAAATTTCAGGATCTAGCTTTTCAAGATACTTGGCAAAAAGCTCCTCGTCATGCTTTTTAAGTGTTTTTAGGTGCTGGGCAAGCTCGTATGCAGAGAGCTCGCCGTCTTCTAAATTTTCATCTAAGTGCTGATCTATCAGCTCTTTTGCTTCTTCTAGTTCTTGGCTCAAGTTTTACCTTTAAAAATCTATTACGTTAGGGAAAAATTCCACCTTGTGATACTCTTTGTCGTTGCTTAGAGCCTGTTTTATCAGTTCATCATTTCTATTTATGACTGCTTTAAATTTAGCAGACTCTTTTTTGTCTTCTATATTTTTTACGACCTTGATAGCGCTTTCTGGATTGATCGGCTTGCCGCCTAGATAGAGGCCAAAGTGTAGGTGAGGGCCAGTGCTCATGCCGCTTGTACCAACATATGCTATTAGTGTGCCTTGTTTTACTCTAAGACCGCCTCTTATGCCCTTTGCAAAGCCGTTTAGGTGGGCATAAAGTGTCTCATAGCCACCAGCGTGAGAGATGATGACGGTTCTGCCATAACCGCTCTTTTGTCCGACAAATTTGACCGTGCCATCGCCTGCAGCCTTGATCGGTGTGCCTTTTGGAGCACCATAATCAACCCCAAGGTGCGCTCTATATCTTTGAAGGATCGGATGCCATCTTTTTAGAGTGAAATTTGATGTGATCTTAGCGTTTGCAAGAGGGCGAACGAGCAAAAATTTGTCATTTTTCTTGCCGTTTTTATCATAAAATTTATCTTCAAATTTATACATCACGTAGCGTTTGTTTTTTGTCTCTATCATCGCTGCGTAAATTTCAGGTGTGCCAAAAGAGCGTCCCATGCGTAGTTTTTGGTTATAGACAATAGTGATCGTATCGCCTTTATTTATCTTTTTAAAATCGATCCCGCTGCCGCTAAAAACCTCTTTGAAACCAAGTGCTAGCGTGCCAGAGCCAGTGTAGTCAAAGATATCTTCAGAGACTGATTTATCGACTTTTAGGGCTAAAACTTTATCTTCGCTTTGGTATAAGATCGGGATAAACTCAAGCTGAAATTTACCCTTGTCGTCTCTATAAATATGTATCTGAAGCTCGTCACTAACGGGGATGAGAGCTTGTTTAACCTCGCCGTTATCGTCTTTGTAAATTTGATATTTTGTGCCAGCGATGATCTCTTCTGTTAGCTCTTGATCTTCGCTTGCTAGGTTGTAGTAAAGTGAAAGTGGGATTTTATTTGTTTCAAGAAAATTTAAAAAGCTGCTGCCATTTGGCCAACTAAGCTCATCGACAGTTGGTTTTATGGCATATAAATTTATACATAATATTGCAAAAATCACAAATATACGAGGCATCGATATCCTTTTAAAAAGCTGGATGGGATTTTAACTAAAACTTGCTTTAATTTTGCAAAAGATAAAGCATTTTAGGCTATAATCGCTCTAAAAATTTAAACTTAGGAGATATTTTTGAAACGTATAATCGTGATTTTATCGCTGTTTTTTGGCTTTGCTTTTGGGGCTGATTTTTCTTTAAACGAGTATAGAACTCCTCTTATTAGCGTCGAGAGTGACGGCACAGCAACGATAGTTGATAGTCCTGAAATTTTGATCGGATCAAGCGGTGTTGTGCTCCATAAATTTGACGTAGATAGCTCTATCATCGCAAGAGTGAGCGTTGTCTCTAAAAATGCCGGCTTTGCGAAGGTTAGATTTGAGGTGTTTGACCTGCTCGAGCAAAAGGCTCTTCCACTCCCTGGCATCGCACCTACAAGTGGCGATATAGTCGTGCTAAACTACCTTTATAACCGCTCACTAATCGTCGTGCCAAATAAAGAAATTTATGAAGAGGTTTTGGGCGCATTTCCTAATATGATATTTATCCATCCAGACCTTGTTGGAGCATACTTAAGCTACGAATACAAGCCAAATCCAAGCAGAGACGACTTTAGAAAAATGTGCGCTCAAAGTGCAGCTGGTCTTATCTTTGTCGCGATGGATGGAAGAAGCGTTTTTGCTGATTGCCAAAGCTTTAAAGTGCTAAAAGAGTTTAAAACTGGCGAAGTTGAGTATTACCAACTACCATTTTATACAAGAGTTAGTGACATAGACACTGTATTTTGGAAGCTAAATAGCGAGCACATCAACAACTACGACGCTCACTACGAAAAACTTTTTGAAGAAGATAACTGATAAATGAGCCGTTTGTCCTTAAGCAAGAGCGATTTAAAGAGTGGTTTAAATTTGCTAGCTGCTCTTAAGGACAAAGAGCTCTTTCACTACGCAGCAAGCCTTAGTTTTCATACGATCTTATCGATCATACCTATACTTCTTATATCGTTTTCTATCTTTATAAAATTGCCTAGCTTTGAGGATTATTACGCCAAAATTCAAGACTTTGTCTTCTCAGCTCTTTTGCCAAGCAATCAAGAGATCATCTCAAACTACTTGCAAAATTTCCTCCAAAATAGCGGAAATTTAGGCATAGTTGGCTTTGTGGCGATGATATTTACTTCGGCTATGTTTTTTAGCGATTATGAATACGTAGTCTTAAAAGTGACAAGAGCTAGCAAGGCTAGGGGATTTTGGTCGGCACTTAGCTCGTACTGGACGCTCATCACGCTTGCGCCACTCGGACTTGCTGGTAGCTTTTATCTATCAAGCCTTATTCAAGAGATGTTAAATTCAAACGTGATCACAAGCTCGATAAATTTCTTAAGCATAGTGCCATATCTCATCATCTGGGTGATATTTTGCGTCACATATCTCATCTCAGTAAATGACGAGATAAAATTTAAAAGCGCGTTTTTTAGCTCGTTTGCCGCCTCGCTTGTTTGGTATCTTGGCAAGTCAGCCTTTGTCTATTATGTGCTTTACAACAAGACCTATTTAAGCGTCTATGGCTCATTTTCAGCCGTGCTTTTCTTCTTTGTGTGGATCTACATCTCGTGGATCATCTTTTTATATGGGCTTAAATTTTGCGCCTATCTCTCAAACAGCTCTAAATTTAAAGGATAAATTTATTGCCAGCTGGCAATAAATTTATTACTTATCTCCAAATAGACCAAAAAGGAATCCAAAGAAAGTCCAAGGCTTAAATTCGCATAATTCTATATTTATTTCAAGATCTTTTCTAATTTTATCTACAGCTTTTGCAAGCTCATTTTTATCATAGCAGCAAAGATCTATATAGGTATATGTTTTGCCCTCTGCAGTGCCTATAACTACACAAAAGTTGCTCTCTTGTAGCTCTTTTTCTATCTTGTCTCTATAGTCAATACTATGCTTTATGTCTCCATTGTAAGGTAGTGCTAAAAAGCAAAAATTTATACCATATTCTAAGCCATCCTCATAGGTGTATTTTTGCTTATTGATATATTCACTACAAAGACTATATAAAAGTGTGCGTCCTTTATAGATATCTTTTCTTAACGCGTTGGCAGAAGGTTCTTGTTTGTAGGATTCAAATTTATTAAAAGTGTCACTTAATATCTCTTTGCCAAATTTTTCAACTATTATAGCACCAAGCTCATTGAGCGCAATAGCATTTTCTTTTGGTATTTCATCAAAGATATCATCTTCTACTTCTTCGTCTTCATCGTCATTTTTTATTTCTTCATAATCTTCATCATCGTCTTTCATATCTTCTTCTGACGGCTCATAGCAGATACTAACGCTTTCTACTACATTTATCATTATCATCTCGCCAAGGACTTTTTCACAAATTGCATAAGATAAAAGCTCTGCTTCATAATCGTCTTCTTCTTCTGCAAATCTGTTAATGGCATTGTTGTAAATGTAAATGGATACACTTTTATCGTTGAATTTTGTATATGATATGAAATCTTTCGCGTTGATCCTAGTGCGGTTTACCACTATAGAGGCATTGCTATCAGGTACATTACCGATCGTTAAAGTAAGCTTTGATTCAAGTTCTTTTGGCATGCGCGATTTCATAAATCTAAGCCATAAAAGCTTCTCTTTGATGGATTCTGTTCTAAGCATAAGATCGACCTTATCACCAATAAGAGATATCTTAAATTTTTGATCAATTAGACATAGTTTTAGATACTGCTCCATTATTTTGTTTGCAGTCCTAAAATTTTTATTTCTTAAGTGCTTTTCTATAGTGCCTAAATTTTTGCCAAATTCATTCCAAAAATTACCAACCCTGTTTAAAAAAGTAAGATTATCCTGAGAAGACGACATTTTTATCCTTTTTGTTAAAATTTTCTACATTTCTTTGCGTATAAATTTTCATCGATGGAAACTCTAACGCACTTAGTTTATCAAAACCAACTTCGTTAAAAACGCAGCCTGTGTCGATATCTGCGCTATTTTTATAAAATTTTACCTCTCTTACTGGCGTGTGCCCATAGACGTTAAATATGCCACTAACTTGCAGCTCATCGCCTCTGCCTGAGAGCAGGTGCCTTCTAAACTCTTCGCTAGCATATTTATCGTTTCTTAGCTCCCACATATTACCAACGGCTGAGTGAGAGACTACCAGATGCTCGCCATTTTGGGTTTTATGGTCTTTAAATTCCAGATAAACTGGCCTGCTTTCTAAAAAATCCACATGCCTTTGCTTAAACTCTGTGCTTTGTCCAAGATATGATCTATATGTCGCTTCGCCACCATTTCCAAAGAACCAGCTCCTGTCAAATGGCACTTTGTTGTTTAAAAACTCAAATTTATTGTTTAGTAGCCTTCGCTCGTGATTTCCCATTACCATTTTATAGTCATTTTGCATGATAAGTTCGACCACGTCGCAGCTAAAAAGCCCCCGATCTATCACGTCGCCAACAAAGCAAATTTGAGATTTTTCTTTGTTTGGAAACTGCTTGATAAGCTCTAAAAGCGTGTTAAAACAGCCGTGAACGTCGCCGATAATGTAAATTTGCTCGCTCAAATTTTCTCCTTTGTGCCAAATTTTAGTCTATTAAACTTAAAAATAAAGATTGTTAATTGCTGATAAATTTAGAATGAAATTTTATTTATGAAATTTAAAGCAGTAGGGAGCATAAGCCCCCTAAAATCATTGTGCGTAAAAGCCGCTAACCTTGCCAGTGAGATCTATCATGATGTTTTTCATCTGAGTGTAGTGCTCAAGGATGATCTTGTGCGTCTCACGGCCGATACCTGAGTTTTTATATCCGCCAAATGGGCTGCCTGCTGGGATTTGGTTGTAAGTGTTGATCCAGACCCTGCCAGTCTCCATAGACCTTGCAACGCGAAGTGCTTTTGTGATGTCTTGCGTGAAAATTCCGCCACCAAGGCCATATTCGCTATCATTTACCATTTTGATAAGCTCGGCTTCATCTTTAAATTTGATGACAACGCCAACTGGTCCAAAAATTTCTTCTTGAGCCACTCTCATATCGTTTGTCACATCAACTAGCAGCGTTGGCTCGACAAATGCGCCCTTGTCGCAACCATTTGCGGTGTAGGCTTTGCCGCCTACTGCCACTTTAGCGCCTTCTTTTTTACCGATCTCGACGTAGTTTAAGATTTGCTCAGCTTGTTTTTTATTGATCTGAGAGCCCATTTGAGTGCTAGGATCTAGTGGATCTCCAACTTTTATAGTGCTAAATTTCTTAACCGCAGCCTCTATAAATTTGTCATAAAAGCTCTCTTCTACGAAAATTCTAGACCCTGCGCAGCAAACTTGACCTTGGTTAAACAAAATTCCAAGTTGAAGGCCGTCAAGTGCCTTGTCTAAATTTGCATCGCTAAAGAAGATGTTTGCGCTCTTGCCGCCAAGCTCAAGTGTGGCTGGGATGATACGGCGAGCCGCAGCTATGGCGATATCACGGCCGATCTCGGTTGAGCCAGTAAATGCTAGCTTGTCAAGGCCTGGGTGGTTTTTGATCCACTCGCCACTCTTGCTACCTCTGCCGGTTACTATGTTTATCAAACCTTTTGGCAAAATTTTATCTATCAGCCTAAAAAGCTCAAGCACGCTTAGGCTTGTCTCGCTTGAAGGCTTAAACACGCTCGCGTCGCCTGCTGCGATCACTGGAGCTAGCTTCCAAGCCGCCATTAGAAATGGAAAATTCCAAGGCACGATCTGACCCACGACGCCTATTGGCTCGCGTAAAACGATAGAGAGTTGCTTCTCATCAAGCACGTTTGCGCTGCCTTCTTCGCCCATGATAACGCCAGCAAAATACCTAAAATGCTCGGCTGCAAAAGGGATATCGACATTTAGCGTCTCACGGATTGGCTTGCCGTTGTCCATGCTTTCAACTTTTGCTAAGTGCTCTTTGTGCTCATCGATGATATCAGCGATCTTGTTTAGCAGCTTTGCGCGCTCGCTAACTGTGGTGTGTTTAAATTTATTAAAAGCCTCACGTGCAGCACGAACTGCGTCATTTACATCTTCTTCGGTAGCATCAGCGATCTTTGCAAGGTGCTCGCCGTTTGCTGGATTTTTGGCATCAAGTGTAGCGCCGTCTTTTGCGTCACGCCACTCACCATTTATGAAAAGCCCGTATTTTTCAAGTAGTTTCATACTTTTCTCCTTGATTAAGATTTTGTAAAAGGATTATAATATTAATAAAATTTATCAAAAATAAATTTTGGATATAAATTCTCTTTTTTAATAAATTTTATTATTTAGAGTAGGGTGGTTTTAAATTTAACTCTGCCAAGAGAGTGAAAACGTAGTCTCGCCATCAAGCTCGCTTTGGCATTTTACGGTGATGTTATTTTTCTTGCAGCACTCTTTGACTAAATTTAACCCTATGCCAAAGCCGCCTTGATCGTCGTTAAATCTCGTGTAGCGATCAAAAATTTTCATCTGGTCCTCTTTACTGATGCCGCGTCCAGTGTTGCTTATGCTAAAGAAATTTGGCTCTAAAACGATGCTAACCTTTGAATTTGGCGCTGCGTATTTGGAGGCGTTGCTAAGGAGATTATCTAAAATTTTACTCACATCCTCAAGGTCTGCGTTTATGAAGCTTGGCTTTAGGCTAGCCTCTATCTTAAGTCCGCGTTTAGCAAAAAATGGCGAGAAGTAGCTAAGCCTTTGCGTGGTTAGTAATTTTAGATCGATTAGCTCTTTTTTGCTTGGTTTATCTAGGTTGAAGCTTAGATGAACGAGCGCGTCATAGATGCTACCTAGGCTCTTTGCAGCAAGGCTGATGTTGTTAAAACGCTTTAAATTTCGCTCATTTAGGTTGTTGCGATCGGCCGTTTCTATGCTCATAGAAATGACGCTTAGAGGCGTGTTTATCTCGTGCGTTGAGTCTTTTATGAAGCGGTTTAGCGTCTCTATCTTTTTATAAAGTGGCTTTAGGCTTAGTTTTGCGAGGTAAAAGGCGATGAAGAGCAGGGCGAAAAGGAAAAAGAGCGCCTTTAGTGTGGTTGAAATTTGCAAAGATAAAATTTCAACCTTGATATCTTTGCCAACTAGAAAAATATCAGCGTGCGATAGCTCGTCTGTGGCGTTGTCATCCATGTATTGGATCTTTTCAAATATCGAGACCTTACCGCCGATCAAATTTACATTTTTGCTTTTGTCTATCTTTTGGCAGTCAAAGTCTTTGTAAATTTTCTCATCATTTTTTAGCACGATGCAAGCATTCACGCCTTTTTCTTTTGTTAGACTTGAGATTGAGTCAAGTCCATTCATTCTAGCTTTCATGTAAATGCCCATCTTTATCTCTTTTAGCATTTTGACCTCGTTTAAGATGAGCGCGTTTTTTTTATTTTTATAGTCATTTATGAAAAAATAGCCCAGAAAGAGCACGGAGCTAACAAGATAGAGGGATAAAATTTTAAATAAAATTTGCGTCTTTTCAGACATAGATGTAGCCGTCTCCACGCTTGTTTAAAATGGCATCTTTGCCTAAAATTTGGCGTAAATTTTTGATATATACACGAAGGCTAAGCTCGCTTGGCTCCTCGTCAAATTTCCAAATTTTATTAAAAATTTCATCTTTGGTTAAAATTTTGCCCTTGTTTTGCAAAAATAGGGCGAGCAGGTCGCTCTCTTTGCTCGAGATATTTACATTTTCGCCGTTTTTACTTAGAGTTTTGCTCTGTGGGTGAAAGCAAAGATCATCTAAAATTTTGATATCTTCGCCGTTTTGGTGTGAGAAATTTCTTTTTATGAGAGCTTGCATGCGGATAAGTAGCTCTTTTAGCTCAAATGGCTTTTTTAGATAGTCATCGCAGCCGCTTTTGTAGCCTTTTTCAAGGTCGTCTATGGTGTTTAGCGAGGTGGTAAATATGCTAGGTGTTGTGACGCCAAGCTCACGTAGCGATGAAAGTAGGGAGAAGCCGTCGCCTTGCGGGAGTTTGACGTCTAGTATAAGTAGGTCAAAATTTCGCTCGTATGCAAGATCTAGTGCGTCTTTGGCATTGTTTGTAGTGGTGACATCGTAACCATTTTCGCCCAGATACTCGCTTATTAGATCAAGTAATGTTTCATCATCTTCAACAAGCAAAATTCTGACCATCAAGTGCCTTTACATGCCTTTTTTCATTTCGTCTTTCATGCCCATGTCGTCTTTTTTCATACCCATGTCATCTTTTTTCATTTCGTCTTTCATGCCCATGTCGTCTTTTTTCATACCCATGTCATCTTTTTTCATTTCGTCTTTCATGCCCATGTCTTCTTTTTTAGCTTCGTGTTTTTTGACAGGATGTTTTTTAGACATATCATCTTTCATCATCTGCTCTTTCTTCATCATCTCATCTTTGCCCATCTTGTCCTTTTGCATCATTTCAGTAGCATTTGCAAGACCGCCAAACATAAACATAGCACCAAGTGCAACTAAGATTAACTTTTTCATAAAGTCTCCTTTAAATTAAATTATGTTGCAATTGTAGTCACTTAGTGTGAAATAAGTGTGAATTTACGCAAATACAAAATAGATAACTGGAAGCGTGATAAATGAAAAAAGCACGCCTATGGCTACTGATGAGATGGCTAGCGAGCTATCAAGTCCAGCTTTTATGACCATCGCACTTGCTAGGGCTGATGTTGGCATCGCACATTGAAAGAGACCAACGACCCAAGTTTTACTCATCTGGATACCTGAGACTTTTAATATTATGAAAAATACGATAGCTGGCAAGATCATCTTGCACAAAAGCACGACGCTAACGCCTTTATATGAGCTTGTGATACTGCTAAAGTTAAGACCAACGCCGATCGCAAAAAGTGCAACCGGAGTGACGCTACCTTCAAACATCCTAAGTGGCGCAAAGATAAAATCTGGAAGCGGGACTTCTTTTAAGATAAGACCCATAATAAGCGCTATAAATGGTGGAAATTTTAAAATTTTCATTGTATTTTGAAATAGCGAAACCTTTTCAGGCGCGGCAAAAGATAGGATGAGTGGTCCAAGGATCGAAAGTGGAATACCAGTGGCTATCTGGTCGTAAAAGATGACCTCATTTACCATCGCATCGCCAAAGAAGCCCTGAATGACAGGCATACCGACAAATAGGGTATTACCAAAAAGGCTTAGCATGACCATACTAACTGTTGTTATTTTGGTAAATTTAAAAACCCTGCCTATGACAAATGCCAAAGCGGCGCTAATGGCGGTTGAGGCAAAGCCGATAAGGATCGTGTTTATAAGCGAGGCATCGACATTTACGTGGTAAATTTTGTCAAAGATTAGCGCAGGCATTGCAAAACAAAGGACAAAATCCACAAATGGGATCGAGTGTTTTTGCTCAACAATGCCGACTTTTTTAGCAAAAAAACCAGTTGCGATTATAAAAAATATTGCAAAAAGTGGTGTGAAATTCATAGCAGTCTCTTTTAAGTTTGGAATTTACAAAAAATTGATTATATGCCCCAAAAGATTAAATTACAATAAACTTTTTTGGATTTTACCCTCAAATTTAAACCCTAGTATCAACCTTTTTGTAAAATTTATCCCTTTCATCTATCTTTTCTTTACTTTTTAGATCATTTTCAAGATAGCTGATATTATAAATTTCTTTTGCAGATATGCTTTTGCCGCTATTTAGGCTGATTAAAAATTTGCTCTCAAATTTATTTGATAGGTTGATGATAGCGATCGCTCCAGCATCTTTTAGGCTTGTGATCTTGCCATTTTGCATGACGCCGATATCATTGAAATTTAGGCTATTTAGCTGCGCATTGTCCATCTTTTTTGCCTCTAAATTTACGCTAGTTTTTAGCTCGCTTGGCGTATTTAGCTTACCAGTGTCATTGTAAAGCCCATTTACGTCTAGCTCTCTGCCGCTATCAAATTTTAGTCTTATCGTGCCATCTTGATTTAGTTTCATAGCTATGACGCTATCGCTATCTCGCAGTGCAGTGGCAGCTGTGGCTTCATTTGTGCTAAAAGCCTTTTTTACCTTTTTTAGATTTGAGATGCTAAAATCAAGCCCAGTTACTTGCTTAAATTCATTTTCCATTGCGATCATTTTGGCGGATTTTGTATCTTCAAGCTTTGATATGTAAGCGTCCGCATTTTCGTCAAATTTCTTTAAATTAGCGCTAAGATTTTCTATCATCTTTTTATGCGCATCAAGCTCAGCGTTGTAGTCATTATAAAATTTCATAAAACTATCTTTTTGAAATTTTGTATATGAGAAATTTTCATCTTGTTTATGCTCTTTGCTTGGCTCAACAATAGGATTAAACTCGCTTAGTCTTGCGCTCTCATCAAAGCCTATTTTTGTGTAAGCAAAATTTTTAAAAGAGCTATCCTTGCCAAAGATATTATTGTGCCTTAGATCGACCCAACCGTCATTTTGAGCATATTTTTTAAAGAAATTATTTATATCATTTTTGCCTATCTTTTCATATCTATTTTCGGCAGCAAACAAGGTATTTGGATCTGAGGCGTAGTAGGAGTGCCTGTGATCGATCTCTTTTGTATCTACGTAAAGATCGGGACTATTTGTGATTATTGCTTTATGGTTTAGCTCTTCTCTTGTTATTTGATTGTGATTTATGACATTTGTGCTGATAAACTGCCTAAGATCAACTCTAGTCGTGACGTCACTTAAATTTGCTATTTTTTCATTTCCGTCTTTGTCGTATCCTCTTACTTTTAGCTTGTCAAAGAGCATATCTTTTTGATCTAGCGTGCCGTCATTATTGCTATCAAAGCTAAAAAGTGCGCTGTTGTTTTCTAGCTTTCCAACGCCCAACTCATCGTTATCGCCATAAAGGTCAAGAAAAACTTCAACTTCGCCATAATTTGTCTTTAGAGTGTTTGAGTGAGCATAGTCGTTTAAATTTTTAAATTTCGTATTTTCTAAGTAGCCACTTTTTAAGACAGGTAGCATGGCGGCATCATCTGTGACATTTATATTTTTAAAGTAGGTGTTTTTGCTAAAGCCATTAGAAGGTTCGTCTGAGTAAATTTTATTGTTGCTAATTATTAAATTTTGCGAGTAATCTTTTAAAATTTCTTTTGCTTTTTGTATTGCTAGATGTTTGTTGTATTCTTTGATATCAGCCTCAGTTATGTAGATGGTATCTGTTTTATTTGCTTCATAAAGCTCGTTAAACTGGCTTAAATTTACTTTTGAGCTATTTTGATCGCCATGATTTGAAAATCTTTTGGAGAGATTTTGCAAATCATCTAAATTTATAAAATCATATTTTTGCAGTGCAACATTCATCTAAAATCCTTTTAAAGATGTTGCACTTAATATCGGTTAAATTTATAAAATGTTTAAGCTTATAATGGTGCCCGAGGTCGGACTCGAACCGACACAAGGTTGCCCTTATCAGATTTTGAGTCTGACGCGTCTACCAGTTTCACCACTCGGGCTAAGTTAAGATTGAGTTTTTAAATTTGTGAGAAGAAAGAAAAAGGGGAGACTTGCTCCCCGAAAAAGAAAATTATTTCTTTTTACCTTTTTTAGCAGCGCCAGCAGCAACTGCTTCTTTAAGTTTTTTGCCAACTTTGAATTTGACTGCTTTGCTAGCAGGAACGTCGATTACTTTCTTAGTTCCAGGAACTCTAGCTTTCCTTGCAGCTCTGTCAGCAGTACCGAAAGTACCAAAGCCTATAAAGCTAATTGTATCGCCTTTTTCAAGAACCGCTTGGATTATCTCCAAAGTAGCATCAACAACTTTTAGAGTATCTTTTTTCGAAAGACCAGCCTTGTCGGCAACCGCTTGAATAAATTCAGCTTTTTTCATGAACCATCCTTTTAAGAAGTTATGCGGCAATTCTACACTCTTTTAAAAAAAAATACAATACTTTTTCCCTAAATTTAGCTCTTTTTTTGCATTTTTTTAGTAAAAAAGACCAAAATTTGAACTTTCACTCACAAATTTCAAACGTAAGCTCGTTTTTTAGCCCTATCTTTTTCATATCTACAAGCTTTAAATTTTCAAAATTTAGAGCCATTAGCTCATCTTTGTTTGTCACTTTAGCATTTGCGATCTGGCGCAAAACCTCACCTCTATATGCTTTTGCATGGTGGCTTAATATCTTTTTGTTTTTCAAAAAGCAAAATGTCGTAAATTCTTTTTTTGCCACATAAAATTTCTCATAAAATTTAGCTCTAAGATCTAAAATTTCATCATTTTCTAAAAAGCTATCGATTGCCTTGCTAAAATTTTGCTCATAAAATTTACAAATATCAAAGCCAGCTAACTTTTCGCCTTGCTTTAGTTTGTACTCAGCTATCTCGTCTTTTGCCAAAATAGGCCCAAATAAATTTGAAAATATCAAAACATTATTATCTATATATTTTTGAGCGTCGTTGCTTAGTCCGCGGTAGTTTAGGTGCTTATAGGCAACTCCGTCATATCTTAAGATAGCTTTTATGCTACCTTTTTTAGATAGGCTTTCTCGCAGTTGCTCGCTATCCTCAAGCTCTTTTAGTCCAAAAAGCTTTTTTATCTCGTCTAAATTTGCACTTTTTAAAAACTCATCATATCTTTTTAAAATTTTAGCCCTTTTGTCAAAAAGCTGAGAAAATATTAAATTTTTACCATCAAATTTATCGCTTGTGTTTAGAGAAATTTTGCTTTCGCTTGGTGAGAAGAGGATTTTTAACGCCATTTTCTTTCCTATTTTATATATGTAAATTTTGGCAGATTATACAATAAAACTTTTTTGCACTAAAAAAAATCAAATTTTCACCGATATATCACAAAGCGGAATTAATCTTGCTTAGAGTGAATAAAAATTTAGGGAAAAATTATGAGAATTACAAATCAACTACGTTTTAGTCAGACTTTGCACGACTATCAAAAAAATATGGTTGGCGTAAATAAAAGCTACCAGCAGCTCTCAAACGGACTTAAAATCCAAGATCCATACGACGGTGCTGCGGTTTATAACGATGCTATGAGGCTTGATTATGAAGCGACCACTCTCACTCAAGTGGCAGATGCTACTGGTAAATCAGTAAATTTTGCAAAAAACACGGACAATGCGCTGAAAGAATTTGAAAAACAGCTTGAAAATTTTAAAACAAAAGTCGTTCAAGCAGCCAGTGACGTGCATAGCACAACATCTCTTGAAGCTTTGGCAAACGACCTTCAGGGCATCAAAAACCACCTTGTAAATATCGCAAATACCTCTATAAATGGGCAGTTTTTATTCTCAGGTAGTGCTGTAGATACTAAGCCGATCGATGGCTCAGGTAAATATCAAGGCAACCGCGACTATATGAAAACTTCAGCTGGCGCGCAGGTAGAGCTTCCTTACAATATCCCGGGATTTGATCTATTTTTAGGAAAAGATGGCGACTACAACAAAATTTTAACAACAAACGTGATGCTAGCTGATCAAACTAGAACCGACATCTCCTATGCGCCAAAATATCTTGACGAAAATAGTAAGATAAAAAATATGATCGGTCTAAACTACGCTAGCGACTCAGTTGTTGGAAGTGACGGCTCTTATAAAGGCACGATCGAGCCAGATTATGACTTTTTGGATACTTCAAATGTAAATTTCCCTGACACATACTTTTTTATGCAGGGTAAAAAGCCAGACGGCACGACATTTACAAGTAAATTTAAGATGAGTGCTGATACGTCAATGGCTGGTTTGATGGAGAAGATCGGTATGGAATTTGGCAACACAAAGACGACAAAAGTTGTTGATGTAAGCATAAATAACGACGGACAATTTAACATAAAAGACCTCACAAAAGGCAATCAAACGATAGACTTTCACATGGTTGCAGCTACTTCTGTGGCGGCAAATCGTGGTGCGATAGCTCCAAATAATACACTTGATACGATAAATTCGCTACAAAGTCTTGAAAATATGGCAAATGCTGTGCCAAAAACGGTTCATATAACTGAATTTACAAAGAGCAAATATCTTGATAAAGATGGAAATTTAACAAACGCATTTGACTATGACAAGGTTAGATTTGAGCGAAAGGATAATGAGCTAATCGCAAATTTACCACAAGTTGCTAGAAGAACAGGCGAGTTTGCAACCGATCAGACAAAGCTAAGCGAGGTTTCTGGTACAAAAGAGAGTTACAATAGAAATTTATACCCAAAAGATGTTGATGCAAGAAAGAGAGAGCTTTACAATATAGATAATCAAGAGATAGGTCTTCAAGTAAAATCAATCACTGGCACAATGTATGACATCAAAGTAAAAATGGGTGAAGCAGGTGGAGTAAATACCCCAGTGCAGTTTCAAATAACATCTACAACTGCTGCTGGCGTGGTTTCACCAACTAGAAATTTGACCGTCTATAACTCAGATGAGTTTGGTAGCTACAGAACATATGCAAGTGACTTTACATATCGTCAGCTAATGGATATCGTAGCAATGGCTGCAAGCGATAATATCCCTGATCCTCAAAACGTAGAAAATGCAAACTTTGATACAGATATCGAAAAGGTAAGAAGAGATCAAAACTACAACGCCTATAAAGACGCTTTGTCAAAGACTAAAGGCGCAGTAGAGGTAAATTTAGACGATCGTGGCAGGATGGTACTAACTGACAAGACAAAATCTGTCACAAATATAGAGCTTACTATGTATGATGCGAAAAATGGAGATATATTTGACGGAGATAGCACTGGCATGAACACCGCTGGTGCTGCTGGTCACGCTCAAGGTAAGGGCTCAGTATTTAGCTTTAACGAAAATAATGCTTTAACTATCGATGAGCCAAGCACAAGTGTCTTTCAAGACCTTGATGATATGATATTTGCCGTTAGAAATGGCTACTATAGAGCAGACGCTAACAATCACGACCCACGAAATACCGGCATGCAAGGCGCTTTAAAAAGGCTAGATCACTTGGTAGATCATGCAAATAAAGAGCTTACAAAGATAGGCTCACAAACAAAGCTTCTAACGGCGACAAATCAGCGTGCAGAGGTCATGAAAGTAAATGTACTAACTGTTAAAAATGACGTTATAGACGCAGACTATGCAGAGTCATACCTTAAATTTACACAGCTTTCACTCTCATATCAAGCTACTCTTCAAGCAAGCGCTAAAATAAATCAACTAAGCTTGCTAAACTACCTAAACTAAAATGATAAATCAGCAGGCCTAGCTTGCTGATTTTTTAAAAATTAAACTCAAGCGTGCTATAATAAGCCTTTTTAACAAAAGGATCTAAAATTTTAAGACATATATTATTTACTATTTTTGTTTGTTTTTTTATATATTTTGGTATCGCTACGGCTGCTCCGACTGCTGATTTTGTAGGCTTGCTTGGACAAAGCCTTGGCGTTTTTAACATTAAATATTTTGGACTTATCGCCTATGTTTATCCATTTTTACTTATCGTTCTAGGCTATTTTGTATATAAAAATTTTAAGAAATTTGACTTTGATTTTGCCCAGTTTGTGGTTGGGGTTTTTCTATTTTTTATTGCATTTTTGATGTTTCAAGCGCTAACCACTTCTGGAGCAAATAGCGGCGTGATAGGTGGTTTTATAGTCTCAGCGCTAAAAGAAGTCATCGGCGCTATCGGCACTGCTGTTGCTATACTTATGATATTTATCATCTCTCTTGGGCTTGCTTTTAGAGAAAATTTTGTCATCGTTTTAAGAAAGGCTTTTGTAGATAAAGAGCCAAATAGCTATGAAGAAAAAAGCAGAGGCGTAAAAGAGGTAAGGGCAAGGCAGATACCAAAGATAGAGCGCAAAAAGCCAAAAGCCGAAGAGATAAGAGAAGAAGAGCTTATAGATGCTCAGGTACTAAATGATGATGAGCCAAATTTAGAGAGTGAGCCAGAGCAAGAGATGGAGCCGGCACAAGAGAGCAGACCTGCAACTATAAGTGGGGTTGAAATTTTAAATGAAGTGGCTGAAAATAAAAAACTTCTTGATCAGATAGAGCGCGGCAAGGTCGAAAAACCAAAAGACTTTGTCTTGCCACCGCTTAAATTTCTAAACGACCCGCCAAAGCGCTCGCACAATATAAATGAGGCGGAGATCGACCAGCAAATTTCAAATTTACTCGATAAACTGCGTAAATTTAAGATAGATGGCGACGTGGTGCGAACTTATACTGGCCCTATCGTCACGACATTTGAGTTTCGCCCAGCCCCACACATCAAGGTGAGTAAAATTCTCACTTTACAAGATGACCTAGCGATGGCGCTAAAGGCCCAAACTATCCGTATCCAAGCGCCAATCCCTGGCAAAGACGTCGTTGGTATCGAGGTGCCAAATCAAAATTTAGAGACGATCTATCTAAAAGAAATTTTAGAAAGCGAAGTCTTTAAAAACGCGAGCAGTCCGCTAACCATGGCTCTTGGCAAGGATATCGTGGGCGCCCCTTTTGTTACTGACCTTAAAAAGCTCCCACATTTGCTAATCGCAGGTACAACTGGATCAGGCAAGAGTGTGGGTATAAACGCGATGCTTTTAAGCTTGCTTTATAGAAACAGCCCACAAACTTTGCGCCTAATGATGATCGATCCAAAGATGCTTGAGTTTAGCATATATAACGACATCCCACACCTTTTGACGCCTGTTATCACAGAGGCTAAAAAGGCGATCACAGCGCTTTCAAACATGGTCGCTGAGATGGAGCGAAGATACAAGATAATGAGCCAAACTCGCACAAAAAATATAGAGAGCTACAACGAAAAGATGAAGAGCGAGGGCGGCGAGCAGTTTCCATACATCGTCGTGATCATCGATGAGCTAGCCGATCTTATGATGACTAGCGGCAAAGATGTGGAGCTTTACATAGGCCGTCTAGCACAGATGGCAAGGGCTAGTGGCATACACTTGATAGTGGCTACCCAGCGTCCAAGTGTCGACGTCGTGACTGGCCTTATAAAGGCAAATTTACCAAGCAGGATAAGCTATAGAGTAGGGCAAAGGATCGATAGTAAGGTCATCCTTGATCAAATGGGAGCTGAGAGCTTGCTAGGACGAGGAGACATGTTATTTACGCCTCCTGGAAGCCCTGGAGTGATCAGGCTGCATGCGCCATTTGCTAGTGAAAAAGAGATCGAGATGATCGTAAATTTCTTAAAAGAGCAACAAGATGTGATCTATGATGAGAAATTTCTAGCAGAAGAGGGCTCTAGCGCAGGCTTGGCTGCTGGTGCGCTAGGTGAAGAAGAGCTTGATGAGCTTTATGAAGAGGCAAAAGAGATCATTTTAAGCGAGCAAAAAACCTCGATCAGCTACTTACAAAGACGCCTAAAAATAGGCTACAACAAAGCTGCAAATATAATCGAACAGATGGAGAAAATGGGCGTTTTAAGCCCAGTCAATGCAAAAGGCCAAAGAGAAATTTTGGTCTGAATTTATATAGCAATGTAAAGATAAAGGAGTAAAAATGTTTAAATTTGGAGCTATCTTTTGTATTCTTTTTATGCTAAATTTCTGTTTTGCTAAAGATCTTAATACGAGTATTGTAGAGAAAAACTCAACATCTATGCTAAAAACTCTAAAGCAGATGAGCATACCTTTTTCTGGCGATGAATATGAAATAGAGAATTTATCCAAGCTAGATGGTAAGATGCTAGCGGCTGTAAAAGCATCATTGCCAAAACAAACCGAGCTATATGATGCCATTAAAGGTGATCTAAATAAAGATGGCATAGAGGATGTAGCTGTGGTAATTCAAGAAACATTTAAGGATAAATTTTTACCTTTTAGTGAAGGTTGCGACGAGAGTACTAAAGACGACAAATGGTGTCAAATAGTAAATAAAAATCGTCGTGGTATCGTGATCTTGCTCTCAAATGGTGATAAATATGAGGCCGTAGTAACTAAGCGAGATATCTTTGAGAGCCCAAATGAAGATGGTGGCGTTTATTATCCACCAGAGCTTGCAGTAGAGATAGAAAATAACGAACTAAAATTTTTATATGGCCATGGCAGGTATGGATACTGGGGGTATGTTTTTGCATTAGATGGAAAAGATTTTAAACTTATAAAGTATTTTAGTAGTGATAATAATGGTCCTAAACCAAAGCATATAGTGCAAATGGACTTTATAAATCATAAGCTAGAAAAAAGTGCAAATTTGCTATACCAGGGCAATGAAGAGTATAAGAGATACGAAGAGTGTATAGAAAAGTACAGATCTTTTGATGATGCGCAAGAAAAGGATGATTATGATGCAATATTGATTAGAAAAACTTACGAGCTAAAAACGCAAAAAATTCTACTCTCAGAAGTTAAAAAGGTTGATTATATAGATGGTCGTTGGCTGGATGATTTGCAAAATTCAAAGGAATTAGGAAAAATTTTGAAGATTGATTTTTGGAGTGATGAATATCTGGGCGATAATGAAGATGAACTTGCTAGATGTGTCGCGGATAAGATATAAAAAGCCTTGTGTTAATTTAAATTTATCTACTAAATTTGATGGTTAATGAAATTTTACAAATTAAAATTATCGTTAAAAATTTTAAAATGAAATTTTGAAACAGCAAAAAACATAATTAGAAATATTTAAACTCTTTAGAGTAAAAATAGTGGCGCACCTCACATACACGCTATTTAATGCCTTAATGAGCTTTATTATAACTGCAAAAAGTAATGCCTCACTGCTGAAATAAATTTGATACCTTAAATTAGCTTTATGATAACTGCAAAGACTTACCCCTAGATAAGTGTCCTATAACTCACCTAAATCACGATAGTGCAAATCGTATGTGGTGGGCTGTGAGAAACCATCTTGGATATTTAGGGACTAGCAATACTCACGGACTTTACGTATTACGCCATACAGTGGCTTCTAGGTTAGTGAGTTTGAAGGGATTTAATGCTCATAAACTGATGGCTTTTATGGGTCACACGGATATTAAAAGTAGCCTGCATTACGTGCATCTAAATGTTGATGATATACGTGATGGTATGGGAGTTGGTGTTTAGTTAAAAGGTGGTAAAAGTACTTGGTATTTGGTTGCGGAGGACGGATTTGAACCGCCGACCTTCGGGTTATGAGCCCGACGAGCTACCACTGCTCTACTCCGCGATAAGAGTTATTTGGGATTTTAAAGTGTGGATGGGGTAAGAGGATTCGAACCTCTGAATGACTGGACCAAAACCAGTTGCCTTACCGCTTGGCGATACCCCAATGTTTTTAAGAGTTGTAATTATATAGACTTTAATGCCATTTGTCAAGGTTTTTTAAAAAAAATATGTAAATTTATTTTATTTTTCAAAGTAGCTTTTTAAAAATTTAAAAATAAATGAAATGCTTTTATAGCATTTAAAATTTAACTATAGCTTTTAAAACCCATGCGAAAATTTGCATGGGTTTATCTGTTTTTAACCCAAAAGCTCTTTTGCGATCATGCTTATGCGTTTTGCTTCAGCGCTCGCTCCGATCTCATCTTTTGCCATTTTCATTACAGCACCTAAATTTTTACCAACCTTTTCGATGATACTTTTGATCTTCTCTTTTAGCTCATCATTACTTAGCTGAGCTGGCAGATATGCTTTGATAAGCTCGATCTCGCTTTGCTCTTTTTTGGCTAGATCCTCTCTTGCTCCCTTTAGATAGAGCTCAACCGAGTCAGCCCTCTTTTTGATCTCTTTTTGAAGTAGCGGAAGCACGACCTCGTCGGTCATCTCGATCCTTTGATCGACTTCGACTTGCTTAAGTGCTGCATTTAGTGTTCTTAAAGTGTCCCTTTTAAACTCATCTTTTGCCTTCATAGCCTCTTTTATATCAGCTAAAATTTGCTCTCTTATACTCATTTTTTCTCCTTTAAATTTTTGAAATCATAACTAAAATTTTGTGATAATTTCTTGAAATATGCCTTTTAAATAAGCAGCTCCAACGCCCTCTCTAAGCCCATCGTCGATAACTATAAATTTCGCTTCTTGCCCGTTTAGTATCTCTTTTAAGAGCAGTGTCCCAGCGATGAGCGGATACTTTCTACTTATTCCAACCGCCACGTCAGCGCTTTTTTCATCCATCTTTAAAAGCTCATTTATAAACCGAACAAGATCGTCATTTTTAAGCTCATATCCACTCACTTTTTTTGGATCATAGCTCTCGTAGTTTAACCCAAGCTTTAGTGCTGCGATAGTGGTCGGCACGCCAGAAGTTAGCACGATAAGTCTATTGTCAAGGCTTGTTAAAAATTCCCTTGCCTCTTTTGTATAAATTTTTGCATTTTCTTGCATCAGATCAAGCGTTTTAAACCTCTCGTAAAAGGTGATGATGCCAAATTTAAAGCTTATAAATTTTCCCTCTTCGCCTATCTCGGAGCTTGCACCACCGATGTCGATCAGGCTAAATTTATCATTTATGCCAAGCTTTTTTAATGCATTTTGCACGCCTAAAAATGTAAGTTTTGCTTCAGCTTGCCCATCAATGATATGAAAATTTATGCCAAATTTCTCTCTTATCTCACTAAAAATTTCTTCGCTATTTGATGCCACTCTAAAGGCCTCAGTCGCGACTGCCACGCATTTAAATTTAGTAAAGTCAAATTTGCTTTTAGCTTCAGCTATCGCTTCAAAAAGCCTATTTTTAGCCTCCAAGCCTATCTTGCCACTTTCGTTTAAGCCCCTTGCAGCTCCAACTATCTTTTCATAAATTTGCTCGTTGCTAAAGCCCTTTTGCACCTTTTTTATAAGTGCCACGCGAAAGGTGTTTGAGCCAAGATCGATCGCTATAACCAAAATTTATCCTTAATATTTTTGCCAAATTCTAACATATGATAATTTAGTATCATTTAAAGTGAGAAAATTCTAAAAACTTTAATAATTTTCAAGATATAATTTTGCTAAAAACTCTTACAAGGGGGCTTGATTGCTTCGAGATAACTTCTTGGCGTTAGTTATTTTTGCGATTTGCAGCGTTGGATTTTTCGTTTGGGGCTATCAATACATACCGACAAATAACTACTTTTTATTCTTAATCGCTGGTATGTTTGGTCTTTTTATGGCGTTTAATATCGGCGGAAATGACGTTGCAAATAGCTTTGGCACAAGCGTCGGCGCAAAAACACTCACACTAAAACAAGCTCTCGTTATCGCCGCCATTTTTGAGCTTAGCGGTGCGATATTCGCAGGATCTGAGGTTACAAATACCATTAGAAACGAGATCGTGAAATTTCCAAGCGACATAAACCCGATGAAATTTGTCATCATTATGATCTCGGCCCTTCTAAGCTCTGGTCTTTGGCTATTTTATGCGTCTAAAAAGGGTTTGCCAGTCTCAACAACTCACTCGATCGTTGGTGGCATCATTGGCGCAGGACTTGCTATGGGATTTATGATAAAAGATCCTGAGCCACTTAATATGGTCTCTTGGGGTGAGATCGGCAGGATCGCCGTTAGCTGGGTCATCTCGCCACTGCTTGGTGGCGTGATGTCTTATATTATATTTGGCTACGTAAAGAGCAAAATAATCGAGCCAACACACGAGCTAAAGACAAATTTAAAAGCGCTAAAAGCTGAGAGAAAAGCCTATAAAGAAAGCTTTATAAAAGCGCTCAAAACAAAGCCAGCTGAGGAGCAGATAGCCACTCTTTCAAAGATTGCAGTTATCGATGAGGACGAGATCGAAACTACTGAATACAGCGAGTACCGCTCAAAAATTCGCATTATGAAAGATAGCGAAAAAGAGATAGATACTTTTAAGGCTATGAAAAAGCACATACCTATCATCGCTGGATTTGCCGCGATGGTTATCTCATCAATGATGCTTTTTAAAGGGCTTGAGCATATAAATTTAGCCTTTAGCATCATCCAAACAGTCTGGATCATCTTCGTCATCGGCGCTCTAGCGTATCTTGCAAGCCTTGCTATCATAAACGTCATGAGCAAAAACGATAGCGAAAAGAGCATCAATAGAATTTTCTCATGGTTTCAAATTTTTACCGCTTCATCTTTTGCTTTTTCACATGGCGCAAACGATATCGCAAACGCAGTTGGACCATTTGCAGCCGTGCTTGACGTGCTAAAAACTGGCTCTATAAACGAAAGCTCACCCATACCAAGCATCGCAATGGTAACCTTTGGCATCTCACTTGTTGTTGGACTCTGGTTTTTAGGCAAAGAAGTGATCACAACTATTGGCTCAAAACTAGCTGAAATTTTGCCGACGACTGGCTTTAGCGCGGAGCTTGCCTCAAGTATCGTCATACTTCTAGCAACAAAGCTTGGCATACCAGTTAGCTCAACGCATATCCTAATAGGCGCTGTTTTGGGCATTGGCATCGTAAATAAAAATGCAAACTGGAAAATGGTAAGACCTATCATCCTAGCTTGGCTCATCACGCTTCCTGCAGCTGCTATCTCATCGGCTATATTTTATTTTGCCCTTGCTAAATTTCTAGGCGTTTAGAAAAACACTTTGCTTGTAAATTTAAAATTTGCAAGTAAATCTCACTTAAACTAAAATTTGTAATTTTCGCAGACAAAAACTATCAGAAAAATAAAATTTTACTTACATTATTTAATAGATTAATTTATTAAAGATTAATCAATTTAGGCTAAAATACGACCATTTCAACAAAAGGACAGCTATGAAAAAAGATGTAAAAAAAGTTGTTTTAGCATACTCAGGCGGACTTGACACAAGTATTATTTTAAAGTGGCTTCAAGACGAATACAAATGCGAAGTAGTCACATTTACAGCTGATATCGGACAAGGCGAAGAGCTAGAGCCTGCACGCAAAAAAGCCCTAGCGCTTGGCGTAAAACCTGAAAATATTTTTATTGAAGATTTAAGAGAAGAATTTGTACGTGATTATGTATTTCCAATGTTTAGAGCAAATGCCATCTATGAGGGCGAATATCTGCTTGGCACATCAATCGCTCGCCCGCTAATAGCAAAACGCCAAAGCGAGATCGCAAGACTTGTTGGTGCTGACGGCGTGAGCCACGGAGCAACAGGCAAAGGCAACGACCAAGTTCGTTTTGAGCTTGGCTACTACGCGCTTGGCGATAATCTAACTATTATCGCTCCATGGCGCGAATGGGATCTAAACAGCCGCGAAAAGCTCTTAGCATATGCTGAGAAAAACGGCATAGATATCACCAAAAAACCAGGCAAAAGCCCATACTCAATGGACGCAAATTTACTTCATATAAGCTATGAAGGATTAGTACTTGAAGACCCGAGCCACGCACCAGAAGATGATATGTGGAGATGGACAGTAAGCCCAAAAGATGCCCCAGATGAGAGTGAGATCATCGAGATAGGCTATGAAAAAGGCGATCCAGTGAGCATAAACGGCAAAAAAATGAGCCCAGCTGAAATTTTGACCGAGCTAAACCGCCTTGGCGCAAAACATGGCATCGGCAGACTTGACATCGTAGAAAACCGCTCAGTTGGTATGAAGAGCCGCGGCTGCTACGAAACTCCGGGTGGAACGATAATGCTAAAAGCTCACAGAGCGATCGAGAGCATCACGCTTGACCGCGGTGCAGCTCACTTAAAAGATGAGATCATGCCAAAATATGCCGAGCTAGTTTATAACGGCTACTGGTGGTCACCTGAGCGAAATATGCTCCAAGCGCTCATCGACAAGAGCCAAGAGCACGTAAATGGCTCTGTAAAAGTTGAGCTTTATAAAGGCAACGTGACTATCCTTGGTAGAAACAGCAAAGATGATAATCTATTTAGCGAGGCATACTGCACATTTGAAGAAGATAGCGTTTATGATCAAAAAGATGCAGCTGGATTTATCAAGCTAAATGCACTTCGCTTTATAATCGCACGCAAAAATGGGCGAAAATTTGACTAAAAATAAAATTTAAAAGGATAAAAATGAAAGTATTATTAATAAAAGATGTAAAAGGACTTGGAAAAGCTGGCGAGATAAAAGAGGTAAAAGATGGCTACGGCAACAACTTCTTAATCGGCAAAGGCTTTGCAAAAGCAGCTACTCCAGATGTCCTTCGCCAATACGAGGCAGCTCAAAAAAGAAAGGCTGAAGAGCTAAAATATGAGATCGCAAATTTAGAAAAACTAAAAGAAGAGCTTGCAAAAGTGACAGTCGTCGTCAAGAAAACTCTTGGCGCAAATGGCTCTCTTTTTGGCTCAGTTTCAAAAGAGGAGATCGCAGCAGAGCTTGAAAAGACGCATCATTTGGTAGTTGAGAAAAAGGCTATCGACCTGGACACTCACCTAAAAGCAGTTGGTCTTTATGATGTCTCTATAAAGCTTGGCCACTCGATAAATGCGACCTTAAAGGTTGATGTGCAAGGAGAGTAGATGTTTCATGCGACAACCATCTTAGCCTACAAAGGCAAAAATAAAGCGGTCATCGGCGGCGATGGACAGGTGAGCTTTGGCAACACCGTCTTAAAGGGCAACGCCGTAAAAATCCGCAAAATTCACAACGGCAAAGTCCTGGCTGGCTTTGCTGGTAGCACCGCTGACGCGTTTAACCTCTTTGATATGTTTGAGAAAAATTTAGAGCATACAAAGGGTGATTTGCTAAAGGCGGTGATAGAATTTAGCAAAGAGTGGCGCAAAGACAAGTATCTAAGAAAGCTTGAGGCGATGATGCTTGTGCTTGATAGGGATAAAATTTTCTTACTTAGTGGCACAGGTGATGTTGTTGAGCCAGAAGATGGCAAGATAGCAGCTATCGGAAGTGGCGGAAATTACGCACTTTCAGCGGCTCGTGCCTTAGATAAATTTGCCGATATCGATGAAGAGGAGCTAGTCAAAGAGAGCCTTAAGATAGCTGGCGAAATTTGTATCTATACAAATACAAACATCAAAACTTATGTTTTAGAATAAGAGAGAAAATGAACTTAACACCAAGAGAAATTGTTAAATTTTTAGATGACTATGTGATCGGTCAAAAGGACGCCAAAAAGATCATAGCGATCGCACTTCGCAACCGCTACCGCCGTATGAAGCTTGAAAAGAGCCTGCAAGATGACATCATGCCAAAAAATATCTTGATGATCGGCTCAACTGGCGTTGGCAAAACTGAGATCGCAAGGCGCCTTTCAAAGATGATGGGGCTACCTTTTATAAAGGTCGAGGCCAGCAAATATACCGAGGTTGGCTTTGTTGGTCGCGACGTTGAAAGCATGGTAAGAGACCTTGCAATGGCATCATATAATCTCGTAAAAAACGAGCAAAGCGAGAAAAATCAAGACAAGATAAATGCCTACATCGAAGAAAAGATCGTCTCAAAGCTACTTCCGCCACTTCCAAAAGGTGCAAGTGAAGAGAAGCAAGCAGAATACGCTAAGAGCTATGACAAGATGCTAAATAGGCTAAGAAATGGCGAGCTTGATGAGCTAAGCATCGAGATAGAGGTGCAGCAAAACCCACTTGAAGCTGGCTCAAACGTGCCACCTGATATGGCGCAGATGCAAGAGAGCTTTATAAAGATAATTGGCATCGGTGGCAAAAATATCAAAAAAGAGATGAAGGTAAAAGACGCTAAAAAAGCCCTTCAAAGCGAGGCAAATGATAAAATTTTAGACCTTGAGAGCGTAAAAACAGAGGCTTTAAGAAGAGCTGAGAACGAGGGCATCATCTTTATAGACGAGATCGATAAGGTAGCCGTTGGCTCAGGTAGCTCAAATAGGCAAGATCCTAGCAAAGAAGGTGTGCAAAGAGACTTGTTACCTATCGTTGAGGGCTCGAATGTAAATACTAAATTTGGAAATTTAAAGACAGATCACATTTTATTTATCGCAGCTGGTGCCTTTCATATAAGCAAGCCAAGCGATCTCATCCCTGAGCTTCAAGGCCGTTTTCCACTAAGGGTCGAGCTTGATAGTCTTGATGAGGACGCGCTTTATCAAATTTTAACTCAGCCAAAAAATTCGCTTTTAAAGCAATACATCGCACTTCTTTCAACCGAAAATGTCGAGCTAGAATTTGACGATGAAGCGACAAAAGAGATAGCTAGGATCGCTCATGCGGCAAATGAAAAGATGGAAGATATCGGTGCTAGACGCCTTCATACGGTGATCGAGCGCGTGATAGAAGATATCAGCTTTGAGGCTAGCGAAAAGAGCGGCGAGAAGATAAACGTGACAAAAGAGCTTGTAAAAGAGCGCCTAAAAGACGTGGTTGAGGATCAAGATCTAGCGAGGTATATACTTTGAAATCAGGCTTTGTTAGCATCATAGGACGCACAAATGCTGGCAAAAGCTCGTTTTTAAATGCCTTATTAAACGAAAAGATCGCCATTGTCTCGCACAAGCAAAACGCAACTCGCAGAAAGATAAATGGCATCGTTATGAACGGCGAAGATCAGATTATCTTCACCGACACGCCAGGGCTTCACGAGAGCAACAAGGCGATAAATCAACTGTTAATCAGCCAAGCTATAAAATCGATGGGAGACTGCGATCTCATCGTATTTTTAGCACCTATCCATGATGATACAAGCGACTATGAGAAATTTCTAGCTCTTAATCCCGAAAAACCACATATCTTAGTGCTAACAAAAGTCGATGAGAGCTCAAATGCAAAAGTGCTTGAAAAGATCACTCAGTATCAGAAATTTCAAGATAAATTTGCAGCTTTGCTTACTTTTAGCACCAAGCAGCCTACATATAAAAAGCCGCTTCTTGATGAAATTTGCAAGCTTTTGCCAGAGCATGAGTACTTTTATGATCCAGAATTTCTTACGCCGACAAACGAGAAGGAAATTTTTAGAGAATTTATACTTGAAGCGATCTATGAAAATTTAAGCGACGAGATACCATATCTTAGTGATGCGATCATAAAAAGCGTAAAAGAAAAAACAGGTATAACTGAAATTTATGCGAGCATCATCACAGAGCGTGACATCCATAAAAGTATGATCATTGGAAAAAATGGTGAAACTATTAAACGAATAGGAATTTTTGCAAGAAAGTTAATACAAAATTTAACCAACACAAAGGTCTTTTTAAAGCTCGACGTAGTCGTTAAAAAAGGGTGGAGCAAAGAAGAAAAGAGCCTAAATCAGATAATCGGCTATTGATTTTTTATTTTAAAGATATTAAAATACCCAATATAAGCGTTTAGGAAGGTTTTTTGATTCATGATGAATATTAAAAAAAATAGTGAAATTTCTATAGTTGCACTAGATCCGTATGACTATAAAGGATTTCGTTATCACAACAGCAATGTAGAAGCTTTTAACTTTTCAAAAACAGTCAATAAACGCGACTTTTTCATCTCATACATAAAATTTAAAGACTTAAAAACAACAACTATTTTTATCCCTAGAAGCGTTGATAACGACACCCTTTACGAGGAGCTTTATTCAAAGGTCTATGCAGAGCTTTCACTAGATCCTGCGCTTGATAATAAGATATTTTTCTCAGAAGGCACTACAAAAACTCAAGAGAGAATTTTTACTGTTTTTGCTATCACGAATGAAGATATAAATTCGACCTTTAAAGCGGTTGCAAAAAAAGTCCCATATATCGACTACCTTGCGCCTGAGCCTTTGATCTACTCTGCTATTTACAAAAAAGGCTTGCTGCCTAGCACTCAAGCAGACTGCTTTATCGCGCTTAGAAAAGATGAATCATTTTTAAGCATATATTTAGATGGTGATTTTTTTACAGCTAGAGAAATCCGCTATAACCTAAACTACCTTAAAGATAAATTCTTAGAGCAAAGCGGCGATCGCTTGAGTGATGAAAAATTTATCGAAGTTTTGTCTCAAAGAGGACTTGTAAATAAAGATGATGATGGCTTTAACTATGATCTAAACACAGTTTTTGAAGATTATATTTTTTATTTTAACGATATATTAAACATTATAAATAGCCAAAATGGCATATCTATAAAGAAAATTTACATAGATTGTGACTATGAGATCAAAAATTTTGCAAATTTCATCTCAACCAAACTTGGCTTGGATGCCGAGTATATAAACATAAAAGTTGCGATAAACAACAAAAACTATACTATAAACGAGCGTTATAACGTTATGGCTTTATTTGGTAGATTTTATACCAAAGAGCCATTTTATGAGAATTTTAACCTCTCAAATATGCTTCGCCCAGATCCATTTGTCAAAAGAAAAAGTGGCAAATTCTTGCTCACTTGCGCTGCGGCATTTGCGCTAAGTATGTTATATCCAGCTTACAACTACATAGCTGGTCTTGTTTTAGAAAAAGACAGTGCAAGACTAAATGACGAATATAGCGTCCTAAACGCACAAGAGATGCAGATAAAAGAGACTCTAGCTAAAATTTCAAGAGAACAAGAGGCGGTAAAAGAACAGACTCAAAAAGAGAATGAAAAGCTAAATTTCAGAAAAGGTCTGCTTGCTGAGATCGAAAATAAAAAAGATAATTACGCTATGAAGGGTTTAAATCTTTTTAAAATTACCGATATTTTAAATCTAAACGCAGTTCATATCACAAACATCGTAAATAACGATAGAAATTTGACTATAACTGCTGTTAGCGATAATGAAAAAAGGATAACCCAGTTGATCAAAGATATCAGCAAAGATGAAAAATACTTGGTAAATACTAAAAAAATTCGTTCAGATGACGCTAAACACGAGTATGAAAGTAATATAAGCATAGAGATTAGACAATGAGACAAGATATTTTAAGCAAAATAGATCAATACTTTGATAGCAAAAAGCCAAACGAAACAAACCTCATTTTTCTTGGCTCAGCGCTTATCATAGCTTATCTTGTTTATATGCTATGCTTTGATCCTGCGCAAAATTTCTTTGACGAAAAGCTTGATAAACATACGAGAATTTCTACAAAGTTAGAAAACACCAGAAACTATCTAGCCTCAGTAAGCTCTCCTGATGGCGATAGAAATTTTAAGATAAATGAAGAAAATAGAAATTTAAGCAATCTAAAACTTCGCTACACGAATATTTTGAAATTTAATACCTATTTTGATTCAAAGCTTAAAGAGCTTTCTTTTTTGCTTTTTGACAATCAAAACTGGGCAAACTATATAGATAGTATTGTGCTTTTGGCAAAGCAAAATAATATAAAAATTTTAGAGCTTAAAAGCGATATAAAAGAGCCAAATTTCCAAAAGATAGAGCAAATTTTAAATATAGATGTCACTTGTCTTGGAAATTTTAAAGATATGCTTAGCTATATAAACGGACTTGAAGAGTCAAAACTCGTAGTAGATCTTCACAAAATGGATATAAATTCCACTCAAAAAGATCTAGGAGCTAAGCTCTCTATCTCAGTGTGGGGTATGAAGTACTGATGAAAAAATTTGGTTTATTTTTAATTTTATCTCTTGGTCTATTTGGCAGTGAGTTTGAAGGCGAGATGAAAAACTATGATGAAGTTTTTGTTAAGATAAAAGAGCAAAGAAAAGGGCTTAATGGAAGTGAAATTTCTAGCTTACAAGATCCTTTCAAACTAAATTTGCCAGTTGCTCCAAAAGGCGATCAAAACACTACAAAATACTCTTCTGCAAGGGGATTTATGCTAAAGGCCATTTTGCTAAATAAAGCAAATATAAATGGCAAGTGGTATAAAGTGGGAGATATGATTGATGATTACAATATCACAAGTGTTTATGGCAGCAAGGTTATCATCGTAAAAGATGATGAAAAACAAGAACTAACTCTTAAAAATGGAAGTAAAAATGTTGGTATCAAAATTAAGTAAATTTATTATAACTGCGGCGTTGGCTTCATTTTTAGCTACCCCTATAATGGCAAAACCAAGCACATGCTTGAGTAAAAATTTTAGTATGAAGATCACAGACGATATAAGTCTTGGAGATGTTTTAAATCAGCTCTCTGAAATGTGTGATTTTAGTATCGTTGCAAAAGATGCTTACAGCAAAAAAGAGCTTGATGATAAAATCTTTGGCGTAAATATAAGAAATATGAGCCTAAGCGAGGTCTTTGATCTACTTTTAAATGAGAAAAATTTAAGCTACGAGTTTTCAAATAATGTCTTAAAAATCTCATCACTTCAAACAAAAATTTTTAAAATAGACTACATAACCTCTATCCGTGAAGGCACAGCTATCACAAAAGCTTCTGTTGATGCTTCTCCGTCAGAAGTAGGCAGTAGCTCAAGCAGTGATACTAGCTCAAATGATATAAAAAATGAAAACAACTTGATAAGAACAACTGAGAAATTTGACTTTTGGGAGAAGCTTGACGCTGAGCTAAAAGCTATCTTAAATAATAGCAGTGAGCACATCACAGCGCCAGATCCTATCATAAACCAAAATGCCGGACTTATCACGGTTACAGCTACCCCGTCACAGCTAAAACGTGTTGAAAAATATATAGCTGAAATGCAAAGAAGACTTAAAAAACAAGTCATCATCGACGTTTCTATCATCGCAGTTGATCTAAATAACGAGTATAAACAAGGCGTTGATTGGAGTAAATTTGAGCTTGGGTTTAACTCATATATAGGTAACTCAGCTGCTAATGCAAGCTCTGGCGCAAGCTGGACAAACAAGGGCAATAGCTTAAGCGATGGCTTTGGACGCACGTTAAACATCGCTGCAAATTTAAACTTTAGCCTTGATGGTATGATAAATTTCCTTGAAACAAATGGCAAAACAAAGGTTGTTTCAAGTCCAAAAGTAACCACTCTAAACAACCAACAAGCGCTAATCTCTGTGGGTGATAATATAAACTACCGCGTGATGGAAGAGACAGATAATGGTAGCAACAATAACAATAACAACAGGCTTACAACAACTTATAAACAATACTCTGTATTTATCGGTATCTTGTTAAATTTACTCCCAGAAGTCTCAGATAACAATAAGATCATGCTTCGCATCAACCCAAGCTTAAGCAGCTTTAAGTATGCAGAAGATGACACAAGATCACAAAATACAGCCATTAGAGAGATCGCCCCTGATACAGTTCAGAAAAAACTCTCAACCGTAGTTCAGGTAAATAGTGGCGATACGATCATACTTGGCGGACTTATCGGACAGACCAAAGATAAACAAAACACAGCTGTGCCACTTCTAGCCGACATACCTTTGATAGGAAGTGTCTTTAAAAGCACAAGAGATGGCGTAAGAACTACTGAGCTTATCTTTGTCATCACGCCAAGAGTTGTTGATCTTGAAGATCCAAAACCAGTTCAGCAGTCGCTAAAAGATCTAGGATTTTCTAAATCGATCTATGAGTAACGAAAATATTTATACGCATATAAAAGATGTTTTCATAGATGAAGACGAGAGTTTAAATTTCGTAAATTTAGACAACTCTATAAGCTGCTACAACAAGATAGTTTTAGCTCTAAAAAAGCCACTAAAGCTCATCTTGTTTTATGGTAAGCCAGGTAGTGGCAAGACCTTTTTGCTAAACAAGATCGCAAATGATCTAAAAGAAGATAAAAGCCTCATCTTTTTTCCGCATCCATTTTTTAGCGAGGCGACATTTATCGAGGCACTTTGTGAGCAAATTTATGGAAAAAAGCTTGAAGATATAAACAACTTTGAGAGCTTTATAAAATTTTATTCAAAAGACTTTAGTAGTAAAGATGAAATTTTAAAAAATCAAATGACGGTTATCTTAGATGAGGCACAGCTCTACCCGACTGAGCTTATCGAGAAGATAAGGCTTATGGCTGATACTAGGATGTTTAAATTTCTCTTTACGATACATAAAACTGAAAACGAAGATATTTTGGCAAAAGATTATTTTCAGACTAGAATTTGGGAGAGTATCGAGTTAAGTAGCGCTGATGTAAATGAGATCATCATATACTTGCAAAGAAAGCTTAGTCAAAAAAACTACGACAAATACCTTAAATTTGAGAAAAAAGACTATGAGTGCGCCTACTCATTTTGCGGTGGAAATTTAAGAACGCTAAACAAGATAATGTATAAATTCTATGAAATTTGCGAATACTACGAGCAGTATCAGCCTTCAAAGCTTAGCGGTGATAAGGCAAATATCATGATACTTACCATGGCTGCACTTGATGCGGGGCTAATCGATGCTTGAACCACAAGAAATTCAAAGACTAGAAAAGCTTTATGAGAGCTACAAGAAAAAAAATGGTGGCTTTTTGCATAAAATTTTTAATGCCAAAAACTCTAAAATTTTAATCATCGAGCTTTTGCTTATCATCATTTTGCTGGCTGCGTTGATAGTTCTAAGCATAGAGAAAGCTCCAAGTCTTGCAAGTAAAAGTGATAAAGTTTTAGCCAAAAATGCAACCGCTGTAAAAATGGTAGAAAAAAATGAGACAAATGCAAGCGTTCTTAGTGAGCTAAAGCAAAAGAGCGAGGTTGCCAAGGCTAAATTTGAAGAGGGTAAAAAGCAAGATGAGCTAGCTGATAAGATAGCTAAAAAGCTTGAAGAGGTAGTAAAAATAAACGAAACAAATGATACTTCAAAAAATGAGCCAAAAAGGCAAAGAAGCTCACAAGGTTGGCTTAAGCTAAACATCCCTGACGAAGAGCCGCTTAGCGAACAAAATGGCATAAACGGCATAAGTGTGCCACAAGATGAAGTGATAGATCTTGAGTCAAAACCAGCCAGAAAGCGTGTAAATATACAAGTAACTTCAGCATCAAATGAAGAGAGCGTGCTAAGAGAGCAGTTTTTAAAAACCAATAATCCAACTATTGCACTTGAGCTTGCAAGATTAAATTTTAGAAACAATAATTTCAAAGAAGCTATAAAGTGGTCGCTTGCTGCGAACGATATAGATAATAGCTTAGAGGAGTCGTGGATCATCTTTGCAAAGTCAAAATATAAGCTAAAACAAAGTGATGATGCTGTCAAAGCTCTAAGGGAGTATAATAAAAACTTAAACAAAGCTTCGATAAATGAGCTTATAAATAAGATAAAAAGTGGAACACTATGAAATTTTTCGTTATTTTTTTGGTTTTTGTTTGTGAAGTTTTTGCTGTTAGTCTAACCGAGATAAGAGATGACTTTAACAGTGCAAACTATGCAAAAGTCTGCAACCAAAAGGTTGAGGAATTTTTAAAAACACAAAATAACGAAGAGCAAATTTCTATGTTTGGCATCGCTTGCATAAAGATGAACGATCTAAACAGGCTAGCAACTCCGATCGATAAGCTAGTAAAGAGCGAAAAATCAAGAGAAAATGCTGCCTATTTTGCTGACATCTTGTTTAAGAAAAAGCTCTTATTTCACGCTATGATAGATGGCGTTGATATAAGCTATATCAGGCTTCCAAAGAGTGATTATATACTTTCATTTTTGTTTGATAAATTTGTAAAAAAAGAGTATGTCGAAGAGCTTGGTACATTTATCTTTGAAGAGCCAAATTCTGACACAAGATATGAGATAAGCCCGACAAATGGACAAATACCAAAGTTAGTGCTTAAAATTTTTAAAAATAACGACCTGAAATCACAAATAGAGTATAGATAATGAAAAATGTAGAAAATGTAATCTTAAAAAATATAGAACAAAACGGCAAACTAAGCACATCAGATATAGAAAAGATAAAGCAGATAAGCGAGCAAGAAGGTAAGGGTCTTGTTAAAATTTTAAGAGATGAAAATTTACTAAATGACGATGACTTTATGGAAATTTTGTCTGATATTTATAGGAGAGGGCATGTAAATATCGATGAAATTTCAAACGACCTTGAGCTTGATATAAAGGCTTTTGTTAAATTTATAAGCGAGAAATTTAAGGTTTTATACTTTGACCTTGATGATATCGACATCGACTATCGTATCAGCGAAAAGCTAAGCACCGCTCAGCTAAAGACATATAGCGCGATCCCAGTAAAAGAAGATGAGATAAGTGTATATGTCGCTTTTAAAAATCCATTTGACGTTATGGCTCAAGATAAGGTGCAAAATTTATTTAATAGAAAACTGCTAAAAGTTGCCATCGCTCAGCCAACCCAGATAGAAAAATATATAAGCAAGCTAGCACTAAATGAGAGCATAAAAGATGTGATAACAGAGATCAGAAGAGAGCTTTCAAGCTCGGCTAGCCAAGGTCAAAACAGTGAAAACTCTGGAATTTTAAAGCTAATCGAGATCATCTTAAAAACATCTATCCAAAGCAGAGCCAGCGACATCCATATCGAGCCAACCGAGACAAACTGCATCGTAAGAAGCAGGATTGATGGCATGCTAAGTGAGACATTTATATTTGATAAAGATATCTATCCGCCGATGGTTAGCCGTATGAAGCTACTTTCAAACATGGACATCGCAGAGCGCCGCCGCCCACAAGATGGTAGATTTTCAGCTCAGATTTTAGACAAAGAGTATGATTTTCGTATCTCGACGCTACCTATATTAAATGGCGAAAGTATAGTTTTAAGAATTCTTGATAAGTCAAAGGTCATTATAAATTTAGAAGATCTTGGCATGCATCCTGATAACTTTGCCAAATTTAAAAAGAGCATGAAAGCACCTTATGGCATCATCCTAGTTACCGGTCCAACAGGATCAGGTAAGACTACTACGCTTTATGGTGCACTAAATGATATAAAAAGCGTAAAAACTAAGATCATAACAGTTGAAGACCCAGTCGAATACCAGCTAAATATGATCCAACAAGTGCATGTAAATGAAAAGGCTGGACTTACCTTTGTTTCAGCGCTCCGTTCTATTTTGAGACAAGACCCAGACGTCATAATGATAGGCGAGATCAGGGATCAAGAGACGCTTCGCATAGCGATACAAGCGGCACTTACTGGTCACCTCGTCTTTTCTACGCTTCACACAAATGATGCCATTAGCGCACTTCCTCGTATGATAGATATGGGCATCGAGCCTTATCTAGTAAGTGGCGCGCTCGTTTGCATAGAGGCTCAAAGGCTTGTTAGAAAGCTCTGCCCACACTGCAAACAAAAGATCACTCTATCTCAAAAGGCATTTGACGAGGTTAAGAAATTTGTCCCTGAAAATTATCAGTTTTATAAAAGCGTCGGCTGCCCGCAATGCTCACAAACTGGGTATCTAGGACGTGAGATGATAAGTGAAATTTTACCTATTAGTGACCATATAGCAAGCATGGTCGCAAATGGCGCTTCTAAAGATGAGCTTAAAAGCGTAGCTTACGAAGAGGGCTTTATAGATATGTTTCATGATGGCGTTATAAGAGCAGCAAATGGCATAACCACGCTTGAAGAAGTTTATAGGGTTGCTAAGATATGAAATACTTTGAGGTTGAGTACATCCAAAACGGCAAACGCCACAAGATGAGCCTAAGAGCGAACAATAAAAGTGAGATCAAAGATAAAGCAAATGTCACTGGCATGATCGTCAAGATCAAAGAGACGCAAACTTCTAGCATAAATAACTTTGAAAATTTACAAAACGTGATCGCAAAGGCCTTTACTAATCCAAAGGTGAAAATCCCAAATTTAGTAGCCACCATAAGGCAGCTTAGCGTTATGACAAATGCTGGAATTTCTATCCACGATAGCATTAAAGAGGTTGCAAACTCCACCGAGGATAAGCGCCTTAAATTTATATTTCAGACTATAGATGAGGAGCTAAATCAAGGCTCAAGCCTCACAAATAGCATAGAAAATTTTAAAGAAGAGCTTGGCGACGTGACGCTAGCGATGATAAGGCTTGGTGAGAGCACTGGTAATATGGCTGACGCGCTTGCAAAGCTTGCCTCTATTTTGCAAGAGGTCTGGGACAATCAGCAAAAATTTAAAAAAGCTATCCGCTATCCGATAACAGTCATTTGTGCGATCATCATAGCCTTTGTCATCCTTATGATACTTGTTGTGCCGCAGTTTAGAGAGATTTTCGAGCAGTTAAATGCAGAGCTACCACTGCCAACTAAAATTTTGCTAAATATCGAATACGTCATGACAAACTACGGCTTTTATATCCTTGGAGCACTTGCGTTTATCGGATATTTGCTTAGAAAATACTATCTTGAGAGTGAAGAATTTCAAGACAAGGTCGATAAATACCTTTTGAAAGTCTATCTCATCGGCAAGATCATATTTTATTCAAATATGAGCAGGTTTAACCTCATCTTTACAGAGCTTGTTCGAGCTGGTTTGCCTATAGCAGATGCCCTTGATACGGCTGTGATAACGGTCTCAAACAAGGATATCAAAAAGAAGCTAAGTGGCGTTAAGATACTTGTTGGTAGGGGTGTTAGCCTAACGGAGGCCTTTAGAGATACAAATTTATATGAAAATATGCTCATACAGATGATAAGCGCTGGCGAGCAAAGCGGTAGCTTAGACGATATGACCGGAAAAGTAACTGACTATTACAGGATGAAATTTAACGATATTATTGATAACATCTCAAACTATATCGAGCCTATCTTGCTCGTTTTTATAGCGGGCATGGTGCTTTTACTGGCTCTTGGTATATTTTTGCCGATGTGGGATCTATCAAAAGCCGTTAAAAACTAAAATAATTAAAATCTTAAAGGAGAGAAGATGTCTGAAAACAAAGAACACATGGTCGAAGAGAGCGCCTTTTTGGTCTCAAAGACCGACTTAAAAGGACGTATTACATATTGTAACGAGCCATTTTTAAAGATAGTTGGAGCAAAGCAAGCTGAAGTCCTCGGTAAGCCTCACAACATCGTAAGACACCCAGATATGCCAAGAGCTATTTTTAAGCTACTTTGGGAGCATATAAAAGATAAAAAAGAAATTTTTGCTTATGTTAAAAACAAAAGCTTTGATGGTGGATATTACTGGGTCTTTGCAAACATCACAGCCTCAGTTGATGACCGCAATAACACGGTTGGTTACTACTCAGTTAGACGCAAGCCAAATTCAAAGGCGATTGAGGTGATAGAGCCTATATATCAAAAGTTATTATCGGTAGAAAAGAGCGGTGGCATGGATGCTTCGATGAAATTTTTAACTGATTTTTTAAACGAAAAAAATCTAAGTTATGATGAATTTGTAAATAACCTACAAAGGCTATAAGATGTTTGGAAAAAAACTTGACTCTATAAATGAAATTTTAAGCGTAGTAGGCTCGGCTAGAAACGGCATCTTAGAGCCTAGGATAGTAAATGTAAAAGAAAATGACCCACTTTATGAAGTGGCACTTGGCATAAATGACTTGCTTGATCAAGTTGAGGCGCTCCAAAGAGAAATTTCAACCTCAATAGACGCTGCTCAAAGCGGACTAACATATAGAAATATCTTTACAGAGGGATTTAGGGGGACTTTTAAACAAAATGCTACCTTTATGAGCCATGGTGTTGTTGGTATAAAAGAAGGTCAAAAAAGTAAAGTTCGTGGCCTGCTTTCAAAAGAGCTTGACACACTTGGCAACGGCAACGATGGAATAGAAGATGTTAGAAATGATCTAAATGAGAGTATCAAAAACCTTAGCCAAATGGCACTCATGGCAAAAGATACGGCTAGAATCGCCGAGGATACGACGCAAAGCATCAATGAGCTAAGCGTAAATATGAGCTCGCTTGAGGAGCTGATAGAGGGCTCAAGCCACGCCATAAGCACGCTAAATAGTAGAACAGACGATATCACTTCGGTTGTAAATTTGATAAAAGATATAGCCGAGCAGACAAATTTACTAGCTCTAAACGCAGCCATCGAGGCGGCACGCGCAGGCGAGCATGGACGTGGCTTTGCAGTTGTCGCTGATGAGGTTAGAAAACTAGCTGAAAACACTCAAAAAGCGACACACGAGATCGGCGTAAATATCCAAACACTTCAGCAAGAAGCCAAAGATATAGATGAAAATTCTAAAAAGATAGATGAAATTTCAAAGATCGCCACAGCAAATGTCGAAAATTTCAAACAAACTTTAGCTAGCTTTAACCAAAATGCAAAAGAGACAGCCCAAAGATCAAAATATGTAGAAGACAAGACCTTTGGCATCATCGCAAAGATAGCTATCATCGTTTATAAAGTGGGTGTTTATTCAGATACGGTAAATGAGCAGGGTTACGGCGATGATATAGCAAAAGATGCAGACGATCTTGTAGCGTGGTATGAAAATGAGTGCGCAAAGAGCTTTAGCCACACTAAAACATACGAGAAATCACGCCATTTAGTTGATGAGTTTAACAAAAACATCAAAGCCATCTTGACAGAAGCTGGCAAGGGCTATAACGAGAAAAATTTAAAACATTTTGTTACTGAATTTAGAAAGCTCGAAGATCTTAGTAGAGAGATATTTAACTCATACAACGAAATGGTCGCTTCAAAATAACTTCAAATTTGCTAGACTCGCTTTGGGTCTAGCTCCTCTTAGATTGATTTAAATTTTATTTTCATAAATTTTTTCTACATTGTTGTTTAAAATTATGATAATTAATATTGTTTTTATGCTTGCTTTGTTAAATTTGCGTTTCGCTTTCATTATCAAAGATTAAATTTAACAAAAGGATATCCGTGAATAGATCAAAATTTATCGCCATTTGCCTTAGCGCTTGTGTGGCAAATTCTCTCTATGCAGTAGAGAAAGAGAACAACGAAACTAAGCTAGATGGCGTCGTAGTAAGTGCGAGTGGCTTTTCGCAGCAAATCAAAGAAGCCCCTGCAAGCATAAGCGTAATAAAGGGCGATGAGCTTACAAAAGATAGCTTTACCTCACTTCACTCAATCGCCCAGAAAGTGCCAGGTGTAAATGTCGTCGGTGGCGAGGACGGGGCAGCTAGTGGCATCTCGATACGCGGCATGGAGAAGTCTCAAACGCTAGTTTTGATTGATGGCAAAAGAGTAAATTCAAGCAGCGCAAATCCAAAGGGTGGAGCAGGGGATATGAACTCAAATTTCATCCCACCAGCTGAGGCGATCGAGCGTATAGAGGTCATCCGTGGCCCTATGAGCTCGCTTTATGGTAGCGACGCGGTTGGAGGAGTTATAAATATCATTACCAAAAAGGATTTTTCAAAATTTAGCGGCAACGTCGGTATCTCAACCACGATAAATGCGCATAAAGGCATAGGTGATGGCAGGCAGGGCGACTTTTATCTAAATTTGCCTCTTTATAAGGACCTTTTCGCACTTCAGCTTTGGGGATACAAAAAGCTAAGAGATGAAGACAACTACAAAGGCGGTTATCAAAAGAGTGATAAGAGAAATTTAAGCGCAAAGCTTTGGATCACTCCAGATGAGCACAATAAATTTTTCATCCTTGGCTCAAGTGAAAAACACGACTACTCGCGCACCGTCGGCAAAACAGCCGATCCAGACCCAAGAAGAAGACCATTAGATAATTATGACTACGAGAAAAAGAGCTATGGTGTGGGCTATCTTGGCGAATTTGATAACCTAAATGCCGATATCAGCTACATTTACGACCAGACGCAAAGAACGAGCCTTTTTGACAAATTTATACCTGCTAAAGCTAAAAATCACAACTTTAACTCTAAATTTACAACGTTTTTTGGCGCACACACTCTAACTTTTGGCTATGACTTTAGCAAACAAAATGTCGGCACGACCTTCATCGTCTCAAACGCCTCAAGAAACGGTTTAAAAGATCCAAAGACCTACTCGATGAGCGAGCATGCGGGATTTATCGAAGATGAGTGGCAAATTTTAGATGAGAAGCTCTTTTTAACGCTTGGCTCAAGGCTCACACACAATGAATTTTTTGGCAACCACCTCTCGCCAAGAGCCTACATAGTCTATAACGCCACAGATACACTAAGCCTAAAAGGCGGCGTAGCGACTGGCTACAAAACCCCAGATGTCAATCAAATTTCTCCAGAAGTAGGCACTATTCAAAAGGCTTGGAGTATAGTTGATTTTGGCAACAAGGACCTAAAACCAGAAAAGAGCACGACTTATGAAGTTGGGGCATATTATGACAATCAGGCTGATTTTAGAGGCTCTGTGACGCTTTTTAGAAATGAATTTAAAGATAAGATCCTAGACACTGATGGCAGTAAAAGAGTAAATGGAATTCCAGCCTTTGGCACTTGCACAAATGCACCAGACGTTACTTGCCCTGGTTGGGGAACTTACTTTAACATTGAGGGTGCGACCGTTTGGGGTGTGGAGCTAAGTGGCGACTATGACATCCTTTCAAATCTAAATTTAAGCTCAAACTACACCTACAATAAGTCAAAGATAAAAACTGGCAACCCAACGATAAATACGCCAAATGGCCCTATGAAATTTAGCCAAACTGGGCTTAACAGACTTGATGGTAAAAGCCTAACAGCAACGCCAGAGCACACACTTCACGCTACGCTTACATATAAGCCTATAAAAAGCGTCAAGACATTTTTTGGCGCAAACTATGAGAGCAAGCTAACAAGCGTAAATTTTGGTGCTGGCAATAGTGTAAGAGAGAACACAAAAGACCTACTCACTTTCGATACAGGCGTCAGCTGGGACGCAAACAAGCACCTAACGCTTAGCCTAAATGCCTACAATATCTTTGACAATGTAAAATACGATGAGGCGCTAGCAGACGACGGCAAATATTACTTTTATCCACAAGAGGGCAGGAGATTTTGGTTTAAGGTCGCTGCAAAATGGTAAGAGCCTTTAAATTTTTGCTTTTTACGCTTGGCGTGACGCAAATTTTACAAGCAGCTCCGCAACAAACGCCTGAGCCACTTAGCCAAAAAGCTGCTAGTAAATTTGAAATTTCAACCTTTAAAATGAGCGCAAATGATGAAATTTATAAAATTTTTACAGCCAAGCTAAAGGGGCAAAATGAGTTTAAAAACGTGCTTTACTTGCTTGACGCAAACGCCCAGTTTAACATGCTTTTAAATGAATTTGATGGTAAGGCTGCTCCGCTAATAATAGGCGTAGGATATGATACAGACAAAAGCTACGAGGTAGAAAAACGCACAAGAGATCTCACGCCAAAGGCAGATGGCGAGGAGTTTAGCAAGGGTGGTGGTGCAGATGCGTTTTACCACTTTTTAACTAAAAATTTAGTGCCGCTAATCGATGAGAAATTTAACGTGCAAAATAGCCAAAAGAGCCTTTATGGACACTCTTTTGGCGGGTTTTTTACACTTTATGCCTTGCTTAAAAATGAGGGCGTATTTTCAAATTTCTTTATCGCTTCGCCATCTCTTTGGTGGGGCGAGTCTGAAATTTTAAAGCAAAATGTGAGCGAGGGTAAATTTAAAGAAAAACTAAAGGCTAAATTTGTCTTTCTTAGCGTTGGCGAGCTTGAAAAAAGAAAGGGCAAAACAGACAAAGCTGGCATTTTAAAGGCGAGCGATCTAGCCCAAATTTTAAAGCAAAGTGGCGTAAATTATCACTTTGAGCTTTTTAAAAATGAAACCCATGGCGGCGTCATACCTCTAAATTTAAAAGAGCTTTTAAAATATCTAAAGGATTAAAAATTTAAGGCTATTTTTGTTAAAATCCGCCGCATGAGAGTAGATAAATTTTTAAACGTAGTAAATATCACCAAAAGGCGTGCCGTTAGCGAAGATATGTGTAAAAGTGGTGTTGTGAGCATCAATGGCGTGCAGGCAAAAGCGGCAAAAGATGTTAAGATCGGCGATGTTATCACTATCAAATTTCTAGCTCGTGAGGCGAGATATGAGGTGCTAGCGATCCCAACTACAAAAAGCATACCAAAAAGCGCCCAGAGCGAATATGTAAAAGAGCTTTGATGGTTTTTGAGCTTTTAGAAAATGAGCTTGATCGGCTTGTGCGGGTGCTGCCAAAAAGTGGCGTGGTGCTACTAAGTGGCGATCTAGCAAGTGGCAAAACGACGCTTGTAAAGGCGATCATCAAGGCTCATGGCATAGAAGATAGCGTGACGTCGCCTACGTTTTCTTTGATGCAAATTTATGGCAAAGATATCTACCACTACGACATTTACCAGATCGGATTTGACGGGATGGCAAAAAATGGCCTTTTTGAAAATTTGTTTGAAGAGGGGCTTCATCTAGTAGAGTGGGGCGATGAAAATTTAGAAAAAGCTCTAAAGAAAAATGGCGAGAGCTATACGTTAGTAAAAATTTCTCCTAGCAAAAATGGCAGAAAATACGAGGTTATAAGTGCATAAACTAGAAGTAAAAGATCTAAAAAAGACGATTAAAAAAAATGAGATCATAAAAGGTATATCTTTAGAGGTAAATAGCGGCGAGGTCGTGGGGCTTCTTGGGCCAAATGGCGCTGGAAAGACGACCACTTTTTATATGATCTGCGGGCTCATCTCGCCAACTAGCGGAGATGTATTTTTAAACGACGAAAAGATTACAAACGTCCCGCTTCACAAAAGGGCGCACCTTGGTATTGGCTATTTGCCGCAAGAATCAAGCATATTTAAAGAGCTAAGCGTTGAAGAAAATTTGCTCCTTGGGGCTGAAATTTTAAATCAAAGCAAAGAAGAGATCTCCAAAAGAGTAAATGAGATGCTAAATATGCTAAACATCGAGCCTATCCGCCTAAGAAAGGGCATTAGCCTAAGTGGTGGCGAGCGCAGACGCTGTGAGATAGCTAGAAGCCTCATCATAAAGCCAAAATTTTTGCTGCTTGATGAGCCATTTGCAGGCGTCGATCCTATCGCAGTTAGCGACATACAAAGCATCGTTAGAGACCTTAAAAAGCTAGGTATCGGCGTTTTAATAACTGACCACAACGTCCGTGAGACACTAGCCATTTGCGACAGAGCCTACGTCATCAAAGATGGCTCACTGCTAGCAAGCGGCAGTGCGAGCGAAGTGGCAAACAACAAGCTTGTTAGAACGCACTATCTTGGCGAAGAATTTAAGCTACTTGAGTAGATGATGCTAAGGCAAAAGCAAACTTTAGCGCCAAAGATCAAACTAAACCAAACGCTAAGAAGCTGGCTTCCTATCCTTCAAAGCGGGCTTGATGAGCTAAAAGAGACGCTTGAGCCTTTTATAAAAGATAATCCATTTGCTACGATCGAACATAAAAATTTAGAAAAAAGCGAAAAAAAACGAAATTTTTTCGAGCAGGTTAGCAAAAACTCGGTTAGCGAGAGTATCGAGGCTTTAAGCATTTATAAAGAAAGCCTCTATGAAAAGCTCGTTAGCCAGATAAATCCACCACTTTTCCCCACGCAAAAGTCCCAAGATATCGCATATAAGATCATCGAGTGTTTGGATGATGAGGGCTATTTTTCTTATGATGATGAAATTTTTGCTGGTTTTAATGAGAATGAAGTGGAGCGAGTTAGAGCGAGATTTGCCTACCTTGAGCCCTGTGGCGTGGGTGCAAAGGATATCAAAGAGAGCTTTTTGTTTCAGCTTGGCGAGGCAGAGGCGAGTGATGAGACCATAGAGTGCGCGAAAAAGATCATCTTAAATTTTGAAAATATAGAGAAGCTTAGAAAGCTTAAATTTTACGACGATGCGCTAAAGATCATAAAGAAATTTAAAAATCCCCCAGCCATTGAGTATCTTGAAGATGAAAAAGAGGCAGTGCCTGACATCTTCGTGCTAAGCACAAGTAGCGGCATAAGCGTGCAGATAAATGACGACTATTATCCTGAAATTTCTATCGACACCGAGGGACTAGACGAGAAAGAGGCCTTTGTAAGCTCGCGCATAAAAGAGGCAAGCGAGCTCATAGACGCCCTTGAGATGAGAAAATCAACGCTTTATAAGATAGGGCTCATGATAGTTGAGTATCAGTATGACTACTTTTTGGGCGGTGACATAAAGCCTATGAAGCTAAAAGACCTAGCTGACGAGCTTGGACGCAACCCTTCAACCATCTCAAGAGCGATCGCAAACAAATATCTAAGCTCCCCAAGAGGCACGGTCGCGCTTAAAAATTTCTTCGCAACTGGCTTTGACGAGGAGACTTCAAACGCCGCGATAAAGGAATTTTTGCTAGAGCTTATCAAAAATGAAGATCATAAAAAGCCACTTTCTGATCTAAAAATCCAAGAGCTAATCCAAGCTAAATTTAACATCCAAATCGTTCGCCGAACCATCACCAAATACCGCAAAATCCTAAACATCGGCAGCTCAAGCCAGCGAAAAAAGATCTATCAGATAAACGGCTAGCTACCACTCATTTATGGCAAAAAGTGTGGCTTTTCGCATCTGCGTAAAAAGCTCACTGCTAAGCTCATCATACTCTTTAGCGCGTTTTTTATGCTGTGCCAAGCCTGCTGCGTCGTCGTTCCAAGAGCCCATGCCACCAAAGACATCAGCCGCACTTGCCGCAGTAAAAAGGGCTAAATTTAGCTTTGGCATAAGTGGCGCGTTTAGGATATTTTGCTCTATCTTTTCTGGCTCATTTAGCGCTTTTAGCCCCTTTCTAAAGCAGTCGCCAAAATTCTCACACTCTATCTCATCTGCAAATTTAGAGATCCTTGTTAGGATATCTTTAAACTCCAAAGTGTTATCGCTAAATTTTTGAATTTCTGGCATGCCATCTAGGCTAAATTCTTTATAGACTATCTCCCAGACATCCCAGCCCTTTTTATCTTCTTTAAAGCTCCAGCGGGGCACAAAGTAGCTCATCTTATCTTTATAAATGCAAAGAATCGACTTGTGGCTTACGTTTGAAAAGCCTTGCAGCGAGCGCTCATCTGAAGAGACCGTCAAATTTGTGGTGTATCTCACGTCGCTTAGTCCAAGCTTTAAGGCGTGCTTAAACCACTCATTTATGCTAGCTTGCTCTCTTTTTTCTGGCTCATCACCTAAGACATAGTCAAAAACTAGGCTTTTTATAAATTTTTCGCTTTTGTAGTTTAGCTCTAAATTTGACTTTAAGGCTTGCTTTATGGATGCTACGATAATGCAAGCGTTAAAAACTTCACCATTCATTTTTGCTCCTTTTTTGAGATATTTTATTAAAAGAAGCATAAATTTATCTCTTTAAGGATTGCAAGCGAAAACTTCAGTTTTTTATAGTAAAATAGCCAAAAATTTCAAAGAGGCAAAATGGATTTTAATGAGATTGATAAGCTGATAAATACGCTTAAGAAAAACTTGGAAGTTATCGAAAACAACGGCGTTGTCGAGCCTGAGACAAAGATCGATGCGCTTACTTTTAATAAAAATGTCGAAGAGATCAAAAAAAGACTTTACAGCACAACAGACGAGGGCAGTTTTTTTAAAAATGTCTTTAATACTGAAGATTACTACGAAAACATTAGCTCATACCTCGAGCAGACAAACAAAAGCCTATACTACAAGATAGAAAAGGCTGGCGTGAGCCTAAAGACTAATCAAAATTTGCAAGAGAGCCTAACAAGCATCTCAAACATCATGCAAATTTTAGTCGCTGAATATCAGATACAAAATAAAAAAAAGAAAAAGAGCATATTCTCAAGAAGTGGCGACACAGCGATGATAAGAGGGCTACTTGCAGAGCTAATGGAGCTACAAAATAGGATGAATAAAATTTTACATCTCGACTCTCAAATCGTCTCAAACGTCGTTTTGGAAAATTTTAAGACTATCTACACATTTTTTTATAACTGCATAAGAGTGGCCAAACAAAGGGGCGACGAGCTACTTTTGGTTGAGATCGCTGGCATCACAGATAGGATCATCGAGATGATAAGACCAGTGCTTTCAGGCAAAAGCCTAAAGACAAACGAGCTTATCTATCACTATCTCATTTACGAGCTACGAGAGCTAAAAGCCTACGCCATAGGCGAGGATCTAGCTTAAAATTTTATCCATTATATCTTTTGCCCCATTTGGTAAAAGGATATCTTTTAGAGCTTTGCTGCTTTTGCTTAGATCAAAGCTCTCGATCATTTTTATGACTTCATCTTTGTCTAAATTTTCGCCATTTTGCAGGCAAATTTCAGCTATGCCTTTATCTTTTAGAAATTTAGCGTTATAAAACTGGTGATTGCCAGCGGCATAAGGAAATGGCACAAAGATAGAGGGCAGGGCGTTTGCGCAAAGCTCCCAAAGTGAGCTAGCTCCAGCTCTTGATATGGCAAGATCAGCCTCACTCATTTTCTTTTCTATCTCTTTGCTAAAGTCAAAAATTTCTAAATTTGCTTCGCTAAAGCCAAGCTCATTATATCTCTTTTTCAGCTCATCAAGGGCGTTTTTGCCGCATTGATGAATGATCTTTATCCTTTTTTCTTTAAGATATGGGGCTAAATTTATAGCTAGCTCGTTTATCGCTTTTGCGCCTTGTGAGCCACCTAAAAATAGTATAGTTTTTAGCTCGCTTCTAACTCTTTGGCTTTCAAAAAATTTATTTGCCACTGGGTAAGGACAGGGCGAGAGCTCATCATAAGAACTAAAAAAGCCCTTTGCGTATGGCTTTAAAATTTTATTTAGCTTGCCAGTTACGGCATTTTGCTCGTGGATGAAAAGTGGTGTTTTTGAGATGATGGCCGCTATGGCTGCTGGCGCTGCTGAGTAGCCTCCCACGCTGATAACTGCTTTAACGCCATTTTCTTTAAAAATTTGCCTGCACTTTAGAGCTAGGCTTATGATGTTTGTTAGTGATTTTAGCTTTGCAAGGCCTCTTTTATTTACGACGCCACTGCTTGGTAAGAAGAATTTTTGTGCAAATTTATCATCATTTTCAAACCAAAATTTGTCCTGACCACTAGTTGAACCGATGAAAATAGGCTTTATGCCTCGTCTATTTAGCTCCTCGCAAAAGCTTCTAGCGATCGCCAAATGCCCACCAGTGCCGCCACCACAAATAACTATCATAGTTTTGCCTTTTTACTAACCATCAAGACCATGCCGATGCCGATGCATATAGCAAGCACGGAGCTACCGCCATAGCTAAGAAATGGCACAGCGATACCTTTTATCGGCGTGATCGATGTGATGCCGTAGCTATTCATCAAAAATGAAAATGACAAGATAAGCCCGATACCAAGTGAGAATAGGTGATAGACCTTGTTTTCGCTCCTAGCTGAAATTCTAAATATCCTATAAAGTAGCGTGATAAAGATCGCTGTGATGCACAAAATGCCAAAAACGCCGACCTCTTCAGCTATGCCAGCTAGCACGAAGTCTGTATGCACCTCGCTTAAAAAGCCAAGCTTAAATATCCCAGCTCCAAGCCCTTCGCCAAAAAACTCGCCGTGTTTAATTGCATTTAGTGAGTGAGAAATTTGATAAGGCTCTGGTGCGTCTGCCACTCTAAGCACGTTTGCCACGCTATCTGGCAAGAAAGAGAGAACCATATTTTGTATCGTGCCCCACCATGACTTTATACGCAAAATTCTGTGCTCTGAGCTAACTATCGCCACCGTCATGACAAAGGCAGCGCCCAAGATACCGATACCAAAGAGCCTAACGCTAGCCCCTGCAAAAAGCGCCATCGTCACAAAGGTAAGTGCCAAAACTACAACCTGACCAAGGTCGTTTTGCATAACGGCGATAAGAAAGATAGCGATACCAAAAAGAATGATATAAGGCAAAAGTATCTTTAGCTCAGCCATCAAAGTCCTCTTGCCGTCGCTAAATTTTCTAGTAAAGCTCCACGCCAAAAAATAGACAAAACCGACTTTGAAAAACTCAACTGGCGCAAGTGAAAAGCTAGGTAGCCTGATCCAGCGTCTAGCGCCTCCAGAGTCAGTCACCATCGAAGCTGGCAAGGCGTGCATGAGCCCCATAGCTATACCGCAAGAGATAAGCAGCCCAAAGCCTATCCAAACGAGCGCTTTGTCGGGATTTAGCCTAGAGAGCCACCACATGAGAAAAATTCCTATACAGCCGACTGCAAACTGGCGGATGAAAAAGTGAAATTCGTCGTAGTTAAAAAATAAAACTGTAAAAACTGGCAAAGATAGTGAGAAAATGATGCTTATGGCGATCAAAGTCGCGCAAAGATAGAAAATAACCTTATCAACTGCCAAATTTAGCTCCAACTTTAAAATGAGCCAAAGTATAATAAAAAACGGCTTACAAAGATATTATTTGCTATAATTGCAGGCTTTAAGGATGGGCATGAAGATAGGTATATTTGACTCGGGGCTTGGCGGACTTAGCGTCTTAAACGAAGCTTTAAGCAAGCTTAGCGAGCATGAATTTTTATATTACGCAGACGTGAAAAATGTCCCATACGGACAAAAGAGCAGAGATGAGATATTAAAATTTAGCTTTGATGCGGTTAAATTTCTTGTTAAAAATGGCGCAAAAGCTGTCGTGGTAGCGTGTAATACTGCAACAAGCGTGGCGATAAAAGAGCTTAGAGCAAATTTAAGCGTGCCGATCATCGGTATGGAGCCAGCTGTAAAAAAGGCTCACGATCTAAGCCATGATGATGCCCTAAAAACGCTTGTCATCGCCACTCCAGTCACCGTAAATGGCGCAAAACTAAAAGAGCTAATCACAAATTTAAACGCAAAAGATAAAACCGAGCTGCTTGCTCTGCCTCGCCTTGTAAATTTCGCTGAAAAGGCTGAGTTTGAGAGCGAAAACGTTAAGTCGTATCTAAAAGAAGAGCTAGCTGAATTTGATCTAAGTAAATTTGACTTTTTGGTGCTTGGCTGCACGCATTTTAACTATTTTAAAGATAGCTTAAGAGAGATTTTACCCCCAAATGTAAGCATAATAGACGGCAACGAAGGGACGATAAAGCGCTTAATAAGTGAGCTTGGACTTAAAATTTCAAATTCAAATTTAACTCCAAATGTGAAATTTTTCTACTCTGGTGAGGAGGTTTGCGAGCAAAGTGAGCTAGAGAAAATTTCAAGAAATTTAGCTAGATTAGAAAAAATGAGAGCGATTAGCTAGGCTAAATTTAGCTATTAATTTGAGCCAAATTTGCAAAATACACTAAATTTTATGTATTTTTATATGTATTATCTTTTTCTTTGCTTTACTATATAGATAGCACTTATTATCGCAACCACTGCCAAAAGAGCGATCGTGATCGTTAGAAGTGTCTGTTTGTCAGGATTTGTGCCTAGAAAGTAGCCAACTCCAAGCAAAACCGCGCACCAAATCCCAGCGCCAAGTGTGGTAAATAGGCAAAATCTAAAAATATTCATCTTAGCAAGCCCGGCTGGTAGGCTGATATATTGACGGATTCCAGGGATTAGGCGTGAGTTAAAGGTAGAAATTTCGCCATGTTTATTAAAAAATGCTTCAAATTTATCCATTTTTTCATGAGTGATGCCGACAAATTTGCCGTATTTTAAGACGATCTCACGTCCAAAAAAGTAGCAAAGATAGTAGTTAAAAATGGCTCCAAGCAAGCTGCCAAGCGTGCCTGAAATAAAAGCAAGCGCTAGGCTCATCTCACCTTTGTGAGCTAGATATCCAGCTGGTATCATCGCCACTTCGCTTGGAAATGGGAAAAAGGAGCTCTCTAAAAACATCATCACAAATATGCCAGCATACCCCCAGCTGCTCACGCTTGATACGATAAAATCAATAATGTCATGTAGCATTTTTACTCCGAAAATTTAATAAAGCGAGCCATTGTAGCAAAGTACCGCTTAAGTATTTGAGGTAAAATTATTAATTTTTTAATAATAACAAAAATTAAGCTTATTGATAAAGAGAAAAATTATCTACAACAAAAGCTAAGAATATAAAAATTAGATGTAAGGATAGTACTAAAAAAGCTTTATGTTAAGCAAATATAAATATCTAGCAGATATAATTTTATGACATTAAAAGTTGAGGAGAAAAAATGGCATTTGAAAATGCGATTATCACAAAAGAGGATGATGAAAAATATGGACTAAGTGAAATTTATTACAAATACAATCCACCATATAAAGAGTTTATAAATAAGCAAAAATGGACCATCGACAAAAGTAGAGATTGTTGGATGTGGTGTCTTTTAAATTTCCCTAGTAATGAGTATGATCATGCCCTTAGTACAGAGACCTTTTGGATATTATATTTCGGTAATAAAACGTTAGAAATAACTATGGATTATGAAATTATTATAGATAAAACTCAGAAAAAATTTCATAGGATTTGGAAACTTTTAGATATAAAACCAAGTCATGCGCAAAATCTTAGTAGGCAAGATATTTTGCTTCTGCTAAAAGAAATTTTAGAGGTTTATAGAGATCGTGATTTGTTTGGAAAAGAGCTAAACTATACTATGGAGATAGAGGATTTAGCCGACAAAAAGGAAAAAATGGGATGATTGGATTAAGTTTAGAGCAAGCAAATGCTAGACTAAAAGATGTTAATTCGCTTAATGATATTCTTGATATTTTAAAAAAAATTGATATTTCTTCAGATGGAAAAATAACCGTTAGGAGACAATGCTCTTACAAATAGAACATTCTATCAAACCGAACTTGCTGAGATTATAAAAAATGAAAATATAACTAAAATTAATGGGATAGATAAATCAGAATTTATATCCAAGCTAAAAGCCAACGATACAGATACAAACAAGCTAAATTACCTAAAAGACAATTCTAAAGAATATTATATTAACAAGATAACCAAAAACAATAATTTTTTATGCTTTGATATTGTAGAAGAATTTTTAGCCACCATAAAAGAAGAAAATTCAAGCGTTAGTGTTAGCGAAGACGTACTGGATTATATATTGCAAAATAATTATAATGAAAGTATATCCCATCAATTTTATAATTCACCCAAATAGCTATGATAAGCCGGATGTTAACTCTATTGCAAACGAAGTTTACTTTGATCACAATGCAAACAATACATCTTTTAAACCCACACATATAGAAATAGAAGACAAATCAAAAGCCTTAGTTGATATAATGTCTAAAGAAAACAAAACAAAATTAAACGCGACAGACAATAAAGAAGAAAAACAAAAAATTAGAAGACAATAAACAGCATTTTAGTTTTAAAACTACATAAATAAATCTTGACTATAGTTAAAGACATTAAATTTATTATGGCATTTGAAAATGCGATTATCACAAAAGAGGATGATGAAAAGTATGGCCTTACTAACATTTTTCTTAAATATAATCCATCTGATAACGTTTTGCCTGATCAATGGTATTGGGTTATAGACAAGGAGTGCGACTGCTGGCTTATGGAGAGTGGCTTTTTTCATGATCCAAAGGTAGATCATGGATATCTTTCAAAAAGCCTATGGATACTTTACTATAAAGGTGAAATGTTTGAAGTCATACTAGAAAATGAGCTATATAATAAAACAATAGACCATGTATCTTATGATAAAGTATGGCTTTTATTAGACGTAAAGCCAATTATTTATAGCGCATTTTGGCCATTGAGGAAATTTTTGCACTATTAAAAGAAATTCTTAATGTTTATGGGCCGGGTGGTGTATGGAGAGAGGCTCATTCGCCAAACTACAAAGTGATACTATTAGATAAATTAGAAAGACGACTTTGACAAAAATAGCGCTCAAACAAGCAAAATACAAAGATGTAGCTCTCTTTGAAGTGTATAATAGCCAAAGATAAGTAAAAAATAGAGAGGATTGTTTAGTTGTGAAAACCATTTTATTTTGGCTATTTACAGAGATACAAAGCAAAGAACTTGGATTTGTTGCCATTAGGTGTAGCGCAGCTTTAGAAAACTTAATAAATTTTAGTAAGCTTAAATTTCTAATCGCTTTGCTTTGTTTATTTTGTTGTCTTAACATTAGTATCACAAACAAATTTGATTATTTTGTATATAACTTGACCTATTTGATTATTGAGATATCATTACCATTGTTTATTCTTTATATTTTCATAGATAAAAACAGCATTCTAAAAGATATCAATACCTTAAAAATAGACTTAACACCACATCTTATGATAATTCTTTCAGGCTGCTTTTTGATATTTATATACATATATGCAAAAGAATATTTTTATATTTTTTTATTGATAACGCCAATATTATTTTTTGCTTTTGTTATTAGAAGCATAAATTTTATTTTATTTCATATACCAATTTGCGCCAAATTTTTCTCTGATTTCATTGAAATGTTTGTTTATAGAGGCTTTAAATTTGATATTCTTATATATCCATTTTTATTGACTTTAATGATATTTTTGTATGACAAAGCAAATAAAAATTTAACTCAAAAAAGATAGATAGGGCGAAAGCTCGCCCCATTTTTAAAATGCAGGTATAACCTCGCCTTTGTAGCGAGTGATGATGAAATTTTTAGTATCAGGGCTAAGAACCGCATCAACTAAAGCTTTGATCTTAGGATTGTTCTCGTTGCCAGCTCTTGTGACGATGATGTTTGCATAAGGGCTGTTGGCGTCTTCAAGTAAAAGTGCGTCTTTTGCCACGCTCATGCCAAGATCAAGGACGAAATTTGTGCTAATAGCAGCGATATCGACATCATCAAGCGTCCTTGGGATCTGAGCACCTTCTAGCTCGACAAATTGTAAATTTTTAGGATTTTTAGTTATGTCATTTACAGTTGCAACTTTTACGTTTTTATCGATCTCTATAAGACCAGCTTTTTCTAAAATTCTAAGCGCTCTGTTGCCATTTGACGGATCGTAAGCGATCGCCACTTTTGCGCCATCTTTTAGCTCTTTGATATCTTTTATCTTTTTAGAGTAAAAGCCAAGTGGCTCGACATGCACGCTCGCAACGCTTACAAGATGCAGGCCTCTAGCCTTGTTTTGCTCCTCAAGATATGGCAAATGCTGAAAGAAATTTGCATCCAAGCTGCCATCTTCTGTGGCGACATTTGGTATCGAATAGTCTGAAATTTCAGAGATAACAAGGTCATAGCCCTTATCTTTTAGCTTTGGTTTTACAAATTCTAAAATTTCAGCGTGTGGCACAGGTGAGACGCCAACAGTGATAGTGTGGTCTTTGTCGGCTGCGTGAAGGCTTAGAGCAACTAAAGATGCGGTTAAAAGTTTGATAAATTTCATTGTTTTTCCTTTTTTGATTTGATTTGAAGCGACGCTAAAAAGGTAAAAGCTTTTACGTCGCTTTTTATAAATTTAATTAAAACGCTGGGATGATAGCGCCGTTATACTTTGTCTCGATAAATTTCTTAACTTCTGGTGAGTTGATAGCTTTATCAAGGGCTTTAGTTTTAGGGCTGTTCTCGTTGCCAGCTCTAACAACTACGTAATTTACGTATGGGCTATCTTTACCCTCGATCACAAGCGCGTCTTTTGTTGGATTTAAATTTGCATTTAGCGCGTAGTTTGTGTTGATAACTGCGATAGTAACGTCATCAAGCGTTCTTGGCACTTGAGCAGCCTCGATCTCTTCAAATTTAAGTTTTTTAGGATTATCAACTATATCAAGTGGGGTTTTTAGTGGGTTGTCATTTAGCTTGATAAGTCCAGCGCCAGCTACGATGTCAAGTGCGCGGCTCTCGTTTGTTGGGTCATTTGGGATAGAGACCACTGCGCCATCTTTTAGCTCTTTTATGTCTTTGATCTTTTTGGAATAAACGCCCATTGGCTCGAGATGTACGCCAACTGTTTTTACAAGGTGAGTGCCTTTGTTTTTGTTAAATTCTTCAAGATATGGGATGTGCTGAAAGAAGTTTGCGTCAAGGTCGCCGTCCTCTGTCGCAAGGTTTGGCGTGGTATAGTCGTTAAATTCTTTGATCTCAAGTGTATAGCCATCTTTTGCCAAAATAGGCTTTACAACCTCTAAAATTTCAGCATGTGGGATAGGTGTAGCACCAACTATTATTGTTTTTGACTTGTCAGCAGCATTTGCGCTAACGCTAAGGCCTAGGGCAACTAAAGAGGTAAGAAGTAGTTTTTTCATTTGTTATCCTTTTTTGAAATTTGCCAAGCACCAAAAAGGATAAATTTAAGCTAGAAGGTTAAATTTCTTTTTAAGTACTTAAGCTATTTCTAAGCACTTAAAAAGAAATTCTGTGCTTAGAGATTAGTCTTTCGACGACGCATTTTTAAGTAGGCGGCACATCTGGCACATATCTGATTTCATTTTAGATCCTTTCGGTTAAATTAATTTCGCGCATTCTAAATAAATAAACTTTAAAAAAAAATAAATTTTAGAAATTTATCTTAGACTTTTTATGACACCTCTTGCATTTTTTGAGTTTTTGGCTGCTTTTTCCTCTAAAATATTTTTTAAACATTCCAAAAAATTTGGCAAACAGCAAATATCAACCGAGTAAAAAACATTAAGTCCGGACTTCTCGCTTTTTAAAATTCCTCCATTTTTTAATACCCCAAGATGCTTTGAAACCGTTGCTTGTTCTTTATTTAAAAGCTCGCAAATTTCACCTACGCTCATCTTTTTATCACCTAAAACCTCAACTATCCCGATCCTAATAGGATGAGCCAAAACTCTCATAAATTCGCTTTTTAGCGCAAGAATATCAACATATTGCATTTTTATACCTTTTTTATGATTTTAACTTAAAAGAGCTAAATTTATACTTGACTATATTCCTATATTAGTATATAATCATATAAAAAATTTAAAGGTAAAAAAATGCTCGATCTTTTTAATCAACACAATATATTTGAGTTTATCAAATTTTTCATACTTTATTTTACAGAGATTTCACTACTATTTTTTTGTGTCTCTTTTTTGGTATTTATCGTATCTGAAAAATTTAGTCAAAAACTCAAAAAACACCTTATAAGCACAAAAATTTCAAGCTTTATCAAGGCGTTTTTGGTTGGCGCTATTACGCCGTTTTGTTCGTGCTCTACTATATCGCTTTTAAATGGGTTTTTAAAAAGCGGCGTATCACTTGGCGTTAGTAGCGTATTTTTGTTAAGCTCTCCGCTTGTTAATCCTGTAATTTTAACGCTTCTTTTTATGAGTTTTGGGTTTAAATTTAGCATTATTTATTTTACGGTCATTTTTATCTCATCGCTTGCTTTTGGTCTTTTGTTATCAAAAGCAGATCAAAATCTATTTTTAAAAGATGATTTTTTAAAACCAAAATTTAGCCCATACAATCCAACTAAAGGCTTTGTTTTTACACCCATTAATCAGACACAAGCTTGCTCTTGCAAGGATATAAAAAATAGTAAAAATATTTACAAAATGGCGCTTTTAAACTCGGTAAAAGAGTATAAAAAACTATTTTATTACATACTACTTGCGATGTTTATCGGTGCCGCTATACACGGATTTGTTCCACAAAAGCTTATCTCAAACTACCTTGGTTCTAGCGACATCGCCTCGATACTTATTTCGGCATTATTTGGAATTTTACTCTATGTTAGAGTAGAATCACTAGTGCCAATTGGCTTAGCACTTCTTGCCTCGGGTGCTAGTGCGGCCGCATTTGGAGCGTTTGTAATAACGGCGGCAGGGGTTAGCCTGCCGGAAATAATACTTCTTGATAGGTTTTTTAAGCCAAAATTTATGGCAATTTTTATCGCTTTTATCTTATGTGTGGCATTAGCATTTGCTATGTTTTTAAAATCATTTTTTTGAAATTTTATAGAGATAGTTGCCTAAAACTTGGAAAATTTGAACCATAATGATAAGAATAACCACGGTGTAGAGCATGATATCTGGGCGAAATCTCTGATATCCATAGTTTATAGCGACTGATCCTAGTCCGCCACCGCCAACTGCACCAGCCATCGCTGAAAAGCCGATATTTACTATAAGCGTTAGCGTAAATGCCGAGATGATGCCAGGAAGCGCCTCGACAAACATCACACGGAAAATGATCTGAAATTTCGAGCTACCAAAGCTTTGTGCTGCTTCGATGATGCCTTTATCGACCTCTTTTAGAGCATTTTCAATGAGCCTTGCTACAAAGGGAGCCGCTCCGATAGTTAGTGGAACGATCGCAGCCGTGGTGCCAATACTCGTGCCTACGATCATTTTTGTGACTGGAAAAAGCACGATGATCAAAATGATAAACGGAAAGCTTCTAAGCACGTTTATAACGATATCAAGGACAAAGTAAAGCTGTTTGTTTGGCTTTAGGCCGTTTTTGTCTGAAAGGATGAGCAAAACCGCGGGTATAAGGCCTATGGCAAAGGCTAGCAGGGTAGAGACGATGCTCATATATAGCGTTTCGCCGATAGCTGGCAACAGTATCCTAGAAAAAACATCTGGAAATTTAGAAAAGTCAATACCAAACATCAAGCAACCTCCCACAAAACGCCACTTTGCTTGATATAGTTAAGCACGTTTTCTTTATCTTTTTCATCTATGTTTATGACAAGTGAGCCAAGGACGTTGTCGTTTAGCTTTTCAAGCTTGCCCCAGACGATGTTAAAGTCGATATTTAGGCTTCTTGCCATGTGTGTGATCACGCTGTTTTGAGCCACTTCTTTTGGGAAAAATAGCCTGATATTTGTGCCAGTGCTTGGCAAAATTTCAACTTCACCCAAAAATTCTTTCATCTTCTCATCTGGCTTTAAAAATAGCTCTTCGATGCTTCCAGAGCCTATTATCTTGCCGCCTTCTAGCAAAATCGCGCGTTTTGCGATAGATTTTACCACCTCCATCTCGTGCGTGACGATGACGACACTGATATCTAGCTCTTTATTTATCTTTTCAAGCAGCTCTAAAATTTGATTTGTCGTGTTTGGATCAAGAGCTGAAGTCGCCTCGTCGCTTAGTAAAATTTTAGGATTTAAAGCAAGTGCTCTGGCGATGGCTACACGCTGTTTTTGGCCGCCGCTTAGCTCGCTTGGATAGCTTTTTGCCTTGCTTTCAAGGCCGACTAAATTTAAAAGCTCTCTCACTCTTTTTTCAGTTTCATCGCTTTTACAACCCCAAAATTTAAGCGGAGTAGCGACGTTTTCAAAGACATTTTTTCTAGCCATTAATGCAAAATGCTGAAATATCATCCCAACATCTCGCCTTAAATGTCTCTGCTGCGTCTCGTCTAAATTTTTTATCTCTTGATCAAAGACTTTTAAGCTGCCGCCTTGATAGCTCTCTAACCCGTTTATGCACCTTAAAAGCGTTGATTTACCAGCGCCACTATGCCCCACGATAGCAAAAATTTCACCCTTTTTAACCTCTAAATTTACATCAAAAAGGATCTGTGTATCGCCATAAAATTTGGTTAAATTTTCTATTTTTATCACTAAATTTTCCTTATTTTTAACTGCCTAAATTTATAAAATTTCTCGCCTTAGCTCCTCAGCGCTCTTTGGCGAAAGAAGTGCTGGGGCTATGTCAAATACACTAAATGCGCCACTCTCACCCCTTTGTGCCAAGCGATATGCTGCTCTGGCGTAGGCTACAAGCACACTTGCTGTAAATTCTGGATTTGAGTCAAGTTTTAGCGAAAATTCTATCAAATGTTTGTTCTCGCCACACTCTCCACTCACTCCGCTTCGCAGTACAAATCCCCCATGTGGGATACCGCCATGCTCTCTTTTTAGCGTATCCAGATCTATAAAATGCACGCTCGTGTCGTAGTCGGCAAAATAATTTGGCATCGTTTTTATCTCATGCTCGATGCGTGCCTTATCAGCGCCGTCCTGCGCCACTACGTAGCAATCACGCAGGTGTTTTTCCCTTGTGGTTAAATTTGGATTTTCCCCAGCGCGTACTCGCTCTAAAGCGCTATCTATTGGCACTGTATATTGGCGTGCATCCACGACGCCTTTTATCCTGCGTATGGCGTCTGAGTGGCCTTGGCTCACGCCTTTGCCCCAAAATGTATAGCTGCTGCCATTTTCAAGCACGCTCTCGCCGTATAGTCTGTTTAGAGAAAATAGTCCCGGGTCCCAGCCAACAGCGATGACGCCTACATTGCCACCTTTTTTAGCAGCAGCGTCCACTTCGGCAAAGTGCTCAGGTATTTTTGCGTGCGTGTCAAAGCTATCAACTACGTTAAAATTTTGTGCAAATTCTGGCGTCTGCGTTGGAAGGTCAGTTGCGCTGCCACCGCAAAGGACTAAAACGTCAAATTTGCCCTTGTGAGATAAAATTTCATCCACGCCAAAAACTGGCGCACCACACGTTTTTACTTCGATTGGATCTCTGCGGCTAAAAACTGCCACAAGCTCCATATCCTTGCTATTTCGCACCGCAAGCTCGACGCCACGACCTAAATTTCCATATCCTAAAACTGCTATTTTTATTTTTTCATTCATTTTTTATCCTTTAAATTTTAAATTTACATGAAAGATAGTGCAGGGCGATAAATTTCATTTTAATAAGACAATACATTAGCACCCAGGGTAGCGTGGCAACTACAAGCTGCCAAAGATAAAAACGCCACCCTTCAACTTTTGCCGCAAAACCTACTCGCCAAGAGCCTTTAGCTCCTCGCATACTTTTTTAAATTTAGCCTCAGCGCTCTCTAGCGCCTCTTTGTTCGTCTCTATAACTTCTTTTGGTGCGTTTGCAACGAAATTTTGGTTATTTAGCATGCCTGAGAGTTTGGCTATCTCTTTTTCAAGCTTTGTCTTTTGAGACCTTAGCCTTGTGATGATACCACTCATATCAAGTCCTTCAAGCGGGACAAATGCCTCTAAATTTTCGCTCACGTCTCTTATTGAGTTTTCTATTTTTTCATCTACAAAGCTGATCTCTTCGCATTTTGCAAGTAGCTTGATATACTCTTTTACCTCGTCAAGGTCTATTTTTTCATTAAATTTAACAAAGGCTTTTGCTATCTTTGAGTTGCCAAGATCGATAGTAGCTTTTGCACGGCGAATAGCCACGATCGCCTCGATAACTAGCTCAAATTTCTTCTCAACCTCTAAATTTCGCTCTTTTACCTCTGGATAGCTCATCACCATTATTGACTTTGCATTTTCAAGCTGTGTGCCGCTAAGCTCTTGAAATAGATACTCTGAGAGAAACGGCATGAAAGGATTTAGCAGTTTCATCGCCTCTTTAAATATACTTCCAAGCTCTTTTACGCTCGCTTTGTCAGCCTTGCTTAGCTCAATACCCCAGTCGCAAAACTCGTCCCAAAGGAATTTATAAAGTGTGTTTGCAGCGTCATTAAAGCGGTAGGCGTCGATGTTTTCGCGCACCTCTCTCACGCACTCGTTAAAGCGGCTGTTCATATAAATTCCAAGCTTTGTTTGAAGTTTGATATCTTCTAAATTTGGAAATTTGCTCTCATTTAGCATGAGATATTTGCTCGCGTTATAAAGCTTGTTGGTGAAATTTCTTACCTGTTTCATCTTGGCGTCACTTAGCTTGATATCACGTCCTTGAACGGCTAGAAGTGTCAGCGTAAAGCGCAATATATCGGCACTATACTCATTTATGCTATCAAGTGGGTCGATGACGTTGCCAAGGCTTTTACTCATCTTTCTGCCAAACTCATCCTTTACAAGAGCGTGTAGGTAGATGTCGTCAAATGGCAGCTCACCAAGGGCATTTTCACCCTGAAACATCATCCTAGCAACCCAGAAAAATAATATATCAAAGCCAGTGATGAGAAGGTTGTTTGGATAAAATTCAGCCAAATCGCCTTCAAACCACTTTTCATTTTTTAGCTCATTTTCATTGCCCCAGCCAAGCGTGCTAAATGGCCAAAGACCAGAGCTAAACCACGTATCTAGCACGTCTGGGTCTTGGTGGATGTTTTTACTTTTACACTTTTTGCACTCGCATGGCTCGTCCTCGTCAGCCCACATGTGACCACACTCGTCGCAGTAAAATACTGGAATTTGATGTCCCCACCAAAGCTGGCGTGAGATACACCAATCTCTTAGCTCTCTCATCCACGCGTTAAAGCTGTTTATCCAGTGTGGCGGGTAAAATTTAGCAAGGCCCTCTGAGACTTTTTGTATCGCCTCGTCTGCAATCTCTTTTTTGACAAACCACTGCTTTGAGATGTATGGCTCGACGACGTTTTTGCAGCGGTAGCAGTAACCTACTTGGTTTTCGTAGTCTTCTATCTTTTCAACATTGCCTAGTTTTTCAAGCTCGGCCACGACGATATCTCTAGCCTCAAGTCTCTCAAGTCCTGCAAATTTATCGCACTTGTCGTTTAAAATGCCCTTTTCATCAAACACGGTGATAAACTCAAGGTTGTGTTTTTTACCTACCTCGTAGTCGTTTTGATCGTGTGCAGGCGTGACCTTTACAAGACCTGTTCCAAACTCCATATCAACGTGCTCGTCTGCGATGATCTCGATCTCTCTATTTATGATAGGTAACACCACTTTTTTGCCGATTAAATTTTTATAGCGCTCGTCGTTTGGATTTACCATTACCGCCGTATCACCAAAGTAGGTTTCAGGACGAGTTGTAGCAACCACTATATAAGCGCCTTGTCTCGCATGCGCCTTTGCTGGAGACTGCTGCTCGTTCTTCACTGCAACGCACGAAGAGTGCGCTTCATTCGAACTCGCATCGCAACCAGCAAATTCATCATGTGATACTTCTGCTTGATAGTTTTCTAAATTTTGTCCATCTGTAAAATAATATCTCAAATGATAAAGCTTGCCTTTATTTTCTTTGTGTTCGACCTCGATGTCAGAGAGTGCGCCATCATGCGTACACCAGTTTATCATGTAGTTTTTCTGGACAATCAACCCTTTGTCATATAAATTTACAAAGGCTTTTTTCACAGCTTTTCTTAAGCCCTCATCCATAGTAAATCTCTGGCGTGACCAAGCCGGAGTGATGCCAAGTTTTCGCATCTGATGAACTATCATACCGCCACTTTTTTCTTTCCACTCCCACACTTTTTCTACAAATTTCTCACGGCCAAGCTCTTCTTTTTTGATCCCTTGAGCCAAAAGCTGCTTTTCAACGACGTTTTGAGTAGCGATACCAGCGTGGTCAAGTCCTGGCTGCCAAAGTGTCTTGTAGCCGTCCATCCTCTTGTAGCGAGTCATGATATCTTGAAGTGTGAAGGTTAGGGCGTGTCCGATGTGAAGCGAGCCAGTCACGTTTGGAGGTGGCATCATAATGCAAAATTTACGTCCATCTTTTTGGATATCTTTGTTTGCGTCTATCTCGAAATATCCGCGTTCTTCCCAAATTTTATAAAATTTGTCTTCTATCTCTTTTGCATTGTAAAAATCTGCCACTTTTATCTCCTCAGTTTCGTTTAAAAAATGCTTAATGTTATCTAAAATTTGTTTAAAAAAATCTTTGCAAAAGTGGGGAAATATGGGCTTGGGGCGGTTAAACGCCCCGTGGTTTAAATAGCTATTTAACGTTAAAGCTTCTCACGGCTAGGTCGTAGTCGTTTTGTCTTTCGTTGTACATATTTTCAGTTGTGACTGCACCAAGAGAGCATTTACCGCCAAGTCTTACTCTATAAGGTGTGTAAAGCACCCCTTCTTTTATATTATTAGTTGAAAAAAAGCTTATTACACGGTCATCTTTTATACTTTGATAATCAATTTTTAAAGTATTTCCTAAATCTTTGTAAAATACACTTAAATTTTCATTTATTGGCTCAAAGCAACTACTTACGATCTCGTTTATCACGCCAACTCTTATTATTTCGGTTGTTTTTATTGCTATTTTTGAATAAAAAACATCATTTACATTTAGGTTATTTAAGTCTATTTCATTGCCATACTCATCAACAAATGTTCTATAAACATCAAGCTCTTTTGGTTCTACTTTATGTTTTATATCAAGTGGTACGTAAGCGTAGCTTAAAATAGTTGCATAAAGCCTATTGGAGTCTAATGGAGTAAGTGTAAAATTTCTATCCTTTATGTGAAAAGATGTGCTCAAATTACCATCAAATTCTCTACTCTCACCGTTATAGTTAAGCTTAAATTTGTTATTTTTCTTGCCACTATCTTTGCCAAAGTAGGCATTTAGAGCTCTTAGTGTAAATGCACGCTCTTGCGTAGAGCTTAGCGTATCTAATCTATCTATCAAAAAATTTGCAAGATTATTTGAATAGTCGTTCATCTCGAAGTATTTTGCATGCAAGAAAAGAATGAAAGCCTTATCTCTTATCTCTGTACTAAAATTAAATGGAGCATAGTATATATCTTTAATAGTATCAACATCTTTTAAAGCGTTTTTCGCCTCTTCATTTAAACCATTTAGCTTAAGCGTTGCTGCCATTAGATATTTGTTAAGCGCAGTTCTATTGTAATCTTTATCGTCATAAATTTTATTCATTAATGACTTATTTGCCATGTTTGCTCGCGAGCTAATATATAACGAATACAGTGCCAACATAGAATCATCTGCATATTCTTCCATTGAATTAATTGCGCTCTTTTTTATATCATCATTTAATTTATATCCATCTTCATCAAGATCAAGTAGAACATCTGTTGCAAATATCGTTGCAAAATTATTTGTAGATCCTGTGTTGCTCCAGTACCCAAAGCTACCATCTGGCTTTTGTCTTTTTAGTAGCTCATTTATTCCTAAAGTAATAAATCTCTCTCTAGTTCTCCTCTCGTCTTCATCTTTTGGCTTTAAATTTAAAAGTGCTAGTAATTTTGAGCTTTTTTGTTCAGTACAACCATAAGGATAATTAACCAAATTTTTTGAAGCTGCCAAAAGCACACTTGTTCCAGAGTTTGAAGCGTCTATAGTTACATCACTAAAACCTTTCGGTAAAGAAAAATTACTCTCTTTGTTAAAAACACCACTTTTTGCATAGGTGCTTATAGTGTATGGACTAACTACACTAAGTAGGTTTTGGATAGTTTTTGTGTTGTTTTTGTCTCTTATGGTGATATTATATTCACCAGCCCCTAACTCATGTGCCGAAATTTTAAAATTAAAAGATTTATTCTCAAGTGGCTTGAGATTGGCTTTTTTCTCTGTTTTAATGCTTATATTTTTGGTATTTTCTATATCTATAGTTAAATTTTTATCCAAGTTTGTTGTATTTATAAGTCTTAATTTTGCATTCAACTCATCGCCTTTTAAAAGATAAACTATGGCGCTTGGCTTAATGATTACATCATCTTTAACTAAGATTTCAGTATTTACAGCATTCATAGCAGTTTCATCACTCGCAACTACATCTACTCTAATAGAGCTATTAAAACCATTTGGAGTTTTAAATTCATATGAAATTTCGCCTTTATCATCTGCTTGAAGGCTCACTAAATTTGCATAAGTTTTTACATTTTTACTATCAACTGGACTTGCGTGCTTTGACATTTTTGACTCCATCGCCATTGATGCAGCATCACCACCAAAACTTAGTGTTTTACCCTCAACTCTATAGTTTGCAAGCCTATTGTAAATATCGTAGTCAAATACTCCATCAGGTAAAATTTTGTCAAAAAACTTAAGCGGATCGGCCGGCTTTTGTGAGGTGATATTAAGTACGCCAACGTCTGTGATAAATAAATTTACATATGCTTTTGGCTTTGTTTTTAGCGAAATTTTAACATTTTCATCGCTTTTTACTATTTTTGGTGCATTAAGACTAAGTTCAAGTACTCTTGAGGATTTGTCAGCATTTGCATAGATCTTGTTATAAGTTCTAAAAGGAGTTATCCCAGCGTCAGTTATGCGGTAGATATTTGCGCTAACATAAAGTCCGCTAAAGTCAAAGTCAAGCTTAAATTTAACGTTTGCTGAGTTGTTTTTGATCTTGACGACCTTGTAGGCTTTGACGCCTGCATCTTCAAGTGTGACAAGTGCGATGCCTTCTTTTATAGCTGAGCTTATGTCTGCACTTAGCTCGTCACCTTTTTTATAGACGCTTTTATTTAGCTTTATCTGAGACTTGCTAAGCTCTTTTGTAGGGGCTAGAGTTGAGTAGTCATAGCCGCTCACATCAATGTCTAAGCTCGTGCTTGCTCCACTTACTAAATTTGTAGCAGTGATGACATATGAACCACTTTGTGCAAATTTATAGTTAAACTCGCCACTATCTTTAAAAAAGCTATCCACACTATCAAGAGTAGGAACCCATCTTATATAGCCATCAGCATCTCTTTGATATTGCCATATACGACGTTTTATATCAAATTTTAGATTTGACTTCACTGCCTTTTGGCTTGACATATCAACAACGACTGTTCTTATCTTTACATCTACATTTGGATCGGTAAAAGTCGTACTAGTAGCAATGCCAACCATATCTTTATAAGGATAAAGCGTAAAGCTTTTTGCGTCGCTTACATTTTTACCATCGTCATTTACATTGAAATTTATGATACCTTTTATTATTGAAGGTACATTCTTTGTTTTAAAGCTAAGATCTATTATTTGGCTTGAGCTGCCTGCTTCTGAAAGAGTTAGATCAGTTTTAGATGTTGGATATGCAACTGCCTTTAAAGTATCGTTTTTAAATTTAAACTCTTTATACTCGCTATTTTTGTATTCGTCATCGAAGAAATTAACCTGCATACTACCAGCTAGATCGCTAGCAGCTACTCCACCAAAGAGATAGTTACTCCTTAAATCAACCTCAACAAGCTCATTTTTAAAAAATTTGTCACTTTTTAATGTGATCTCATTTTTTATCCTATTTGGTATAAAACTCTCAATAAAAAATGGAACATTTGATATCACTTTATTGGCATAGATGATCTGCATATTAAACCTGCCGCTAAGATCACTCAACATCTCTTTTTCGAAATTTATCATACCAGCATCATTTGTTTTATATGAAAATTCGCCACTTTTTTTACCTTGAGGATCTATAAATTTTAGTTTAACGGGCATATTTTTAAGCGGATTAAAATCCATATCTCTTAAATAAATAGCACCTTTTATGCTCTCATTTGGTCTTATAATATTTGAAGCAAAGTGTGTAAAAGCATCGATAATTTCATTTGGTTTTTTACTAAAAACAGCAGCTTCGTTTATAGCATCATTGCTTCTTAAGATTAAGAAATTTTGCTCTTTACCTAGCGAGACGACTACTGAAGCAGCCTCTTTGTAGATATCTTTTTTGTTAAATTTAAAGACGCCAACGTCATTTGTCGCGCCAACTGCGATCTCTTCATTTTTTGTACCATAAATTTTTACATTTGCGTTTGGTAGCATTGTGTTTTCGCCAAGACGGTTTGCAAAAATAAAAATTTCATCCTTACTTAACTTTGCATTTATAGCTATGTCACTTAGATAGACTGCCTTTGAGACGCTCTTATCTTTGCCGTAGTTTAAGTTTATCTTATAAACGCCGTCTCCAGCCCCTGCAAAGTCAAGCTTGATCTTGTTTAGTGAAATTTCATTTAACGCACCCTCTAACTTATAGCTTTTGCTTGCTACTTTTGAGCTAAAATCACTAAGTTCTTTACTATTGTCATTAAAATTTAAAAAATATCTAAAATTTTGATCGTTTAACTTTTCAACACTTACATTTAGATCAGCTACATTTGCACTTTTAATGCCAATCTCTCCCACGCTTGATATGTATGGCTCATTATTTATAAATTCCACAAATGGATCAAAATTTAAGCTAGTAACCTCATAACTTTTTGCTTCTCTTACTACAAGCCATTCATCACCAAAACCCGGTTTTATCGTTATTTCATATTTGCTTTGTGGTTTAAAGTCATTGCTTGTAATATCAATATAATAATCATAGTCTTTTAGCTCGGGATCTTTGCCATCTTCATCATAGTCATTTTTATATGTTAGAGGACTAACATCAAAGTTTTTTATCCCCTTTATGCTTATAAATTTCTTTTGACTTATGTCATCATCTAGCATATCTTTTAGGCAAATTCTAAAGCCCAAAACTCCATTGTTTAGACTGATTGGATAAATTTTAGGTACCGTAAAACTATGCGCCGCAAAAAATATATCTGACTGATCACTACTACTATTTTGATCTGCAATTTTTATTACGTGCTCACCAGAAAGCTTTGCTTTAAATTTGCTCGTAAATCCTTCGCCAAGATCAAAAGTCGCTTCACTTAAATTTTTATCAAGATTAAGCTCAAAGCTATTATTTGCAAGTTTAATGGAACTAAATTTTGCACCTTTTACGCTAATATTTTTTATAGTTTTTTCATCAACTTCGTCATTAAATTGAAAGATATATTTGCTGTCACTTATCTTTTCTACATTCTTTACCTCAAATTTTTCTGTTTCGAAGTTTGCTTTACTGCCGTCTTCTTCATACTCACATTCGTACTTTTTTCCAGCATGCAAATTCTTTGTAAAAAGAGTTATGCTATCTTTATTTAACCTCACCTTACCATTTAGCTCAGGCTTACAAGTTATTAACTTTTCGTCAGTTACTATGCCAACTTGTTCTTTATCTAAATAGTTGTCCAGTCCAAATTCCACACTAAAAGGCGATTTCACCTCGACATTGCCATTTAGACTTAAAGCATATAAATTTACTGCTCCTAAAAGTGCTAGAAGTAGCGCTTTTTGCTGCATTTTATCTCCTTATTTTTATTGTTATTTCACTTTGATTTGAATTTTCATCAAGGCATTTTAAAGTGTGCTCGCCAAGAGTTAGATCTAGCCTTTTTTCACTTGCATTTTCTATCTTAGAAAAGTTCAAATCATCCACTTTTAGGTAAATTTCATCACCTAAAAACGCGTAGCATTTTAGCATAATTTGTGTTACATTTTCATCTGTCACGATCTCTTCACCGTCATACGGATAGGCAAAGACTGGGTTTTTGTCCTTAAAGACTTCAGCGCAAGGGCTATTTTTGACCTCGTCTTTGTCTAAAAAGCCATTTTTTATCAAAAACTCAAGCTCCTCACCCCTTAAACTCTCGCACTTATCTTGCAGTTTAACTCCAACTATCCTATGATCAAGTGCCGTTTTTTTGCACGTCTCATAACTAAAAGCATCAAGGCAGGTTGGCACTTTTTCGATGCCCTCTGGCTCGCTCATAAACTCTAAATTTTGCCTTTGCGCCGTGATCTTAAACATATCAAAAACGATCTTTGAAACGTCATTTAGCCCAGTTAGCTTGTCAGTTTTTTCGGCGTTAAAGTTGCCCACCCAGACGGCTATCGTGTAGTTTTTATTGACACCTATGGCGTAAAGATCGCGTGAGTTTGCGCTAGTACCAGTTTTAAAGGCTATTTTTGGTGTATTTTGCGCGTATTGCCAAGCGTTTTTTAGATATGACCTTGAAGCTTCACTCATCATTTTAGCAGTTAGATAGGCGCTTTGAGGCGAGATGAGAGTTATGTTTTTATCTTCATTTTTGTAGTTTTTCCCAGCAAACTCAAGCGGTCTATAAATGCCCTCATTTGCGTATATCGTATAAAGATGCGCAAGATCAAGCAGGCTCATCTCAGCACTACCTAAAACTATCGAAGAGCCGTAAAATTCCTTGTTTTCATCAACTAAATTTACCTTTTCAAGCAGCTCATAAAGCGAGTTGTCTTTTAGCTTTAAGTCTAAATTTATGACTGGGATATTAAGGCTAAAATTTAGAGCGTCCTTTGCGCTTACAAGCCCTAAAAAGTCATTACTAAAGTTCTTTGGCACATATTCATTTACATAAATTTGCGTATCGATTAGCTGTGAGTTTGGCGTGATAAGCCCGCTATCAAGCGCAAGAGAGTAGATAAAAGGCTTTAGCGTGCTGCCGGTGTTTCGCTTCATATTTAGGGCTGAGTTTTTGCCATCACGCGCACGCTCATCATGCGAGCCGATAAAGGCAACAACGCTCATTTTTTTATTGTCGATGACCACAGCTGCGGCGTTATTTGCGTTTTTAGCCTTTAGCGAAAACATCGCATCTTTTAAAATTTTAAGCATATCTTTTTGCAAATTTAGATCCAAACTTGCCTTTGTGATTTGGTTTTTAAAAGCGACATTTGCGTAGTCGCCTGCATTTACGATGGCTCTTATCCTTACATTTTTAAATGGCTCTGCCTGCGCTCTTTTAAAGGCACTAAGGTCGATCAAATTTGCCTTATAAAGCATCTTTATGACCCTGTTTTTTAGGGCGTTTATGTTTGAGACGCGGTCAAGCCTATTTTTATTTGGATTTTTAGGGATCGTGCTTAAAAGTGCGGCCTGAGCGTAGCTAAGCTCGTTTAGCTCTTTGCCAAAGTAAAAGAAGCTCGCCGCCTTTGCTCCCTCGATATTGCCGCCATATGGGGCTAAATTCAGGTATAAATTTAAAATTTCATCCTTGCTAAAGTGAAGTTCAAGCTGAAATGCTCTAAAAATTTCTTTTATCTTATTTTTATAGCTTCGATCTCCAGGCTCTAGCATCCTGGCTACTTGCATCGTGATAGTGCTAGCTCCTATGCGGTTGTCGCTTTTTAGGTTGTGGAAAAATGCTCTAAAAATGGAGGCGAAATTTACGCCAAAATGGTAGTAAAAATATCTATCTTCAAAGAGCACGACGCATTGTTTTAACGAATTTGGAAAGCTTTGCTCGTGAAATCTCCAAATTCCATCGCTACTAAGCTTCATATTTATGATCTCGCCATTTTTATCAAGCAAAATTTTGGCTTCGTCTTTTTTGAGCGCGTCTAAATTTAGTGGATAAATTTGATCCAGTATCAAAAAAACACCGACCATTAAAGCCAAAAATAGGGCAAGAAATTTTAGAAATTTAAACTTTTTCATCGGCGTGATTATAGCTGTTAAAGTTTAAGTAGCTATAATTAGGCCTTTTTAAAAAGAGGAAACAATGCCCTTATCTAGGTTAAACAAAGAACAATACACCGCCGCAACTGCGCCATTTGGACACAATCTCATCATCGCTTCAGCTGGCACTGGCAAGACTAGCACGATTGTCGCTCGCATCGCTCATCTACTAAATTTGGGCGTTGCGCCAGAGAAAATTTTGCTTCTAACTTTCACCAACAAAGCAGCCAGCGAGATGATAGAGCGTTTAAATAGGTATTTTGATAAACAAATCACCTCCAAAATCACCGCAGGCACCTTCCACTCGGTCTCATTTTCGCTTTTAAAAAGCCTTGATAAAGGCGTCACGCTAAAGCAGCCAAGCGAGCTAAAGACGCTTTTAAAAAGTCTTGTTGAGAGGCGTAAATTTTACCATTTAAGCGACGTCAAGCCTTACGGCGGGGCATATCTATATGACCTTTACTCGCTATTTCAAAACAGCGAGCAAGACATAACATTTGGCAAATGGATAAGTGAAAAAAGTGAAGAGCAGGGAGTTTATGCCGAAATTTATGAAGACGTGCTAGAAGAGTTTGAGGCCGAAAAGGCTAAATTTTCTTACGCTGATTTTAACGACCTTCTCATAAAAATGCGCGACGAGCTAAAAAAGGGGGCAAATTTAGCTTATGATGAAATTTTGATCGACGAGTATCAAGATACAAACACGCTTCAAGGCAGCCTTATAGACGCATTTGCGACAAAGAGCCTATTTTGTGTGGGCGATTTTGACCAGAGCATCTACGCATTTAACGGCGCAAATATTGAGATCATTGGCTCATTTAAAGATCGCTTTCCAAACGCAAATATCTACGCTTTAAATGTAAATTACCGCTCAAGCTCAAGCATACTAGCTCTCGCAAATAAGGTGATAAACAACAACCCAAGGCTTTATGAAAAGCACCTCACAGTTAGCCGCGAGGGAAATTTTAAGCCTCCAAGGCTACTTGTCTATAACGAGCTTTTTGATCAGTATCAAAATATCGCCGATATCATCTCGTTTTCGCCATTTAATAGAGAAAATATCGCCATAATTTTTAGAAATAACTCATCAGCAGACGGTATCGAGGTCGCGCTAAAAGAGCGAGGTATCGGCTCAAAGCGAAAGGGCGGGGTGAGCTTTTTTGAGAGTCGCGAGATCAAAGCACTCATCGACATTATGGGAATTTATGTCAATCCAAAAGATATAATGGCATTTATCCATATCTGCGAATACGCAAAAGGCGTTGGCAGCGCAGTTAGCAAAGAAATTTTTGATGCACTGCTTAAGCTTGGGCATGGAAATTTGATAAAAGGGATAGTTGAGCCAGATGAGAGCGTAAATATCTCATCAAATAAAAGGCGAAACTACCAGCTAGGTCTTTTTGACGACCTTGATGAATTTGCCGAGGTTTCGAGGTTTTCTAAGCTTGGCTTTAGCGATAAATTTCTAGGACACCCTGTGCTAAAACTACAAAAGCTAAGCGAGAGTGGGGCGCAGTTTTTATATGAAATTTACAACTTTTTAAGAGGCATGAGAAATATCTCAAAGCCAGCCACGATGATAAATGAGATAAAAACTAGCAAAATTTACTCGCTCATAGTTGAAAATCTCAGCACAAAAAGGGCAACTCTAAAAAATGGCAACGTCGATCTTGCTCTAAAAGAAGAGGTCAAAGAGCGCATAATGGCAAAGAGCGTGGTGCTAAGCGAGCTAGCTAAAAAATATCAAGATATCAGTAAATTTTACAACTTCTTAGCCCTTGGAAGCAACGAGATGAGCGAAGGGCAGGGCGTTAGCTTGCTTAGCGTGCATGCGAGCAAGGGGCTTGAGTTTGACCAAGTTTTTATCGTCGATCTCGCGCAAAACCGCTTTCCAAATTTAAAGCTAATGAGCATGGGCGGCAGCCTAGAAGAAGAGAGACGGCTCTTTTACGTAGCAGTAACAAGAGCAAAAGACGAGCTATATCTTAGCTACGCAAAATACGACAAGATAAAGAAGGTGACCTACCAACCAAGCAGGTTTTTGATAGAGGCTGGCATGGCAAAAGAGGAAGCTTAAAGAGTATTTACTCTTGTGAAGTAGAATTTACCAATTTTTTACAAAGAGAAGCGATGAAAAAAACTAAAATTTTAATAATCCTGCTTATTTTAGGCGTCGGCGGATACTTCGTCTATGATAAATTTTTTAAGGCAAAAGAAGAAGAGGTGGAGTTTATCACCAAAAAGGCGAAGAAGGGCTCATTTAGCAAGAAAGTCGATGCAACTGGTGAAATTTTTGCTACCGAGCTAATCGACGTGGGCGCACAGGTGAGCGGTCAGATAAAAAAGCTCTATGTTAAGCTTGGAGATCAGGTAAAAAAGGGCGATATGATCGCAAGTATCGATAGCTCGACCCAGCAAAATAGCATTGATAATAAAGAAGCTCAGCTTGCCATCTACAAAGCCCAGCTTGAAAGTGCAAAAGTGGCTCTAAATATCGCTAAAACGCAGTTTGATAGAGAAAATGCACTATTTGCCAAAAACGCCACCTCAAAGCAAGAATTTGAAAGCGCAAAAAACACATATAGTGCAAATAGCACAAAGATAAAAGAGCTTGAAGCGCAGATCAAGCAGACAAATATCGAGCTAAGCACCGCTAAGATAAATTTAGGCTACACAAAGATCACCGCTCCAAGAGACGGCACTGTTGTAAGCGTGCAAGTTGAGGAGGGTCAAACTGTAAATGCCAACCAAACTACGCCAACTATCGTAAATATCGCTGATCTTAGCCATGTAAAGATGAAGATGCAAATAGCAGAAGGCGACATCACAAAGATCAAAGTCGGCACGCCTGTTGAGTACTCGATCCTCTCTGAGCCAACGAAGAAATTCCAAACGACTGTTAGCTCGATCGACCCGGGGCTTACTACGCTAAGTGACGGTAGCTACGGCTCAAGTAGCAGCAGTAAGTCTTCATACTCAAGTAGCTCTAGCAGCAGCTCGGCGGTCTATTATTACGCGCAAAGCATCGTTGATAATAAAGATGGAATTTTAAGAATAGGCATGACCACACAAAACGAGCTTTTAATAGCAAACGTCGAGGGCGCCATCATCGTGCCAAGCATCGGCATCAAAAAAGATGAAAATGGCACTTTTGTCTATGTGCTAAAAGATGGCAAGCCAGTAAAAACAGCGGTCAAAACTGGCATAAAAGACAACCTCGATACGCAGATCATCAGCGGCATAAACGAGGGTGACGAGATCATCACATCTCAAGGCTCATCAAGCGAGATCGCTAAGATGATCGCAAAAGAACATAAGAAGTTTTAAGTGATAAGCCTAAAAAACATCACTAAAAGCTTTAAGCTAGGTGACAATGAGATAGAGATCTTGCATGGCATAAATTTAGAGATAAAAAAGGGCGAATTTATAGCCATCATCGGTCAGTCTGGCTCTGGTAAATCTACCCTGATGAACATCCTTGGCTGCCTTGATAGCCCAAGTGGTGGGCAGTACCTGCTAGATGGCAAAGATATATCAAAATTTGATAGCGACTCGCTTGCCAAGCTTAGAAGGGATAAATTTGGCTTTATCTTTCAAAGATATAACCTTCTTAGCACGATGAACGCCCTTGAAAACGTAGCGCTACCAAGCATCTATGCAGGTGCAAACAAGAGCGAGCGAGAGAAAAGAGCTAATGAGCTTCTTGGCTCGCTTGGACTTAGCGAAAAGGCGAAAAATTTACCAAATAAACTTTCAGGCGGACAACAGCAAAGGGTCTCCATAGCAAGGGCGCTGATGAATGGCGGCGAGATCATTTTAGCAGACGAGCCAACTGGCGCGCTTGATAGCAAAAGTGGGCTAAGGGTGATGGAAATTTTAGTTGATCTTTACAAAAAAGGCCACACCATCATCATCGTCACGCACGACCCAAAGATCGCAGAGTATGCAAGCCGTGTGATCGAGATAAAAGATGGCAACATCGTAAGTGACAATGTCAAAAATAGCGAAATTTATGAAACCAGCAAGCAAACTCAGCCAGAAAAGAGTAAATTTACCTACTATAAAGACCAGCTCATAGAGAGCTTTAAAATGTCGGTAAATGCGATGCTAGCGCACAAACTAAGATCGCTTTTGACGATGCTTGGCATTATCATTGGCATTACAGCGGTCATTAGCGTCGTTGCCCTTGGCAAAGGCTCACAGGAGCAAATTTTAGCTGGTATCAGAAAGATCGGCACAAACACGATCGACATCATGCCTGGCAAAGGCTTTGGCGATATGCTCTCAGGCAAGGTAAAAACGCTCTCCATAAGCGATGCAAACATGCTTGCCAAGCAGTCCTTTTTAGACTCTGTCACGCCAAATACAAGCACTTCAGGCGTGCTAACTTATGAAAATATCTCGCTAAGTGCGAGCCTAAAAGGCGGTGGAGTAGGGAGCTTTGACGTAAATGGGCTAAAGCTAGAAGAGGGCAGAATTTACGATGATGACGAGGTTGTAAACTCAGCTTCAGTCGCACTAATCGATCAAAACACCAAAAATAGCATCTTTAAAAATGATGATCCTATCGGCAAGATCATACTTTTTAACAAAAAGCCACTTCGCATTATCGGCGTTTTGCAAAAGGATGATTTTAAGATGGGAGATTCAAGCACGCTTAAAATTTACGCCCCGTACACGACCGTGCTAAACAAGGTCACAGGGGATAAATTTATAAGCTCGATCACCGCCAAAGTAAATGAGGGCGTCAATGCGCAAATCGCCGAAAAAACACTAACCGAGCTTTTAGAGATCAAGCACGGCAAAAAGGACTTTTTTACAAGAAACTCAGACAGCATCAAGCAAACGATCGAAGAGACCATCTCGACCATGCGCCTGCTCATCTCAAGCATAGCCGTCGTTTCGCTCGTAGTTGGGGGCATAGGCGTCATGAACATCATGCTAGTCTCAGTCACCGAGCGCACCAAAGAGATAGGCATAAAAATGGCGATCGGAGCTAGACAGAGCAACATCTTGCAGCAGTTTTTGATAGAGGCGGTGCTACTTTGCCTAATAGGCGGAGCCATCGGCATCGTCCTATCCTACGCTATCGGCTACATCTTTAACAACTTCTTAAACGGCTTTAGCATGATCTTTTCAAACGGCTCGATCGTGCTTGCACTTGTCACATCGATGGCTATTGGTATCATTTTTGGCTACATGCCTGCCAAAAACGCCTCAAAACTAAATCCAATAGATGCGCTTTCAAGGGAGTAATATGAAATTTATAAGCCTAGCTTTGGTGCTCGTTTTAAGCGGCTGTGCTGTTAAAAATATAGATGAAAACTACAAGCAAATTTTACTTGAAGATAACGCCAGTAGCGAGCTAAATTTAAACACTTCTTGGTGGAAGCAGTATCATCAAAGCTACCTTGATGAGCTTGTGGATATGGCTCTAAAAAACAACGCCGACTTAGCAAAAGCTGCGATAAATGTAAATAAAGCGTTCGCTCAAGCTGGCGTTTTGGAAGCAAATTTGATCCCAAGCTTTAACGCTGGCATTGAGGCTGGAAGTAGCAAAAACATAAAAGAGGGCGGCGCTTCTAGTAGAAGTTTTGGCTCAAGCATAGGGCTTAGCTACGAGCTTGATCTTTGGCAAAAGCTAGCAAATAGCAAAGACGCAGCAATGTTTGAAGCAGATGCTAGCAAATTTGATCTGGAAGCCGCCAAGCTAAGCGTGATAAACTCCTTGGCAGACGCTTATTTTCAAATTTTATATCTAAACGAGAGCATAAAAACTTATGAGCAAATTTTAGAAATTTATAACGAGCTAAATAAGATAGTTGGGCTTAAATTTGAACTTGGCAAAGAGGAGGCGCTAAGCCTAAAGCAGATAAATTCCCAGCAATTAAGCGCCCAAAATAAGATAGAAAGTGCCAAAAAAGAGCTTGTGAATGCTAAAAAAACGCTTAGGATTTTGCTAAATGAGAGGCCAGAATTTGAGCTTAAATTTGAAGCTCTCACGCTAAGTCCCGTTAAAAGAGTGGGCGTTGATCTTGAAGTGCCAACAAGCGCCATAGCAAACCGACCTGATCTAAGAGCGGCCATTTACCGCATAGAAGAGGGCATCTTAAACTACAAAGCGAGCCAAAAAGAGTTTTATCCAAGCATTACGCTAGGAGCCAGCCTCAAAAGCAGCACCGACAAAAAAGAGGAAGCTTTCAGTCTTAAATTTCTAAATGGCAACATCGCTTTGAATTTGCCATTTTTAAACTACCACAAACTAAAGTCAAATTTAAAAGTTAGTGAGGCAAATTTTGAGCTTGCAAAGCTAAACTACATAAGCACGCTAAATAGCGCATTAAACGAGATAGACGCATTTTACAAAGGCTACTTAAATGACGAAGCACTACTTACAAACTATCAAGAGCAGATAAAAAACTATGAGGAAATTTCAAAAATTTACGAGCTAAAATACTCTTACGGCAAGGTAGAACTAAAGCAGTTTTTAGAGGCGAAAAACAGCGAGCTGGAGGCCAAAATAGGGTTACTAAAAGCAAAATACACGCTTTTGCAAGATGAGCTAAATATCTACAAAGCGATGGCTGGCAAATTTAATAGGTAAAATTATGAGCTTGGCTTGGGACTACGAGGCAAACGCGTGCAGCAATGATGGCAAATTTAGTGCTAAATTTGAAGGTTGCGAGGTCGCTATGGGCGCTCCAACACTTGGTGAGCTACGACTTTTTGTAAGCAGCGAGCATTATATAAATTTAAAAAATGAGCTTTCAAGCCACGCAAAAATATCATCAATGGATCAAAATTTAGTTAAAGATGACAGCACCGATCAAATTTTACTTAGCGAGAGAGCGACTGCTTGCTTTTTGTTTTCAAAGGACTCTAAATTTCTAGCTTTTTGTGAATGGACGACAGATAAAATGCAGATCATAAAGGTAGTGCGCCTAGCCGATATGAGCATAAAAACTGATAACAAGCGCAAAAGAGTAGTGGAATTTCTCTCATTTGATGACGGCGTGCTTGAAATTTTAGACTCACCGATCTTTATGCCCAAAAACTTCACACTAGACATCCGCACACTTTTTGACGATAAAATTTAATTAGGCTTTAAAAAAATAGTTTTCAGGCGTATTTTAATAACAAATTTAATAAATTTATCGCCCAATATCATACATCAACATACAAATACAAATTTGGGTTTTTATAGTTGCTTTTAATAGTAAAATTAACCCCTTACTCCAAAATTTAACGCGCAATTTCAATATTTGGCGCACAAAAACAAAAATCATGGATTGTTCTTATTTTTTTATACTGCTCTTAAATTTAGCATGTGTAAGATTGTTCTACTAACTTTTAGAAAAACACTCGCTTTGGATTAAATTTGCCTCCAAAATGCCAGCTTGAGCAAGTGCTTTATTTACATTTATCACGGCTTTTCAAGGGTTGTGCTACTTTCACTCAAGGTAACTCTCGCTCGCCATTTTAAAAATAGGGTAGATCAAATTTTAAGTTATGTATAAGATAAATGTAAATTTCACATTTTTTGAAAAGTGTAAAATTTAACTCATTTTCTTACAAATATTTTTACACCAAATTTAATGGATAAATTTATATCACACAAAAGATAAAATGCAAAATATAGCCAAATATAGCCATTTAAAACTTTCAAAAGAGAAGAATAAGGATTTTAAAATATCAATTTGAAAATTGCAGTTTTCAATACAAAATATATAAAATACTTTACATTTTACCTTTTGTCATATTTTGGCATTGCAATTATGGTTGATTTTAAATTTGCTTTTATGCTTGATGGTTTGAACTTGAAATGGTTAAATTTTCAAAACTGGAGTGATAAATTTCAAAATTTGAGTGAAAAATAATTTCTGGGTTTATTTTTCACAATAAATAATTTTTTTAAAAAAGCAACTATCTCTGATGTTTCTTTGGGTGGTCAAAAAACAAAGCTTTTGCACTGCCCTCTTTTAGCTCTTTAAATTTACACTCAAACTCTATGCAAAAAATTCCAGAAGTTGGGATATTATCGATCGATGAGTCGCTTAGATACTCGCAAATTTCAGTTATGCTTGGATTGTGCGTGATGATGAAAATTTCATCTAAATTTTTATCCAAATTTCTTACAAACTCTAAAAGATCCTCAAAGCTTATGTCATAAAGCTCGTCTTTTATCTCTATGGATTTTTCTTTAAATTTTAAAGTTTTAGCGATGATTTTTGCTGTTTGCTCGCATCTTTTAGCGCTGCTTGAAAAGATAGCTCCTGGCATCACATCATACATTTTTAGCCTACTAGCCATAAATTTAGCGTCTTCTTTTCCTTTTGGGCTAAGCTCTCTTGAGGCATCTTTTGCGCCGTCTTTGTTCTCATCGACTGCTTTTGCGTGCCTTATGAAGTAAATTTTGCTCATGATCTCTCCTTTGAGAAATTCTTTATCCAACTAAGCTCTTCCTCACTAAAACCTGCCTTTAAGCGGTCTTTCTCGTTGATCTCTCTAATGCTTTTAAATGAATTTGGATATAAATTTAATATGATATCAAAGTAGCTTTTCTCATCTACGCCCTCTTTTTTACAGGCAAATTTAAACCATTTATCGCCCTTATAAACGTGAGAAACTTCCTCTTTTAAGATAACTTTTAGGCACTCAATAAGCTCTTCTTGCCCGCCCTCACCTTCTAGCCTTTTGATGATGTGAGCGTTTGCATCAAGGCCGTTTGCCTCCATATATCTTGGCAGTAGCGCCATGCGACTAGTGAGCTTGTCTGAAGTCTTTTGAAGTGCGATAAAAAGGCCGTCATGCACGCTTAGTTCGCCATATCTGCCACCCTGCTTTGTGAGTAAATTTTCTATCATACAAAAGTGCCTGATCTCATCCTCAGCCACCTCCAGCCAGTCCTCGTAAAACTCCCTTGGTAGCCCTCTAAATCTATAACAAGCATCAAGCGCGATGTCAATGGCGCTAAACTCGATGTGAGCGACTGAGTGGATGAAATTTAGGTTTTTATCTTTTGGCTTTACCTTTTTGTTTAGCTCTTTCATACTAACGACGTCACAAAATTTAGCATAGCATGGGGTAGTTAGCTCATTTGGCGCAGAAATTTCATCAAAACAAATATCCAAATTTGATCTAAATTTCTCGTAAAATAGCTCAAATTTTAAAAATTTAAGCCCCACGTCGCCTTCGTTTAAAATGTACCAGATCTCATCAAAAAATCTCATCTGCTCTCTTTAAGTAAAATTTAGCATACAAACAGCCGACAGTCCAGCCTATAAAGTGCGCGTACCATGCGACATTTATACCCATAAGTAGTGGCAAAAAGCTCATGGCGATCAGGGTGGCAAAGTAGCCAAACCACGCCTTTTTGTCTGAGTAAAGTAACGAGGTCGCCAGCATGCCAAAGAGCATACACAAAGCGCCGCTTGCACCGACTAAATTTATAAATTTCTTATTTTCAAATGCAAAATATATATAAATAAAGCTTAAAATTTGCGTCAAAATGCCGCCAACGATATAAAAAATGATAAATTTCTTCGTGCCAAGATATAACTCGCTCATTGAGCCAACTTGATATAAAAATAGCATATTCATAAGCAAGTGACCTGCGCCTGCGTGCATAAAGATAGATGTGAGGGGCTGAAATAGATAGAGTTTTTCTAAAAAATAGATGTTTAAGCCAAGCGCGAGCCATAACTCACGCGAGTGCAGAAAGGTGGCACCAAAAAATGCAGCTAAATTTAAAAGGATAAGTGCAAATGTAGCTGGGCTACTTAGCTTTGCCATATCCAGCAAATCTATTTGCCGCAAGGCAGCTAGCGTTTGAGCATCTTACGACGTAGCTGTTTATCTCTTTGTTGCCCTTTAGATGCGTGTTTTTTTGTTTTAAATTCATATAGCTGTGGATGATCCTGCCGCCAGAGTTGTGGATAAATTTCACCGTCTCGTCTGGGAGTATAGCTGTTACGATGCCGACGTGAGTGACATTTTTCTTGTCTTTATTTTTTTGTATGCCTTTGCCAAGGGTGTTTGAAAAGAAGATAAGATCGCCTTTTTTTGGATTTTTATGAGTAATTAAATTTTGGCTTTCATAGAAGTTGTAGATGGCTTTTGACTTTCTGCCACCCTTGCTGTAGTAGTTATTGATGGTTTTTTCATCAAAATACATATTTTTATATTTTGCATTTACGATAGAGACAAAGCCTGAGCAGTCGCCCCCTGCTCTAGTGTTTAAGTATTTTTTAAAAAATGAACCAAATTCTTTATCTGCTCTGCCGTCATCTTCGTCTAAAAGCTCACTTGAAGTTTGTCTGCTAAAGTCTTCGTTTGTAGAGGCGGTTTGATTGTAGTCATTTTGTGGGATTTTAGGCTCATTTGAGGTGAAAGAACAACCTGTAAAAAGTGCAATGCAGAGTGCAAAAAATATTCTTTTATTTATTAAACTTAACATATTTTTATCCAAAATAATTAATTTTCGTAATTTTAACTCTTAAATGTAAATAAAGCGAAAATAGCGCCCTGTTTTCTTTACTCTAAGTTTAAAAACAATATAATCGGCAAAAAATATATTTTCTTAAGGCAAAAAATAATGATGCACTATTTAAAGATAGAGGGCAACGCCAAATTAAGCGGCGAAGTAAAGATCAGCGGAGCTAAAAATGCCGCCCTACCTATCATCGCCCTAACACTACTTGCTAAAAATAAGATAAATTTAACAAATATCCCAAATGTCGCTGACATAAAGACGCTTTGCCAGTTGCTAGTTAATCTTGGCGCAAAGTGTGAATTTAAAGATGAAAACTCACTAAGTATCGATACAAGCAGCGTAAATTCGACCACGGCAAACTACGACATCGTTAGAAAGATGCGCGCTTCTATATTGACACTTGGTCCGCTTCTAGCGCGCTTTGGACATTGCGAGGTGAGCCTTCCTGGAGGCTGTGCGATCGGACAAAGGCCAATAGATCTACACCTAAGCGCACTTGAAAAAATGGGCGCAAATATCGAGATAAAGCAAGGTTACGTCGTCGCAACCGCGCCAAATGGCCTAAAAGGCGCAAAGATAGTTTTTGATAAGATCACCGTAACTGGCAGCGAAAACATCATCATGGCAGCAGCCCTGGCGCACGGCACGACAGAGCTTTTTAACGTCGCACTTGAGCCTGAAGTGGTGCAAATTTGTGAAATTTTGGCAAAAAGCGGTGTCAAGATCGAAGGCATCGGCACGAGCGAGCTAAAGATCACTGGTAGCGGTCAAAAGCTACTTGAAATTTGTGATATCGAGGTCATCCCTGATAGGATCGAGGCTGGCACATACCTTTGCGCTGGAGCTATCACAAATAGCAAAATTTCAGTCACAAGGGCAAATGCTGCGCATATGACGGCCATTTTGAATAAATTTGAAGAGATGGGCTTTGGTATTGAAGTGGATGGCGATAAGATCACGATTTTGCCGACAAATGAGATAAAACCAGTCGAGATAAGAACGACTGAGTATCCTGGCTTTCCGACCGATATGCAGGCTCAGTTTATGGCGCTTTGTCTTGCAGCAAATGGCGTTAGCACGATAGATGAGAGGCTTTTTGAAAACCGCTTTATGCACGTTAGCGAGCTAGCTAGAATGGGTGCTGACATCCGCCTAAACGGTCACATCGCAAGCGTTTATGCCCCTGCAAATTTAAACGCAGCTGATGTTATGGCGACAGATCTTAGAGCGAGCTCAGCGCTGATACTAGCCGCTCTTATCGCAAATGGCGAGAGCTTGGTGCATAGAATTTACCACCTTGATAGAGGCTACGAGAGGCTTGAGGAGAAATTTAAAAGCCTTGGGGCAAAAATTGTTAGGCTTGAGGAGTAAAAATGCTAGTAAATGACGCACTTGAGGCTTTAAAAGCTAAATTTAAACCAAAAAATGAGAGTGAAATTTTACCTCTTAGCGAGGCTCTTGGCAAAACCTTAGCAAATGACGTGATAGCGGTCAAAGACCTGCCCTGCTTTGATAACTCAGCTCTTGATGGCTTTGCTGTTAAATTTGATGAAAAAGATGAGCCTTATAAGATCATCGCAAGTGCCTTTGCAGGCGATAAAGAGCAGCTAGCTATCGGCAAAAACGAGTGCGTGAAGATAATGACAGGTGCTAAGATGCCAAAGGGCTCTGATACGGTCATGAGATTTGAAGACTGCGTCGTTGAGGGCGAGTTTGTGAAAGCACCAGCTAAGCTTAAAAAAGGCGAGGCTTACCGCTTTAAAGGCGAAGAGACAAAGGTTGGTGAAATTTTACTAAAAGGTGGCGAAATTTTAAACACAAGAAGCGTGATGATGCTTGCAGCTCAGGGTATAAGCTTTATAGATGTGAAAAAGCAGCCTAGTATTGGAATTTACTCAAGCGGAAACGAGATCATCGAGCCTTGGCAAAGAGCGAGCGAGGATGAAATTTACAACGCAAACGCACTTGGCATCGCTGCACTTCTTAGCTCAATCGGTCAAAAAAGCTCATATCTTGGTATCATAAAAGATGAGCTAAATGCTGTAAAACAGGCATTTTTAAACGCTGCAAACTACGACATCGTTATCTGCTCTGGTGGAGCGAGCGCTGGTGAGGCAGACTTTATGAAGATAGCCCTAAGCGAGCTTGGATATAACGAAATTTACTCACACCTTGACATAAGACCTGGCAGACCTTGTAAGGCTTACGAAAAAGATGGCAGGCTTGTTTTTATTTTGCCTGGCAACCCTATGGCTGCTTATCTTTGCACGATGATGCTTGTTTTGCCACTTCTAAAAAGCGAATGTTTTGTGACGAAAAAAGCTATAAATAGCGAAAATTTAAAGGTAAAATCAGGCAGAGCAAATGCAGTTTTTGGCAATGTAACTGATGGTAAATTTATAGCAACTGATGGCGGAAAATATGGCTCAGGCATGATAAATCATATATTAAAGAGCGATTTTGTGTTGATAACTAGCCCTGATCAAGGTGAAATTTTACAAAATAGCGAAATTTCACTCATAAAACTTCCATAATCCTTGACAAATGAAAAACAATCTGATAAAATGCGGACTTCATTTTGATTGCGGGAATAGCTCAGGGGTAGAGCACAACCTTGCCAAGGTTGGGGTCGCGAGTTCGAATCTCGTTTCCCGCTCCATCTTTTTTATACTCATTTTTTTATTTTCCACAAAACTTTTTGCAAATGAAGTCAGCATCTATCCGATGTATTGTGTCGTAAATGATCAAATTTCACTCAGTACTTTTGGCTTTGAGGGCGAAGATAATGAAATTTTAAACTTAGAGGGCAAAAGAGCAGCCAAGATAGATAGCAAAAAACTCTATGAAATTCTAACAGCAAATTTTAAAACATATAATGACAAAAGCGGCGGTAGCGTGGCTTTTGTGAAAAACTGCTCTATCATGGATGAAATTCAGATGCAATTTTTAAGAGAGATCAGCAACGAGTATCCAGGCATCAGCGTAAGCGATCTTAGCATCAGCCCGCAAAACAAACTCCCTGCAAATTTTAAAGACTTGGTCTTTAAAAATATCTTTTTAAACGATCAAAATAGCCAAAAAGGCGTTTTTAGAGCCTCATTTGAGGATGTTGATCTAAGCTTAAAAAGCCTTTACTTTAAATTTAGCTTTAACGCAAAAATGCCAGTTTTTATCGCTATAAATTCTATGAATACAAACCACATTTTAAGCCTGCTTGACTACCAACCAACGATGATCGAGTTTAGTAAATGGCCGCGTGACGCACTCTTTGGACTTAGCGCCTCAACTCTTGTCACAAAAGTGCAGATAAGAAGCGGTGAAATTTTAACCAAACGTCAGTTTAATGCCATAAGTTTAGTCAAAAAAGGTCAAATGCTAAATGCAGTTTTAAGTGAGGGTGGTGTCAAGATAATAGCCGAAGTAAAGGCGCTTGAGGATGGAAATTTAGGCGATATGATAAAGATAAGAACAAGAGAAAATAAAATTTTACAGGCCACAGTTTCAGGCAAAGATGAGGCAGTTATAAGATGAAAAAGGTAGTTTTTGCGGCCACTGGAGCAAGCGGTGCTGGGCTTTTTCTAAAGCTAGTAAATGCCGCAAAAGATAGCTGTGAGGCGCATGTTATAGTTAGTAAAAATGCTATGAAAGTTTTAGAGGCTGAAGAAAATTTGAGGCTAAATTTAAATGATCTTGGTGTAAAAATTTATGATGATCAAGATCTTAGTGCTGGTCCAGCCTCTGGCTCGTTTGGCACGGATGCTATGATCATAGCGCCCTGCTCTACTAATACTTTGGCAAAGGTCGCAAACGGCATAAGTGACACGCTCATCGCAAGGGCCGCAAGTGTCGCGTTAAAAGAGAGGCAAACCCTAGTTTTGGGCGTTAGAGAGATGCCATTTTCTACCATTGCGCTTTCTCAGATGCAGCTTCTCTCATCTCTTGGAGCTACCATCGCTCCGCCAGTTTTAGGCTATTACGCAGGCATAAAGAGCCTTCATGATATGGAGCATTTCATCATCGGCAAGTGGCTTGATGCCTTAAAAATCGAAAATAATCTTTACAAAAGGTGGCAAATTTGAAAAAATCTTGCATCTATCCAGGGACATTTGACCCCATCACAAACGGCCATTTAGACGTTATCATAAGAGCTACCAAAATTTTTGATAAGGTAATCGTCGCAGTTGCAAAAAGTGACAGCAAACAGCCGATGTTCGCACATGAAAAACGCATAGAGATGGCAAAAGAGGCAGTTTGTGAGCTTAGCAATGTAAGCGTGCTTGGCTTTGATAACTTACTTGTTGATTTTGCTAAGTCGCACGGCATAAACACCGTCATCAGGGGGCTTCGCGCGGTTAGTGACTTCGAGTATGAGCTACAAATCGGCTACGCAAACGCTGCACTTTGGGACGAATTTGAGACGGTTTATCTTATGCCAAGCTTAAATAACGCCTTCATCTCAAGCTCGATCGTCCGCTCAGTCTTGCGCCACGACGGCGACGTGAGCAACCTAGTGCCAGCAAAAATTCTAAAAAATTTAAAGGCGTAAAATGTATGTTTTGTTTGAAGGCATTGACGGCGTTGGCAAGAGCACGCAGATAGAAATTTTAGCTTCTAAATTTAGTGATGTCATCGTCACAAAAGAGCCAGGTGGCACGCAGCTTGGTGTAAATTTACGAGAAATTTTACTAAGCTCAAGCATCAAAATAGGCAAAAGGGCTGAAATTTTACTCTTTTTAGCTGATAGGGCTGAGCATTTTGAAAAGCTGATCCAACCAAATTTAGGTAGGTTCATTTTAAGCGACAGAGGCTTTATCTCAGGCATCGCCTACGCTTTGGCAAATGATGAAAGCCTGGACGAAAACGTGCTTTTAGAGCTTAATAAATTTGCGCTAAATGATAAATTTGCAGATAAGATAGTCTTTTTTGAAGCAAGCCCTGAGCTAATAAACTCGCGTCTAAAAAATAGAGGCACCAGCGATAAGATCGAGGCTAGAGGGCTAGAGTATCTTTTAAAAGTGCAAAGCCTGATGAAGCAAATTCTTATCAAAAATGGCTTTGAAACGCTTTTTATAGACGCGTCTAAAAGCATAGAGCTAATTTCAAAAGAGATAGAAAATTTTATAAATTTTAAGTAAAATCACAAAAAAATAAAAAGGATAATACGATGATAACGGCACTTCGTGGCATGAAAGATATGCTTCCAGCTCGCGCAAAACTTTACGCACAGATAATAAAAACCTGCGAGGAAGTCGCAAAAAACTACGGATATGAGCAAATTTTGACTCCGCACCTCGAGGAGACGGCACTTTTTAAAAGAAGTGTCGGCGAGAGTAGTGACATCGTAGGCAAAGAGATGTATCAGTTTGAAGACAAAGGCGGCAACGACGTTTGTTTGCGTCCTGAGGGCACAGCTGGCGTGGTTAGAGCATTTATCGAGGCGAAGCTTGACAGGGCAAACGCTATAAAACGCTGCTTTTATCATGGCTCGATGTTTCGTTACGAGCGCCCACAAAAAGGCCGCTTAAGGGAGTTTCACCAGTTTGGCTGTGAGTGCTTTGGCGAGGGTAGCGTCTATGAGGATGCGAGCATTATCTTGATGGTGAGCGAAATTTTTAACAGACTAAATATAAAAACAACCCTAAAAATCAACTCACTTGGCGACGAGAGCTCGATGAAGTCTTACAAAGAAAAGCTTGTCAAATTTTTAGATGAAAATGACGATAAAATTTGCGAAGACTGCAAAAGACGCAAGCTTTTAAACCCTATCCGCGTGCTTGACTGCAAGGTCGAGAGCTGCCAAGAAATTTACAAAAACGCTCCAGTTATCACTGATAGCTTAAGCGATGAAGCGCAGGCTGATTTTGCAAAACTGCAAGAAATTTTAACAGCAAATGGCGTTAAATTTGAGATAGATACCAAACTCGTTCGCGGCTTAGACTACTACTGCAAGACGGCGTTTGAGTTTATAAGCAACGAGATCGGCTCACAAAGTGCAGTAGCAGGGGGTGGCAGATATGATAGGCTTGTTGAGTATCTTGGCGGTAGAGCAAGTTACGGCGTTGGCTTTGCGATGGGTGTTGAGAGGATAATGGAAATTTTAGGTGAGGCCCAGGATGAGCGAGACGGAGTTTATCTTTGCGCGCTTGATGCGCCAAATTTAGACTTTGTCTATGCGCTTGGCTCAAAACTTCGCAAAAAATATCAGGTTGAAATTTCTTATGAAGCTAAAAAACTTCAAAAACATCTGCAAAATGCCGACAATAAAAATGCAAAAATTTTCCTTTGCGTGGGCGAAAATGAGATGAAAGAGAATAAAATTTGGTATAAAAATTTAGAAACTAAAGATGAAAAAACGATAAATTTAGATGAGCTTGAAAAGGAGCTGGGATGAATGATTTTGGACTTAACATTTGGGGCAATTCAAATTTTGTGATAGAAGATGGCAAAGTCTGCATAAACGAAGCTAGCAAGCCAGCGATCATCGACATCGTGCGTGATATCAGGGACGACGGATATAGAGGGCCGCTACTACTTCGTTTTCCGCACCTTATCCAAAAGCAGATCGAGCAGATCCACGCAAGCTTTGCAAAGGCAAAGAAAGAGTTTGCCTACAAAGGCAGCTTTAACGCCGTTTTTCCGCTTAAAGTAAATCAATATCCAGGCTTTGTAAAAAATCTAGTTCGTCTTGGCAAGCCCTACAACTACGGCCTTGAGGCTGGTAGCAAGGCTGAACTACTTCTAACTATGGCTTATAACAACGACAAAGCGCCTATAACGGTAAATGGTTTTAAAGATAAAGAGATGATAAATATAGGCTTCATCGCCGCAGAAATGGGGCATAACATCACGCTAACGATTGAGGGCTTAAACGAGCTTGAAGCGATAATCGCCATCGCAAAAGAGCGTTTTAAACCAAAACCAAAGATCGGACTTAGAGTGAGACTACACTCGACAGGCTCAGGACTCTGGGCAAAAAGTGGTGGCATACACTCTAAATTTGGCCTAACATCAACCGAGCTAATAGAAGCTGTAAAGATGCTAAAAAAGGCAAATTTGCTTGAAAACTTCACGATGATACACTTTCACATCGGCTCTCAAATAAGCGAGATCCATCCGCTCAAAAAAGCACTCATCGAGGCTGGCAACATCTACGCTGAGCTTAGAAAAATGGGTGCAACAAATTTAAAAGCTATAAATTTAGGTGGTGGCCTTGCGATCGAGTACTCGCAGTTTAAAGAAGAGAGCAGCAGAAACTATACGCTAAACGAATACGCAAACGACGTTGTTTATATGCTTAAAACTATAAGCGAGCAAAAAAAGGAGATCGAGCCAGATATTTTCATAGAGTCAGGTCGCTACATCGCCGCTTCTCACGCACTTTTGGTCGCTCCTGTGCTTGAGCTATTTTCTCAAGAATACACCGAAGAGAAGCTAAATTTAAAGAAAAATAATCCAAATTTAATAACCGAGCTAGTTGATCTTTATAAATCAATCAAGCCTTCAAATGCTCTAGAATACCTGCACGACGCCATCCATCACACTGAGAGCATCCTCACGCTTTTTGATCTTGGCTATGTCGATCTGCAAGATAGATCAAACGCAGAGGTGCTTTTAAGGCTCATTAGCAAAAAAGCTGTCGTGATGCTTGGCAACAAGAGCAACTCAAGCGATCTAACTAAAATTCAAAAAGAGGTTCAAGAGAGATACTTGCTAAATTTCTCTATTTTCCAAAGCTTGCCAGACTTTTGGGGGCTAAAGCAAAATTTCCCTATCATGCCACTTGACAGGCTCGATGAGCGCCCTACCCTGCCAGCTTCGATCTGGGACATCACCTGCGATAGCGACGGCGAGATCAGCTATGATGACGAGAAAAACCCACTACTTTTGCACGATGTGGATGTGGAGAAGGAGGATTATTTCTTGGGATTTTTCCTAGTTGGCGCATATCAAGAGGTGATCGGCATGAAGCACAACCTCTTCACTCATCCAACAGAAGCTACGGTAGAGATAACAAGTGATGGCTACAAGGTCACAAATTTACTAGAGAGCCAGTCGATCCTTGATATCATGGAGGACATGGACTACGATATCTACGAGATCCAAGACACTCTAAATGAGCGCTTAGAGAAATCAACTCTGATAAACGAAACACAAAAAAAGCAAATTTTGGGCGAACTTTATCTATTTTTAAATGACAATAGCTACTTAAAGACAATCAACTAAAAAGGACGAAAATGCAACTAGCAAACAGAATGCAAACATTGAGCGAATCAATCACAATTGCGATCAGCACAAAGGCAAAAGAGATGAAGGCTGCTGGCATCGACGTGATCTCGCTTTCAGCTGGTGAGCCTGACTTTATGACTCCAAAAAAGATAAGAGAAACTGTAAAAAACGCACTTGATAACGATAGCAAAAGCGGCAAATACACGCCAGTGCCGGGCCTGCCTGAGGTCATAGATGCCATTAGAGCAAAGCTAAAAAGAGATAACGGACTTGACTACAAAGCAAATCAAATCGTCACAAACATCGGCGCAAAACACTCACTTTTTAATGTATTTCAAGCACTTATCAACCCAGGCGACGAAGTCATCATCCCATCTCCATACTGGGTAAGCTACCCTGAGATCGTTAAATTTTGTGGTGGTGTGCCTGTCTTTATCGAGGCAGACGAGAGCACAAATTTCAAGATCACAGCCGAACAACTAAAAAAAGCGATCACGCCAAAAACGAAAGTCTTTTCGCTAAATCACCCGACAAATCCAACTGGAGCCGTATATACAAAAGAGGAGATCGCGGCATTTGGCGAGGTTTTAAAGGGCACTGATATCATCATCACAAGTGATGAAATTTATGAAAAAGTGATCTACGGCAAAGAATTTCACGCAGTAGCCTCAGTAAGCGAGGATCTTTTTAAAAGAACGGTCACGATAAACGGCCTAAGCAAATGTGGAGCGATGCCTGGCTGGAGATTTGGCTATATCGCAAGCTCGATGGACTGGCTAATTGCTGGTATCAAAAAGCTTCAAAGCCAAAGCACAAGCAACATCAGCTCGATCGTGCAAATAGGCGCTATCCCATCACTTCTTGGCGAAACTGACGAAGATATCGAAAACATGAGAAAAGAGTATGAAAGAAGACGCGACGTGGCAGTAGAGATGATAAACGCTATCGCTGGGCTAAGCGTAGTTAAGCCTGATGGTGCGTTTTATCTATTTGTAAAATGCAAAGATGTAGATAGCGACTCACTTAGATTTTGCAAAAAGATGCTTGAAGAGGCGAACGTAGCGACCGTGCCAGGTGTGGGCTTTGGTATGGATGGATACTTTAGAATTTCTTTTGCGACAGACATCGAGAGCATAAAAAAAGCGATCGAGAGGATCGCAAATTTTGTAAAAAGCTACAAAATTTAATGATCAAATTTAGTGTAAATGGCAAAATTTTCGAGCTTGAAAACGATATAAATGTTTATGATTTTTTAGCTCAAAATGGCTATGAGCTTAAATTTATAGCCCTTGAGCGAGACGGAGAAATTTTGCCAAAAAAGCTTTGGCGTGAGCGCTTCATGAGCGAGGGCAAAGCTTATGAGATCGTCACTTTAGTTGGCGGTGGATGAGGAGAAAATGATAAAGATTGTATTAAACGGCGCAAAATTTAAGGTGCCAGTAAAAAGCCTTAGCGAGCTAAAAGAGCTTGCGCTTGGCGATAAAGAGAGTGAAATTTATAAATTTTTAGAGAAATTTAACGCGACAAAGCCAGATATTTTTATCGTTGATGGCTTTGCTATAAAAGAAGATAGCGAGCTAAAAGATGGCTCAAACGTCGTATTTATAAGGCGCGGCGTGATGCCTGAGCGTGAAGTTTTACGCGCGATGATCGCCTCACGAAACAGTCCTGAGCTAAATTTAGCCCTAAGTAAAGCCGTGATCGGCGTGGCTGGACTTGGCGGACTTGGCTCAAATATCGCACTAAGCCTTGCAAGAGTTGGCGTAAAAAAGCTAGTGCTTGCCGACTTTGACGTCGTGGAGCCAAGCAACCTAAACCGCCAGCAGTATTTCGTCCGCCACATCGGCTTAAAAAAGACGCAGGCACTTAAAGAGCTGATAAATGACGTCAATCCCTTTGTCGAGGTCGAAACACACGATATATTTTTGGACGAAAAAAACGTGGCTAGCGTCTTTGGCGAGTGTGAAATTTTATGCGAAGCCTTTGACAACGTAGCTGGCAAGGCAATGATACTAAACGAAGCGGGCGCAAGTCTAAAAGATAAAAAGATCATCGGCGCCTCTGGCATGGCAGGATACTTTAGCTCAAATCTCATAAAAACCATAAAATTTGCCAAAAATGTCTATCTTTGCGGCGACCTCAAAAACGAGGCGAAGATCGGTCAAGGGCTCATGGCGCCACGCGTCGCAGTCTGCGCAAATCACGAGGCAAATTTGGCCATTAGACTACTTATGGGCTTGGAGGCGTAAGTGCAAAGTGATAGTTTGATCCTTGGCGGCAAGGAATTTCAGAGCCGCTTTATCCTTGGCTCTGGCAAGTACTCGCATGAGCTCATCGACTCAGCCATAAACGAGGCTGGCGCGCAAATTTTAACCCTTGCTCTTAGGCGCATAAACGAGAGCAAAGAGCGAAATATACTTGACTTTATCCCAAAAGGCGTGACGCTCTTGCCAAACACAAGTGGCGCTAGAAACGCCAAAGAGGCCGTTCGCATCGCCCAGCTCGCACGTGAGCTTGGGTGTGGCGAGCTTGTTAAGATAGAGATCATCACTGACTCTAAATTTCTCTTTCCAGACAACGCTGAAACCATAAAAGCGTGCGAAGCCTTGGCAAATGACGGCTTTATGCCAATGCCATATATGTTTCCAGACCTAAACGCCGCAAGAGCGATGCTAAGTGCAGGAGCAAGCTGTATCATGCCTCTAGCTGCGCCCATTGGCTCAAATCAGGGGCTAGTTTTTAAAGATATCATTGAAATTTTGATAAACGAGCTTGATACACAGATCATCGTTGATGCTGGCATTGGCAGGCCATCACAAGCGTGCGAAGCGATGGAGATGGGAGCAGCTGCTATCATGGCAAACACAGCCATCGCCTCATCTAAAAATATCCCGCTCATGGCAAGAGCCTTCAAAGAGGCGATCATCGCTGGTCGCAACGCCTATCTAGCAGGCCTTGGCGCAAAGAGCAAAAGCGCAAATGCCTCATCACCGCTCACTGGATTTTTAGACTGATGAAATTTACAAGAACCGACCACATGCAGCTACTGCCACACATGCAAGATGTTGGTAGCGACATTATGGATGAGATTTTAAAAGAGCGAGCTAGCTACAAGCCTGAAAACTACAGCGAAGCAGACGTAAAGGCAGCTCTTAATGCAAAGCACTGCTCGCTTGAAAATCTAAAAGCCCTACTCTCACCCGCTGCAGCGCCATTTTTAGAGCCAATAGCCAAACTCGCTCAAGCAAAAACAAGGGCAAATTTTGGCTCAAACATCACGCTTTTTACCCCGCTTTACATAGCAAACTACTGCGATAACCTCTGCGTTTATTGCGGTTTTAACGCTAAAAATAATATAAAAAGGGCAAAGCTAAGCGACGAGGAGATCACAAGAGAGCTAAGAGAAATTTCAAAGAGTGGCTTAGAAGAAATTTTGATCCTAACTGGCGAGAGCGAGACTAACTCAAGTGTCGCTTACATCGCAAACGCCTGCGCTTTGGCAAAGAAATTTTTTAAAGTCGTTGGGGTTGAAATTTACCCATTAAATTCAGATGGCTACGCCCTGCTTCACAAAAGTGGCGCAGACTATGTGACCGTCTTTCAAGAGACCTATAACCCCACAAAATACGAAAAAATACACCTTGGCGGCAATAAAAGAATTTTCCCATACCGCATAAATGCGCAAGAGCGAGCGCTTCTTGGAGGCATGAGAGGGGTTGGCTTTGCCGCACTTCTTGGCATAGATGACTTTAGACTTGACGCCTTTGCGACCGCACTTCACGCAAGTTTAGTTCAAAAAAAGTATCCGCACGCTGAGATCGCATTTTCATGTCCAAGACTTCGCCCTATCATCAACAACGACCGCATCAATCCACGTGACGTGGGCGAGCGCGAGCTTTTGCAAGTGATCTGCGCTTATAGAATTTTCATGCCAACAGCTAGCATAACGATCTCAACCAGAGAAAAGGCGAAATTTCGCGACAACGCCGTAAAGATCGCTGCAAATAAGATAAGCGCTGGCGTAAAAGTAAGCATCGGCGCTCACGGCGAAGAGAAAAAGGGCGACGAGCAGTTTGAGATAAGTGACGGCAGAAGCGTGGATGAGATAAAAGCAATGATAAAAGCAAACGGCCTAGAGCCCTTGATGAGCGAGTATGTCTATGTTTAAAATTCTCTGTGTGGCTGATTTTGAAAGCTATGAGGGCGATGACTTTTTAAAGAGGATAGAGCTACTTTGCAAGGCTGGCGTGGATGAAATTTTGCTTCGCGCAAAGGGGCTAAGCGAGGCTCAATTTTATGATCTTGCTAGGGTTGTGGCTCAAATTTGTGAAAACTACCGCAAGAAATTTATCATTAATCAATTTTTTGACGTAGCTTGCAAGCTAAAGAGCGACTTTTGGCTCACTTCGGCGCAGCTTGAATTTTTTAAAAATCACGGCGTTTTTTTAGAAGAATTTAGAAAAACAGCCAAAATTTACGCCCCAGCTCACGACCTAGAGCAGGCTAAAATTTCAGCCTCTATCGCTGACGTGCTCGTTGCTTCTCATATATTTGTTACCTCTTGCAAGGCTGGTTTAGAGCCAAAAGGGCTAAATTTTATAAGTGAGCTAAAAAGCTTAGATAAAGAAATTTACGCACTTGGCGGACTAGACAACAAAAACTACAAAGAGGCCATAAAAGCTGGCGCAAACGGCATTTGCTTCATGAGTTTAGCAATGAACGGTGATATGGAGCTTATAAAAAAGATAGTAGAGAGTAAAAACGAGCAAATTTAGCTTTATTGCATAAAATTTTACATATTATTTTATATATAAAACTACGTAAGATTAAATTTATAGACTATTCTTACTCCTCTTGAAAGAACCAAGATGAGTTTTATAACAGATCGACTTGCACGCCGTCTTGGATCTCGACAAAAATGGTGTGCTTTGAATTTATTGTGTTGCCATTAATAACTTCTTGGCGATTAAAGGTTGCTTTGTAGACTTGATTTACTGCGTCACCATCGCTTGTGACATCTACTTTGTTATACGTATCGCCAACGACGCTATGTTTATTATTTAGCGTGGTGATATCTGCTTTTGTGGCTTTTACAAAATCATGTGTAAGCTGTACTAGATCTTTGCTGTCGCCTATAACCTTTAGCACGGTATTTACGCTCTCGCTGGCTGCGCTATTGTTCGCATCTCTTGTATTTCTACTATCTACGATATCAAATATGCCATTTGGGCTAAATTTTATAGAAACAGCCTGATCTGCGCTGCCAAGTTGCACTTTTTCAAAGTTATTTATCTTTTTAACATTGTCTAAATTTGAAAAATCCACATCATCAACCACTATAAGCGTATCTACTCCACCTTTGCCGTCTATCGCCCTGCCCTTGCTATAAACAAAAGCGTCATCTAGGTTACCGCCTTTTACATCGCCTTCTTGTTTTAGATAGATTGGGTCTCCAAAATTTGCCTCGCTATATTTGCTTGTATTTATCTCGTAAGAATTTGTAGTGCCTATCTTTTTAATAAAATCATTTTGAATGAGCGCTTCAACATAGTTGTTGCTAAAGAGGCGAGTACCACTATGTTCTGACCCCACCAAAGTATCTGATGGATATGGTCCACTAGCTGGTGCACTATTTTTTTGCATTATATACAAAGATAAATTCATCTCGCCAGTTCCATCCATATACTCCATATCAAATTTATAAAAGCCAGCCTTATTAAATGTAAAATCCCTGCTCCACCACTGACCATTTTTGCCATATGATACCTCTGTGGACGGATTTATAAATGTTGTTGCACTTCCAAATTTTTGTGTATTGCCATTTATAGTTAGCTCTACATAGTTGTGTAGGTCGGCTGCTCTTACCGAGTATGTCCCAGGAGCATTTACATATATCCAACCATCCATTTTCATGACAAGGTCAGAGCCAACAGGGTTTGACTCTCCAAGCGTGTAGTTGCCAGGCTTGCCTTTTAATGTGCCATTTGCAAAGCTTATATTTTCTCCCGTGCCAGCAGTCGTATCCACGCCGTTTATAAATTTCTTTGGTGCGTATGGATTAGATGCGTCATACAAGGCATCACTGCCATATCTACCCACTCTTGCTAGATCTTCTGCATGCATATTGCCCTGATCAGACAGGGTCTTATAGTGCGTCCCAGAGGCAAACTGCACAACGTCATATGTAGTAGAGGCACTTGGAGAGTAAATTTTGATATAGTCTTTATAGATGGATTTGCCCCCTCGCTGCGAGTAAACACCAGAATCGCCACCAACTCTAGCCCTCCACGATGGATCTACGTAGTTATAAAACCACATATCAGCATCAAGGCCGCTATTGCCGATAAAAGTTACCGTGCTAACAGAGACATTTCCTGCGGTGTCGGCATTTTTTATCATGAAATTTGCTCCGGTGCTGTTTGCTGGCAGGGCAAAATTTTCAGAGTAGCTGTGCGTATCATCAAGGGCTGAGCTTCTATGGACGGAATTTAGCAGATCATAAAGATCTACTTTGTTTATGGTGTTTTTATTTAACGTGTTATTACCGCTCGCATCGGTGCCAACACTACCTGAGATATCTACGCTAGTGACGTGAGAAGTTGCCGTTGGAGTGCCGATCGCATCAGGGGTGGCGTCTAGGTCTATATGAACCATTAGGTCATCATCCTTTGTGCCATCACTCTTTAAAACGGTCGCTCTTATGTTTGAGTATCTCTCATCTAGCTTTATACCAAGGGCCTCAAAGTCCATATTTACACGCTTATCTGCACCGACTGTTAGATCTATATATGTTTGTCCGCTTGGTAAAATTTTGGCATTACCATGATCATCTTCAAGTGCTAAACGAAGCTTGGTGCCAGGATCGCGGTCCACGCCAAATACAATATTTGGTTGTTCGTCATTAGTAAGTGAGATGTTGTACTCTTTTATGGTTTTGGTCTCATCATCGAAGTTATTTTTCTGGATAACCTTCTCATAGTCCTCCACTCTAAGGTATTTAGCGATATTTATAGCTCCGCCATCTATCTGCGTAGCAAGTTTGACATCATCTATATACTCTAAAATTCCAAAGTCAAAGAGCCTACCGCGAACGCCATCTGTTGTAGTGATCTCGTTTGGTGTCGTGATAGTAGCTCTAACAGGCGTAGAGTGATCGACCGAGATAGGGACATTTGGTATGCTAAATTTACCATCCACGATAGGAAGTGGTGCTGAGCCGTCATTTGGCAAGGCGGTTAGTCCATCGTCGCTTATTGTGTATTTGACCGTTGTAGTTACAGCTGGTATGGTCGGAGTTGAGATAGTGACGCTTACATTGCTTCCTGGTTTTGCATTGCTAGGCACGTAGATATCAAGGTCGCTTTGGGTTGATGGTGAGCCAGAAGGCGTGGTGATGCTATCTATTAGCCCGTCTCCGTCATTATCCCTTGCAAACTGCACCTTTATGCTGTTATCTACAGTGATCTCGTCTGTGACTGGGTCTGCTTTGTTGCCAGCTTTGTCGGTAAATGTGGTCGTGAAATTTGTCGTAACGCCATAAAGTTTTGTCGTGGTCTCTATGGTGCCATTATTTACACTAATAGCTACGCCATCATCTCTTGTGGCACTATATGCGCCGGATGCGTTTTGAGAAATTTTAATGGTTATCTTATCTGTTTTGCCGTCGCTTCCTGCGATATCTATCTCAAATTTATCGCCATCTCTTGCGTCGTTTGGAATTTTCATCTTTATAGAGGTTTTCGCACCATCAGGGCTAAAGCCACTCTCTTTACTGGTTAGCACCCCATCTTTGTTCTCATCTTTTGCAAACTGCACGTGCGGAGACCTAACAGGTGCGACCGTATCGCTTGAAATTTCACTCACACTTGAAGCTTTTAAAGCTCCAGTAGTGCCATCAATGATCGTCGTGCTTAGCTTTTTCCTACTTGGATCAGTTGAGCTTGTAGGGTCAGCGACTGTGATCTTGCCATTTTGGATAGAGATAGTCTCGCTACCTCCATCAAGCGTGGCAGTAAGTCCGTCAGGTGCGATAGTATAGGTCTTTGTGACACTTGTTGGTGTGCTAGCTGGATCATCGACCTTTATGCGGATCTTGTCGCCAACTGCGGCATTGTTTGGTACGTAGATATCGATAAGCGACGCCGTGCCCCCACTTTTAGCTAGTTCGGCTGCATTTATAATGCCGTCTTTGTTCTCATCAAGGGTAAAAACGGCGATCGGATCGTTATTATTTGCGATAGTTACCGTATCTGTCGCACCTGGGTTGCCCGACTTGCTTATCATTTGGATGTTTACATTTGTTTGCATTGATGATGAAATTTTAACAGCGCTTGCCACGTTAAAGCCGACATTTCCGCCGCTCTCACTTGTGAGTGGATAGCTCTCGCCACTATCTTTATCCACAAGCGTGCCGCTAGATGTTTTAACAAGCGTCTTTTCATGCAAAGTGCCGTCAGGATCGGTGGTAGTGAGCTTTATCTTATCGCCTATTTTCATATTTGGTGATAAAACGATCTTCGCATCGTCGCTTGGCGTACTGCTGGCTGGATTAAAGCCATTTTCGCTAGCGTCTATCACGCCGTCGCCGTTTAGGTCTTTGCCTAAAACGACCTTTGTAAAGCTAAGAGCTGGTGTAACGGTATCAACGCTTGCGGCTGCCTTTGCTGGAGCTGAGCTAGCGCCATTTGCTAGTGTGATGCTAGAGCTTACATTAAACGGGGCATTTGGCGTGATAGCAACGCTTGGGATGATAAATTCTTTTTGATCTGGATTTGTTACATTTGGCGTGATAGGTAAAATTTCGCTTGGATTGTTTTCATTTATCACGCTTGTGCCTGCAGGATCTACTTTGTAGGAAAACATGGTCTTTACGCCGTTATTTATAACTTCTAGCGTTACTTTGTCACCTGGCTTGAAGTCGTTGTTAAAAGCAACAGCCATGCTTGTGTGATTAGGATCGCCGCCTGCTTCTGCGATATTGATATAGCCGTCGCCGTCAAGGTCTTTTAAAAGTGCGATGCTAGGCGCTGGTATAGCTGGAGCACTCTCTTTTTGTTCAGCCACCACTGGCGCTGCTCCGCTAATAGAACTAACTGGCATTGCTGGCTCGCTTGAGATGATAGCTGGTAGCTCTAATGTACCACCGTCAAACCAAACTACGTTTGAGATGTGCCCTTGCGTGTCAAAATTTGATCCATTTATGCTTGCTGCGTCGCTACCATGACTTGAGCCATGAGAGTGGTGGCTAGAGCCTTGAGCGCTTTCGTCGCTGCTTTTGCTACTAGACTCTTCGCTCTCGCCAAAAATCCTTCTCTTGTCCTCTTCTACCTGCGCTTCATTGCCTTGGGTGTCAAATTTTGCATTTGATAGCTCTTTTGTGATGATGATAGTTTGTGGTTCAAGTAGCGTGATAGGCGCAGCGTGGTCGAAATTTATAACGATAGTGTCGTTGCTGCTTTGCGTGATGATCTCATCGCCTAAAAATATCTCGTCGCCCTGCTTTAGCAAGATCAACTTTCCGTTTCGTTTTACAAAAACTTTTCCACTTATCTTTGCGACGACACCAACGCTTTGCATCTTTCATCCTTTAAATTTAAAACTAAAACATCCATTTAAATTTTCACGCGATTATAGCCAAAAGTATTACAAAATAAATAAAGTGATTTTATATAAAAAATTGTCATTTTGCCACTCTTTTTTATATCGAAAATTTATTGCTATTATCTGATGGTACGCTATTTTTGCGATGATAAAAAAGAGCAAAATTTAAATAAATTTTAGTTGCAGGTAAATTTCTATGTCACAAAGTAAATTTTAAAACTATTTTGTTATCAAATTTTATTTATTTTTAAAAATTTATGTTTGAAATCTCCCACGCCAAAAGACGTGGGATAAAATTTACGCTATCTTGCTAGCGTCGATGATGTTTAGATCAAGACCTAGTTCTTCAACAGATAGACCAAGTGCGAGACCTACAAGCTGAGAGAGGTGGATGATAGGTTTTCTAACATCTGAGTGGTTCTCATCTTGATATCTCTCTTGATAGATGTCAAGTTGCATTTGGCAAAGTGGGCACGGAGTTACAACTACATCTGCACCATTTTGATCAGCGTTATTTACGATATGGCTTGACATTTTTCTTACTGATTTTCCAGCTGGATAGCTAGCGTGGAAGCCGCAGCAGTCAAGTCTTTTCTCAAACGGTACGATAGTAGCACCAAGTGCGCTTACGACAGTTTCAAAGCTTTTAGGATTTACTGAGCTTTCTTTATTGTGTAGATCTTTTTCAGGTCTTAGGCTGTGGCAGCCGTAAAATAGCGCTACTTTTAGGCCACTAAGTGGCTTAACAACCTTTGCTTTTAGCGTATCGACATTTTGATAAAGCTCCCAAAGAAGGCTTGTGATCTCGGTTGAGCCGTTATATTTCATATTGCCTTCAGCTAAAAAGGTATTGATACGATCTTTTGCGCCCTTATCAAGCGTGCTTTTTGCTCTTGTTAGAGTTAGCATACAGGTTGAACATGTCGTAAGCATCGGCATATTCATCTGTTCTGCAAGTGCAATATTTCTAGCGTTTGCCACAAGTGCAGCCATAGGATCGACGTCTTGTGCTTGTTGAGCACCACAGCAGCTCCAGCCCTTTATCTCGTGAAGCTTCCAGCCAAGTACTGGAGCGATAGCTTCAAGCGACATCTTAGCCTCTTTAGCTGCTTGAGAGAGTACGCATCCTGGAAAAAAAGCGAATTCGTTTTGCATAATTACTCCTTACTAGCAGCTTTGCGAGCCGCGTTTATCATTTTTACTAGATCATCATGTCCTTCAATATCCTCTTCACCAAAAATATGAAGCGGATTCATCTTGCCAGCAAGCATTAAATTTGCCGCGATATCCATTTTGCCCATATTTTTGATAACGCCTTCTGAACGAAGTGCAAGCTTGATCTCATTTAGTCTGCCTGAACCATCAACTAGATCAGTTAAAAACGCCTCAGCGTGATCTGGTCCCATGCCCTCATTAAAGCCTTTTTGTATAGCCATGATACGAAGATCAGTTATGTCACCGCATGCGCTTATGCCTTTTGGACAGCGGTCAGCACACTCTTGGCACTTTACACACATCCAAAGTCCGTTGTCGATAGCTGGCTTTAGGTGTGGCATAGGATCTTTGCTACGTGAGTCAAAAGCGGCTCTATAAGCATGAACAAATACAAATGGCTGCATATAATCACTCGCATCTGCTTCAAGTTTATTGCACTCGCTAGCACACGCACCACAAAGTATGCAGTCCCATTCAAGCGCTACTTTGTCATACTCTTTTTGGCTTTGCTTACAGCCTTTTTCGGCGCTAAATTCTGGCTTAGCAGTGATGCTTGGTTTGATCTTGCGTAAATTTTCGATACTTGGCTCCCAATCCACCATAAGATCTGAGATAACCTTGAAATTTCCAAGTGGTGAAATTCTAATAGTATCTGGGTTGCCATACTCAGCCAAAAGCTCATTCATCTTTGTGTCGCAAGCTAGATATGAGTGACCATTTACTCTAACAGCGCACGCACCGCATATCGCTGAGCGACAAGATGCTGTGAAATTTAATGTCGCATCCTTTTTTTGTTTGATATCAAAAAGCACTGTTAAAAGAGTTTTGCCTGCAATCTCTTCGTTTGTTAGCTCATAAGTTGATTCATATTTTTTAGTTCCGTCAAAACGGTCGATAATAATTTTCATCCTAGCTCCTTACTCTGGCTTCTTGCCGTCAAGTGAAAATATGCCTGTCACAACATCTTTGTAGCCAAGCTCCAACTTGCCGTCTTTTAGTGTGACTATGCTGTGTTTTAAGAAATTTACATCATCTCTTTTTGGATAGTCCTCTCTTGTGTGAGCGCCACGGCTCTCAAGACGATTTTGCGCTGCAAGACATGCTGCACGAGATAGAAGTATAAGGTTGCCAAGCTCGACGTAGTCAGTAAATGCTGTGTTCATGACTGGATTTTGATTTGGCACCTTGATGGTGTCATATTTTGCTTGGATGGCTTCTAGATTTTTAGAGAGCTGATCTAGTTTTGCGCCAGTTCTAAAGATACCCATTAGATCCCAGTTGTTTTTACCAAGCTCTTCACGAAGTGCGTACATATCATTTACGCCGCCCTCACCTGTTGCTATGGCTTTAAATTTATCTTGCCACATTTTTGCTAGCTCAGAAGTTTTTTTACCGCTTGCAAATTTTGCATTTTGAGCGTAAGCACCAGCACCTTTGCCAGCTAGATCGCCAGTTACAACTGCGTCAGTTAGGCTGTTACCACCAAGGCGGTTTGCACCGTGGATAGATACACATGAAGCCTCGCCACCTACATAAATTCCAGGGATTTTTGTGCTCATATCATCAAATTTAGCTACCTCTATGCCACCCATTGAGTAGTGAGCTGTTGGGCGGATAGGCACTGGTTGCTCGATAAGGTCGATATCTTGGAAAAGCATAGCAGTGTGGCGAATTTTAGGAAGCTTTTTCATAATAGTATCTTTGCCAAGGTGACGAACATCGCAAAGCACATAAGCGCTCATACCCTCGCCAAAGCCTCTACCCTCGCGAATTTCTGTCTCGATCGCACGAGCGACGACGTCACGAGGAGCTAGCTCCATCTTTTCGTGATAGTTTTTCATAAAGCGCTCGCCCTTGTTGTTTAGCAAGTAACCACCCTCGCCACGAGCTGCTTCTGTGATTAGCGTGCCGCCATTTTGAACGCCAGTTGGGTGAAACTGAAGCATCTCAGGGTCTTCAAAACCAAGACCTACTTTAAGCGCAGCAGCGATGCCATCTCCTGTTGCTATAAATGGAACTGATGTGCGGTTATAGAAAATTCTAGTGTATCCACCAGTTGCGATGACTAGAGATTTGCAAAGAACTGGGTAAATTTGACCATCTTGGATGTTGCGAAGAACAACGCCTTCAACCTTGCCGTCCTCAAGACCGATCTCAAGTAGCTCGTGATCCATTAGAAATTTAACGCCAGCTGTGATAGCGTCGTCAAGACAGGCGTGCATCAAAACGTGACCGGTTTTATCAGCTGCGTAGTTACAGCGTTTTTTGCTAGCGCCACCCATGAAACGAAACGCCACGTCGCCATTGTCTTTACGAGAAAAGAGCATGCCGTTGTAGTCTAGCTCGTGGATGACTGCGCCTGCTGCCTCGCAAAATTTCACAACTGCATCTTGATCAGCAAGATAAGCTGCACCTTTTACGGTGTCATAGGCGTGAAGCTTGAAGCTGTCGCCGTTACTAAAGTCAGTAACGCCGTTTATACCGCCCTCTGCCATACAGGTCGCGTTACGTGATGGCATCATCTTTGTAGCGACAACGACGGTTGAGTTTGGATATTGCTTGCGAACGGCTGTTGCTGCACGAAGTCCAGCACCGCCAGAGCCGATTATTAGCACATCAACAGATGGCAAGCCTTTTTCATTGCCCTTTGGAAACTCGCCAGCAAAAACATTGGTCGCACCAGCTGTTGTGGCTAGCGCACCTACGCTGATACAGGCGCTTTGTAGAAATTCTCTTCTGGTAAATTTTTCACTCATTGATAACTTCCTATTTTTAATAAGTTTATTAGCGTTAAGACGCACCGCAAGTTTATTTCTTAATATTTTTTAAAATAAGTAGATTAATTAAAAAATTAATGATGTAACTTTACATAAAATTTACTTAAAAGAAACATAAGAATTTATTTTAGGTTGTATAGTGAGATTTGATAGCTAAAATCATTTGGCAAAAGACCATTTTATCGTATTTGTGGCTACTACTTATAAATTTATTATTTTGATAAAGATAAAAATAATATTATCTCGCAATATATATTAATGAAAATAGATAAAATGTTATAAAATAGCCAATTTTACGTATCTTTGAGGATATTTCTTAAAACTAAATAAATAATTAAAACTAATAAATTTAAATGAGATAAAAATCGTATGATTATCAAAAATCATATAAATTTGTAAATTTTTGATAGCTAGAAAGTAAAATGATAGATAGCCCCGTAGTGTCTGACTGAGAAAATAAAGCTTAAATTTATATCAAATATCTCAATGTCATCAAGTGACGGATACCAGATATCGCTAAAAAATTTAGAAAGGTCATCAAAATGCAAAATATCAATGCTCTCAAATTTATTAAAATTTATGCAAATTTCATTTGGCGTGGCGATATCAAGCTCGCTAAAAAGAGCATTTAGATCAAAATTTGCTTCGTCCGCATTAAAGCCATCAAGCCTGCTAAATTTATCTATCTTAAAAAACTCATCTATGTTTTGTAGGCTAAATTTATGAAGTAAATTCTCTCTTATCTTTAAGCACTCACCAGGCGACAAGCTCCTAATGACAGGCATCTTAATGCCATGTTCTTTGCAGAAATTTTCTAGTTTTATCTGATCCATATTGTGAGGTTTTGGCTAAATTAAATTTAGCCAAAAATTTATTTTAAAAGCTCTTTTGCGTATTTAAGACCCAGCTCGTAAGCTTTAGCATTTGCCTCTTTAACTTTAGCTGGCACGCTTGCTAGCATCTCTTCACGCACTAAATTTTCATCCATGCACCCACTCATCGCCACAGCCACGCCAAGGGCTACGACGCTTTGAGTGATGACGTTTCCGACCTCGTCTTTTGCGATAGAGATGATAGGAATTTCATAAATTTTCCAGCGCTTTTTGTCCTCATCACTTACTTTTACCAAATTTGGCTCGACAACGATCGCGCCGCCCTCTTTCACGCCACTTTTAAAGGCGTTGTAGCTTATCTGCGCAGTGGCAAGCATGAAATCTATCTCGCCCTCGTTTGCATAAGGATATAAAATTTCTTTCTCATCAAGTATGATATCGACCTTCGTTGGACCCCCACGCACCTGAGATGTATAGGTAGATGCCTTGACGCCGTATCCGCCCGCCTTTATCTTGGCAGCTGAGAGGATCTCGCCTGCTAGTATGACGCCCTGTCCGCCAACGCCGACAAATCTTAGCTGTGACTTCATGCTAGCTCCTTAAAATCTATCGCTTCGCCGCTCATAGCAGCCTTTCTTACCATGTCGTAAGCCTTGGTGTATTCGATCTTTTCATCATCTTTATGTAGTACACCAAGTGGAAAAATGCCATTTTTTTCCTCATCGCTTAGCATGTCAAATTTGACCTTGCTCGTCGTGCGGCCCTTTATCCACTCTAAATTTTTCACCGCTTCGCCCATTTTGTTCTTGCGTCCTAAATTTATATGGCAGTTTGAAAATACATCAAAAAAGCTGTATCCATCGTGGCTAAAGCCCTCTACAAAGAGCTTTGTAAGCTTCTCTGGCTCGATGACGCTTCCGCGCGCGACAAAGCTAGCACCTGCGGCGGTTGCGAGCTTACAGGCGTCAAAGCTAGGATCGATGTTGCCGTATTGCGCTGTGACCGTCCACATACCCTTTGGCGTCGTTGGGCTAGTTTGCGAGTTTGTTAGCGCGTAGATGAAGTTGTTGATTAAGATGTGATTTAGCCCGATATTTCGGCGACATCCATGTATCGTGTGATTACCTCCGATCGCTAGTCCGTCGCCGTCGCCAGTTACTACGATGACGTGCTTGTCTGGGTTTGCCATCTTTACGCCAGTCGCATAAGCTACGGCTCTTCCGTGAGTTGTGTGGATGGTGTTGCAGTCTAGATATCCGCTAAAACGGCCAGAGCAGCCGATGCCTGAGACCACGCAAACGTCGTTCATGTCCCAGCCCATGGTGTCTATCGCACGGATGAGAGCCTTTAGTATGACGCCGTCGCCACAGCCCCAACACCAAAGAGTAGGCATTTTATCTGTTCGTAAATATTTATCGTAATTAAAAGCCATAAATTTCTCCTATCTTCGCCTCGATCTCGCTTGGGCTTATCGGTCTGCCGTTTGCTTTTAGCAGTTTTGCAAAGTCATCTCTTAAGATGATCTTTGAAATTTCGCCGCTATATTGACCTAAATTTAGCTCGCAGACTAAAATTTTCTTAAATTTATTTGATATCTCTTTTAGCTTTTTAGCTGGAGCTGGAAAAAGTGTGAGTGGCTTAAATAGCCCTACTTTTAGCCCTTTTTCACGTAAATTTAATATCGCTTGCTTGGCTGAAAGCGCCACGCTACCAAAGGCGATGATGCAAATTTCAGCATCATTTAGCATAAATTCTTCAAATTTCTCGCACTCATCAGTGTGTAAATTTATCTTATTAAATAGCCTATTCATTGAGTATTCAACGATTTTGCCATCTTCTGTTGGAAAGCCAGTAGCGCCGTGATGAAGCCCAGTTATGTGGTAGTGATAGCCTTTAAAGAAAGGATTTAGCGTGGCTGGCGCGTCTGGTGCTGCCTCGTATGGTTTATACTCTTTTGGCTCACCACTAAATTCTCTTCTTTTATAAATTTCTAGCTCGCTGATTTCTGGCAAACTAACCCTTGCTTGCATGTGACCTATCGTCTCATCAAGTAGCAGCATAACTGGCGTCATAAACCTAGCTGCGAGATTAAATGCGCGAACCGTCTGCGTATAGCACTCCTCTAGGCTACTTGGTGCAAGGACTATCATATTTACATCGCCGTGAGTTGGGTTTTTAGCCTGCAAGATATCGCCTTGTGCGACGCGGGTAGGCAAACCAGTTGAGGGGCCGCCGCGCATTACATTTACGATGACAAGCGGTATCTCAGCGATAAAACCAAGGCCTATTTGCTCAGCCTTTAGCGAAATGCCAGGCCCTGAACTTGCCGTCATCGCTTTAGCGCCACTCGCACTTGCACCAAGAGCTACTGAAATTCCAGCTATCTCATCTTCCATTTGTATAAATGTGCCGCCGTTTTTTGGCAAAAGCACGCTTAGCTCGTGGGCGATCTCGCTACTTGGAGTGATAGGATATCCGCCAAAAAAGTTACAGCCACACTCGACCGCAGCCCTTGCTACTAGGGCATTTCCAGTTGATACTACCTCTCTCATGCGCTCTCTCCAAGCTTGGCAAATTTATTTGCCTTTACAGCCGCAGCTCGCTCTTTGCTTTCAGGCGTTAGCTTTGCAAATTTAAAGCCTTTATCAGCAACATAAATGGCAAAATCAGGGCAGTGAAGCTCGCAGTCACGGCATCCTATGCATGAGTCGGCATAGACCACCTCTATCATCTTGCCAAGCACCGCCTTTGGCTCAAGCCTCATACCTAGCACGCCTGCTGGGCAGTAGCTCACGCAGACATCACAGGCCTTACACCTGCTCTCATCGACCCAAACTGGGACATTTTCTTTTACGATCATATATCTTCCTACTCTAAGTTTTCTTTTAAAAATTTGATATTTTTTCTAATTTCAGCTTCACTTTTGTTTAGTTGCTCTTGCTCGTCTTCATCTAAATTTAGCTCTAAAATTTCTTTCAAGCCATCACGTTCGAGCCTTACTAGCCTGCCACAACTTAGCTCATCGTCTATTAGCACGCTAGCGCTTATTATCTCATCGCTCTTACCAACTATCATCTCGCACATCTTCACAGCCGCAGCCGCTGGCGCGTAGTAAGCTGAAGTGCCAAGCAGTTTAACGATCTTTGCGCCACCAGTGCTTGTCTCTTTTTTGAGCACTTTTAGCTCATTTTCATTTAAATTTTCGCTTATGTTGCTAGCTGATACGATCATCTCGTCGTTGTGAGCGCCAACGATCTTTGCTCTTAGCTTGCTGGCGTCCTTATCTTTTAAAAGCGCTAGCTCATATCTGCACCTTGCGCTATCTAGCTCGCCAGCCATGCCGATCACTTTGTTTTTACTAAAACCGCTAAATTTATGAGCCGTCCAGACCATCACATCAAGCGGATTTGTGACCACTATTATCACTGCGTTTTTGGCAAATTCAGCTATCTTTTGCGCTGTTTGCTTTACGACAACGGCATTTTTAAGTAGCAAGTCCTCTCTAGTTTGACCCTCTTTTCTTGGGCTTCCGGCTGTAACTATAACGATGTCACTGCCTTCAATTAGCACAAAATCATCGCCACCACAAACGCTAGTTTTAGCGTTAAAGACGCAGCTTGATTGCGCTAGGTCGATCGCCTTTGCGCGCGCCACGTCGCCAAATATATCTACAAGCGCGATCTCATCGCAAAGCTCTCTCATGCAAAGCGCATAAGCTATGCTCGCACCGACGTTTCCAGCTCCAACTACACTTATTTTCATCTCTTATCCTATTATTTGATTTAAAATTTCACTTGGTCTCATGACCTCATTTGCTCTTGCTTCATCTAGCAGGTAGTATCCGCCAAATTCCACGCTTGCACCATCATTTTCTCTGATCTGCTTTAAAATTTCACCTTCATTTTTTTCTAGCTCGTCTGCTAAATTTGCAAATATTGCGCTCAAAATCCCGCCACTTTTTGCCATCTCTCTTGCCCAAAAAAGTGCCAAATAAAAGTGCGACTCTCTGGTATCAAGAGTGGCGTTTGGAGTTTTGTTTTCGTCCAAATAGCTAGCAACAGCTCTATTTAGCGCGTCACTTAGCTCTTTTGCCTCTTTTTTTTGCCTAAAGAACGATAGATGTTCAAGCGATGCACTAAGCGCCAAAAACTCGCCTAAGCTGTCCCAAAGCAGGTGATTTCTCTCTTTTAGCTCTTTTACAAGTGTTGGAGCCGTTCCACCAGCACCCGTCTCAAACATCGCTCCACCAGCAAGTAGTGGCACTACTGAGAGCATTTTTGAGCTGCCGCCTAGCTCAAATATCGGGAAAAGATCTGTTAGATAGTCTCTTAAAACGTTGCCAGTGACGCCTATAACGTCTTTGCCAGCTCTTATCGCTTCAAGCGATTTTTTAGTTGCTTGCTCGTAGTTTAAAATTTCAAATTTCACGCCAGCATTAGTAAATTTATCTCTAAATTTGTCAAATTTAGCTATCAAATTTCTATCATGAGCGCGGCTGCTATCTAGCCAAAATATAAGCTCATCTTTTGAAATTTCGCCTCTTTTTAAAGCAAGCTCAAACCACGCATTTATCGCATCTTCTTTTGCCTGCGTCATCCGAAAAATGTCGCCACTTTTGACGCTAAATTTAAAGACGCTCTCGCCAGCTTCGTTGCAAACAACAAATTCTCCGTCCTCTTTTGCGATGAAAGTCTTATCGTGACTGCCGTACTCCTCGGCCTTTTTAGCCATTAGTCCCACATTTGCCACGCTGCCAATGTTACTCACATCAAGCGCGCCATGCTCCTTAAAGTCCGCCACGCAGGCTTCATAAACCCTAGCGTAGGTTCTATCTGGGATCATGCAAAGTGAGAAATTTAGCTCGCCGTCCTTATCTTTTACCTTGCCAGAGTTTCTAATGAGCGCAGGCACGGAGGCGTCGATGATGACGTCATTTGGCACGTCAAAGTTGCTGGCACTTTCATTTAATGCCCAAATTTTTGCTTTTTTGCTCAAAATTTCATCAAATTTAGCCAAAATTTCATCTTTGTTTTTAAGCTGAGAAATTTTAGAAAACATATCTTTTAAGCCATTTTTTGCCTCAACTCCGTGAGTTTTAAACTCCTCACCAAATAGCTCAAAAACCTCTTTAAAATAGCTCTTTATCGCGTGAGCAAAGATGACTGGGTCGCTAACCTTCATCATCGTGCATTTTAGATGCAAGCTCAAGGTCAAATTCTCTTTTTTTGCCTCATCAAAGCAGCTTTCATAAAATTTATCTAGCTCATCTACGCTTAAATATGCCGCGTCTACGACCTCGCCACTTTGAACAGCAAGCTCTTTTAAAAGCTCTTTTTTGCCATCTAAACTTATGAAATTTATATAAAATTTCTCATCTTTTTCTGCGATGACTGAGCGCTCATTTTCGTAAAAATCGCCCTTTTGCATGTAGCAAATTTTAGTTTTATTTGCCTTGTCCCAGTTGCCGTTGCTATGTGGATGCTTTTTGGCAAATTCTTTAACAGGAGGCAAAACTCTTCTGTCTGAGTTGCCTTGTCTTAGCACTGGATTAACAGCGCTACCAAGCACTTTTGCATATTTTTTAGCGACCTCTTCGTCGTAGTCTGTGATGATCTCATCTGGATAAAATGGCACATTTATGCCCTTGCTTCTAAGCTCCTCAATGGCCGCTTTTAGCTGAACGAGCGTGGCTGAGATGTTTGGCAGTTTTATGATATTTGCCTCTTTGTGCGCGGTTAGCTCGCCCAAAAGCTCTAGCTCATCGGCCTTGTTTAGCCCAAGCTCTTTGCTAAAAAGAGATAAAATTCGCCCAGCTAGGCTTATGTCAGCTCTAGTTATGCTAATGCCAGCGCGGGATAAAAAGCTCTTAACGATAGGAAAGAGAGAGTAGCTTGCAAATAGCGGTGCTTCGTCGGTTTTAGTCCAGATAATGTCACTCATTTTAGCCCTTTTGATTTTTTGAAATTTATCACGTTTTTTATTAAAGCTAGTTGTATTTTAGCCCTATTTTGCGATATTTTGATTGTGCTCGCTTAAGGTTTTTGAAAAAATGTGTTTTTTTGCCTTTTTATCAAGCACAAAGTATAGATAATCGCTCTTTGCAGGGTTTATCGCCGCTTTTATCGCACTTATAGAGACGCAGCAGACTGGACTTGGCGGTATGCCGTCGTTTAGATAGGTGTTAAACTCGCTCATATCGCTTCTTATGCGCTCAGCCGTGATCACATCGTGCGAGTAGATGCCATAGTTTAGCGTGCCGTCCATCTGCAGCCTCATGCCCTTATCTAGGCGGTTGTAGATGACTGAGGCGACAAGTGGCATCTCAGCGTCGTTTGCAGCCTCTTTTTGGATGATTGAAGCGATGGTTAAAATTTTAAACCACTTTTTCTCGTTGTATTCGCCAAAAATTTTCCTACTGATCTCGCTTTGCGCCTTTTTAGATGAATTTACAAGGTAATAAGCTAGGTGTCTTTCGCTGATGCCAACTGGGATCTTATAAGTATTTGGCATTAAAAAGCCATCGCTCACTGGCGCAAGGGCGTTATACTCGCTATTTAGTTTAGCTCCGTCAAGCCCAAGCTGGGCTGCTATCTGGTTTAAAAAAACGATCGTAGTTTCGCCAGGGATGAGCGTGATCTCCGTCATCGCAGCCTTTGCTTTGGCTAATTTTTTTAAAAAATCAATCCTTGAAATTTTATCTTTGCCTATCTCGATCCAGCCAGACTGAGGCGAGCCGATGAAGCGCATGGCGTATTTGTCGATCGCGCTTAAGTTAAAGTTGCGATTAGCTAAATAAGATATAATCTCGCCCACACTTCCCTTTGGCACAAAGACGACTTTGCTCGTGTTTATGGGGCGTGCCAAATAGACAAATACACTTAGGACGACGATGAGTACGATATCAAAGAAAATATCCAGATATGGCTTTTTTATAAAATTTTTTATCATTTTAATTCTTTCGCTTCTTTTGCTTTTAAAATACGGCATAAAAATTAACGATTTCGAGTTTTACGGCGTAAAATTGGAGCAATTATATATAAAGTTAGATAAAAAATTAATTGTAAGAGCAAAGCAGATCAAACTACCTAAATTTAAACAAAACGCAGAGCAAAAAGCCAGCGACAAGCAACTTTTAAACCTTAGTCAAGGCGTTGATTATCTTGAGACCTTTTTTCAAGAAATTTCGCTTGAGAGCGTGCAAATCGGCGATGATTTTAAGATCAAAATTTTATTTTTAGATGATATATTTTTCGTTGATAGCCCTTATCTAAACATCGATATCAAATTTCAAAAAGAGCAGCAAAATGGCGTCGATCGCTTTATAGTAAAAAATTTGAGCCTTAAAGATTTTAACGTAAGCATTAGCGGCGAAGGCAGTGCAAATTTTGACAAAGATGACTATAAATTTGATGGAAATTTCACCTCGCACGAGCTAAATGGCAAGCTTAGCTTTGCCTTAAAAGATACGCTTTTAACCTACAAAGCCTATGACGTAAATGCTGGCAGTATCAAGGACTTCATCGCTGAGCTTGATAGTCGCATACACCTAAACAGCGAGGTTAAAAACTGGATATATGGCTACATCGTGGCTGATGACTACCACCTAAATGAGATAAACGGCAAGGCTGATCTAGCCAAAAACGACTTTTATCTAAACGATCTAAATGCGACTGCAAATGCCAAAAATTTACTTGTTAAATTTGATAAAGGCTTGCCAGCCGTAAATGTCGCTGAGGCAAATATCACGCTTAATAACTCAACGCTTAAATTTGACCTTACAGCGCCTGTTTATAAGGGCAAAAAGCTTGATGGCTCAAACGTCGCGATAAACAACATCTTTGATGAAAAGAGCGCAAATTTAGAGCTATTTATAAAGACAAATTCTATTTACGATGAGGCGATAAATGAGATACTAAGAGCTTATAAGATCAACGTGCCAGTTAGGCAGCTAAGCGGCAAAATGGATGCTGGACTTAAAATTTTAATAAAACTTGACGAGAAAAGCTTAGAAAATTTTGATGAAAAGAGCGTCATCGCAAATGGCGATTTTAAGATAAGTGACGCGGTTTTAGATATCGCTGGGAGTAAATTTAACGCTAAAAGCGCCCTTGTAAAGCTTGTAAATACTTCTGCTCTAAACATCGATGCAAGCGGCTTTGGACTTGACTTCTTTAGAGCAAATGCGAAAGCAGATATAAATTTACAAAAAAGCAGCGGCGAAATAAAAGGTGTCATAGAGAGCTTTGATCTAAAAGAGAAAAATGATGAAATTTTAGCCTTTAAAAATGAGCCATTTAGTGCACTTCTTGACTTTAGCAAGCCAAATGAGACAACGCTTAGCATTGAGCCATTTGGACTAAATTTAAGCTTTGGCGATGAGAGCACGATAGCTACAAAAAATAGCGAATTTATCATGCAAAACTCCCCACTTTTAAAGCAAAATGGCGTGCTTGGTTTTGAAGATGTGAGCATAAAGAGCAAGGACTTTACTAGTCTTGAAATTTTGGCAAAAGGGCTTAAATTTGACATGCCGTTTTTGGATAAAAATGGCTCAAAATATGATAGAGATGACATTAATATCTTGGTTCAAAACGGCATAGTAAAGGTAAATAGTGCTAGTAAGAAGCTGGCTCTTGAGATAAAAGAAAAAGGCGTTGGTGTAAATACGCAGGATTTAAATTTAGTCGTTCTTGACGACAATGAGAGCAGTAAGCAAACGCAAAGCACACCACTTGAGCTCTTTGCAAAAAATGGCGACATCATTTTGCAAGACCTTAACAAAACCTTGCCATTTACCAGCTTTAGCGCCGAAAAAAAGGGCAAAAGCACCTCGCTAAATGGACTGGCAAAACAAGGCAGAGTTGGATATTTTAGCGATGAGAAAAGCATAAATTTAGACGCAACTGATATAAGTGGCGAGTTTATCAACGATCTTTTTGGTATAAAGAGCTTTGAGGGTGGTAAATTTCGCCTAAAAATGCTTGGAGAGAGCTCGAAAAATTTCAAGGCTGAGGTGAGATTTTTTGGCACCTATCTAAAAGACTACATCTTTTATCAAAAACTGCTAAGCTTTCTAAACTCGGTGCCATCGCTTCTTAGCTTTAAAACGCCTGACTTTAACGACAAGGGCTTTACCGTCAAAAACGGCAAAATTTTACTCACCAGAAAGGGTGACTTGATCGAGTTTTTAGCGATTGAGATGATAGGCACGAGCGCAGATATCGGCGGACGCGGTACGATCGATCTAAAGAGCAAAAAGATAAACATCGACCTTGAGCTAAAGATACTAAAAGACGCAAGCGGTATCATCGACAAGATCCCACTTATCAACCAAATCATCCTTGGCAAAGACCGCTCGCTCTCAACCGTCATCGCCATACGCGGCACGACTGAAAAGCCCGAGTACTCGACGCAGATACTGCAAGACGCCTTGCTCTCACCACTAAAGATCATAAGAAACGTCCTGCAAGCTCCGTTTTTGATATTTGAGTAAAAAGCGTTAAGCATAAAATAATTATTGTTTAGTATAATTTCGGCGAAGTTCACGGCGGAGCTTATTATCCGCCACTCATTCTAAATATCTTGCCAAATCCTCATCAAAACAAAACAACGCATCATTAATAAAATCTTCTAACATTTGCGGATCAATGCCTACTAAAGTTTTACCAACACGAGTTGAAATTCTCGGCGTTTGATCGTCATTTAGCTTATAAAGATTTTCAAAATGAAATGCTCGGTTTCGAATTTTAACAGCAAGGTCATATAAAATCTTTACTTTTTGATAGTTTAAAAGTTTATTCTTGCGGTTAAATTTAGAATATTTTTTAAAATCAAGCTTATCAAGATTGACAATATCATTGTGGATTTTGGCTTCATCGATGATTTTTGCCCAAAATCCAAAAGTTTGCTTTGAGACAAAGAGATCATCTAGCTTGAAGTAGCCGCCAAAAGAGCTTAAAATATCTACCTTGTTATTATCCACTAAAGCCTTAAAAGCTAAATTTCTCGTGGCAATTTCTAAAATACCAAGTTTTGGAGCTAATGCCTGTACTAGCAAAAAGTTCTTTTTATGCTCTTGCTCGTTTTTATAGCTCTTTAGGCGTTTGATTGAAAAAAATTTAACACTATCCATAAAAAAATCAATAAATTCATAAAATTTTACGCATTATAATACGTAAAATTTTACTTCATCTCAAGGCGCATAAGATACATATCTTCGCCGTCAGTCACCTTTAAATTTTGGCTTTTGCACTTTGGGCAGGTGAAGTCATTTTCACTAAGCTCCCCGCCAAATCCACAATCCAAACACTCTACGACAATGCCTTGTAAATTTATCACAAGCTCGGCGTTTTCGCAGATCGTGCCAGCCTTATAAACATCAAAGGCGCTCTCCAAATAATGAGGCTCCACTCCGCTTAAACGGCCAACTTTTATCTCGATCTTGCTTATCTCTTTGGCATTTTCTTTAGCGGCATTTTTCTCGCAAAGGCTAACTAAATTTTGAACGATACTAAGCTCGTGCATTAGCAGATCCTTGGTAGTAGCTCGCCTTTTGGCGGCTCGAGAAATCTTCTTGATTTATAGGCGTTTTCGATGATGACACGCTCGTTTTTTGCCTGCAAAACCTCGCCTATTATCATCGCGTTTTTATCAAATTCTCTTAAAATTTTAAGCGCGTCCTCAGCCTGGCTCTCATCAACAGCCATCACAAAAGTGCCCTCATTTGCAAGCTCATAAGGCTCAAAACCAAATAGCTCACAAACGCCCATGACTTCGTTTGCGACCTTGATATTTTCTTCAAAAACTAAGATGTCAAATTTGCTAAATTTAGCCCACTCGTTTAGCACCGCACTTAGTCCGCCCCTAGTCGCGTCACGCATGGTTTGTGGCTTTATACCAGCACTAAATAGCTTTAATGCAGCCTCTTTTAGGCTCTTGCAGTCACTTTTTAGATCAAGCCCAAGCTCAAATTCCTCTCTTGCTGCTAGCACCACGCCGCCGTGTCTGCCAACATCTCCAGAGATTAAAATTTTAGCCCCTGCTTTTAAATTTTTAAGCTCCACGCCCTCGCAAACTATCTCGCCGATGCCTGCTGTGTTTATGAAAATTTTATCGCATTTGCCCTTTGGCACGACCTTCGTATCGCCACAAACTACACTCACGCCGCTATCTTTGCAAGTTTTAGCAAGTGAGCCAAGCACCTTTTCAAGCTCCTCTATGCTAAGCCCCTCTTCGATGATGAGCGAGCAGCTTAGATATTTTGCGCTTGCACCAACCATCGCAAGGTCGTTTATCGTACCACAAGCTGCGATCTTGCCGATGTCGCCGCCATTAAAAAAAATGGGAGTTACCACAAAGCTATCGGAGCTAAATGCGATCTTGCCGCCTAAATTTAATATCGCCGAGTCGTTGCTCTGCCTTAAAATTTCATTATCAAAAATTTTAAATATCGTCTCATTTATAAGCGAGTTCATCTCCTCGCCGCCGCCGCCGTGGCTTAGCATTATCTTTTTCATTAAATTCCTTAACCAACTCTTGCATATTTAAAATATGCCGCACAAGCGCCCTCGCCTGAGACCATGCACGATCCTAGCGGGTTTTGTGGGTTACAAACCTTGCCAAAGACCTTGCAGTCAGTCGGCTTTGCTAGCCCTCTTAAAATTTGCCCGCAAATGCAAGCCTTGCTCTCGCCAGCGCTCTCTACGCTGCAGTCAAACTGCACTCTAGCGTCAAGGTGGGCAAACTCATCTTTTAGCTTCATGCCACTTTGTGCTATCTCGCCAAGGCCTCTCCAGACAAAGTCGCACGGCTCAAAGTACTTAGCTATGAGCTCTTTTGCCTTGACGTTGCCCTCTTCTTTGACCGCCCTTGCGTACTCGTTATAGACTTCATAAGTGCCTGCGTTTTGTTGACGGACTAAATTTAACACACTTGCCATGATGTCAAGCGGCTCAAAACCACTAATGGCGATGGGTCTTTTAAATTCGCTCGCTAACTCTTTGTAAATTTTACTGCCCGTGATGACGCTTACGTGACTTGGTCCCAAAAATGCGTCTATCCTCACATTCTCATCACTCATTATAGCTCTAACTGGCGCTGGGACGGTTACGTGATTTATATGAAAGTATAAATTTTTTATGCCCTCTTGCACCACTTTTTCAACTAAATTTGCGCTCATCGGCGTCGTTGTCTCAAAGCCAATGGCAAAAAATATGACCTTTTTGTCGGGATTTTGCTGGGCTAAATTTAGCGCATCAAGTGGCGTGTAAAGTGCCCTTATATCGTGTCCCTCGCCGCGAAGCTTTTGCAAGCTTGTCTTTGAGCCAGGCACTCTTAGCATGTCAGCTAGCGTGCAAAAGATCACATTCTCCATGCTAGCAAGCTTACAGGCCTCATCTATGCGGCTCTTTGGCATCACGCAGACTGGACAGCCTGGGCCGTGGATGAAATTTATATGCTCTCCAACTAAGCTTGGCAGTGCAAATTTCATAATGCTATGCGTGTGACCACCGCAAATTTCCATGATATTTAGCGGTTTTACGCTCTCTTTTTGTATCAGTTTTGAAAGGGCAAGGATTAAATTTTTATCGCGAAAGTCATTGATAAGATCCATCAAATTTTCCCCGCGTCCATATCCTCGGCGATCTTTTGATAGACCTCCAAGCTCTCCAGCGCAAACTGTGTATCGATCTTTTGCATGGCATATCCAACGTGTATTAGCACGTATTCGCCAACCTTTACCTCTTCAGAGATGAGATCTAGGCTTACCTTTCTAGTAACGCCCAGAGTCTCGACGGTAGCAACGTTGTTTTCATCTATTTCTATTACTTTTGAAGGGATCGAAAGACACATTATCTTAGCTCTTTTTTAAATTCCAAATAACTTATCCATTTATCGATGCCCTCGCCTGTTTTGCTATCTACTACAAAGATATCGACCTTTGGATTTAGCTTTCTAGCGTCGTTTTTCACGCGCTCGATATCAAAGTCAAAGTGTGGTGCGAGCGAAGCTTTTGTGATTAAAAGCACGTCAGCAGCCCTAAACATCACTGGATATTTGCTCACCTTATCATCGCCCTCTGGCACTGAAAGAAGAACAGCGTTAAAGTGTGAGCCAACGTCGTAGCTTGCAGGACAGACTAAATTTCCAACATTTTCTATAAAGACTAGATCAAGCTCATTTAGTGGCAGGTGATGAAGCCCCTCATGCACCATAAAAGCGTCCAAGTGGCAGGTCTGACCAGTGCTTATCTGATGAGCTTTTGCGCCAGCTTTTACTATGCGGTCGGCATCTTGATTGGTTTCAAGATCACCCTCAACAACGCCTATTTTAAATTTAGCAGCCTTTATCGTAGCCTCCAAAAGCGTAGTCTTTCCAGCGCCTGGGCTACTCATCAAATTTACACAAAGTATCTTTTTCTCATCAAGATGCGCTCTGTTGTGAGCTGCCTCTTTGTCGTTTTCAGAAAGAATTTTCTCTATCACGTCTATGGTTTTGCTCTCATTTAGCACAGGGTGCGCGTGAGCCTCGTGGCTATGCTCGTGTGCGTCATGAGCGTGATCTGTATGCCCATCATGAGTGTGTGGGTGTGAGTGAGTAGTGCCATCAGCATGAGTGTGAGTATGGGCGTGATTACCCATTGAACAACCGCAGTCTTTACACATTTTTTTATCCTTTTTTATTAATTTTCAGAGATTTTAACGCTTAAATTTAAAAATAAAATTAAAATTTAAGGGCATTTTATGCAAATGAGATAAATTAACCCGTTTTTTAATCATCCTTTAAATTTACCTTTGATCTTGCAAGCGAATGTTTTTATCTGGCTCTTCAAGGCTCTCGTTATCATCTGTGTAACCATTTTTATCAAAATTTTCATCACTATTTCTTTTTTTGCCATTTGGCGTGATGATGAGATCTTTTAGCCTTGCCCTGCCATCATCCATCACCATCAAAACAGCAACAGCATCCACATCTTGATCCATCATCTCTCGCTCAGTTTGCTTTGCCTTTTTAGTTGGCATATAAAACTCTTCGATGCCATATTTTACAAATGAATATCCATCAAATTTGCCAGCCAAGAAAAGAGCATCTTTTGGCTTAGTAAAGCTAAATTTATCAAAAGCGTAAGTAGCATTAGCATCTTGCTTTAAAATGGCGTAAATTTCATCATTTTTTGAGATATTTCTATCATATATATATATCTCAACGCCAGTTTTTTCATCAAATTTAGACTGCTGTAAATTTGAAAAATCTGAAAAATCATAGCTCAAGCTCACGTAGTTTCCGCGAAAGAGATCCCTTGGATCGTAAAGATTTACCCTCACTTTTACCTCTTTTCCAAGATAAAGTGGCATGAGCGCGTATGCAAGCATCGCAATTATTAGTAAAATTTGAAAAAATATGGCTAGTATCAGTGATCTTATCTTCATTTTGTACGTCCTTTTTTAGCAGCGACTGCGAGCACGACGAAGGCAAAGATGATAAATAGCGCCGTAGCCCCCAAATAATCGCCTATTAGCTCAAAGTATCTAACCACCGCAACTAAGAATATCATGCATAGTCCTAGCGTTAGCTCGCCATTTTTGATAAGCACAGCTGCGACGATGATGTTTGCTAGCGAGAAGAAGATATTTGCATATCCAACGCCCAGACTAAAGACAAATGGCAACGCAAAGAGTATCAAGCCAAGAAACAAGCCACTTTTGTTTTTCTCTTTGAAAAATAGTGCAATGCTAGCAATGCTAAATACGGCAAAAATCTTGCCAAAGCTACTATAAAAAAATGCTTTTGCAAACCAAAATTTATCTTCTTCTAGCTCGTAGATGTCGCCATTTGCATAAGCTATCAGGCAAACGATTAAGATGACGATGCCAAGATACTTACCAAAGCCTTTTACAAGGTGCGCTAGTCTATCTCTAAAGCTAGCTAATGTGCTAAAGAGCGCGACAAGTAAAAGCGCGTATGAGAGTGATAAAGTAGCAGCCATCGGCGCTCTAAACATAAGATCATAGCCATAAAATTCGTTAAACCCACTGATCCTAGCGCAAAGCGAAACGATGTAGAAAAATATATCTGCTAGAAGCACAATCGCAAGAAATACTGAGTCGCTTTTATAAAGCGTGTAGGCGCCAAGGGCTATAAAGACGATAAATTCATAAGCAAACTCGCCGCCCATGCCCTTTAAAACAAACCAGATCGTAGCAAAAACGAGGCTTTGAGCCACTAGCAAGGCCTTTTTGCTAGCAAAAGAGAGTGCCATAGCTCCAACGCTCCAGAGCAAAACTCCGCCACTTGGCTCGTCGCTAATATTATAAATTTGAGCAATAAGCGCTATGGCTGCGCCGTAGCAGAAATTTCCCAAAAAGAGCGTAGCCGTGCCAAGCTTATCTTTGCCTTTTTTGAGATAATAAACTCCTCCAAAATTTAAAAGAGCAAGCACTCCAAAGATGATGACAAGGCGCCCCATCCTTGGTATCTCCTCCCAGTAGGCTCCAACTAGCGTAAAAAATGCCAGCGCGAAAAAGAGATAAGCAACCAACTTTAAGATAAAGCTAGTCTTTTCGCTATGAGCGTTTAGATCTATTTCATATAAATTTGCTATCTTTAAAGCGGTCGCCTTATCGACTACATCCTCTTTTTGCCAGCGATCTAGCTCTTTGGCTAGAAAATTTCTATTGTAAAAATTCATCTTTCATTCTCTTTAAATGACATTTTTTTGTGGCTAATGATAGCATACAAGCGACAAAAATGCCAGAACAAAAATAAAGCAAAAAAAGGGAGAAATTTAAAAAATAAAAAATAGAACTTGGGCGGGCTTTTGCAAAATTAGCTTTAGCCAAAGCCCAAGCAAAAAAACGGTCATCAAACTTTCGCCACAAAAAAATAGAAGGCAAGTACGAAAATCGCAGCAAAACCCTGCTATAAATTTGCAAAAATGGATCACAAAAACTGCTAAAAAACTAACAAAAAGACAAAATAAGACAAGCTCCGCAGCCAAGAGCACTGCTAGCTATTTACAAAAATCCTAAATTTAACAGCCAAAAAGGCTTTTAGCTTAAAATTTAGGCACAGCAGCCTTTGTAAGTTTAGAAAACTTAACACCCTTTAAGCCAGCAATCCTATCAGCAAAGCGCTCTATCTTGCTAGCCTCACCTCTTATCGAGATCGTTTCTAAGCAGTTGTGGTGATCGACATGAACGTGATTTGTGCAGATAATCTTCACATCAGAGTCATGCTCGATATCCATTTTTTTATTCACCAAATCGTTGTGATGATGCACATAAATGAGCGTCAAAACCCCAATCAACTCCTCGTTAGCGTCCTTCCAGCTGTCGCTTACGATCTTTTCACGGATCAAATCCCTTGTAAATTCACTCCTAGAAGCGTAGCCTTGTTCGCTAACTTTTCTATCTAGTTCGTCTAGTAATTGACTAGGCAAAGAAACACTAAAACGTATAACACTATCCATTTTTTGCTCCTTTCTCGTTTGATTACCGTTTAAAATAATTATACATCACTTATTAGAAAATGTGGATAAATAATAATAAATTTGCCCTAAATTTACGTTAGAATCGTTACTGCAGAATTTCTTATTGATATAAAATTTCAAATTTGATTTAGTAAATTTTTTGTAAATAAGCTCAAGCAAAGTCTTATTTTGAAAAACTCCACCACTTAGCAAAATCTCTTTTTTCTCACTTTTAGAAATTTCAAAAATAATATCAGCCATGCCATTTATAAATGCCGTTGCAGCCACTCTTGGCTCATCTTTTAAAGCACTTTTAAAGGCATCTTTAAAGCTGATAACTCCGTCATTTAGACTAAATTTGTAACACGCATCTAAATTTTTATCATAAAGCGCCTCAAGCCTCATGCCGCTCTCGCCCTCAAAACTCGAGTGAAAAATGCCACATATTATCGCACCAAATGCGTCAAATATCCTACCAACAGAGCTAGTTTTTACTAAATTTAGCCCCTTTTGCTCCATCATCTTGAAATTTCTAAGCACCTTTTCATCAAAATTTACTAAAAATTTATGCCCCTCGTCTTCAAGCTGATACTTCAAAATAATAGAATAAGCGATGAGATAGATATTTTTTATGCTATTTTCGCCACCAAATAGGCTAAATTCATCAAAGTGATAAACTCTTTTGTAGCTATTTTTATCTAGCCTAAAAACCTCGCCACCCCAAATTTTGCCGTCCTCTCCGTATCCAGTGCCGTCAAAACAAAAGCCAAGATACTCTTTGTCTGGCAAATCATTTTCAAAGACCACACTTAGCAGATGTGCGTAGTGATGCTGCAGATGAACTAGCTCAAAGCCCTGCTCTTTTGCCCATTTTGTATTTAAAAAATTTGGATGAAGATCGGCTATGACCTTGTCTATTTTTAGATCATAAGTCGTTTCAAAAAGGGTGAAAATATCCTTAAACCTATCAAAAGTCGCCACGTTTTTTAGATCGCCGATATATGGGCTGATCATCAAAAGTCCGTCTTTGTAGATACAAAATGAGCTTTTTAGCTCCGCTCCAAGGGCTAAAAATGTCCCTTTTTGCTTAAAATTTGTATGGATGAAATTTGGATTTAGCCCACGACTTGTTCTTGTAAAAATTGTCTCATCACCAACGCAAAATGCGATACTATCGTCACTTGGCGAGTAAATTTCTCGGTCGTGATCAAGATAAAAATCTATGACATCACCTAGTTTCTCCCTTAGCTCGTTCTCGTCCTTTATCACAACCTCGCCTGAGATGTTTGCGCTAGTTGCGATGATGTCGTGTTCTAAGTGGTCAAAAAGCAAAAGATGTATGCCACTAAATGCGAGCATAACGCCAAGCTTGTTTAAATTTGGAGCGACACTTTTTGCGATATTTGAGCCATTTTTTGCTTCAAGCAAGACGATTGGTTTTAAATTTGAGCTAAGAAGCCTAGCCTCAGCCTCTGAAATTTGCGCTATCTCTCTAGCGTTTTGTAAATTTTTACTCATCAGAGCAAAGGGCTTGCTTGGGCGGTGCTTTCTAGCTCTTAGCTCGCAAACTGCTGCTTCATTTGTCGCGTCGCAAACCAGATGAAAGCCACCAAGCCCTTTAATGGCTAAAATTTTGCCCTCATTTATGAGCTTAGCCGCCTCTTTTGCCGCTTCGTTTTTACTAGCCAAGACTTTGCCAAATTTATCTTTTAGATATAGCTTTGGTCCGCAGTTTGGGCAAGAGATCGGCTCTGCGTGGTAGCGGCGATTAAGCGGATCTTTGTACTCGCTCTCGCAAAATTTACACATCTTAAACTCGTTCATCGTCGTATTTACCCTGTCGTAGGGCAATGCTTTGATGATGGAAAATCTCGGTCCGCAGTTGGTGCAGTTTATAAATGGATATTTGTAGCGTGGGTTTGTGGGGTCATAAAACTCACGCAAGCAGTCATCACAAAGTGCGTAATCAGGCAAGATAGGCGCTTGTTTGGTGGCTGATTTTGAGGCGATTATCTCAAGCTTTTCATAAATTTGATCTATCTTAAATTTACTAAGCTCATCGATCCTAGCAAGGGCTGGTAGCTTCTCATAAAGCTCTTTTTCAAAAGCCAAAAAACTAGCCTCATCGCCGCTAAAATTTAGCTTCACACCCTCATCATCATTGTAAATTTCGCCAACAAGGGCAAATTTATGCGCCAAAGTATAGACAAAAGGTCTAAAACCTACGCCTTGAACTAAGCCTTTGATCTCATATCTAAAGCTTGATCTCAACGCCAAATCCGGGGTCAAAATTTGTTTTTATATTTGGGTTTAGGTGCTTTTTTATCAAGTTGCTAACTACCTTATTGTAAAATAAATCCCCGCTTAAAGTAACATTTTTGATCTTAAATTTATCTCGTTTTTCATAGCTAAAATCGCTCAAAAAATGTGCCAAAGACTCGGTGCAACCAAAGCTGATATTCTTCTCTCCAGCGCCAGCAAGGATAAATGAAATAATACTTTTTACAAACTTAACCCCGTCTAAACCAAAGTCATCTTTCATTTTATAATCGATCCTAACGCCCTTTTGACCGCTAAAATCGCTTGCCATAAGAAGCAAATTCTCCCCTGCTTTTTTAAACTCACTGCTTAAGCCAAGCAAACGTCCAGCTATGCAAAATAGCGAGAAAAAGCTAGTATTTGAGCTAAATTTACCACTTGGCAGGGCGCGCTCTTTACTAAAGTTTTCAAGTAGTCTTTCGCCGCTCTCATCAGCTCTTATGAGCTCATAAATTTCTTCAAAGCTACTAAATTTTGGTAAAAATAAAAGCTGCGTTTTGCTTGATTTTGAAAGCAGGCAAATTTCATCGTCGCTAAATTTGCTAAATTTAAGCCCCAAAGCCACCTCACCAAAATAACTAAGCTCAAATTTCTCATCTTTTGCATAAAAAAATGGGCTTAAAAGTGCGCTGTTTTCAAGCAAAGCAAGCCTTGAAAGGGCGCTTTTTTGCTCCTTTACAAAAACGCTTAAAAAACTAAAGCCCTCTTTATTTAGCTGTTCGCAAAGGGCGTAAAGAAAAAGGTCATTTGGCGCCATCACGTCAAAAAATAGCGGTGCGCCCTCGTGATTTTGCCTATAAATAGCTGTCGTCTTTAGTGCCAAAAGTGGCTTTTCAAAGCTAGCAAGTGCGATCTGTGCCCTATCACCAGCTATAAAAATTTTAGGTAGCTGTTTTAAATTTGTAGGTATCAAGAAATTTGCATCAAAATTTACCCCAAGAGAAATTTCATATAAATTTTCATCTTGCTCTACGCAAACGCTCTTATCATTTTTTAATAAATTTAGGCAGGTTTTTAGCTTTTCATTAAAATTATCAAGCGTTATCTCGCCATCAAATTTACTCAAAGCAAGCACGTCACTTTCATTTAAAATAGCCTTGCCATTAGCCAAAAATGCCGCCGCTTGAGATGGGCTAAGCGTGCCAAATTTTACATCTTTAATCTCACCTGCCACGTCAAGCTCATCTGCTATATCGACCTCGCTATGTTTTATAAAAAGGCTATAAGGCAAGATGGCGCTAGCTCTGTCCGCTAGAGCGCTAAGCTCTTCGTTTGAGCCACTTACCTTTAGGCAAATTTGATCATCTTTGCAGCTTATAGAGTACTTAAGATCTTTTGCTAATGAGCTTAAAAATGGTGCCAAAAAGGCTGGATTTTTAAAGCAGTCAAATTTAAAAGCAAGTATCATTTTAAACCTTTTTTGGCGTAGTCATCGAGGGTGTCATTTAGAGTGAAATTTGCCACCTTTTCGCACTTAAAATCAAGCTCTTTTAAGTGTTCAAGTAGCGTTTTTTCTAGGATATTAGAAGCTTTTATCACTTCATCTGAGAGGCTAAAATTTGATGACTCTATGCGGCTAGGCACGATGCCTAAGATTTTGGTTGTCGGCCTGTCGCCTGCAAGCTCCATTAGATGAAGTGTTTGAAGCATCTCGATCTCGTGAGCCGAGCCGTCCCAGCTGATAAAATTTGGTACGTTTAGAAAGTCGAAAAAATAAACATCGCCCACGCTTGCGCCATTTGCGCTAATGCAATCAACGACGATAAGATAGTCAAATTCGCTTATAATGTGAGTTAGAGCGAGGGCTAAAGTGCCCCCGTCCATTAGAGTAAGCTCGTTTTTAGAACTTGTAAATTTATAGTTTTTAGCCATCAAATTTACAAAATGAACACCTATGCCCTCATCAGCAAACATCACGTTGCCAATGCCAAGAACCAGCACTCTCATCAGTGTTCTTTTACAAATTTATAGCCACTAACGATGGCGTCCATCGCTCCATTTTTGCCTTTAACGGCGTTAAATATCGCCATATAAACGTGAATTGGCACAAATATCATGATGATCCACATGCAAATTCTATGTATCGTTCTAACATTTGCTAGCCCGCCCATAAGCTCTTCAAAGTATCTCGCTGGCTCGTAGATCGCTCCGCCAAGCCCCTCGTGATAAACGTGAGCGTAAAGCACTAGGCCAGTTAGGCAAATGAGCGCTAAGATGACGTAAAAGAAAAAGTATGAGGCAAACTGCAATGGGTTATAAACACCCCTTAAATGCGGGTGTGGGCCCATAAAAATGTAGTACTTTATCTGCGCTATCCAAACTTTTGGACTCAAAAAGTCAAGCACGCTCATCCACTCTTTTTTGCTGTGTTTATCAAAGACAAATAGATAGAATTTAAAGATAAATACCGCTATTAGCACAAAGCCAGCGACCTGGTGCGCCAAACGCCACTTTGCTTGCATGAAATTTGTAGGCTCGCTCGTGATCTCTGGGCTCATAAAGACATAAGAGATGTAGTAGCCGCTCACAATCAAAAGCGTGATAGCTATAAATCTAATCCAGTGTGTCAGCCTAACGCCGATGGAGAATTCATATTCGCTGATCCTGTCAGGATTTTTATGTGACATCTTTTCTCCTTACAAATTTGGATTTATCTTATAAGTACTCAAATCATTTCCCTTCGTGTCCATAACATGCACGGCACACGCGATGCAAGGGTCGTAAGAGTGAATTTTTCGTATTATCTCAAGTGGTTTTGAAAGATCAGCGATCTTCATACCAACTAAGCACGCCTCGTAGCTACCCATTTGACCTTTGGCATCTTTTGGAGAGGCGTTCCAAGTGCTTGGCACGACTGCTTGCCAGTTTGAGATGACGCCATCTTTTATGCGACACCAGTGGCTTAGCGCGCCTCTTGGAGCGTTGCCTTTGAAGTGACCTTTATACTCTTTGCTATTATCTATGACATATTTTGAGCAGGTTTCTTGATCTGTCTTTAAATTTTCGATCAAGGCATTAAATGCGTCCATTGTGTGCTCTGCGACCACTTTTGCCTCAAGCATACGAGCAGCGGTTCTGCCTAGAGTTGAAAAGACTGCACTTAGTGGCAAGCCACTCTTTGCTAAAAACTCATCAACTATCTTTTTAACTCTCTCGTTACCTTTAGCGTAGTTTATGACGATGCTTGCGATCGGTCCTACTTGCATAGGCATGCCGTCATATCTTGGCGCTTTGATCCAGCTATATTTGCCCTTTGTGTCAAAAAGCTTGCTGTGAGCTAGCTTGCCCTCGCCGTCTATGCTCTCGCCATCAACAAGGCCAGTGTAGTTTGCCTCTGTCTCGCCGTCATATGGGTGAAGCGCTTTGTCGTTTTTATACCAAGATCTTGTAGCCTCTTCTGTAATTTTATTTTCGTCGATATCATAAACCTTGCTAATATCACCATTTAAGATGATGCCACCTTTAAATAGATGGTCATTTTTGCCGATCAAAAACTCATCGTAGCAGAATAAATTTGATACGCCAACGTCGTTTAGAACGCTTGGCTCGTTTGCATAAGCCTTAGCTGCCATCAAGATATCTGGATAGTAAGCTCTATCTACAAATTCTTTTATCTCGGCAAATTTACTCATATATTCGCCCATTCTAGCTGGATCCATAAGATCCATCACGCAGGTCACGCCACCAACTGTTAGGCTTTGTGGATGTGGGTTTTTCGCACCAAAGATAGCCATCATCTGAGCTGCTGTTCTTTGGATCCTAAGGCACTCTAAGTAGTGAGAGAGGACGATTAAATTTTGCTCTGGCGTAAATTTATATGTGCTATGTCCCCAGTATGCGTTGGCAAATGGTCCAAGGTTGCCCTTTTTGACAAAGGCTTCAACCCTCTCTTTTACCTCTTTTAGCTTATCTGCTCCAGTGGCAAATGGCGTACTTGTGTATTTAAACGCCTCTTCGCTAGCCTTATGCACGTCTGCGCTTAGTGCAGAGACGACATCTGCCCAGTCCATGCCGTGAAGCTGATAAAAGTGCACGATGTGATCGTGAAGATATAAAGCTGCGTTCATAAGTGTTCTAGTTAGCTCAGCATTTAGAGGAGGCTTGATGCCAAGGGCGTCCTCAACTGCGACTATGCCTGCTCGGTAGTGCGAGTATGTGCAAACACCGCAAATTCTTTGCATGAAAAAGCCAGCATCTCTTGGGTCTCTGTTTTTTACTATCTGCTCTAAGCCTCTCCAAAGAGTTGAGCCAGAGTAAGCCTCTTTGACAACGTTGTTTTCATCAACTACGACTTCTATTCTTAAGTGCCCTTCGATACGTGTTATAGGGTCTATTACTATTCTTTTTTCACTCATTTTTTCGCCTTATTCTTTATCTTTACTCATACAAGCTAGTGCAGCGTGAGCCGCTATGCCAACACCAGCAAGTGCTAAAATTCCAATGCCTATTTTATCACTTACATTATCAGCACCAAGCCCCAAAACAGTGTCAAATAGCCTATCAGCCATCGGCTCTTCAAACGGCCCCATCGTATCCCAGAAGTCTGGCTCTGAGCAGCCTATACAGCCGTGACCTGCCTGAACTGGCCATGATGTGTGTTGGTTAAATCTCTCACGTGAGCAGTTATTAAATGTATATGGACCTTTACAGCCTACTTTATATAAGCAGTAGCCATTTTTTGCGCCCTCGTCGCCAAAGCTTTGGACAAATTCGCCTGCATCAAAGCGGCCACGTCTCTCGCAAAGATCGTGAATTCTTAAGCCATAAGCCCATTTTGGTCTGTTATAAACATCAAGTGCAGGCAAAGTGCCAAATAGCAAGTAGTGAAGCACGTTGCCAACGATGTTTTTCTCGCTTGGAGGACAGCCTGGCACGTTTATGACGGGCTTGTCAGTCACCTTTGAAAGACCGACTGAATTTGTTGGATTTGGCTTAGCTGCTTGGATACCGCCAAAGCTAGAACAGGTGCCAATAGCAAAGATAGCAGCCGCATTAGCAGAGGCATTTACAGCGTGAGTTTTGCCGCTTGTGCCGTGAGGTCCGACTGTTAAAAAGTGCTCAGTTGCTCCTGTTGGGACGCCACCTTCAACTAGCAAGATGTATCTGCCCTTATATTTTTCTATCGCATGCTCTAAATTTTCTTCAGCTTGCCAGCCAGCAGCCGCCATGATAGTTTCGTGGTATTCAAGGCTTATGTAGTCAAATATAAGGCTATCTATGCTTGGAGCGTCAGTTCTTAGCAAGCCCTCGCTACAGCCAGTGCATTCTGCCATATGAAGCCATATCACTGGGAGCCTATCGCTTAGCTCAGCAGCGCGAGCAACCATCGGCGTCATCGCACTTGGCAATGCCATAAAGGCTGTCATCGCGCCAGCCCACTTCATAAAATCACGCCTAGTAAAGCCCTTATCTTTTAAAAGCTGCGCAATACTAGTGTCATTTTTCATCTTAGGCAATGCACTAAGTTCGCTTAAGCGTCTATCTATCTTTTGACGCAAGTCATTATTCATATAAGCTCCTTCGTTAGAAATTTGTTTTATATGTATAGTATCTTTGTTTTAAAAAGAGTAAAATTATTTTATGATATTAGTAGTTATATTTAAATAAACTTTAAAATAAAATTTTAAATGCCTTGAAATCAATAATCTTAAAATATGCTAAAAAATAATTTTTAGTGAGAATTTATCCTATTTTGAGAAATGATATGGCAAAAATTCTATTTTTCTGAAAGTAAATATCAATTAAATTTTTAATAATTTTAAAAATAATTTAGTGTTTTTAAGAAGAGCGAAATTTAAGGTATAAATTATAAAAGCCTAAATGGGTTAAATTTAGGCTTTTAAATTTGTATTAAAATGGCCAGATAGCCTCCATAAGTCTTGTGCCCCAAGGTTTTTTGGTTGATTTGTCTAGCTCGCCCTCAGTTTTATACAAAATTTTGGCATCAGCTATGTATTTTGAGTCGATTTCGTTGTTTTGCGAGATGTCGTAAGGTCTGATGACGCCACTTACTTGCATGATCTGCTTTTCGCCATTTATTAGTAGCTCGCGGCTACCTTCGATGAAGTAGTTGCCGTTATTTAGGATCTTGATGATCCTAGCTGAGATGGTCGCAGTAAATTTCTCGCTTCTGTTGCTCGTGCCACTACCTGTAAATTTATTGCCGCCACCTGCTTTAAAGCCGATGTCGCCGTATTTGTTTAGATTATCAGCCACGGTTGAGAGCGGTGCAGCTCCAGCTGTGAAAACGCCGCCACCAAGCGAAATGGTGCTATCTTTGTTGGTGCTTTTGCTGCCACTTGAAATTTGACTTGCATTTTCAGAGATGACGATGGTTACGATGTCATTTACATTCATCGCCTTTCTATCTGAAAAAAGAGGATTTTCGCCCTTGCCAAAGAGGCTACCTGCGTTGCTTTGACCGCTACCACTATCTTTTGAAGGGAGTTGCTCGACATACACTGGAGGTTTCATATTGATGTGAGGATCTGCACTTGGGGTGCAACCTGTATAAAAAATGCCCGCAAATGTGACGAGCCAGATCGTTTTATAGTTCATAAAATGCCTTAAAATAAGTATCTTTGTGCTAAGATTAAGCAATTTAAGTTCCCAAAAAGGTCACAAATGAAAAGTTGTTACATTTTTTCAGACAAAAATCTAGCATATTTGCAGGAAATTATAGCTACAAAATTCAAAAAAGTTGAGATCTTTAAGATAACTCCAGACGAAAATGACAAAAAGAATCTAATAAATTTAAATGAAAAGGAGTTTTTTTTAAAATTTATAGATAAATTTGAAGAGTTAAAGACCAAGAGCGACTTCGTCGTAGTCGTTGGCTGTGAGGGCTTTAGCGTCTTTGGCAAGAGCGAGCTAAATTTAAAGCTAGCTAGAAATTTAAACGCTCCAATCTTTGATGAAAACGCAAACGAGCTAAGGGCGCTAAATTTAAACTCAAAGCTTCTAATAACCGATAATTTTGATGAAATTTTAAGCTACAAGACCGAAATCATCACGCCATTTAAATTTCAAAGCCTGCTTCTAAAAAGAGCTAAAGCGGCAAATAAAACAGTCGTTTTGCCTGAAAGTGATGATGAGAGAATTTTAAAAGCGGCTCACATCGTGCTAGAAAAAGGTGCGGCAAATATCATCTTGCTAGGGCTTGAGAGCGAAATTTCAAAAAAGGAAGCCACTTTGGGGCTAAATTTAAGCAAAGCAAAGGTGCTAAACCCAGCACAAAACGAGCTGAGCGAAGGGTTTGCAAAGAAAATTTATGAGCTAAGAAAACATAAAGGCGTTGATGAAGCCAAAGCAAACACGCTTGCAAAAGATAAAATTTACTTTGCCACGATGCTAATACATGAAGGCATAGCAGACGCACTTGTAAGTGGCGCTACGATGAGCACGGCTGATACTATCCGCCCAGCCCTTCAGATCATAAAAACAAAGCCAAATGTAAGTGTGGTAAGCGGGGCATTTTTCATGGCACTTGAAGAAGAGATTTTGCTCTTTGCAGACTGCGCCGTCACGCCAAATCCAAGCAGCGATGAACTTGCCAGCATCACGCTAAGCAGCGCTCAAACGGCAAGTGCCTTTGATCTTAGCCCAAAGATCGCTATGCTAAGCTACTCTACGGCTGATAGTGGCAGCGGGGCTGATGTGGAGTTTGTAAAAGAGGCTGCCAAAAAGGCGAGCGAGCTTGATGCAAATTTAAAGATCGCAGCGCCAATTCAGTTTGACGCGGCGGTTGATCTAAGCGTGGCTAGCAAAAAGATGCCAAATTCTGATGTCGCTGGGCAGGCAAATGTATTTATATTTCCAAATTTAAACTGCGGAAACATCTGCTACAAGGCAGTTCAGCGAAGTGCAAACGCCCTAGCTGTAGGCCCAATACTTCAAGGGCTAAAAAAGCCAGTAAATGACCTAAGCCGCGGCTGCCTCGTCGAAGACGTGGTAAATACCATCTTAATAAGCGCCATACAAGCAGGAGAGTGATATGAGAATTTTAGTTTTAAACTCAGGTAGCAGCTCGATAAAATTTCAGCTTTTTGAAATGCAGACAAAAACAAGCCTAGCAAGCGGCCTAGTCGAGCAAATCGGCAGCTCTAGCTCAAGGGCGGTACTAAAGGCAAATGGCGAAGTTTATGAGATAAAACGCTTCATAAAAGACCACCACGACGGACTTGAGGCGATGAACGAACTCTTTACCACATCGCATACACTGCACGATCTAAGCGAGCTTGACGGCATAGGACACAGGATAGTTCATGGTGGCGAGAGCTTTTTTAGCTCGATGATCGTTGATGAGAGCGTCATCAAAAAGATCGAGGAGATAAGCCCTCTTGCCCCACTTCACAACCCAGGGCACCTTGCTGGCATCAAAAATGCGATGAAAGAGAGTAAAAACGTACCTCACGTGGTCGTTTTTGACACGGTTTTTCATCAAAGTATGCCAGAGTACGCCTACCGCTACGCCCTACCCTACGATGTTTGCAAGGCTCATCACATCAGAAAATACGGCTTTCACGGCACATCGCACAGATATGTCTGTAAGCAAGCAGCCAAAATGCTTGGCATAGAGTTTGATAAATTTAACGCTATCTCGCTTCATCTAGGCAACGGCGCCTCGGCTTGTGCTGTGCAAAATGGCAAAAGCATCGACACCTCGATGGGTCTTAGTCCGCTTGAAGGTCTCATAATGGGCACAAGAAGCGGCGATATGGACCCAGCCGTGGTCATCTATCTGCTAAATATCGGCGTTTTAAAGTGGAACGAGATCGATAACTTCTTAAACAAAAAGAGCGGACTTTTTGGAATTTGTGGCTCAAGCGACATGAGAGAGGTCGTAGCTAAGATGCAAAACGACGAGCGAGCCAAGCTTGCCTTTGATATGTTTTGCTACCGAGTAAAAAAGTACATCGGCTCATATTACGCCATTTTAGGGCGTGTTGATGCGCTCATATTTACTGGCGGTATCGGCGAAAATGCACCAAATACAAGGCAAAAAATTTGTGACGATCTAAAGCATCTTGGTATCCACATCAACCACGAGCTAAATTTCTCTGACACGAAAGGCGAGAGATGTATAGACGGGGACGGCGCTAAGATAAAAACGCTCATCATCCCAACCAATGAAGAGCTTGAGATCGCCATAGAGACAGCCAGAGTGATAAAAGAGAGAACGCTTTAAGTATGAAATTCCCACTTGACTGCAAAGATAGCTTTGATAGCTCATTTATATTTTGGCTAACTCGCTATGTCAAATTTAAACTTAGCTCGCTTTCAAACAAGGAGCTAAGAGACCCAAAGGCGCTTGCAAGTGTAAATTTCGCCCTAAGCCGTGAGATAAAAAACATAGAGCAGCTTGATGGCCTTGTAAAAAGCGCTAGAAATGCAGGACTAACTGGCATAAATACCTACTTTAATCCGCTTAAAAAGATATATGAGACGATGAAATTTTATGAGCTTAGCAGTCTAAAGCAGATCGATGAAGAGCTGCTAAGTGAAATATTAGCAAGTACTACTGGCGGACTAAGTGATGCGAGCAAGAAAAACTACAGAATTTCAGTGATAAATTTCTTTGCCTTTTTAGATAAACAAAACGAAGAGGACGGCAAGGCTCATGTTTTTGATATAAATTTAAAAAACTGGGGCGGCGTTAGTGGTAACAAAGGTCAAAAGCTACCTGAGTTTATGGGCGAGGAGGAGGTCAAGAAATTTCTTGAGGCGATCGAGGAGAGCGACTTTAAGCAAAACTCAAACCGCAACAAGCTCATCATCAAAACTATCATTTTTACTGGCATCCGTGTGAGCGAGGCGCTAAATTTAAAGAGAAAAGATATCACCGAAGATGGCGATCTTTTTATCATTAGAATTCGTGGTAAAGGCAACAAATACCGCATCGTAATGATAAAGCGCCACCTAATCGAAGCTCATCTAAACGCAATCGCCATAAACTACATCAACAAAGAGGGCTATCTTTTTATAAATAAAAAAGGCACAAGGCTCACGCAGGCTTATGTTAGCCGTATCGTGGAGCAAATTTTATTTAAAGCAGGTATCAGAAAAGAGAAAAATGGCGCTCACATGCTACGCCACACATTTGCAACGATGCTTTATAAAAAGCAAAAAGACCTTGTGCTAGTGCAAGAAGCCCTTGGACATGCAAGCTTAAATACCTCACGAATTTACACACACTTTGATAGTGACAAGCTAAAACTCGCCGCAAAAGTGGCTGAAGACTTGGCTGGCGAGTAAAATTTATAAAAAGGAGAGAAAATGAACGCAAGTTCTGTTATAGCAATGCTGCAAGATAAGCTGCCAAAAAATCATGCTCAGCTAAAAACATTAGAAGACAAGCTCAACTCTCTTGATGAAACAAAAATAAATGATCTGGTTTCAAAAATCCCACAGCTTAACTTAAAATCACCTACGATTGTCTTTTGGGTGGGTAGCTTCGTCTTTGGAGTGCTTGGCGTAAATCGCTTTATGATAGGACAAACTGCCCTTGGTCTAGCAAAACTTGCTCTTTTTATTTTATATATAGTTTTTATTTTCTTATTTTCTAAGGTAATAATTTCTGTAGACGAATGGATAACCCCTGAAGAAATGCTATATTTAATGGATTTGGCTAAAACATATTCTAAGATTATCAGCATTTTTGAAATTATTATAATCATCTGGTGGGTCATCGATCTTTTTATCACTGATAAGAGCGTAAGAAAGCAAAATTTAGAAAAGATATCAAAGGCGATAGACGAGTAAAATTTATCATGAAGAAAGTAGTAAAATTTTCGTGTTTATGCTTGTTTGACCAATCGTTAGAGCAAAGCTAAATTTGTGGTAGATGTTCGCAACGCAAAATAGCTTTGCTTCTAGCATTCAAGTAAATTTATCGATTAAATTTATTGCAAATAGATCAATTTCTATGCCACGAAAAAATTAGTTTAAATTTAATCTCACAAGCTTAAATTTACTTTTTAGCTGGCTCTTCGGCTTCGATAGTTTTATTTGCCTCTTGCTCTTTAAACTCTTCAAAAAGCTCGTCATACCTAGCTTTGGCGTTTTCATAGACACCAGAAGGCAGAGTGATGTTTAGATCGTCCTTTAAGCTTATGACGTCATCGCAGGCATTTTGATAGCCAAGGTCGCAGCTTTTCATAAAATAACTCACTCCAAGCTCGATATTTGAGTGCTTTTTTAGATCATTATCCATCTGCTCGTTTATCTCTTCATTTACAAACATATCACCCAAAGCCTCGCAAGAAAGCACGTCTTTTTGCTCACAACCTTCAAAAAAAATTTCATACGCAGTTGCGTAGTCTCCGGCATTTATCGCCTCGTTGCCCCTGTCGTAGTCGTCGATGTCAAAGCCAGAAGCTAAGCTTAAGATTAGAGCTAAAAAAACTATCTTTTTCATATAAAACTCGGTGCGTCGTTTGAAAATAGTATAAGATCGCCAGCGTGCGTGTTTTGGGCTAAAATTTCTTGCATTTTATTCTTGTCCTTTAGGATGATGATCTTTGGTTTTACGATGTGTTTTAGCAAGACTTCGGCGTTTAGCGAGCTTGTGATGATAACAAGGTCAAAAATTTCATTTATCACCTTGGCCAAATTTGCATTTTGCTCTGCATCGCTCTCGACGATACCAGGCGTTAGCAGCACTTTTCTACCAGCGTAGGTGCTTACAAGCTCGTAGCTTGCGCTCATGCCTGAGAAATTTCCATTAAAGCTATCATCGATTATCAGCTTGCCACCAGCCTCGATCTTGCTTAGGCGGTGCTCGACGTTTTTCATCTTAGATAGCGCACTATTTATCGCCTCATCGCTCATTTTTAGGTATCTTGCCACCTTGATGCAAACGGCTAAATTTGTAGCGTTAAATTTGCCAAGTAGTGGCGAAGCGTAGTTTTTGCCATCAAGCGTAAATGAAATTCCATCTAAATTTGCATTTATATCTTTTAGGCTCTCATCGTAAATTTCTATATTTTTGCTTGGCTCTTTATTTGTCGAGCTATGCAAAAATGCCATTTGCAAGCGAGCGCTTTGCAACGCCTCGAGCTTTGTCGCGCGGATATTATCAAGCGTTTTAAAGTACTCGATGTGTTGCGCGCCGATCTCGCCTACGATGACTATTTGTGGATTTAGAAATTTAGTGATCTCTAGGATGTCGCCCTTTAGCCTAGCGCCTGCTTCAGCGATGTAAATTTGCGTTTGCTCGCTTAAGTTTTCATTGATATCTTTGATGATGCCAGCCATCGTATTGACGCTGCGTGGCGTTTTGTAGCAGACAAAGCTATCTTTTAAAATTTCAAATAAGAAATTTTTGATACTTGTTTTACCATAGCTTGCGGTGATTAAAATAATCTTTAGCTCTTTGTTTGTGCCAAGTTTTTTAAGTGCCCTGTTTTTAAAGCCTTGAAATTTGATCTTTTCTAAAATTTCACTAAAAAATAGGCTCACGACCAAGACAAAAAGTGGCATAGGAGCTAAAAACGCCTTGTGAATGATGAAATTTAAAGCGTAGTTTAAGATGATAGCGCAAGCAAGGATCACAAAAAAGTGCTTTATCCTAGCGGTAAAGACTAGCTTTTTATCAAGTTTTTTATGCCACAGATAAAGAGCTGGCAAAAGCGCAAAGTAAAAGTAGATAAAAAACCACTTGCCAGTCGTGTAAAATAGCACCAAAGGCACGATAAAGAAAAATACGTGCCAAGCGGGCTTTGTGAAGTGAAAGAGCACACGCTCGGGCTTATATGAAAACCACTGAAAGCAAGTGATCACATAAAAAGCAAGCGCAAAGATAAATAAAACTGTGCTTAGACTTAAAAATATACTCATCTTATCTCCTCGATCCCGCTCTCATCGTCATCTAGCACGACATTTTTTGCCTCATCTGGCTCAAAATTTATCCCTTTTTCTATCTCGTCGCTTATAAATTTAGCGTGGAGCAAAAAGAAAAAGTGATCGCCGCTAAGCGGAAAAAATGAGCTATTTTTGATAAGTCTATCTATGCTCTCGCCGCTTGTTACAGGCGTTGCCTTGTCATTTTCACCCCAAAATATAAAAGCCCTGCCGCTAAAGTCAGCAAAATGCTTTGTAAAATCCTCATCAACGACATTTTTTAGGGTTTCATACATCACTCTGCTCATGCCGCTCACATCTTTTGTGGCAAAGAGTTTATAAAATTTACCAAAGCCAAATATCTTTAAAATTTTAAATATCGCTATCTTTGCTCGCACGATAAATGGCTTTTTGACGACTATGCCAGCTGAGCTTAAAAGCACTAGGTATGGTGGTTTTAGAAGTGTTGCGACCTTACCGCCAAAGCTATGTCCTGCGATGATGTCTGGTTTTATTTGTAGCTCATCACAGAAATTTGCAACGATCTTTGCGTAGTCACTTGTTTTTAATGGCTTAAAAATGGAGCTTTTACCAAAGCCTGGCATATCGATATAGACGTGACAAAAGTCATTTAGATAGTGCCCAAAAGCCTTTTTCATTATCTCTTTGTTTGCGCCCCAGCCGTGCAAGAAAAGCACTACTTTTTTGCATTTTGGATTTACTACTTCGTAGCTGATCTCGTACTCGTCTGAGCCGTATTTTACTGCCCTACTCGCCATCGTTTTCTCTCTTTTTAGCAGCGTAAATGCTCTCAAGCACGCTTACAGCCTCGCAAAGGCGCTCATACTCCTCCATATTTAAAAGGACTGCTTCAAATTTATTGTTTTTAACGATGACAGCGCGCTTTAGCTCGCTAGCTCCCACACGAGAAAGGACTGAGCTAAAATTTCTAACCACCTCGGTTGCTGTATAAATTTCATCTTTTGTAAAAGTTACCATTGTCGCTCTTTATGTAAAATTTTACGTAAAATATCACAAACTACTTTATATATCGCTAAATAGCCTAGAGCTTGCCGCTACCTTTTACCGAAGTGATCGAGTTTATAAATTTATAATCAATCTTTATATCACGCTCTTTTGGGAGTGAGTTTGCAAGGGCATTTAGCGTGCTCTCAAAGTCCTCAAATAGATAGTTTGCAAGGCTGCCTGGGTTTGGGTTGATCTCGTTTAGATAGACCTCGTCATCTATCACAAAAAAGTCGCATCTAATGATCGCTCCGTCAAATCCACAATCATAAATTTTAGAAAAGTTAAATTTAAGCTTTTGTTTTAGCTCTTCAGAAATTTCTGCCTCTTTTACCTTGTTTTCATTTGAAAAACTAAGATATTTTTGCTCGTAGTCAAGAAATTCTTTCTTTTTTGGCTCTTCGACGATAGAAAATTTGATCTTTCCATCGATCCTGCAGCCTGCAAGGTTATACTCTTTGACGCCTTTTATAAAGGGCTCTACTAAAACATCTTTGTCAAATTCAAACGCCACGTCTTTTGCGTAGGCAAGCTCACTATCATCATGCACGACGCTCACGCCGATGCTGCTGCCTAGCCTTGCTGGCTTTAATATAATAGGATAGTGAAATTTTGGCTCACTTTGACGAGTTAGCATCTCGTAATCAAGCGCCTTTACACCAGCCTTTTGCGCTAGAAATTTAGTAAGCTCTTTGTTGTAGCTAAGCGCGCTTGCTTCAAGCCTTGGACCTATGTATTTGACTCCGTAAAAGTCAAAAAGTGCCGCTATCTTGCCGTCTTCGCCGTCCATGCCGTGGATCAAATTTATAATGACATCGCATTCAACTTTGCTTGCGCCAAAAAGCGAGTGCACGTAAAAGCCACCCTTTGCCAAAGATAGCTTCTTTGAGTTTTTGTATTTGCCAGAGCTAAAGAAATTTGCCCTCATATCTTTTTGCTCGATCAAGTAAAAGTCCCTATTTGCATCGCAAAATATAAATTTTAGCTCCTGTTTTAGGACGTTTTTTAAAACTATTGCGCTTACTATGCTTATCTCATGCTCAAAACTCTTTGCTCCAAATATCACGCCTAAATTCATCTTTTTTATCCTTATCCTAGTTTTTTAAGTGCCTCTTTTATAAGATCGCTCGTGTTTTCACTCTTACAATCAGGCAAAATTTTCACTATCTTCTCACGCTTAAAGCCAAGCGCCTCAAGTGCCAAAAGCGCCTCATTTTGGTAGCTTGGTACGCTCTCGTCGCTTATAAGTTTAGCGTCGCTTAGCTCGGCTATTATGCGCCTAGCTGTCTTTGGTCCGATACCTGGCACGCTTTTAAAAGTGTCAGCGTCGCCGCTTATTATGGCGTTTGTAAATGCCTGTGAGCTAAGGCTTGAGCAAACCGCCATTGCTGTGCTAGCTCCGATGCCATTTAGCTTGATGAGCATCTCAAACATCTTTTGCTCGTTTGCGTCTAAAAAGCCGTAGAGTAAATTTGCGTCCTCTCTTATGATCTGCGTTATGGCAAGCTCGGCCTTTTCGCCTTTGCTAAGTTTTGCTGAGCAAAAAAGCGAGATGAAAATCCCATAACTTACGCCGCTATTTGTCTTAAGTATGGCAAATGCAGGCTCTTTTTTTGTAACGACGCCTTCGATTGCTTTTATCATCATTTAACCTTTTGTTCCATGAAATTTATATCCGCGTAGTCTTCAAGTTTGTTTGACTTTTTGATCTTGTATTCGACCTCGCCGCCGTTATCAAATTTATCTAGCGTGATGACGTGGGCGGTCTCATTTTGTTTTGAGATGTAGGTGACATTTTGCGGAGGATCGACGATGACAAACCTTATCTCATTTAGCTCGATCCAGTTGCCTCTGTTTATCACTTTGGCTGAGAATATGCCATTTTGCATGATCTCAAGCTCGTCTTTTAGATCAGATAAAAGCTCCTTTTTCTCTTTAAATATCCTAAGCAAGGTGTTATATTCATTAACTAGCCCTTGATACTCTTTTAGCTTTTTCATAAATGTAACTGGCGGTATCACCTTGGCCTTTGAGAGCTCTTCGATCTTGGCTTTTATCGTATATATCGAGTCTTTGTTCTCGTTTATGACGTTTTTCTTGCTCTCTATGTTTTTTAGAAGCGTAGCTAGCTCTGACTTGGTGCTCTCTATCTTGCTTAGCTGATCTTGCGTAGCCTCCGCACTCTCAGGCATCTTGCTAGCGTCAATGATAAATTTATTATCAGTGCCTCTTAGATATCTAACGTCTATTAGGTGTGAGGCTGTGATGGTGCAGTTTGAGCCAAGCGTGTCTATCTGGATGTTTTGAGCTGTTATCGAGCCGCCAACTACGCTATTAATTTTTACTCTTTTTGCTATGACAGTGCCACCTTCAAGCCTATCTATCTCGACGCTTTCAGCCTCGACTTTGCCGATGTGGATAGAAATTTTGGCGTGTTTGGCGTAAATTTTAGCCTTTTGGTGCGTTTGACCGCCTATGTTTACCTCGTTTGCCTTGACCATCGCATTTGCGCCGACGTTTCCCTTTACTTCGATCTCGTCAGCCTCTACGATGATGCCAGTGCCGATAGCATCTTTTATCGTGTCAGTCTCGCGAACCACCAAAGTGACATTTGTGTCGGTGCCTGCTTGGATAGAGCCAGTGGTTTTAAAATTTGCTTCATTTATCTCTATGCGCTCTTCTATGTCAAAAGAGCCGTTTTTCTCGACCACGTAGCCTGCTTTTTTAGCAATATATTTTATACTTTCATCATTTTCTACGCGCTCGATATTTTCGCTTATGCTTATCTCTTTTTCAGTATCCTCTTTTGGCTTTGGCACTTCTATAAGTTTGCCTCTTACGTCGCGTCCATTTGCGCCCTCGTGTGACTTTTTCTCCTCCATTATCACTTCATCTTTTGCCACGCCAAAGACAAAGCCCCTATCGGCGTAATCAACCTTATCTTCTTCTTTTATATCATCAAGCTTATCTTTGTAGTAGTAGATGATCTTTGCGTCGATCGCTTTTTTAGGGTTGATGCCTTGAGTTAAATTTAGCGTGTAGTCCTTGTCAAGCTCGCCTTTTACGTGGATTATCGAGGCTATTTGCTTTAGCTCCTCTTTTAGCTTGCCGATCCTTATGCCTATTAAAATTTGAGCCTTCATAAGCTGCTTTGCGATGTATTCATAAAGCTTATCTTCGTAGTGCTGCTCGTATTCGCACTCTTTGCTCGCTCTAACCTTTGCGATGACCTTTGTAATGGTTGAATTTACGCCTATATCGATCTTTGGTAGCTTTGGCGTGGCATTTAGCCTCACGTCAAAAAACTCCACGTCATAGACCTGCTCAATCTCTAGCGTCTCGTCAAGATAAAATGTGTTGTCATCAAAAAAGCTTAAATTTTCTTCAGGGACAAAAACTGGCTCGACGTTATCTTTATTTTTATAGTAAGTTAAGATATTTGAGAGTTTAAAATCTATAAATTCTACCGGCACGCTATATTGTTTGCTTAGCTCTTTAAGCGATAGATAAGGCGTTGAAGTTTGAATTTGCGTTGGCGGTAAAAATCTCTCGTTTTCTTGCACGTTCTCGCTCAAATTTGATCCATTTCACATAAAATTTTGGCTCTTATTATCTCTAAAACTTTATTAAATTTGGGTTATGTAAGCTTTAAAGCATCTTTTGTTACTATTGCGTTTTTAAATTTACTAGGTGGGCGATGTTTATAAAAGGCTTTTTTTCAAACTCAGTTGGCATCATGACTTCAAGGATTTTAGGGCTTATACGAGATCTTTTAACGGCTTCTATCCTTGGTGCTGGCATATTTAGCGACCTCTTTTTTATAGCATTTAAGATACCAAATTTATTTCGCCGTATCTTTGGTGAGGGTGCCTTTACGCAGGCGTTTTTGCCAAATTTTGCAAATAGCAAGAAAAAAGCGATCTTTCAGGCTGAAATTTTCATCAAATTTCTACTTTTTATAGGCGTTTTGACGCTTCTTGTAAATTTATTTACGCCCTACTTTATAAAGATCATCGCAAGCGGTTTAAGCGAGCAAAACATCACAGACGCAGTGCCACTTGTGCGCATAAATTTCTACTATCTAGCCCTTGTTTATATCGTCACTTTCATGGGTGCGCTGCTTCAGTACAAAGGGCACTTTGCAACGACTGCATTTTCTACTGCACTGCTAAATCTAGCCATGATCGCTTCGCTACTTTTGGCTCGTGGCAAGAGCGAAAGCGTGGTCGCACTTTATCTTAGCTTTGGCGTCGTTGCAGGCGGCATTTTGCAGGTTTTGGTGCATCTAATCGCTATGAAATTTAACGCCTTAAATAAAATTTTTTGGGGCGGTCTAAGCGGATATTTTAAGGGCAAAAGAGCGCAGAGCAAAGGCTTTTTTATAAATTTTTATCACGGCTTGCTTGGCTCAAGTGCGATGCAGATAAGCGCATTTATGGACACTTGGCTAGCTAGCTTTTTGGTAAGTGGCTCGATAAGCTATCTTTTTTATGCAAATAGAATTTTTCAGCTCCCACTTGCCATCTTTGCGATCGCACTCTCTCAGGCACTCTTTCCAAAGATCACTAGACTTTTGAAGCAAAAAGATGAGGCAAACGCCCTAGTTTGGACGAAAAAGAGCTTTTACCTGCTACTTTGCGCCTTGCTAGCAGCTACGATCACAGGCATTGTGCTAAGTGAGTTTATCATCTGGCTCTTGTTTGAGAGAGGGAATTTCGTAAGGGCAAATACTATTGAATGCGCCAAGGTGCTAAGTGCCTATTTAGTGGGGCTTACGCCATTTGGTCTAGCTAAAATTTTCTCACTTTGGCTCTATGCAAATATGAAGCAAAAAGAGGCAGCTAAAATTTCTATCATCTGCCTTGTGATAAATTTGATCCTAGCTGTCATTTTGATGCAGAAATTTGGAGCTGCTGGCCTTGCATTTGCAAGCTCGCTTGGGGGATTTTTACAGCTTATTTTATACATTAGAGCCTTTGGAGCTAAGCGATTTTTAGCTATAATCGAGCCTAAATTTATAGCCGCTATCGCACTTTTTGCGGTTTTGCTCTATTTTGGTTTAACATTTTTAAAGGATATATTTAATGCGAATTTTTGATACTTCTAAAAGAGAAAAGGTTGAGTTTAGCCCTATTAAAGATGGTGAAGTTAGTATCTATCTGTGCGGTCCAACGGTCTATGACGACGCGCATTTAGGGCATGCAAAGTCAGCCGTTAGCTTTGATCTTTTAAGAAGGGTCTTAAAAGCGCTTGGCTACAAGGTCAAATTTGCAAGAAACTACACCGACATCGACGATAAAATTTTAAACAAAATGGCGCAAACTGGTCAAAGCCTAGAGGAGATCACAAACAAATATATAGCGCACTACGAGAGCGACATGGGCGCTTTAAACGTGCTTGATCCAGACTTTAAGCCAAAGGCTACGCAGTGCTTGGAGGCGATCATTAGCTACATCAAGGTGCTTATGGATAGAGGTGTGGCGTATAAAACGTGCGATGGAATTTACTTCGATACGAGCAAGGATAGTGGCTATTTTAGCATCAGCGGTAAGGATAACAACACCGATCTAATCGCACGCGTAGTATGTTTTTGCGAGAAAAGAGATGAAAAAGACTTTGTGCTTTGGAAATTTGACGAGAAATGGTACGAGAGCCCATTTGGCAAGGGTCGCCCTGGCTGGCACACCGAGTGCGTAGCGATGATAAGGGAGTTTTTAAGCGATAAAGAGAACGAGGAATTTGAGATCGACATCCACGCTGGCGGCATCGACCTGCTCTTTCCACACCACGAAAATGAGGCAAGCCAGTGCAGATGTGCTTATCATAAGAATTTAAGCAAATACTGGATGCACAACGGCTTTATAAAGGTAAATAACGAAAAGATGAGCAAGAGCCTAAACAACAGCTTTTTCGTAAAGGACGCCCTAAAAAACGTTCATGGCGAAGTGCTTAGATATTACTTGCTTACGAGCCATTATAGGGCTCATTTTAACTATTCAGATGAAGATCTTGTGGCTTCAAAAAAGAGACTTGATAAAATTTACCGCCTCAAAAAAAGAGTTGATGGCGTGCAAGCAGGCATGGCAAATGAGAACTTTAAAAGTGAGCTACTTGAAGCGCTAAGTGATGATCTAAACGCTTCAAAAGCACTTGCAAGCGTCGATGAGTTTGTAAAAACAGCAAATGAAAGACTTGATAACAACCCAAAAGATAAAGCATATAAGGCCGAAGTGGTGGCAAATTTAGAGTTAATAGGTGAAATTTTAGGCATTGCTATCACAAACTATGTGGAGTATTTTCAGTTTGGCGTAACTGGCGAGCAAAAAGAGCAGATAAAGAGGCTTATTGATGAGCGCGCGGCAGCTAAAAAAGAGAGAAATTTCGCAAGGGCTGATGAGATAAGAGATGAGCTTTCTCGCCTAAATATCTCTATCATGGATACGCCAAATGGCGCAGTTTGGGAGAGAAATAATGAATAATTTTGGCTTAAAAGATGTGCTAAAGCGCTTTGGTCCTTACTTTAAAGACTACATCCCACACTTCATCTTTGCCATCATCGGCATGGGGCTTGCCAGTGGCGGAACGGCGGTAAGTGCCTATCTTGTGGAGCCTGTGCTAAATAAAATTTTCGTTGAGAAAAACGAAAAGCTACTTTACATCTTGCCTTGCGCCATCATCGCAATCTACGTGATAAAAAACATCGGAACCTTCATGCAGGCCTATTTTACGGCATATATCGGGCAAGATACGATTAGAAGATTTCGCGAAAAGATGGTTGCAAACCTTTTAAATTTAGATATGGATTTTTTTAATGAATTTAGAACTGGCGAGCTAATCAGCAGAACAACAAACGACATTGACCGTATAAGATCGATAGTCTCAAGCATGATCCCTGAACTTACGAGGGAATTTATAACTATCATCGGACTTCTTTGCGTCGTCATATATCAAAGTCCAAAGCTGGCGTTTTTTGCCCTTGTGGTCATGCCAGTGGCGATCTATCCGATCTCGCGCCTTGCTAAAAGGATGAAGAAAATTTCAAAGCAGTCGCAAGAAAAAACTTCAGACATCACCTCTGCGCTTAGTGAAATTTTTACAAATATTGAGATCATCAAGGCAAATAACGCCCAAAAATACGAGCATTCACGCTTTGTTGATGAAAATAACAAATTTTTCAAGTTAAATTTAAAAAGCGTCAAGATCGAGCAGCTAGTAAGCCCGCTAATGGAGACCATCGGCTCAATAGGCGTGGCAGCAGTAATCATCATAGGTGGTAAAGACGTCATCGACGGGCAGATAAACATGGGTGCATTTTTCTCGTTTTTAACAGCACTTTTCATGCTCTACACCCCGCTAAAACGCATCGTAAATATCTATAATAAGATGCAAGACGCCATCGCAGCAAGCGAGAGGACGTTTTTCTTGATGGATAAGGTGAGCCAGATAAAAGATGGCCAAAATAAGCTAAACGAAGAGATAAATTTGATCAAATTTAACGACGTCCGCCTAAGCTACGGCGACAAAGAGGTCTTAAAAGGGATAAATTTAGAGGCAAATAAGTCAGAATTTATAGCCCTTGTTGGCTCAAGTGGCGGCGGAAAAAGCTCACTTATGAATTTGCTTATGAGATTTTACGACGTAAATGGTGGAGAAATTTTGATAAACGGCACAAATTTAAAAGATATCAAAATTCACTCACTTCGCCAAAATATCGGACTTGTGACGCAGCGAGTTTATATCTTTAACGACACGATCGCTAAAAACGTGGCTTACGGCAGAGAATTTGACGAAGAGGCCGTTGTAAACGCTCTAAAAATGGCAAATGCCTATGAATTTGTGAGCAAACTTGATGATGGTATCCACTCTATCTTAAACGAATTTGGTACTAACCTTTCAGGCGGTCAAAGACAACGTATCGCCATAGCTAGGGCACTTTATCAAAACCCACAAATCCTCATCTTTGACGAGGCTACTTCAGCACTTGATAACGAGAGCGAAAAAGAGATCACAAAGGCGATAAATAATCTAAGAAGCAAAAAGATCATCTTTGTCATCGCCCACCGCCTTAGCACGGTCGAGAGTGCCGATAAGATCGCAGTTTTAAGTGATGGCAAGATCATTGATAGTGGAAGCGACGAGGAGCTTAGCAAAAGAAATGAAATTTATGCAAAACTTAAGGGCAAAGCCTTAGTTTAAGGCGATTTTTGCTAAGATTTGCGTAAATTTTTAGGCATTTTAAAGAGGTTAAAATGAGCTTAAACTACGATACTTTAAAATCTATATTTTTCAAATTTGATCCTGAAACTGCCCACAAGATCGCTGAAGTAGCGATGGTTGGGGCAAATAAAATCTTCCCTGGCTCGCTAAGCTTTTTAGCGCACAAATGCGTGGTCGATGACAATGCGCTAAAACAAAATTTATTCTCAAGCACCTACCACAACCCAGTTGGCATAGCTGGCGGCTTTGATAAAAACGCCACGATGTTTGAGGCGCTAACGGCTCTTGGATTTGGGCATTTAGAATTTGGCACATTTACGCCAAAACCACAACCTGGCAACGCAAAACCTAGGCTTTTTAGGCTCATAGACGAAGAGAGCATTCAAAATGCGATGGGCTTTAACAATGAAGGTTGCGAGGCTATCAAAAATAGAGTAAAAAAGATCTATCCTTTTACCATACCAGTTTGGGCAAACATCGGTAAAAACAAGGTTACACCAAACGAAGATGCGATAAAAGACTATGAAATTTTAGTAAGAGAATTTAGCGAAATTTGCGATACATTTGTCATAAACGTTTCATCGCCAAACACGCCAAATTTAAGAGCACTTCAAGATGAAAGCTTCATAAAAGAGCTTTTTAGCGTCATTTTGCCACTTACTAAAAAGCCGATCATCTTTAAAATCGCTCCCGATATGAGCCACGAAGATGCGATCAAGCTTTGTAGCTGTGCAGTAGAAAACGGCGCTAGTGGCGTACTTGTTTCAAATACAAGCGTTGATTATTCGCTCTCTCACTCGTCAAATTTAAAGGATTTTGGCGGACTAAGCGGCAAGGTGATCGCTCAAAAGTCAAAAGAGATATTTAAAGCCGTGGCTGACGAGCTTTATGGCAAGACGACACTTATCGCATGTGGCGGCATAGATAGCGGTGCAGACGCCTATGATCGCATAAAAATGGGGGCAAATTTGGTCCAAATTTTTACAAGCTTTATCTTCAAAGGGCCGATGATCGCAAGAGATATAAATTTAGAAATTTTAGAGCTTTTAAAAAGAGATGGCTTTGCTTCTATCAGCGAAGCAGTCGGCGCAAACGTTAAAAAATAGAGGGCAAGAGATTGATAAAATTTAATAAATTTAAACTAGACAACGGACTTGAAATTTATCACGTGCCAGTAAATCCTGGCTCAAAAGTGATAAGCGTCGATGTTTTTTATAAAGTTGGCTCCAGAAACGAAGTGATGGGCAAAAGCGGCATCGCTCACATGCTAGAGCATCTAAATTTCAAATCAACCAAAAATTTACGTGCAGGCGAGTTTGATGAGATAGTAAAAGGCTTTGGCGGTGTAAATAACGCAAGCACGGGCTTTGACTACACTCACTACTTCATAAAAGCCTCAAATGAAAATTTAGACAAAACGCTAGGTCTTTTTGCCGAGCTTATGAAAAATTTAAGCCTAAAAGATAAAGAATTTCAGCCAGAGCGCGAGGTGGTGCACGAGGAGCGCAGGTGGCGAACAGACAACAACCCTATGGGATACCTCTACTTTAGGCTCTATAACCATGCATTTATCTATCACCCATACCACTGGACGCCAATAGGCTTCATAAAAGATATCGAAAGCTGGAAGATCGCTGATATAAAAGAATTTCACGCTACGTATTATCAGCCAAAAAACGCCATTTTAATGATAAGTGGCGACATCAGCAAAGACGAGGCATTTAAGCTGGCTAAGAAAAACTTTGGTGGCATAAAAAACAAAAGAGCCATACCAAGACTGCACTGCAAAGAGCCTGAGCAAGACGGCGCAAGAAGGGCTATCATCTACAAAGATAGCCAAACGCAAATGCTAGCTATCGCTTATAAAATTCCAGACTTTAGGCATGCTGATCAAGTGGGACTAAATGCGATAAGCGAATATTTAGCCACTGGTAAAAGCTCTATTTTACAGCAACGCCTTGTCGATGAGCTCATGCTTGTAAATCAATTTTATGCTTACAATATGAGCTGCGTTGATGAAAATTTATTTATATTTTTAGCAGTTTGCAACCCAGATGTCGAGGCGAGCGTAGTTGAAACCGAAATTTTAAAGATCATAGATGATCTAAAGAAAAAGCCAATCGACAAAGAGGACGTTTTAAGAGTTAAAAATTTGATAAAAACGGACTTTATCTACTCATTTGAGAGCGCAAGCAAGGTGGCGAATTTATACGGCTCATACCTTGCAAGAGGCGATATAAAGCCACTTTATGAGCTTGAAAAAAACATAGATAAGATAGATGCTAAGCTTTTAAAAGAGATAGCAAATAGATATTTCAATGAAAAAACTAGCACGACAATAATCTTAAAAAAGGAATAGACGTGAAAAATTCGCTTCAAGGTGCGATGACAGCACTAGTTACGCCATTTAAAAATCAAAAAATAGACGAAGTCAGTTTTGAAAAACTGATAAAAAGACAGATAAAAAACGGCATAGACGTCGTTGTGCCAGTTGGAACAACTGGTGAGAGCGCGACTCTAACGCATGATGAGCATAGAATTTGCATCGAGATCGCAGTAGATGCATGTAAAGGCACAAATGTCAAGGTGCTAGCTGGAGCTGGTAGCAACGCCACTCATGAGGCCATAGGTATCGCTAAATTTGCCCAAGCTCACGGTGCTCACGGCATCCTATCAGTCGCTCCTTACTACAACAAACCAACGCAAGAAGGGCTTTACGAGCACTACAAGGCTATCGCAAATAGTATAGAAATTCCAGTACTTCTTTACAACGTCCCAGGCAGAGTTGGCGTAGATATCTTGCCAGCGACCGTTTTTAGACTTTTTAAAGATTGTAAAAATATTTTTGGCATCAAAGAAGCAACAGGCAGTATCGATAGATGTGTCGACCTGCTAGCTCACGAGCCTGATTTAGTAGTCATCAGCGGCGAAGATGCGATAAACTACCCTATCCTATCATACGGCGGAAAGGGCGTCATCTCAGTCACTGCAAACCTCTTACCAGATCAAATTTCACAGCTTACGCACCTTGCGATGAACGAAGAGTATAAAAAAGCAAAACTGATAAATGACAACCTCTACACGATCAACAAAACGCTCTTTTGCGAAAGCAACCCGATACCGATCAAAGCGGCGATGTATCTAGCAGGACTGATCGACACTTTGGAGTACCGCTTGCCACTTTGCAAACCGAGCAAAGAAAATTTCAAAAAGATCGAAGAAGTTATTAAAAATTACGAAATAAAGGGATTTTAATGAAGGACACACTAAACGAATTTAAAGGTAAAACGCTAGTCATCAGCGGCGGCACTAGAGGCATCGGCAGAGCCATAGTCGAAGAATTTGCAAAAGCTGGCGTAAATATAGCATTTACCTATAACTCAAACGAAGAGCTTGCCAAAGAGCAGGCAAAAGAGCTTGAGGCTATTTACAAGATAAAAGCTAGAGCCTACGCGCTAAACATCCTTGAGCCAGAGACCTATAAGGAGCTATTTTTAAAGATAGATGAGGACTTTGACAGGGTTGATTTTTTCATCTCAAATGCCATCATCTCAGGCCGCGCAGTAGCTGGCGGATACACTAAATTTATGAAGCTAAAACCAAGAGGTATAAATAATATCTTCACAGCAACCGTAAACGCCTTTGTCGTGGGTGCACAAGAGGCTGCAAAACGTATGGAAAAAGTGGATGGCGGTAGCATAATCAGCCTAAGCTCAACTGGAAATTTAGTCTATATCGAAAACTACGCAGGTCACGGCACAGCAAAAGCGGCCGTTGAGGCGATGGCAAGATACGCTGCTACCGAGCTTGGCGAGAAAAACATCCGTGTCAATGTCGTAAGTGGTGGCCCTATCGAGACAGACGCACTAAGAGCCTTTACAAACTACGAAGAGGTGCGCGATATGACGGCAAAGCTTAGCCCGCTAAACCGCATGGGACAGCCAACCGATCTAGCAGGAGCGTGTCTATTTTTATGCTCGTCTAAGGCTAGCTGGGTGACTGGGCATACATTTGTGATAGATGGTGGCACGACTTTTAAATGAGAGTGAAATTTCTAGACATAAAGGCATATTTGTGAGCTTAAATTTACCAAATGCGTTGGCATTTTTTAGGATATTGCTAGCTCCGCTTATGTTTTTTATGCTCGTAAATGCACCAGAAATTTTTACACAAATTCATATAAGCTGGATAAACTACTTCGCAGCCCTCATCTTTGTGATTGCCTCGGTGACTGACTTTTTTGACGGATATATCGCTAGAAGCTGGGATCAAAAGACCAAGCTTGGCGCTATCCTTGACCCACTAGCTGATAAGATGCTGATACTGGCGGCATTTTTAGGCCTTATGATGCTTGGCAGAGCGAGCGCTTGGGCTGTTTATCTTATCTTGGTAAGAGAGTTTTTTATAACTGGCTTTCGTGTCGTGATGGCAAGTGACGGCGTAGAGGTCGCGGCTTCGATGGCTGGCAAGGTAAAAACAGTCTCGCAGATGTTTGCGGTTGGATTTTTACTGATGAGCTGGCCTGGTGGCGAGCTTTTGCTCTGGATCGCTGTTGCGCTCACGCTTTATTCTGGGTTTGAGTACATTTTTGCCTATGTAAAAGCGATGAAAAAGAGTTAAATTTGAGCTGTGACCTGCAAGAGATTATTCTAAAACGCACTGCAAATTTAGAGCCAGCACTGCAAAAACAAGCCAAAAAACTAAATCAAAAGATCATCAATACATCTTTTTATCATAATGCCAAAAATTTAGAAAAGATCGGCGCTGTGATCAGTCCTGAGCTAAATGAGTTTTTACTAAGCTGCGCTTTAGAATACGACAAAACCCATGCAGATAAATTTGATACATTTGATAACGACGTAGAGACTTTGCGTGGCATTTGGAGTGCTATGAGCTTTTCAAAAAGCCCTGAAATTTTAGACTATCTAAGCATGCAAGCTACTCGCTCGGTATCGCAGCGCTCCTTTGCGCACAGATACATCTTTGAAATTTTACGCTTGCAAGAGAAGGCCGGCCGCACACATCCGCTACTTGCCAAGCTTTATGACTATTATGATGGCTTGCAAGCAAAACTACCTATATATGAGCTTTTACGCAATATAGGCGTGAGCCCTGCTGATCCTTATGATTTTGATATCTCGCTAAATGCTGTAAATTTTGGCTACTGGTTTAGTAATCAAGGCTTAAGCGATGAGGAGCTAGCTGGTAAATTTCACTTAGAAATTCGCCTTTTTGCCCCTTTTATAAATGACCACACATTTGAGATAGAGCTTAGAAACGACGCTGTGCCAAGGGCTAGAATAAATTTTAACGATGAGGGCATGAGCTTTTTGCAAGAGCTGCCAAAAGATATTTTGCCCTGCCCTGATATTTTAAATTTAAAGCCATTTATAGATCAATTAAAGTCACGTTTTAATGTGAAATTTGACCTAGACGATAAAGATAAAACTTATTTTAGCGTCAGCAAAGGGCTAAATAGAGCCAAAATACTCTCTTGGCTAAAGGAAATTTTCGCCTAAATGGCAAGCCAAATTTGAGAGTAAATTTATAAACTTTGGCTAAAATCTCAACAATTTTTTCAAAAAAAGGTAAGTTTTGAAAGGCATTCTCTTCACGCTGGCTCTGCTTTGCCTTGGGCTTTATGCGTATTCGTTTTATTTTTTAGTGACCGTTTTAGCCATTAGTTTTCTCATATTTTTTCACGAGCTTGGCCACTTTTTAGCAGCAAAAATGCTCGGCGTCAAAGTAAATACCTTTAGTATCGGCTTTGGCGAGAAAATTTACACCAAAAACGTTGGCGGCACCGACTACTGCCTAAGCGCGATCCCGCTTGGCGGATACGTGCAGCTAAAAGGGCAAGACGACACCAACCCAAAAGCCAAAAACTACGACGCGGACAGCTACAACGTGCTAAGTCCGATAAAGCGGATATACATCCTATTTGCAGGGCCATTTTTTAACTTTATCTTGGCATTTTTCATATACATTTTGCTTGGATTTATCGGCGTTGAAAAACGTGCGCCAATAGTTGGATATATAGTTGAAGGTTCAGCAGCCGCGAGCGCTGGCATAGCAATAAACGATAAAATTTTAGAGATAAATGGCGTAAAAATAACCGAGTGGGACGAGATCAGCAAAAACGTAAAGCTTGAGCCAAGCACCATTTTGATAGATAGAAACGACTCAATTTTAAGCATAAATTTAACACCAAAGATAGGCAAGACGATAAATTTATTTAATGAAAAGATCGAGCGCCCATTGATCGGCATCTCTCCAAATGGCGAAGTGGTGAAAATTTATCACACAGGCCTTAATAGCCTTAAATTTGCCTTTGGCGAGACGATCGAGGCTTCAAAACTCATCTTTAAAAGCTTTGAAAAGCTAGTCGTTGGAGCTGTGCCACTAAAAGAGGTGGGAGGCATCGTGCAGATCGCCGATGTCACATCAAAGGCTGCTAAGATCAGCCTTAGCGTGTTTTTAACCATCGTAGCGCTCATCTCTGTAAATTTAGGCGTGCTAAACCTTTTTCCGATCCCAGCGCTTGATGGTGGGCATATTTTATTTAACATTTATGAACTAATTTTTAGACGCGAGGTAAATGAGTGGGTGCTTGTCGTACTCACCTACTGCGGCTGGGCGCTACTGCTTGGCATCATGGTGCTTGCGACCTTCAACGACATTATGAGATTAAGCGGAGGTTTATGATGATAGTTTTAAAAGAGCTGCTTGAAAAGATAGAAAATTTAAGCAAAGACGTGACGCTAATAGCCGTTAGCAAAAATGTGACATGCAATGAAGTAAGGGAGCTTTACGCACAAGGGCAAAGAAATTTTGGCGAAAACAGAGTCCAAGAGCTAGCCAAAAAAGAGCTTGAACTACAAAATTTTACTGACATCAAATGGCACATGATCGGCCGTTTGCAAAACAATAAAATCAATCAAATGATAAGTCTAAAGCCAGTGCTTTGGCAAAGCTGCGATAGCTTTGAAAGAGCCGTAGAGGTTGATAAAAGACTTAGCTACAAGCTAGATACGCTACTTCAGATAAACTCGGCCGATGAAGATACAAAGCAAGGTGTGAGCGTGGCAAATGCGGCTGAAATTTATGAGCGTATCCAAAGCGAGTGCAAAAATATAAATTTAAAAGGCGTGATGAGCATCGGAGCGCATGTGGATGAGTCAAAAGAGGTGCAAAAGAGCTTTGAGCTAACTTATAAAATTTACGAGAGCCTAAAGCCAAAAGGCGCAAGCATCTGCTCGATGGGCATGAGTAGCGACTTCGAGCTAGCGATAAAATGTGGCTCAAATATGATCCGCCTTGGGACAATGCTCTATCTATAAATTTGTCCCTTTTGGGGCAAATTTACCTTTCTGCTCCTTTTTAAATTTTAATCTAAGTTATATGATTTTATAATGCAGTTAAATAAATTTTTAACGATAAAGGAGTAAATGTGTTTAAAAATTTAATTCTAACGGCTGTTGCGATCTTGTTCATCTCAGGTTGTGGTAGAGCTGAAAAGATAGCTAGGATCGAGCAAAAATGCGCAAATAATGAAGCTGTTTGGTGTTTAAAGCTTGGCAAAACATATGCTAGAAGAGACATCAACAAAGGTGTCATGTACTATCAAAAAGCTTGTGATCTAGGCGATAAAAGAGGCTGTTACAGACTTGCAGTTTTACTAAACTCAAAATCAATCAACTCAAAAAAAGATAATGAAACGATCGTAAAATCACTAACCAAATCATGCGATCTTGGCACGCCAAAAGCTTGCTTTGAACTTGGCGAATACTACGAAGATGACCCAAAAATGCAAGGCAAAGCAAATGAGCTATTTGCAAAATCATGCGAGCAAAGATTTGGTCTTGCTTGCTACAAACTAGCTGACTTTTACGGCGAAAAAAACGATGCAGCCACTCAAAAAAGCTACTTAGAGCTAGCGTGCAAATACCGCTATAAAGTAGCTTGCGAAGAAGTAGGTGACGATAAAAAATAAATAACATTTTTTGTGCTGGGGGGGGGAGCACACATCTCCCCCCACACTCTTTTAATATAAAACCGCTGGAACACCTTTTGCTTTAAACATAAAAGAAGCCAGGAGGTCAAGCCATGAATGATATTAGCATCTTAAGCACCAATATAAATTCATACACCAAGCAACAGCACAAACAAGACAGGTCTGCAAATTTTAGTGATATCTTTAACAAAAAGACTAAAGAAGAGAGTAGTAAGCCAAGCCAAGAGCCTGCTAAATTTACTTATATCTCTTCTTCACAAAATAGCCTCACCTCTTTAAATTTTAATGATCTTCAAGCTTATGGCTACACAGTGGATAAAGCAGGCTTTATGGGAGCTGACTTTAACAAAGCAGCGGGCTTGCCACAGGACTTTAAAATCCATAAAAGCACGCTTGATGAGCTTAGTCGATTTGCCGAGCGCAACCATGTGCTAAACCACATCAAGAGCAAAGACGAGCAGATAAAGATCTTTGATAACATCGATATGGCCGACACTATCAAGCACTACTACAGACTATTTGATCAAATGACGTCTAGCGCTTTAGGTGATGATAAAAAGAGCTACACCCTTGCAGATATAGGCAAACTACCAAAAGGTTACAGCACAAAAGGCACTAGCTACGATGCCAAAGGACATTTGCTAAAAGATCTATCAAGCTCCACTATCTCAAACATCTACTCTAGCATAGATGAGCTAAATAGTGCCAAAACTCTTAGCAAAGGGCTTTCAAGTGCAGGCGTTAGGCTCATAGTAAAAGAGGTTGATTTTACGATGAGCGAGGCAGGTGATGAGTTTAGCTTTAACCCTGATATCTCTTTTTATAAGTCAGATGAAGGTTACAGCAAAGAGGCTCTTTTCATGGGATTTTTACGTAGTTCTGGACCGCTACCCAGCGATAGTGCAAAGACTAAGCTTAGCAGTGCTGCACTAAATAATATATCAAGCACTGGAGAGCATAAAGAGTATTTTGTGGATTTTGAAAAGGTGGGCAAGGATAGTGAGAGCATAAAAGCACTCATAAAAGAGAGGCTTAAAGAGCTAACCCTTTTGATGTATGCAAGATCAAAGAACATTAGCACAGAAAGTATTGCCTCAAACAAATATGAGAAATTTAAACCAACTAGTGAGGATATAAATTCTCTAGCAAATTCTTGGAGTGAGAGGATAAGCTCTATTAGTAAGAGTTTTGTGTAGAGATAAGTCACATATAAACTAAATTGTTGAAAGGTCGATTTACAAACTAAGAAATTTTCACTCAAACAAATTTTTAAAAATAGTTGAGTAGTTTAAAACTTACTAAGGATAGTAAAATGCAAATTTCTAGCTCGCCATATCCTTATCTATCTAGAGAGCACATAGCTAGCGAGATGGGGTTTAAATTTAATGATATAAACGAAATACTTAGTAACGATATGGGATATGGTATGAGCTTTCCTAAATACGCAAGGCTTGATAGAAAAGCTCAAGCTGCGGCTTATGATAGGCACATATATCCGCTATCTGGCTTTACAAAAGGTGATGAAGCAAAAGTCACTATCATAGGAAAGCTTAGAGGCTATGATCCTGATTTTACAAGCGAGCAGTTATCAGATCTTAAAAATTTCATAAATGAAAGCAAAGGTTTATTTGTAGAATACATACAAGGTCAGCAAGCAAAACCAGACAATGATAAGCCAAAAATTTTAAGAGATACTCCATACACTGTAAATGAATTTTTAAATGAGTATCGTGGCGATCGCCAACTGCTATTTATGCAAAACTCAAGGACTGTTGATCTGCTTGATAGCGATATGAGCGTTGATGAGTTTAAAGAGGAGTGGGCTAAATATGCACTAAAAGAGCGGTTTGATCTAACTTTATCTGGCGAAGATGCTAAAAATGCTGTCAATATACTAAAAGAGATGAATGAAAAGGGTATTCAAGATATAGAGAGCGTTGAAGAAGACGACGACACCAAAGAGAAAAAATTTACTCCTATCCAGGCTGAAAGTAAAAACACTGAAACTTATGATATCACTAAGGATGAGAAATTTTCGTTTTTACTTAAGCTTCAAGAACTTGAGAGAGAACGAGGTATCGATGTGCTTCGTATCATGCAAAAGCTTGAAGAAAATGGTAAAAAGGTTGTCGATAAAAAGGTTTAAATTTATCTTTGTATTTAGCGCAAGTCGCTACTAAGTCATCCCATAACAAGATAGAGGATGATCCTCGTTCTGCTTTACCTATCAAGCCATCTTATTTAAAATTTGCTTCTTATCTATCTTTTGCATAAGCTCTAAGACATCTATGCCTCTTTTTTCTTTGAAATTTAAAAGCTCTCTTGCAAAGAGAAATTTCTGATCCTTGTTTATATCATAGGTCTCATACTTCTTTTTAACCTGCATAGGTTTAAATTTCTTCTCAGCCTGCTCTTTAGCAAAATTTGCATTGTATTCTTGTTCTTCTTTGATTATCTGCTTTCTTTGCTCTTCGACATCTTTTGTAGCTTTCTCTCTTGCTTTGGCAAATAATGTTTTAAATTCATCTATGCTTAGGTCGGTTCTATCTAAAAGACTAAGCGACTCCTTGTTATTATTTGGATAAAGAGACGACATAGTTTCCATAAAAGCATCAAGTTCATCTTCTTCTTCTTTTGTGCCAAGACCTATTAGTTTGCCCATCATGGTTGGTTTGCCGTCTATAGAGTTTGTAAGCAACCAGTCCATGTAATCTTGGAGTTCGCGAACTCTAAATTCTTCCATATTTTCTGGTTCTCTTTTTGCTGATAAAGCTCGTCTTTCTTGAATGGTGTAATCAGACAGCATATTATCAATTCGATTTATAGTATCTGCTATCCAGCCCTCTTTGCTTTTGTCTATATCTATAAATTCTTTTATAGTTTCGCTCCAGGGTTTAAAAAGATTCTTTGAGTAATCAAATTTTTCTTCGGTAGCGTTTTTGTCTTGCTTGCCTTCTTTGGCTACATTTTCTATTGCATTTTCTTTTTTGATAGTATTATCTTGTATTGGTGTATTGCTAAGTCCGTTTATGCTAGTTATCATTTCACTCCCCCCTACGCCTTTATATCAACATCTTTTTTTATACCAAGCATATCTACTAGATATTTTCCTGCTGGGTTTTCATTTAGCTCTTTTACTAAATTTAAAGGTGGCATGCTAAATTTTAAAAAGCTATCCATAAAGTCCTTGCTCTTTTTGCCATCTTTGTCTATCTCACCAAAGAGTAGCTTTAGCATTTTTAGATTATGCTCCATCATCTTTTTAAATGAGAGTTCGTCTTC
>NZ_CABPUQ010000001.1:666918-698681 GCF_902460675.1 Campylobacter concisus | reverse complement strand
TTTGCATATAGTCAGACTGCGTCTCTATCCTTACTAACGACTCCAGCGTACTTGAGTGGATTTTATAATTACTTGGTATGCCAGCTTGTTTATTAAACTCATCTGTAAAGTAGCCATCCTTATCTACCTTGTAGCCTAAAAGCTCTGAGCTCGTTTGTTTGGTGGCAACTTTGGTTGATACCTTTATGTTCTGTTCTAAATTTAATGGGTAGCTACCAAGTGCGTTTATCATCTAATATCCTTTTAGCTTCATACCAAAGATATCGTCTTTTTTGTGAAAAGATTTACCTAGTAAATTTAGCTACTTTGGCTAGAGCAAATGCCGATCTTAAGAGATGCCTAAACTACTTTTGTCTGCCTAAAGCATAAATTTGATTTAGCTCGTTAAAAGCTAAATTTATATTATCTTCGCTTGGCTTTACGGTGCTGTTTTTTAGTAGCTCAAGCACCAAATTTTTAAAATTTTCTCTATCTTCTGCCAGCTTTTTAAGAGTAGCCACATCGCTTAAGCTTTTATTTCTATGATCCTTCGTCTCGGCAGCGATGAAAGCGTTGTTTAGCAAGACTTCAGGCTTTAGCGCAGTCTCTCCGCCCTCTAGGATCGCAGGACTTTCTGACTTTAAAAAGCTAATAAACAAAGCCTCTTTTTTGTAACCAAACTCCGTTTTATAGTAAGAGAGGTCTGGGCTAAAGCCACCAGTGTTTTTCTGCTCTAAATTTGCAAAATTTAGCTTTTTGAGGTTCGTTTTTATGCCTAGTTTTGATAGATCTTCGCTTAAATTTGATGCGAGCTTCATTTCATCTTCGCTACTAAAGATGTTTGTCACGACCTCGTTTTTGCGACTATTTAAAAAGTCAATATTTGATCTATCGCTCAAATCTGCGTTAAAATCAATGCCTTTCATCCCTTGTGAGATGTAGCCTTTTGGCAGGCTTGCTAGGTCGCTATCTGTAAAACTATCTTTGTTTAAACTCTTACCCATTACTTGAGAAAAGATAGCGTAATACTGACCTATCGTGTCTGCAATGTCGATATTTTCAAAGACGTCATTGTCAAAAAGCTTGCCGCTTGCGTTGCTGTAAAGGACGCTATTTATGTTATTTTGCTTTGTTACGAAGTTTAGAAACTCTTTCAACGTGCTTTTGTGAAGCTTAAAGTCCTGTGGCAAGCTGGCTGCTTTATTAAAGCTAGCATCCATAAAGCCAGCATTGTCGCTTTAATAAGCTAGCTCGTTTTTATCTTTAAATTTCACGCTATAAATGCTTTGCTGTGTATCTTTTGTAAGCTCAAGTCTTTGTAAATTTTGTGCAATGTCTTTTGTTTTTTCATTATTTGCAAGAGCGTTTTGAAATTTGACACTTTCAGACTGCTCTTTTTGAAGTTTCCTTGCTTTTGCTTCAGTCGCTACTGAGCTATACTTTTGCGTGCTAACACTAAAAATGCTCATTTTTCATCCTTGCTTATCAAATTTATATTTAGTAAGCAAGGAGCGTTCCTGCTTTAAAATGAGTTGTGGCTTTTGGGTGGTTGTAAGAAATTTGGTTTTAAATTTAGCATTAATGGCAAAAATGAAGAGTTAAATTTACTCTTCACTGCCTTCGTTGATACCAAAAAATGTATCTGTGTGGATGTTTTCAAATGCTGCTTTAAGCGATGTAAAAAGCTTTGGATTTTCTTTTTCTAAATTTGCTAGAAGCTGCTTGGTCTCATATCTAGCGTGTGGCATCTTCACGTCAAATCTCATCGCAGGACACGCCTCATCGCCAACAACTCTTAGCTCATTTTTAATCGCATTTTCGCGAAGCTGTCTCTCACGCACAAAGATAAATGGTCTGATCACAACGATGCCGTTTTTTGCTTTGTATTTTGGAGCAAGCGTCCTTAGCGCGCCATTGTAGGTGAAATTCATAAAAAAGCTCTCTGCTGCATCGTCCAAGTGGTGAGCGATCGCGAGCTTGTTAAAGCCATGCTTTAGCGCATAGGTGTAGAGATAGCCCCTTCTCATACGCGAGAAAAAGCTGCAAAAGCTAGAATTTTTGCGGATCTTCTCCTTTGATATCTCAAATATCGAGCTATCGATCACCTCGTGCTCTATGCCATGCTCGTTGCAGTGTTTGGTAAGATATGCATAGTCTTCGCCCATGCCGTAGCTTAGCGTCACCGCCTTAAACTCAAATTTCTCAGGTGTGACGTTTTGGATGTGCTTTAGCACGTGAGCGAGTGCAAGGCTGTCTTTGCCGCCGCTAAGACCGAGCAATATCTTATCTCCGCCCTCTATCATCTTATATCTAGCGTTTGTTTGGCCAACCTGCCTAAGCAGCCTTTTGCTAAGCTCTATCATAAGCTCTCCACCATTTCTAGGATAAATTTAGCGCTGACGTTTGCTGAGTCTTGTAAGAATTTATCAAAGTCAAATTCAGCCTCATTGCCAGCTCCGTCGCTGATGGCTCTAAGGATGAAAAATGGCACGCCAAGCGTTTCACAAACTAGTGCAACGCTCGCACCCTCCATCTCGGTAGCACTCGCGTTAAATATCTTTTTGATCCACTCTTTTTTCTCGTTGTCGCAGATGAACTGATCGCCAGTTGCTATGATACCTGAATTTAGACTCATGCCCTTTTTGCTAGCGACATTTTTAGCTAGCTCATTTAGTGCCTCATCGCTTTTTACAAAGATGCTTGTCCCTGGCACAAAGCCGTATGGATGACCAAACGCCGTGATGTCAAGGTCGTGTTGCACAAGGCTAGTGGCATATAGCATATCGCCTATCTTTAAGCTCTCATCAAGCGAGCCCGCAACGCCTGTAAAAAGCAGCTTTGAAGCCTTAAATTTCTCTATCATCAAGGTCGCAGTTATCGCCGCATTTACCTTGCCGATCTTCGAGTAGGCGATGACTAGGTCGTTGCCTTTGTAGTTTGCCTCGTAAAATTTATTATTTGCATATTCGGTAGTTTTATACTCGCCAACCATCTCAAGGATCGGCGTGATCTCCTCTTGCATCGCTCCAAGTATCGCTATCATCTCTCCTCCAAAATCTTCACAACCTCTTCAAGGCTCGCCATGTCAGTGACGCTGTATGTCGGTTTTTCCGTGATCTTTTTGTTTATGCCTTTTAGTGTCGCAGCACCTAGCTCGATAAAGCAATCAACCTCGTTTTCGTAGTTTTTGATGCTTTGCTTGTAGCGAACTGGATGCGTTAGCTGCTCTTTTAAAAGCACTAACGCTTCGTTTTTATCAGTGTAAATTTTTGCATTTACGTTTGAAACGACTGGGGCAAAATTCGTAGCCAAAACGCCCTCAAGCTCGTTTGCTAGTTTAACACTAGCAGGCTCAAGTATCGGGCAGTGGCTAGCTACTGACATATTTAAAAGCATCGCTCTTTTTGCGCCTGCTTCTTTAAATTTTGCTTCGTATTTAGCAAGGTCAGCCCTCACGCCAGCTACAACTATCTGACCATCGCAATTGTAGTTCGCAGCGTAAATTTGCAAGCCCTCATTCTGTGCGTTTTTGCAAATCCCCTCAACAACTTCATCGCTAAGTCCAAGCACCACCATCATGCCAGCATCTTTGCCAACGCAAGCTTCTTGCATAAATTTACCACGTAAATTTACAAGTCTAATCGCTTCAACAAAGCTAAAGGCGCCACTAACCGCAAGGGCTGTAAATTCTCCTAGCGAGTGACCTAGGCTAAACTCTGGCTTGGCTTTTATGCGCTCACTAAAAGCTAGATAGCTCATAAGCGAGTTTAAAACGATGGCAGGCTGAGTAAATTCTGTCTTATCTAGCTTGTCATTTTGCGTAAATAAAAGCTCTTCAAAATCAATGCCTGTATCGTTGCAAGCGTCATTTAATAGAAGTTTTGCCGAAGAGAAATTTTCATAAAAATCTTTCCCCATGCCAACACTTTGCGAGCCTTGACCCGCAAAAATAAAAGCAAATTTTTTCATTTTGACTTCTTAGTGGTGGTGATGTCCGTGACCGCCACAACCGCAACCACCTTCGCCATGTCCGTGACCACCGCAGCACTCATGCTCGTGATCATGATCATGTCCGCCACAACCGCAAGTGTGAGCACCTGCTACCATGCCAGTTGCTTTTTCATCTTCAGTAGCGTCTCTAACTTCTAAAATTTCAACATTAAATAGCAAGTCTTTGCCAGCGTATGGGTGGTTAAAATCAACTGTCACTTCGTCATCTTTGATCTCTTTAACGATGACGCGAACACTTGAGCCATCTTCATTTTGACCAAAAAGCTCCATGCCTTCATGTAGGTCTATACCGGCAAATTGCTCTTTTGGAAGTGATTGGATGGCGTCTTTATTGTATTCGCCACAACCCTCAGCTGCTTTGATATTTATAGTAGCTTTGTCGCCTGATTTTAGTTTGCTAACTTCTTCTTCAAGCTTTTCTATAATGTGGCCATGTCCTGTAATAAAAGAAATTTGACCACCTTCTTGCATATTTGACTCTAAAATTTCGCCAGTATTAGCGTCTTTTAGCTCATAAAACATAGTTATAACTTGATCTTTACTCACAATAATCTCCTTGGAATTTAGTTTTGATTAATGCGAGATTATATCTAAAAAAGAGTAAATTTTAGTTTCTGTTGGGAGCAGCTTTGGCTTCTTTGCTATCTGGATAGCCTACTTTTAAAGCCTTATAAAATCTATTTGCGCTTTGAGTATCACCGATCTTATCAAAGCTTATAGCTGTGTGATACAAAAGTTTTGGAGTGTAGTCAGCCTTATCTTCACTTTGTATACTTTTTTTATAGTATTGTATGGCTGTGCTGTATGATTTTTGACTATAAGCAACTTCGCCTAGATAATAATTTGAAGCACCAGTTTTATAGCCTTTTTTATTTAAGTATTCAAAATATTCAGCTGCTTCTGTACTATTACCAGAATTTAAAAGCTTAATGCCATCAGCTAAAATGTCCTTGTCGCTTTTGCCACTGAAATTTGAAGTTGGCTTATTTTGTTGTTTTGGATTTGCATTTTGCTTTGGTTGAGCAGCGTTTTTATCCATTATCGCGCCTAACTTATTTAAGGCAGCAGTAATGTTTTTATAGTTTTTATCTTGTATATCTCTAGTCTCATCAACGTAAGCTTTTAGCGATGTTAAACTTACACCAGAATCGCTTATACCACCATTGACTTTGGTTTCAATATCGTTCATTCTTTGCTCAAGCTTGTTCATCCTAGCACTCATGCTCTCAATTAAGCTTTGCAAACCTTGAAGTTGTTCTGAAACATTATCCATGTTTTCTTCGATATTTTGAACACTTCTTTTGTTGCTTAGAGTTGCCTTTTCATCATCTGTTAGTCCATATGGATTTGCGCTATCCATATTACCTGCGTCAAATGCTGAAACTTCTTGAGCTGAACCTATAGAAAAAGCGGCTCCAAGAAGAGCCGCAATGATTATTTTTTTATTCATTATTACTTACAGATTAAGGAAGTACTTTGAAATCTGCACGTCTGTTTTGAGCGTCGCAAGCTTTTGTTTTGTCTGTACAAACTGGGTTGCTTTCGCCAAAGCTTACTACAGCGATTCTATCAGCGCTAACGCCATTTCTTACAAGAGCGTCTTTAGCACTTTTAGCACGTTTTAGACCAAGAGCATAGTTATACTCATCTGTACCCCACTCGTCGCAGTTACCTTCTACTTTTATAGAAAGAACTTGAGCGTCAGCTTGGTTGAATACTGATGCATTTGAGCTAACAACACCTTGTTGATCAGCTTTGATATTGAATTTATCAAAGTCAAAGTATACACTTTTAACTTGGCTCTCGATGTTAGCGATAAGAGCTGCTAATCTATCAGCATCACTCATGCTACCTGAGTTATCTGCAGATTGATTTGAATTTGCATTCATATCAACTTCAGGGTTTTTAGAGCTACAACCGCTCAACAATAAAGTTGCAACTGCAACACTTGCTAGAACTACTTTTTTCATTCCTTATCCTTTTTGAAAAATTTGGTCGAATTATAACATATTTTTTTTAAATATTATCAGAATATTACCAATCAATAGATTGAATTTTACCTACTTTTAGTGGAAATTGGAAACTTCTGTTCTCATTTAATCTAACAACGCCAAGCGAGCTTTGACCGCCAAGTTCTTTGATAAATACGACACTTTGACCATCACTTGAAAATCTTGGATAGTTATTTTTACCATTTGCTGTAAGCTGACGGATAAAATCTGTTTGAGTTGAGATCAGATAGATATTAAAGCCACCACTAGCCTCTCTACTTGAATAAACTACATAGTTTTCAAAAGTGCTTACTGAGTTGTTGTTTTTGCCATGAAATACCATTTGCTCAACACTTCCGCCTGAGGTTGCAGGTGTTGCGAAGATGTTTGGATATCCAAGTCTATCTGAGACAAAAACTATTCTGCTGTCATTATCTACAAAATTTCCATTTACGTCAATGCCTGGATAGTTTGTTATCTGAGTTAAATTCTTACTACCTGTGTTATAGATAAAAATATCTGGCTGATCTTTTGGAGCCATAGTTAATAAAATTTTGCTTCCATCTTTGCTAACATCTGAAGCTATAAGCATACCAACGCTGTCGATTATCTTCGTTTTTGTGCCTGAATTTAGGTCATATCTAAACAAAGTTGGTTTGTTATTCACATAAGATGTATAGTAAAATTTACTTTGATCAGCGCCTGCCCATTTAGGGAAGATGTTTAGACCACCGCTTACGATTGTCTTTTGATATGTAAGCGTGTAATCAGCCACTATAATAGAGCTTTGGCGAGCCGAAGTGTATTTTGCTAGGATGATAAATTTCTCCATCCAGCCAACTGGTGGTAAATTTAGCTCGTTTGTTAGCTCAACTATACTTTTGTGTGCTAAAAAAGGATACTTCGCACCATCAGGCATGTTATATACTCTCTCATACCTTGTAGTTGCAGTCTTTGCATCGATGAGTTTTACTCTTAAAGTAAGAGGTGAGCCCATAGAACCCTCAAGAGCATATCTAAAGATAAGCTCAACACCTTTGTCGCTCATTGTATTTGTAGCTGCTGTTCCTTCGTAGCTTGAAGGCACGTGATCTTCGATAACCTCAAAGTCAGAGCTAACTTTCAAGTCGCCTAGCATGATCTTAAAGAATTTATCTCTAAAGCCTGCATCACTAACAGCTGTAGTTGCATCTTGCAAAGCTATCTTTGGCAAAGCAACACCTTGGTTTATAACAGATATGGTCGCATCAGCAGCATAAAGCCCTAGAGCAACGCACAAAAAAAGAAAAATTTTCTTCATCTCTACTCCGTAAATTTATAATTTTTTGTCTATTCTATCTTCTAAACTTAAATCAAAAGTAGTGCTCTTATCTGGATTAAATGGAAATTTCTCTGCAGTAAGCTTTTCCAGGCACTCTCTAACCTTTGCATTAAACTCTTCATTGTATGATAGTTCCAAAATTTCATAGCTGAAATTTCCACTTTGATCTATCATGACTTTTACCTTAGCTATATTTGCAGAGTCAGCTTTATAGCTTTGCCATCTTCTTTGAATTTGTTTTGTTATGGCTCCCATCAATGGATCATAAGTACCAGTCATTTGTGACTTTGGAGCTGTTGGGTTTTGATCTATCTTTAAACTCTTGATTATATCGCTAGCCTCTTTTGCAGCTTTTGAGCTAGAAGCCTCGCTTTTTTTGCGGCTTTGCACTTTATTTTCAGCCTTTTTTATGCCATCATCTTTTTTAAGCTTAGTTGAGTCTATGTCACTAAAAAGGTCTTTTATATTTGGCTCTTTTGGTTTTGGATTTTCAACTGGCTTTGGTGTAGGTTTAGGCTCAGGTTTAGGCTCTGGCTTGACATCCTCTTTAGGCTCTTCGCTAGGTTTTGGAATTTCAGGCTTTGGTTCTGGTTTTTTAGGCTCAGGTTTAGGCTCTTCTTTTGGAGGAGTTGGTAAGCTTGGGGTTGGCAATGGCTCATCTGGCACAACAGGCTTATTTGTGGTCTCTTGTTTATCTTCTTCTGACTCTTTTTTAGGTTCTGGTTTGGTCTCTTTTACGACCTCTTTTGCTTGTTTTGGCGCTTTTATGGTTTGATCAACTTCTCTATCAACCATAACTACATCCATAATAGCATCTTTGTCATCAGTGTATTTTTTAGGAGGTTCGCTAAAAAAAGTAAGCTTTATAAACAAAGCAAGCACAATGATAATGTAAATACAAAACGCTACAAAAAACGAACTAAGCGTTGGAAATTTAACTTTATTAGGCATCTTAACCGTTTGTCTCTAAAGCTACTTTATTAAAACCAGCACCTTTTAAAGTCTTTAAAACAAACATAACATCATCGTATTTTAAATTTTTATCAGCCTTTATGTATATAGGCGAGGTTTTGTCATATTTTGCACTCATCAGCGCAATATTATCTGGGAGTTCAGCGAGGCTCATTATACTTTGATCTATCCTAACTTGTCCTTGTGCATTTATAGACACTATAAGATCTTTTTGTTTAGACGTAGATGTTTTTGCCTTTGAGCCATCTGGCAATGTTATATCTTCTTGATATGTTATAGTTGGCATTGTAACCATTAAAATAGCCAACAAAACAAGCATGATATCAACAAGAGGCGTTATGTTTAACTCTGGTGTTTCGTCGTCAAATTTAAGAGCCATCTATAACGTCTCGTCATCTTTTTTAAGTGCTATCATAACGTCAGCTTGACGCTCGATAACGCTCATTAATTCATAAGCTTTTCTTTTTATAAGCAAGTTAAATGTATATGCTGGGATGGCAACAAAAATTCCACATCCGGTAGCGACAAGCGCTTCTGAAATAGCTGGGGCTATAACTCCAAGAGATGAACCTGCACCATTTCCTAGCTGTGAAAATGTCTCCAAGATAGATACGACTGTTCCAAAAAGACCGATAAATGGAGAAGTAGAAGCTATTACACTAAGCCATGTAAGCCCACTTGTAGCATTTTTTTCAGCAATACTTATGCAAACATTTAGCTTTTCTTTTGAAATTCTACCGCTTGCACATTTCTTTAAAGACGAGTCATTTGGTATATTCTTAGCGCCCATAAGTAGTGCTTCAAGCGCATTTTGCTCGCGTTTTTGCCAAGCTCCTATGCCAGCCATTCTTGAAAAAAGAATTGTAAAACTAACTATAAAATATATTGACAACCAAGTTAAAACTATAATTGTAATAAAACTACTTCTTTGAATGTAATTTAAAAATATATCTATTCCGCCCACTTATCTTGCTCTCACTACATTTTCCATTTTTGATATAGTTGCTGCAAAAGCATTTGTATCACTACTCATACTCTCTATCAAATTTCTAGCAGCTTCCAATGAATTTGCAAGCTCGCTTTCGCTGTTGCCAGAGACATAGACTGCACCGTCAGCTAGTATTACTACTTTGCCTTCGTCGATCTTTGCATAGCCCCAGTTGATAGCAACTACATCATGCTTTTTATGCTTATCTTCTATATCTATAATACCTGCTTTTAAAAGAGATATTAATGAGGCGTGGTTTGGCAATACACCAAACTCACCCTCGCTACCTGGAAGCACTACACTACTCACGTCATCATTAAATATCTGACCTTGAGGAGTTACGATCTCTAAATGTAATTTATCCATTACGCTTCCTTTTTAAATTTAAGCCTTAAGTTTCTCAGCTTTAGCTAAAGCCTCATCTATATTTCCGACCATATAAAATGCTGCTTCAGGTAAATGATCATATTTACCTTCTAAAATTCCCTTAAAGCCAGCGATATTTTCATCAAGACTTACGTATTTACCAGGGCTACCTGTAAATACTTCCGCAACGAAGAATGGTTGAGATAAAAATCTCTCTATCTTTCTTGCTCTATCAACCGTTAGCTTATCTTCTTCGCTAAGCTCGTCCATACCAAGGATAGCGATGATATCTTGAAGGTCTTTATATTTTTGAAGCACAGCTTGAACGCCTCGAGCTACTTTATAGTGATCTGCTCCTAAAATTTGAGGATCGAGCATTCTTGAAGTAGAATCAAGCGGATCAACAGCCGGATAGATACCTTTTTCTGCAATCGATCTGTTAAGAACTGTCGTAGCATCAAGGTGAGCAAAAACAGTCGCAGGAGCCGGGTCTGTAAGGTCGTCAGCTGGAACATAAACAGCTTGAACAGAGGTAATCGAACCTTTTTTAGTTGATGTGATCCTCTCTTGGAATTTACCCATTTCACTTGCAAGAGTTGGCTGATAACCAACAGCTGATGGGATACGTCCAAGTAGAGCTGACATCTCTGCACCTGATTGAGAGAAACGGAAGATGTTATCGATAAACATCAAAACGTCAAGTCCCATCTCATCACGGAAGTACTCAGCCATTGTAAGACCAGTTAGCGCGATACGGTTTCTTGCTCCTGGTGGCTCGTTCATTTGGCCATAGCACAAGGCAACTTTATCCAAAACGTTACTTTCTTTCATTTCGTGATAAAGGTCGTTTCCTTCACGAGTTCTCTCACCAACGCCTGCAAATACAGAATAACCACTGTGTTTAAACGCAACGTTGTGGATAAGCTCCATAATAATAACCGTTTTACCAACACCAGCACCACCAAATAGACCTACTTTACCACCCTTTGCATAAGGAGCTAGAAGATCAACTACCTTGATACCAGTTTCAAAAATTTCACTCTTTGTACTTTGCTCTTCAAATGGAGGAGGATCGCGGTGGATAGACCAGTGCTTATCAAAATTTATACCCTCGCCCTCGTCGATCAAATCGCCAACTACGTTAAAAATTCTACCCAAAACTTTTTCGCCAACCGGCACGCTTATAGGTGCACCAAGCGCTTTAGCCTCTAAGCCACGAGTCAGACCCTCACTCATATCCATAGCGATAGTTCTAACTCTATTATCACCTAGGTGAGCAGCAACTTCTAATATTAGTTTATGTTTCTTGCCCTCAACCTCAAAGAAAACTTCGATAGCTTCATTGATCTTCGGCAAGTAGTCATTAAAGTCAACATCGACCACAGGGCCCATAACTTGACTAATAACACCCTTCATTCATACTCCTTTTATTTCATTGATTCAACACCACTGATAATCTCGATAAGCTCAGTGGTAATAGACTCTTGTCTTGCTTTGTTGTAAGCAAGATTTAACTGTTTGACGCGTTGTTTAGCATTGTTTGTTGCATTATCCATAGCTTGCATTCTAGCGCTGTGCTCAGCCGCTAAAGAGTCAACTAAAGCATAATACATACTATACTCAAAATATTTATTGAGCAATTCATCCATAATCTTAGTATAGTTGTCTTCTGGCTCAAATTCCATCAAAGAATTTGTCTCTACCGCAACTATCTTAGACGGCTCAATAGGCACAATATCATTTACTCTAATCTCTTGAGAAATCATATTTTTATAGCCATTGTGTATTAGCACTACTTTATCTGTTATGCCGTTTGTAAAGTCATCAATGGCATCTTTTATGATCTTTTGAGCTTTTTCATAAGTAGGAGAAGAGCTAGCTCCGACATAAGTCTCAAGTAGTTCAACGCCTTGGAAATTGAAAAATTCAATGCCTTTTTTACCAACAGCTCTTAGTCTAACTTTAATCTTTTTGGCTTTTAGCTCATCGATCATGCGCCTAACTGTCTTTATAGTCTGGACATTAAAGCCACCGCAAAGCCCTTTATCAGCGGTAACAAATATAATATCAACCTTTTCTACACTCTTTGTTGTGTTAAAAAATTTGCTCTCAGTCATAACTGAAGCGTATTGATTGATCTTATAAGCTATCTCTGATAAAACCTCATTGATCTTAAGTGCATAAACTCTAGAGTAGCGTGCAGCCTCTTCAGCTTTGCGAAGCTTTGCTGTTGAAACAAGCTTCATCGCACGCGTTGTCTTTTGAGTATTCTGGACGCTCTTAATCTTTCGTTTTATATCTTTTAAATTTGACATATCTTAGCCCTAGTTCGCGGCAAAAGTCGCTTTAAAATCTTTCAACGCTTTATGTAAATTTTCTTCTACTTCTTTATCAAGAACTTTTTTAGTTCTGATTTGCTCGAAAATTTCAGGGTACTTTGCCTCGATATATGGATATAGCTCAGCTTCAAATTTTGTTACATTTGTAGTTGCAACGTCATCTAAATAGCCCTTAGCACCAGCAAATATGATAACTACTTGATTTTCAACTGGAAGTGGAGAATATGGAGGTTGTTTTAGCACTTCAACCATCTTTTGGCCACGCTCTAGTTGTTTTCTTGAGCTCTCGTCAAGGTCACTTGCAAACTGAGCAAATGCTTGTAGCTCGCGGTACTGAGCAAGGTCTAGTCTTAACGTACCAGAAACTTGTTTGATAGCTTTGATCTGAGCTGCACCACCGACACGAGATACAGAAAGACCAACGTTGATCGCTGGGCGGATACCTGAGTTAAATAGGTCACTCTCAAGGAAAATCTGACCATCTGTAATTGAAATAACGTTTGTTGGAATATAAGCAGAAACGTCGCCCGCTTGAGTCTCGATAATAGGTAGAGCTGTTAAAGATCCCGCACCTAGCGCGTCATTTAGCTTACTTGCTCTTTCTAGAAGCCTTGAGTGAAGGTAGAAAACGTCGCCTGGATAAGCTTCACGGCCTGGTGGTCTTCTTAGGATCAAAGACATCTCACGGTAAGCAACCGCGTGTTTTGACAAGTCATCATAGATGATTAATGCGTGGCGAGAGTTATCTCTAAAGTATTCACCCATTGTTACGCCAGCGTATGGGGCAAGGTATTGAAGCGCAGCTGCGTCACTAGCACCAGCATTTACAACTATCGTGTAGTCCATAGCACCATATTCTTCAAGTTTTTTAACGACTTGGGCAACGGTTGATTGTTTTTGACCGATAGCTACGTAGATACAAATGACATCTTGACCTTTTTGGTTGATGATAGTATCGATAGCAACTGTTGTTTTACCAGTTTGGCGGTCGCCGATGATTAACTCTCTTTGACCTCTACCGATTGGCACAAGTGCGTCGATAGCTTTGATACCTGTTTGAAGTGGCTCATGAACGCTTTTTCTTGCCATGATACCTTTTGCTTTTTCTTCGACGAAGCGAGATTCAGTAGCTTCGATTGGCCCTTTTGCGTCTATTGGCTCACCGAGTGAATTTACAACACGGCCGATCAATGCGTCGCCAACTGGCACACGTAGAAGTTTTTTTAGTCTTTTTACAGAGCTTCCTTCTGTAATGCCGCTAGTTTTTCCAAGGATAACTATACCAACACTGCTCTCTTCAAGGTTAAGAGCCATACCCTTTTCGCCGCTTTCAAACTCAACCATCTCACCAGCCATAACGTTTTTCAAACCATAAACGTTAGCAACGCCATCAGCGACTGAGATGACTTTACCGGTCTCTTCTACATCAACACTTAAATCAAAATTTTCAATACGCTCTTTGATTATCGTGCTAATTTCGTCAGCTTTAATTTTTGCACTCACGCTTTCACTCCTTTTTAAATTGCTTTTAATATATATTCACTCATTTGACTTTTTAGTCTGTCGATAGAAAAATTTACCTCGACACCTAAATCGTCTAACTCAACTTTTACACCGTTGTAATCGCTCTTTGAGCCATCAAGTTTGATCTTAGAGTTAAATTTCTTAGAGAAATTCTCTTCCAAAGCTTTTAGCTGCTCAGCGCTTAGATCAAAATTTCCAACAACCTCGCCGCGATATGTATTTTCAAGTAAAGATTGCTCTATCTTCATCTCATCTAGTATCGCAGGTATAAGCTCTAGCCTTTTGTTTGCACCAAGAAGCTTTATAAAATTTGCAAATTTAGCATCTTGATTTTTAACCAAAGATAGTACAAATTCAACCTTTTGTGAAGCCTTTAATGTCGGCAAACTTATAATGCTTTTAAATTTATCGCTAGCAAAAGCAGCAGCTAGCTCTGATAAATTTTCGACAAATGCATTAAGCTCATTAGACTTTACGTCGCTTAAGATCGCCTTTACGTATTTTTTAGCTACTACTTCATTCATTAGCTAACCTTTTTAAGTATGATATTTACAAGCTCTTTTTGATCGACTCTTAGGCTATCGCTTGAGAAAATGTCGCTCAAAATTTCATTTACAACGCCTTTTGTCATCTTGCGCTCTTCAAATTCTTTTTGCTCTTTGTAGCCTTTTTCGATATTTGCGATATCGTTTTGAGCCTCTTTTTTAACTTTAGCAGCTAAATTTACAGCCTCTTTTTTCGCAGTTTCTATTAGAGCATTTGCATTTTGCTTAGCCTCTTCTACACGCTTTAAAACGTCATCTTTTTTAGCTTTTGACTCACGAAGCTTCTCTTGGATGCTCTCAAGCTTATTTGCGATCCTATCGATCCTGCTTTGATAAAGAGCTTTTAGTGGCTTAGCAGCAAAATAGACCAAAATAGCAAAGAAAAGTAAGAAGTTTAGCGTTCTCTCGACTATGTCGTAGTTTGTTCCACCATGCTCGCTAGCGTATGCTAGAAATGGAAGTGCTAGAAAAAATAAAATTTTTATCTTCATAAATTTCCTTTAAATTTTAGAGAGCTTAGCATTTAAAGCTGCTCTAAGCTCAGGTAGTTTAGCTGATAGATCTGCCTTTAGGCTATCTTTTTGAGAGCTTAAAGCGTTTAAAAACTCATTATAATCAGCCTCTAAACTACTTTTTACCGCATTTATCTCTTTTAAAGACTCTTCTTTTGCCAAATTTAAGGCCTCTTGTCTTATTTTGTTAGCCTCAGATCTTGCATTTTGCATGATCTCTTCGATCTCTTTTTCATGAACGCTTAAGTCGCTTGCATTTTTGCTAGTGCTCTCTTCGTCATTTTTTATAGAGGCATTTCTGTCATCTATAAATTTAAGCATTGGCTTGTATAGCAAAGGATTTAAAATGGCGATCAAGACAAAGAGAACGATAGCCGTTAAAAGCATCAATGGCACATCTATTTCTAACATCCACTCTCCTTATTTTGTTATTAAGTTTTATTTAATATTCAAATCAAAGTCTGATTTTACAATAAATTACTAAAAATAAAAATAAATTTGTAATTCTATTTTAGCTTAGCGATAAATTCTTCTACCTGCGAAATATCGCTAAATTCTAATATTAAATTTTTAGATTTTACTTTCGTCTTTATCTTTAGATTTTTAAAAATTTCTTGTAAATTTGATAATTTTTTGCTCATTTCTTCTGAAATTTGAGGCTTTGGCTCTTTTACTTCTTCTTTATTTTTTATCTTTTTTACTAAAATTTCTGTATCTCTAACACTTAGTTTTTGTCCAATGATCGTATCAACAACCATTCTTTCTTCTTCGCTACTAAGTCCTACGATGACTTTAGCGTGGCCTTGCGTGAGCTTATCTTCTTGTAAAAGTTTTTGCGTGTAGTCGCTAAGCAGCAAAAGCCTCATCGTATTTGTTATCTGAGTTCTGCTCTTGTGGATGATATTTGCTAGACCATCTTGTGTGATCTTATACTCGTTTATGAGCTCTTTATATGACTTTGCAAGTTCGATTGGATTTAAATTTTCACGTTGGATGTTTTCAATAAGCGCAAGCTCTCTTAAATTTTGAGACTTGATATCAGCGATGATAGCCTTTATCTTGCTTGCTCCAAGCATCTTTGTAGCGCGGTATCTACGCTCACCAGCTATTAGCATATAGCCGTCATCTTTTTTGATAACGATTATTGGTTGTATTAGTCCGTGTCTTTTGATACTGGCACTTAGCTCTTTTAAAGCCTCTTCGTCAAAATGCGTTCTTGGTTGGTATGGGTTTGGCAAAATTTCATCTATATTTATCTCTTCGACTATCTCAGAGTCGTTTAAATTTGCGATCTCTTTGCTGTAGGCCTGCTCTACATCTTCAAGTATCGCGCTAAGTCCGCGCCCTAATCCACCTTTTTTCGCCATTTTTTTCCTTATTTTTTAGTTTAAAATACAATATGCCAAATTTTGATATGCGATCGAGCCTGGTGATTTTATATCATAAAGTATCACAGGCTTGCCAAAACTTGGGCTTTCAGCAAGTTTGACGTTTCTTGGGACGACTACAAATTCGTCCTTACCGTCCTTGCTCTTGAAGAGCTTATTTTCAAAATGCTGCTTTAAATTTGCAATGGTCTCTTTTGAGAGATTGTTTTGCGAGCTAAACATAGTTGGCAAAAAGCCCTTTATATTTAGCTTTGGATTTATCGTTTTTTTGATGATCTTTACAGTGTTTAGGATCTGCGCCAAGCCCTCAAGTGCGTAAAATTCGCACTGGATAGGGATGATCACACTATCGCTTGCACTAAGAGCATTTATCGTGATGCTGCCAAGTGCTGGAGGACTATCGATGATGATAAAATCATAGTCATCTACAACTTCTGAAATTTTGTTTTTAAGGATTAGTTTATAGTCCTTGCTTTGGTCGTTAAATTCTTGCTCGATGCCGACAAGTCCGATGTTTGACGGAGCTAGAAAAAGCGTTGGGATCTCAGTTTTTAGCACTATTTGTGAGAGCTTTTTCCTATCTGTTAAGACGTGATAGATGTTAAACTCGTAGTCGCTTCTGCTAAAACCAAGTCCTGTCGTCGCATTTGCCTGTGGATCGATGTCTATTAATAATACTTTTTTTTCAGCAACCGCCAGTGATGCGGCTAAATTTACGGCTGTTGTGGTCTTGCCAACGCCGCCTTTTTGGTTAGCTATTGTTATTATCTCGCTCATCTTAACGAATATACCTTTTCCCCATTTAATAATATCGCTCCATCCTCGCAAATTTCAGCATCCTGAAGCGAAACAGCTCTATTTGCAATATGCGTAATAAAACTTTTTGACTTGCAAAAGTCTATCCTAAATTTGCTAAAAATTGGCTTCCATAAAATCTTTTTATCAAGCATGCTAACAAAGCCCCAAACTAGCTCATCTACGCTAGCTTTTATGTCTAAAATGCCCGCATTTTCAGGCGCACTAGCTAAATTTATCCCCATGCCACAAATGTAAATTTCATCCACTTTATTTGTCAAAGTACCGCCTATTTTACGCTCGTCCACGTAAAAATCATTTGGCCATTTTAGCCAGCACTTTGAGCCAAGCTCACTCAAGACTTCACGCATCAACATAGAAAAATATATCGAGATCGAGGGCGGAGGTATGTCGCTTGGCAGCTCATCTTCGCTTATGCAAAATGACATAAATAAATTTCCGCCAAGTCCCTCCCAGCTGTTGCCACGACTGCCGACTCCTTTTGTTTGATTATACGCCACGACCATGTGCGGAGGCTTTATCTCGCCGTTTTTTAGGGCGTCTATCAAAAATTCCTGCGTCGAAGGCAGGCTTTGGATAAACTCAACCTTCAAATCACACCTTAAATTTATAGAAGTGATTTACTGGATTTTGTCCGCCGCCGATGATGACCGCGTTTTTGATAGCGTTAAAGATATAATCGTGCGCGTTTTTCACGCTCTCTTTTAGACTAAGCCCATTTGCTAAATTTGAAGCGATCGCACTTGATAGTGAGCAGCCTGAACCGTGTGTCGCAGTCGTTTTTATACGCTCATCACTAAAAATTTCATACTCACTGCCATCATAAAATATATCAAGCGACTTGCCTTCTATCTCGCCACACTTTAGATAGACGCTCTTTGTACCAAATTTCAAAAGATCCTTGCAAGCCTCTTTTAGCTCGCTCTCGCCCTTTAGCTCACGCTTTAAAATTTCGCGCGCTTCAAAGATATTTGGCGTGATCACGCTCGCAAGTGGGAAAAGCTCCTCCACGATCGCGTCTTTTGCAGTGCCCTCTAGCCAGATGTCGCCATTTTTACAGCTCATGACAGGATCAAGCACGACTGGTGGTAAATTTTTCATCTCTCTTAGCGTTTTTGCGACGCTTTTGATGATCTCAACGCTTGGGACAACGCCTATTTTTATCACATCAACTCTTATATCATCAAATATCGCTTTTATCTGATCCTCGATGAGCTTTGGCTCAACTAGCTGCATGCCAAATATGCCCTTTGTATTTTGAGCAGTGACCGCCGTGATCGCTCCCATCGCATATACGCCGTGTGCTATAAAGACCTTTATATCAGCTAAAACTCCAGCTCCGCCACTTGGATCAACCCCTGCTATACTTAGCGCATTTTTCATAACCGCTCCTTTAAATTTATTTTAATTCATCGCCAACGCTAAGGCGCTTACCATTTATATATGCTTTTGCGTTTGTTGGCTTTTTGCTTGGTTCTTGAAGCTCGTAAATTTTGACCGCCCCACCCTTGCAAGCAACCACAACGTGGTCTTTTTCTACGCTTAAAATTTCTCCGCTTTTGCCACTTTTGTCGCTTAGCTCAAGCGATAAAATTTTTAGCCCACTTGCCAGATAAAGCCCTGGCCAAGGTGTGAGCGCACGAAATTTATTATAAATTTGCCTCGCCTCTTCATCAAAGCTAAAAAGCCCGTCGCTTTTACTTATCTTTTTGCAGTGCGAGGCCTGCGCGTCGTCTTGTTTTTGTGGCTTTAAATTTTCAAAATTTTTAAGCACTTTTACGATTAGCTCGCCACCAAGCTCGCCTAGCTCACTAAAAAGCTCGCTCGACATCTTGCTCTCGCAAGGCGTGTAGATGAAGTCTAGCATATCGCCAGTGTCAAGCCCAGCGTCCATTAGCATAGCTGTGACGCCAGTTTGCTTCTCGCCTGCTAGGATCGCGCTTTGAATGGGGCTTGCGCCTCTATATTTTGGCAAGATTGAAGCGTGCAAATTTATACAAGTCGCCACGTCAAGCACACTCTTAGGCAAAATTTTACCATAAGCTGCCACCACGATAAATTTAGGCTCAAGTGCCTTTAGCTCGGCAACTACCGCCTCATCTTTTAGCGTATTTGGTGTAAAGACTGGCACGCTTAAAAGCTCATTTTGCGCGTAAATTTTGACCTCGCTTGGGGTTAAAATTTGCTTTCTGCCAACTGGCTTATCAGGCTGGGTAAAGACTGCTTTTATATTAAAGCCAGCTTCTTTTAGGTGCCTAAGTATCCTAACCGCATAATCAGGCGTCCCCATAAAAACTACATTCATCACTTTCCTTTAAATTTCAACGACTTTTATTTTGATCTAGGTTTTGGCTACCCTTCAGCCAAAAGGCGCAAGGATCTTTCTGCCAACTAATCTTTTGAAACAATAAACTTCTTAGCTCATCAACACTAATTTTACCGTTGTGACTAAGCCTCTTAAATTCCTCACTAGTGCATAGATCTGGTGCTATTTTTAGCGCTGATGGCGCCTTACATGCTCTCCACTCATCTAAATTTAGCGTGCCGTCGCGGTCAATATCATTAAAATCCAAAAACATATATGCTGGATCGGCTGGCTCGCAGCTATATGCGCTAAGGCAAAATAGCACAATGCAAAAAATTTTCTTCATTTTATCTTCTTAATTTTTTAAGTTTAAAGCTCTTTTTTTAGCAGCTCAAGCAGTGCAAATTTAAGCTCGTCGATGTTCTCATTTGTCGCTGAAGAGATCGGCAAAACAAAGTATGGTTTTTTGGCGTCAAAGCTGTATAGGTCTTGCTTATAGACAAATTTACCAACTTGTTTTGGCTCTAAATTTATGTTTTTCATAAATTCTTTTATATTTTCATCTAAATTTTCCGCCGCATCGACTCTTGTTATGGCGATAGCATAGTCCCTGCTAGCAAGCACACTTGAAAATTTAGCCACCTCTTCTTTTAGCACGCTAAACTGCTCGCTCATGCTTCTGTAATTTGCACTATCTATCATAAAAAGCAAAATTTTATTTCTCTCGATGTGCTTTAAAAACTGCACGCCAAGGCCGCGTCCGTCGCTCGCTCCCTCGATGATGCCAGGGATATCAGCCATGACAAAGCCGCTAAACTGATCGACCTCGACAAGTCCGAGCTTTGGCGTAAGTGTGGTAAATTCGTAGTTTGCGATCTGTGGCTTGGCGTTTGAGACGGCTGAGATGAGGGTTGATTTGCCAACATTTGGAAAGCCAACAAGGCCCACGTCAGCTATTAGCTTTAGCTCGAGCCTGACCTCTACGCTCTCTTCTGGCATGCCCTTTTGAGCGTATTCTGGGGCTTGGTTGATAGAGTTTTTAAAGTGGAAATTTCCAAGTCCGCCCTTGCCGCCTTTTAAAAATAGCGTCCTTTGCCCCTCATTTACCATGTCGCAAAGCAGCTCGTTTGTCTGTGCGTCATAGACCGCCGTTCCTGGTGGCACGATGAGCTCTAAGCTCTCGCCCTTTTTGCCAGTCATACGTCTGCCCATGCCAGCCTCGCCGTCGCTCGCTCTCATCGCCTTTTTGCCCTTGTAGTTTGCCAGTGTGTGGGTGTTGTTGTCGCAGACAAAATAGACATCTCCGCCGTCACCGCCATCTCCGCCGTCTGGACCGCCTAAAATGACATGCTTTTCGCGACGAAAGCTTACTGCACCAGCTCCGCCATGCCCTGAGCTTAGGGTTAATTTCACGCTATCTATAAACATTTTTTACCTTAAATTTATCTATTATTTAGTTTGAATTTTAGGCGAGATTATATCTTTTAAATGATTAAAATTTGTTTTGCGTTTAAAATCTCACTTTGTTTTTAGCATCTTATAAATTTAGAAAATCAGCCAATTTTTTGCCTAAATTTCATAAAATGGCGCAAAAGGATAGAGAATGAAAACACTTACGATTATTGATACTTTTGGCTTCTTTTTTAGGCTTTACTACGCTATGAGCGGGCTTAAAAATCGCGAGGGCAAACCAAGTGGCATGATAAGTGGCTTTGCAAATTTCATAGCGAGTCTAAAAGACGAGTACCAAAGTGACTACCTCATCTTCGCACTTGATAGCAAGGGCAAGACCCTGCGCCACGAAATTTTGGGCGAATACAAGGCCAACAGGAGCGAGCCGCCAGCTCAGCTAAAAGAGCAGCTGCCAGTTTGTATAGATATGATAGAAAAAATGGGGCTTTACAGCCTTAGCCGCGAGGGCTACGAGGCTGATGACATCATCGCAAGTGCGGTTAAAATTTGCAAAGATAAACATATATTTGTGCGAATAGTCACGCATGATAAAGACCTTTACCAGCTCATAGAGGACGGCAAAGTAAGCATCTACAGCCCACAAAGTAAGATCGATCACGATAGCGCTAGCTGCTTTGAAAAGTATGGCGTCTATCCAGCGCAAGTGAGGGACTTTTTAGCGATCGCAGGAGATAGCTCTGATAATATCCCAGGCGTCAAAGGTATCGGCGCAGTGGGAGCTAAGAAGCTTTTGGCCGAGTATGGCAGCTTGGAGGGAATTTATGAAAATTTAGCCCTTCTTAGAAACGAGCGCACCAAAAATATGCTAGCAGTCGCAAGAGACGAGGCATTTTTGAGCAAAAAACTAGCCACGCTCTTTGATGACGCGATCACTTCGCTTGATCTTGAGCACTCTAAATTCCCAGAGCAAAATCCTTTGATAAACATCTCAGAAATTTTAAAAGAGTACGATCTAAACAGGCTTCTTAAGAGCTTGCAAAAAGAAGAAAATGCTGAATTTAAGCTTGGTTTTAGAGCAAATTTACTACTTGATGAAGCGAGTGTTGAGAAACTGCTTGCCGACATCACGCCAGAGACCATCGTCGCCTTTGACACCGAGACCACGGGTGTTGATAGCAAGAGCGCAAAGATCGTTGGCTTTAGCTTTTGCTTTAACGACGAGGACGCCTACTACGTGCCAGTAGCTCACAACTACCTAGGCGCGCCAAAGCAAATAGACCTAAAATTTGCCACTTGGGCGGTAGGGCAAATTTATAAAGGCTGCGTGATCGGACAAAATTTAAAATATGACTTTGAGATAGTAAAAAACAACCTTGGGCTAAATCCGCCTGTAAATTTCAAAGACACGATGATACTTGCGTGGCTTAGCGATCCAAACTCAAGTGTGGGCATGGACGCGCTAGCAAAGAGGCTATATGACTACGACACGATCAAATTTGAAGATGTGGTCAAAAAGGGGCAGACTTTTGGCGATGTACCGCTAGAAAATGCCGCAAAATACGCCGCTGAGGATGCTTGGATAACGCTTAAATTTTATAAAACTTTTCAAAACACGCTTGATCCAAATTTACTAGCCCTTGCCGACACGCACGAGTTTCCTTTTATCCTAACGCTTTTTGACATGGAGCAAAACGGCATCAAGATAAACGAAGCTAAGATGCAAAAGCTCATCCTTGAAAACGACACCAAACTAAAGGCGCTAACAAGTGAAATTTACGAGCTAAGCGGCGAAAATTTCAACATAAACTCCGTAAAACAGCTTGGCGTCATACTTTTTGAGCATCTAAAACTTCCAACCAAAAAGAAGACAAAAACAGGATATAGCACCGATGAGAGCGTGCTAGCTGAGCTCATAGACGCTCATCCGGTGATTGAAAAAATTTTGGCTTACAGAGAGCTATATAAACTGCAAAGCACCTACTGCGAGCCACTTTTAGCGCTTGCCAAAAAGGACGAGGGCTCACGAATTTACACGAGCTTTTTGCAAACTGGCACGAGTACCGGCAGGCTATCAAGCAAAAATCCAAATTTGCAAAATATCCCGGCTCGTGGCAGTCTCGCAAAGGATGTCAGAGAGTGCTTTGAGGCGCGAGAAGGGTATAGTTTTGTGGGGCTTGACTACAGCCAGATCGAGCTTAGGCTACTAGCTCACTTTAGCCGTGATCCAGCGCTTCTTGAGGCGTTTAAAAATGACGAGGATATCCACGCAAGGACGGCTATTAGCATATTTGGTAGCAGTGACGGGCAAAATAGAGCCGTGGCAAAGAGTATAAATTTTGGCCTCATTTACGGCATGGGCTCAAGCAAGCTCGCTAATCAAGTAAATATCACAAGAGCCGAGGCAAAAGAGTATATAGAGCGCTATTTTAAGGCGTTTGAGACGATCAAAGAGTTTTTGGAGAGCATAAAAATTTCAGCTAAAAACGATGGCTTTGTGCAGACACTGCTTGGCAGAAAGCGCTACTTTGACTTTAAAAGCGCCACACCTATGCAAATAGCAATGTTTGAGCGCGAGGCAGTAAATACGGTCTTTCAAGGCTCTGCGGCGGATCTTGTCAAGATGGCGATGGTAAAAGTTAGAGCAAATTTAGATGAAAACGCAAAAATGCTGCTTCAGATCCATGACGAGCTAATATTTGAAGTAAAAGATGAGTTTGCGCAGGAATTTGGAGAAACGACACAAAAGACGATGGAAGAAATTTACACGTTAAATGTGCCACTTAAAACATCGCTAAATATCGCCAAAAACTGGGGCGAGCTAAAATAGAGCAAATTTTGGCTAACTCATTTAAATTTGATCGAGCTAGTCAAATTTGATTTTAAAATAAAAAGCATATATGAATAGGTATCTAAATTTACCAAGCTTTGCTTTTTTGCATAGATAAATTTTCAAACAGATAAGCTAAAATGCAGCCAGCTAAGTAACAAATAATGTCCGTCCAGTCAAATGTCCCACCAAAAATTATCCGCAATATTGAGCTTTTCACACCTAAAATTTCAAGAATTTTGAGATATTGCGCGACTTCTATAAAAAGCGAAATGACAAAGACGCAAATGGCTAAATTTATAGGAGCCACCCTAAATATAGCTCGCCCAAACGCATAAAGCATCGCAGTAGCTAGCACATCGCCAATATAATGTCTTACAAAACCACCTTTAATAAAAATCGCAATATAAATTTCCATCGCCAAAATAATAACGCCAGTCACCGACCAGATTACTCTTTTATTTTTGCTAAATTTGCTTTTGTTTATAGGTAAAGATATCGCTTCTTTTGTATTTTCTCTCAAATTTATCCCTTTAAATTTATCTCGTAGATTTTAACACAGATGATAGCGCCTCGCAACTTTTTACAAGTATATAAAATAAAACTTAAATTTTTATATTAATAATTTTTAAAAACAAAGCATGAAAAATTTAGATTTTATAGTTTATACAAAGTAAAATTTACAAATTTAGAAAGAGTGGCGATGATATAAAAATTTAGACCAAGATGACCCATCAGCAAGCTTTCATATAATGCAAAACTCTCGCTTTTGTCAAATTAATCTTAAAATATAAGTTTAATCTCAATTCATAAGAGATATAATCAACATTAAATTTACATTTAACTTAGGAGGTTTCATGGATTTTCTCATGAATTTAAGTGAAGGCGTGCAGTTTGCTATCCAGCTTCTCATCGTCCTTATCTGTTTGTTCTACGGAGCTAAAAAAGGCGGTATAGCGCTTGGTATGCTAGGCGGTATCGGTCTTATAGTTTTAGTTTTTGGATTTAACATCGAGCCTGGCAAGCCTGCTATCGATGTTATGCTAACCATTTTAGCCGTTGTTGTGGCTAGTGCTACACTTCAAGCTAGTGGCGGTCTTGACGTTATGCTTCAAATAGCAGAAACCATACTTAGAAAAAATCCAAAATATGTAAGTATCCTAGCTCCATTTGTAACATGTACGCTTACTATTTTATGCGGAACTGGACACGTTGTTTATACTGTGCTTCCTATCGTTTATGACATCGCTATCAAAAACGGCATCCGCCCAGAGCGTCCTATGGCTGCAAGCTCGATAGCTTCACAAATGGGTATCATCGCTAGCCCAGTTTCAGTCGCTGTTGTAACCCTTACTAGCTTTCTTATCAACGCTAAAACTCACTTAGCTGGTTTTGATGGATATTTGGACCTTTTAAAGATCACTATCCCATCAACATTTTGTGGCGTTTTGGCGATAGGTATTTTTAGCTGGTTTAGAGGCAAAGATCTTGATAAAGACAAAGTCTTTCAAGCAAAACTTCAAGACCCTGAGTTTAAAAAATACGTTTATGGCGATAGCGCAACACTTCTAGGCAAAAAACTTCCTATGCACCAATGGGCTGCAATGTGGATATTTTTAGGCTCTATCCTTGTAGTCGCACTTCTTGGATACTTTAAAGATCTTCGCCCAAGCTGGACTACTTACAAAGACGCAACAGTCGTTCAAATAGTAGCAAACCTTCCAACTGAGCAAAAAGTCTTAAAAACCTTAAAGATAAAAGACGCAAGCATCCAAACAGAAGCTGCTGAGTTAAAAGTTTCAAACGACAAACTAAATGCAAACCAAAAAGCTCAATCAGTGAAAATTGTCGGCAAAGACGGCACACAAACTCTTACTCGCACAGCTGATGGTGCAGTAACATATATAAATGAAAAAGGTGCAAAAGAGGAATTTCAAGGCGCTTATATCAACATAAGCAACAAACTGGCCTCTTCAAAGAGCCTAAGCATGGTTCATGTTATCCAAATTTTCATGCTTTTAACAGGTGCCATCATCTTGATATTTACTCCAACAGATGCTAGCAAGATCGGTAAAAACGAGATTTTTAGATCAGGCATGATCGCGCTTGTTGCGGTATTTGGTATCTCTTGGATGGCTGAGACTATGTTTGCAGTACATACTCCGATGATGAAAGAAGCTCTTGGTGGCATCGTAAAAGAGCACCCTTGGACCTATGCGGTTATGCTACTTATCATCTCTAAATTTGTTAACTCTCAAGCTGCAGCCTTGGTTGCATTCGTGCCATTAGCACTAAACATCGACGTTAACCCTGCTGTAATCCTAGCCTTTGCGCCGGCTTGCTATGGATACTACATCCTACCAACATACCCAAGCGACCTTGCAGCTATTCAGTTTGACAGAAGTGGTACAACGCACATTGGTAAATTTGTTATCAACCACAGCTTCATCTTGCCAGGACTTATCGGCGTTTTAGTCTCTTGTATATTTGGCTATATCTTCGCTACAGCTTTTGGCTATCTATAATAGATAAATTTCTTGCTACCTTTTGGTGGCAAGAAATTTCTTCATTAAAGCTTATCTTGAAATTTCTGCTTATTACTCATATAAACAAAGCTTAGCACTTCAGCCACAGCTCTAAAAAGATGCGCTGGTATCGTATCATCGACCTCGCAAACTCTATAAAGCTCCCTTGCAAGAGGTGGATTTTCATAAATTTGCACTCCATTTTCAACCGCTACCTTTTTTATCTGAAGCGCTAAGAAATCAACCCCTTTAGCAAGTATTATCGGCGCTTCGTCACGGCTTTTGTCATATCTGATCGCCACGGCATAGTGAGTTGGGTTTGTTATGACGACGTCAGCTTGCGGGATATTTTGCATCATTCGGCGTTTGGCTGCACGCATTTGCGCTTGGCGGATCCTGCCCTTAACCTGCGGGTCACCCTCCATTTGCTTGTACTCGTCTTTGATCTCTTGCTTGCTCATGCGAAGGTCTTTAAAATACTGAAAACGCACGATAAGCAGGTCAGCAAGGCCGATCACAAAAAGTATAAAAAGCATGACGCTAACTAGAATAATGAGCTTCTCCTTTAGCCACGCGAGCTGATCAAACATAGAAAAAAAGAGCGTGTGCGGAAGCTCTTTTATAAACTGCAAGAAAAAGTAAAATCCAACTCCAAAGACGATGCTTACTTTAACGACGATCTTGACGCTCTCGATCGCCTTTTTCATAGAAAATAAATTTTTTAGCCCTTTTAGCGGATTTATCTTGCCAAAATTTGGCGTTATAGGCTTTGTGGTAAATATAAAGCCAAACTGCATTACATTTGCGATTATGCCAGCAACCGCGACGCAGATGCAAACTGGCAGGATCATCAGAAGTGCCCTGCCAAAGGTATTTACAACGATCATCTTTACCGTTGGCAAAGTCAGTGGCTGACCGATAAATTTAGAGTAGTAGATGTAAAGCGAGATGACCTGATCTTTCATAAAATTTAGCATCGCAAGCAGCACGCCAATAGCAATAACTAGGGTCACAAAGCCTGATAGGTCCTGACTTTTGGGGACGTTGCCGTCCTTTTTGGCGTCTTCTATCTTTTTAGGGGTCGCTTCTTCGGTTTTTTCCTGATCTTCGCCTGCCATCTTTGTCCTAGGGTTGCTTAAATTTGGGGCGATTATAGCCAAAATGCGGTTAAACTATCCGCTAAATTTAAATTTTGCAATTCAAAAAACTAAGCCGTTTTAGGCGTTTTTGGATAAAATTAGCAAAAATAAGGAGATGCAAAATGTCATTTTTAGAAGGCTTATTTAACATTTTCAAAGCTAAAAAACCACCAAAAAGCGACGAAGAGCTACTTTTAGACGAGTATGCAAGCATTTACGCCGAGATAAAAGAGAAAAATTTAAACGATTACGACTTTTTATGTGAGCTCATACGATTACTCTCTTTTTCAAGAGCTAGACGCTACGACTTTTGCCTTGAAAAGTGCCTAGCTGAGGGCGACGCCGAGGTACTAAATGATCTCATCTTTCAATACGCTAAGTTAAATTTGCTCCCAGGATGTAGCGGCGGATATGACCAGTGCGAGAAGCTGATCCCTGCGTTTTTTGCTATCGCTTGTGGTGACACAGATAGCATGGCAAGTATCTTTCCAAAAGACCTGCCACCTAGCAAAAACGGCTATAAATTTCTATGTGTTATGCATGATCTACTCACGGCGATGCTTTGGCAAGATGAAAATTTACTTGCCCCTGCTCTAGAAAAGGCTCACGCCTTTGCAGAGTCCAAAAAGCCAGCAAATGAAAGAGAGGCGGTTAAATTTGTGCTTGCCCTACACGAAAAAGATACGGCCGCTATGAGCGAGCATTTGCAGAAATTTTGCTCCACTTTTGGCAGGACAGATGCGCCTAAATTTGAAAAACGCCTCTACATTTTTGCGCATGGACTTCACGCTTTGGCGCGCTACTTTTTACCGCTTGAACTCTTTAAAGAGATAAAGCTACCAAAAAATGAAAATTTCAGTAAATTTTACGCACAAAGGCTCTTTCAAAATGAAATTCCTAAGCCAAAACTTTATTTTGTTTTGCCGCCTGATTTTAAACTGATAAATGTGATCTTAAGCGCGCCAGTAGCCAAAACACTCATATATCAGCCACATTTACCAAATGACAAAACATTTTTCTTAGATCATACATCTATGATAAGAAATTTAGCCGACGAGATCATAAAATCAGGGGCATTAAAGTAGAATTTATAAACTTTTAGCTAATATTCACATCTTACAACCAACAAAGCTCCATAAATCTTTTGCAAAAAAGTGCTTTTTGGTCTTACCAAATTTTAGAAAGGTAGAGTATGTCAAAATACGCTATATTTAAGCATGGTGGCAAGCAATATCGTGTTAGCGAGGGCGAGTACCTTAAGCTAGATCACTTTAGTGCTGAAGCTAAATCAACCGTTGAGATTACAGAAGTTTTAGCTGTAAATGACGGCGAAGTAAAGGTAGGTGCGCCATTTGTTAAGGGTGCAAAAGTTGTTCTTGAGGTCATTAATGAAGGCAAAGACAAAAAAGTAGTTATCTACAAAAAACGCAGACGTAAAGACTCAAAACTAAAACGCGGCTTTAGAAGACAATTTACACGTGTAAAAGTCGTAAGTATCGCAGCTTAAGGAGATAAGATATGGCACACAAAAAAGGTCAAGGTTCAACCCAGAATAACCGTGATAGTATCGGACGCCGATTAGGTGTTAAGAAATTTGGTGGCGAGTTCGTTCGTGCTGGAAATATAATCATCCGCCAAAGAGGAACAGCAACTCACGCTGGAAATAACGTAGGTCTTGGCAAAGATCACACTATTTTTGCATTAGTTGATGGCTTTGTAAAATTTGAAAGACTTGATAAAAACAGAAAAAAAGTATCTGTTTATCCAGCTGCATAACCCCAGGGGCGTTCGCCCCTTTTTCTTTTAAATCCACTTAAAATTTAATTTATCTTTTCTAATTCTTTGATTATTTTTATAGCTCTATTTTGCCAAGTATTTTCACTCATACTTTCATAGGCATTTTTTGAAATTTTGTTTAGCTCTTCATTACTTAAAGTCTTTATGTAGTTAAATTTTTCTTCTAAACTTTTTTCATCCCCTGCTTCATACAAAAAACCGTTTTCGCCATCTTTTACTATTTCAGCAACTGGTGGGAAATTTGGAGCTAAGACGACATTTGAATTTGCCATATATTCAAAAAGCTTTAATGGAGTGCTATAAAGCGAATAATCACTTTTTACACTAGGTATTATCAAAATAGTATTATTTTCAACAAGACTTTTTACAACTTTATTTTGAGGTAGCAATCCTTTAAAGCATACCAGATCTTCGATCTTTTTTTCTTTGAGAGTGTTTTTTAAAGTTATAAAACTATTTCCACTATTTTTACCATAAAGTTCGAGCTTTATGTCAGTTTTTAAAGCAAAATCTAGCATCAAATCAAGACCTTTCCATAACAAGAATGAGCCATAATAGTTTATACTCGAAAAATCAAAATCTTTCTTCTTAAAATCATAATCTTGCTTGCAACCGTTATAAACAACCGCTGAATTTGCTATTTGTAAGCCAAAAAATTTTCTAAGTTCACTTAGCGTACTGCTATTGTGCGAAAAGATAAAATCAGCATTTTGCAGTATCTCTTTTTCCATATCATAAAGTGCTTTGTTGCCCAAGGTAAAACACTCATGCGCTTCAAATACAACCTTTTGATCAGGCATTTTATTTTCTAGTAAAAATTTAGCTATCTTCAAATGTCTTGTATAAAATATTGCATCTTTATTTAAGTAGTTATTTATTATCTTTTTTAGAAAAAAATTAAAAATTTTATTACTTTTTAAAAACAAGATCTTTTTTCTTACAAACAATATGTCACTAGCTTTTAGCTTTAAAGCAAATTTCTCATTTACCTCATTTAAATTTAAAGGAGACTGCGGTAAGACTAGCTTAGCATCACACATATTACTAAACTCAAAAAATGTATTTAGTATTGCTATCTCTCTTGCATTACCTTGCGGAATTGGTTCTGGATATATGTAAAATAGTTTCATAAATCACTCCTTGTTTTTGTACAAAAACACTATAAAAAGACCAAGCATTACATAAAGATGAGTAAAGTACATGGTCTCAAATAGCCCCCTAAATATATAAGAGCAAAGTATGCTTCCAAATATTGCTATATAAAATTTGTTGTTTGACAAATACCTTTTAAAGGAGACAAAAAGCATATAAAAAACAAGTGCAACAAAAAAAGTAGTACCTACTACACCGTAATGATAATACTGACCGATAAATACTGGCTCGTCATGATGCGGGTACTTAGTTCCATCAGCGCCTACACCAGTTGGACCAAGGTCATCATTGTTAACATTTTTGTCATTTAAAAATTTAGTATATTGTTTACCGCCAAAGCCGATACCTATATAAGCTCTATCAGAGCCAAAAAGAAGCGGCAACCTCTTTGTTAAAATATCTCCTCTACCAGAAGTATAAAATCCTTGCGCAAATTTTAATTGTAAAAGCGTAGAGTTATAGTAGACGCAAACAGAGGCGGCAAGTAAAAATAGGCAAAATATCATGGATTTTTTATTTATAAGATTAATTTTTTCATTTTTAAAAGTTAGAGCTAACAGAACCATCAAACTTAGAGCAAGCGCAAGCCATGAGCCCCTAGCTCCTGTAAGCAAAATAAAAATTAAACTAACAATAATGTTAAAAACTATGATAAAAAATTTATAAAATTTATTTTTGATAAAAAATATTGAGACCAAAGAAAAAATAAATAAACTATCAAAAAAGCCTGCATAAAATCTATCTATAGGTTGCGTCCATTGGTCTTTTTCATTTTTTAAATTTAAAAGAGTGCCATCTTCTATCCCTTTTATAAAAAAATGTATATTATCTATACTAAGTGCTGCAACCATAGCAAAAAATAACCATTTTGAGTTTTTATAGCTACCATCATGCCAAAGAAGAACGATAAAAATAAATATAAACGCTCTTTTAAATTCATTAAGCGCTGAAAGTGCTGCATTTTGCGTAGCATCATAAGGAAAAAATGATATGCCAAAAACATATAAATTTAAAAGCAAAAATAGCAACAAAATAGCTTTATTGTTCTTTGCATTGTTCTTTATATTTTGTACAACATTTTTAGTATCGACTGCAAAAAGAATCAATGTTAAAAATAGAGCTAAATATATGGCTAAATTTTTAATAGCAGTTATGTGTTCGTTATATTGACCTATCAAAAAAAGAGATAACAAAAGTAGAATTGAACTTTTTAAAAATGTTATCAAATTTGATTTATTTTGAAGTATCACTCAACACCTCTTTATAAAATTTTTGTATATCCTCGGCGATCTTATCCCAAGAAAAATTTTCCTCACACATTTTTCTAGCATTTGAGATTATTCTGTGTCTTTCTGGATATTTTAAGTTTAATATATATTCTTTTACCTTTTTAGCAAAATTATCAAAATCAAAAAGTTTGCAGTTTTCATTATCAACCATGTATTCTTTACTACCTTCACTGGCTCTTGCTATAACAAAACTCTCACAGCTCATGGCCTCTATGCCAACCATGCAAAACGACTCTTTATCATTTAAAGGGATGATTGTAAAATCAAAGTCATTATATGCGGCGTGAACTTTATCCGGTGAGATATTATCAAGAAATTCTATATTGTTTAGATTGTATTCTTTTATCTTTTTAACAAGACTTTTATAGTATTCATAATTATCTTTTCTTTTAATTATTTCACCTATTATTTTAAAATTGTACTCAGGTAAATTTTTGAATTCTCTTGCTAACTCAATCATATATTCAACATTTTTTTGACTAACTATTCTTCCTACAAAACCAATAATAATTTTTTCATCTTTTTTAAAATTGATTTTTTTAAATTTATCTACATCTACGCCAT
>NZ_CABPUQ010000001.1:625428-666871 GCF_902460675.1 Campylobacter concisus | reverse complement strand
CCATATCTTGTAGCGACCTCATAGGCTGCATCTAAGAAATTTTTGCCATTTACTACAAATGGATAGTAGCTTTTATAGGCAGCATCAAGCTTATCAAAATTTTTATTTTTAAAATCATAAAAATTATGCAGGTGAAGGATCACTTTTATATCTTTATTCCAAGTTTTTATCTTTCTTGCTAAGCTCTCTATACCATTATGATAGTTTTGAAAATGCACAATATCAGGATTTATTTTTTTACCTCATTAAAAACTCTGTCATTATAAGAATAGACGTCCCAGCCTAATATCTTTTGAAAAATTCTTTTATAAATTTTTGAAAGACGAATTCTGTGGTGATAAACACCATCTCTATATTCTTTTAATGGTAAAAATTCATCATCTATGCAAATAGTGTGTGGCTCACAGAACCAAAGTCTCTTTGCTACTTCATTTGTCCAGGTCTGAACAGCGGCACCCTTTAGTGGGGGTATAGCGTAAAAGTTACTAATATATGCTACCTTTTTCATACCTCAACTAGCTCCTGTGCAAATTTTGACCACTCATACATGCCTTTTATACTCTCTCTTGGTCTTAAATTTTCTATATTTTCTAGCGTTAAATTTATCTTTTCTATCATGTCACTTTCATCAGAAATTTTAAATTTATACCCATTTACTCCATCTTTTATGATCTCTTTCATGCCACCGTTTAAGCTAACTACGCAAGGCTTGTTAGCGGCTAATGCCTCAATGACGGTTATACCAAAAGCTTCATGGCCTATGCTTGGTTGCAAGTAGACATCGCAAGCGTTATAGTACTCATTTAGCTCATCATGTCCGATAGCACCAACAAAAATAACCTTTTGCTCCAAGTTAAGCTTAGCAGCTAGCTCTTTTAGGCTTTGTAAATTTTCTCCATCACCAACTAGCATAAATTTGGCGTTTTTGATCTTGTCTATATTTTTTACCATCATGCCAAAGCCTTTCCATCCAACTACTCTACCTACGCTTCCTATTAAAATTTCATCACTTTTTACACCAAATTTCTCTCTTGTCTTCTCTTTTAGTGATGCATCTGGATAAAACTTCTCTTTATCTACGCCATTATAAACGACTTTAACCTCTCTGCCATATCTTTCTCTTAAAATCTCTGCATTTGCGTCGCTAACGCTAATGATCTTATCTATAAATTTGATAAAAAATTTATCAAAAAAGTAAAAATCCTCGCCACCGCTTACAAATACTGCTTTTAAATTCTTATCACGCCTCTTTAAAGCCCATGCAACAAAAAAATCAAATGGCTTATGTACAACTAAAATATCGAATTTCTCAGACTCTAAAAATTTTCTGGCATTAAAATAAAAACTAACTCTTTCAATAAATTTTCTAAATCTATTGCCTATTTTTACGACCTTTTCTCTAGGGCAAAAACCAAACATCTTTAGATCAATGCTACTGTCTTTTAAAAATGCTGGTATAAATTTACCTCTGCCAGTACAAATGGTCACCTCGTGTTCTTTGATAAGCTCCTTTGCTACTGAGTAGTAAAATGTCTCAACACCGCCAATTTTTAGTGCAGTTGTCACGTTATAAAGCAATATTTTCAAAATTTATCCCTTAATTTTTTCATAATATTAGCATAAAAGCTGGTCTTATTTTTTCTTCATCTCTTCAAGCTCTTGCGCTAGAAATTCCCCTGTGTAGCTGCCAGTTTTTTTGTAGTTTTTAGCTACATCTTTGACACTGCCGCACGCTATTACTTTACCGCCTTTTGCGCCGCCTTCTGGCCCCATATCTACGATATAGTCGCAGTTTTTGATGACATCCATATTATGCTCGATCACAAAGACTGAATTTCCAAGATCGACTAGGTGATTTAGCACTTTTACCAACCGATCGACGTCAGCAAAATGAAGTCCCGTCGTTGGTTCATCAAGGATGTAAAGCGTATTTCCAGTGTCGCTTCTACTAAGCTCTTTTGCTAGCTTCACGCGCTGCGCCTCGCCACCACTAAGTGTGACTGCGTTTTGTCCAAGCGTGATGTAGCCAAGCCCCACGTCTTGCAGTGTGGTGAGCTTTGAAGCGATCTTTGGCACAGCCTTAAAGAACTCAACCGCCTCATCTATGCTCATATTCAGCACCTCGGCGATATTTTTGCCTTTGTATAAAATTTCCAAGGTCTGAGCGTTATATCTAGCGCCATTACAAACGTCACAAACCACGTTGATATCAGGCAAAAAGTGCATCTCGATCGTAATCTCTCCCTCACCTTGGCACTTCTCGCAGCGCCCACCCTTGACGTTAAAGCTAAAGCGCCCTATTTTATAGCCTCTAAGCTTGGCCTCTTTAGTCTGCGCAAACAAATTTCTTATCTCATCCATCACACCAGTGTATGTCGCTGGATTTGAGCGTGGTGTGCGGCCTATCGGGCTTTGATCAAGATAGATCACCTTGTCCAAATTCTCAAGTCCGTTTAAATTTACCCCAGCTATCTTTTTCACTTTTTTAGCTCTATTTAGCTGCTCCTGCGCCTCTGGGAGCAAGGTCTGAAGCACTAGCGAGCTCTTGCCAGATCCTGAGACACCAGTGATGCCAACTAAATTTCTAAGTGGAAATTTAGCGGTTAAATTTGAGATGTTGTTGATATTTACATTTGAAATTTCAAGCCACTTCTCAGCTTTTCTATTTTTTTGATAGTCGATCCTTTTCTTACCATTTATGTATTGTGCAGTCTGAGTGTCTGAGCTTAAAAGCTCTTTTGCCGTGCCTGCAAAGACCACGCTACCACCAAATTTACCAGCTCCAGGGCCGATATCTACGATATAGTCAGCCTCCTCTATCGTCTTTTTATCATGCTCGACGACGATCACGGAGTTGCCTTTGGCTTGCAAATTTCTAAGTGTTTTTATGAGTTTTAACGTATCTCGCTCGTGAAGGCCGATACTTGGCTCATCAAGCACGTACATGACGCCACTTAGCCCACTTCCTATCTGGCTTGCGATCCTTATACGCTGCGCCTCGCCACCGCTGATCGTCCTAGCATCACGCCCAAGCGACAAGTAGCCAAGTCCCACGTCATACAAAAAGAAAAGCCTTTCGTTGATCTCTTTTAAGATAGGCTTCGCGATCGCCTTGTCGTAGTCGCTAAGATAGGCAAAATTTTTCTCATTTGAGAAAAAAGCGGTGCAGTTTTCTATGCTCATATCTAAAATTTCACCAAGTCCAAGGCCAGCGACCTTGACCGCTAAGCTTTGAGGCTTTAGTCTGTGGCCATTACAAGCGTCACAAATTTTCTCGCTCATATACTCGTCAAAGTCCTTATAATCCTTCAAGAGCCCGTGTGAAATTTTAACTACTCCGTCAAATTTTCTAAGCAGTTTATTTCGCTTCCAAAAGAACTCAACATCCTTGACGTTGCCATATAAAACGAGCCTTTTTTCATCTTCGCTAAGCTCATAATATGGCTTTTTGATATCGATGCCGTTTTGCTCACAAAAGGCAAGCAAAAATTTATAGTAATAGCTCATATTGTAGCCGTAAAGTAGCTTGATAGCACCGTTTTCTATCAACTTTTCCTCGTCGATGATCTTGCTCATATCTAGGCTATATCTTATACCAAGTCCGTCGCAGTGCTCGCAAGCGCCCTTTGGCGAGTTAAAGCTAAAGCTTAGCGGCTCAAGCGGCGTAAATGAAATTTTGCAGTCAAAACAAGCCATATGCTCGCTATAATGTATAAAACTCTCTTTTAAGCCAAGCTCGTCAGCGTTTGCGATCTCTATCTCGACCTCGCCAAAGCTCTCATTTAGCGCCTTTTCGACGTCACTTGCAAGGCGCTCGTGATTTTGCTCATCGATGGCGATCCTATCAACGATGACCTTTATCGTATGTTTTTTCGTTTTTGCAAGCTCGATCTCCTCATCAAGCCTCACCACCACGCCATCTATCTGCGCCCTTACAAAGCCTTTTTGACGTAAATTTTCGATCAGATCCGCCCATGTGCCCTTTTTCTCACGCACTAGCGGTGCATAGATGATCACTTTTGCGCCAAGTGGGAGCTTTGAAATTTCATTTATGATATCACTTGCACTCATTTTTGAGATAGGTTTGCCGCATTTATGGCAGTGCTGCACGCCAACCCTTGCGTATAAAAGCCTTAGATAATCATAAATTTCAGTGATCGTGCCAACCGTTGAGCGAGGGTTTTTTGAAGTTGTCTTTTGATCGATCGCGATAGCAGGCGTTAGGCCCTCGATCTTATCAACATCAGGCTTACCCACGCGGTCTAAAAACTGCCTAGCGTAGCTACTAAGGCTCTCCATGTATCTGCGCTGCCCTTCGGCATAGAGCGTGTCAAAGGCTAGCGTGCTTTTACCACTACCGCTAAGACCGGTAAAAACTACTAATTTATTTTTAGGAATTTCAAGGTTTAAATTTTTAAGATTGTGCTCTCTTGCACCAGTTATTTTTATAGTATCATTCATTAAATTTATACGACCTTTTTAAAATTTTAATCTGTAAATTTAGTCTAAAAGTTATAAAAACTTTATAAAGTAGTTTAGAGAAATTGAGTGTGCTATGAAAATTTAAGAGTATATTTATATCATTTTCAGTTTTTTTTGATATTCTACGCCAAAATTTTATTTAAGGAGAAAAAATGTCTGTAAAAATAACCGATATATGCATAAGCTGTGGTTCATGCATCGATGAGTGCCCAGTTTCAGCTATTGTAGATGATAGCGACAACCCAACTGGAGCAGATACATACTATGTTTATTCAAACAAATGCGTTGAGTGCGTAGGCTACAACGATGAGCCAGCCTGTGCATCTGCCTGTCCAACTGATGGCTGCATCGTTTGGGATGCTGTAGTAGCAGGACAACCTTCACGTGATCAAATCGGTGCTGACGCTCGCACTGGCAGCACTCCAGTTATCCAATAAATTTACAAAATTTAGGCTCAAATTTGAGCCTATTTTATTTTTAAGCTTTATTTGATATAATTGCCAACTTCATTTAAATAACCTAAATTTTAAGGAAAATTTATGCAAAGAACACTTTCTATTATTAAGCCTGACGCTGTTAAGAAAAATGTTGTTGGAAAGATTATAGATAGATTTGAAAGCAACGGCTTAAGAATCGCAGCTGCAAAGAAAATCAAACTTAGCAAATGCGATGCAAAAGCATTTTATGCAGTTCATAAAGATAGACCTTTCTTCAACGATCTAGTTGAATTTATGGTAAGCGGACCAGTTGTAGTTATGGTTTTAGAGGGCGAAAATGCAGTTGCTAAAAACCGCGAGCTAATGGGTGCAACTAACCCAAAAGAAGCAGCTCCTGGCACTATCAGAGCTGATTTTGCTGATAGCATTGACGCAAATGCAGTTCACGGAAGCGACAGCCTAGAAAACGCTGTAAATGAGATAAATTTCTTCTTTGCTTCAAGAGAAATTTGCTAATTTTGGACTAAAATTTGATTATTCCGTTTTCTAAAATAGCAAACAAAGAGATAAACTTTGAGCTAGTAAGAAACAATGATCTAGTTTTTAGTGGAATTTTAAAAAGAAAAGACCCTTTTTTGGTAAAATGTCAAGGCACCATAAAGGGCGAGATAAAATATATTTGCGATCGATGCGGTGATGAATTTATGTTGCCTATCGATCAAGACGTAGAGCTAAATTTAAGCGATGGTGTCTATAAAGACAGAGAAAACGAGCTTAGCGATACGGTTGAATTTTTTGATGGCAATATTGATTTAAAAGAAGTTTTTGAAAGTGAAATAGAAGCTTTTAAGAGCGATTATTTTTATTGTGAAAAATGTAAAAATTTATAAAGGAGAGTAAAATGGCAGTACCAAAGCGTAGAGTGAGTCATTCTCGTGCAGCAAAACGTAGAACACATTACAAAGTTACACTTCCAGTGCCTGTAAAAGACAAAGATGGTTCTTGGAAAATGCCTCACCGCATAAACAAAACAACAGGTGAATACTAAAATATGATTCGCATTGCTATTGATGCTATGGGTGGTGATTTTGGTGCAGAGCCTATAATATCTGGCGTTATCGAAGCACTGAAAGAGGCAGAATTTAAAGCTGTATTAGTTGGCGATAGCAATGCCATAAAACCACTCATCCCACAACCCTATTTAAAAAATATAGAATTTATAGAAGCTACGGAAGTCATCTCGATGTCAGACGGAGCCACAGACGCACTAAAAAGAAAAGATAGCACGATCTACAAAGCTGTTGAGCTTTTAAAAGAAAAAGAAGTCGATGCTGTCGTTTCTGCTGGTCACAGCGGTGCTACTATGAGTTTAGCTACGTTAAGAGTTGGTAGATTAAAAAATGTATCTCGTCCAGCAATCGCTACGCTTATGCCTAATTCAAAAGAGACAGCTACTTTGGTTTTGGACGTTGGTGCAAATGTTGATTGCAGAAGCGAACACTTGTTTCAATTTGCCATAATGGGCGAAGCCTATGCAAAAGAAATTTTAGGCAGAAAAGAGCCAAAAGTGGGTCTTTTGTCAAACGGCGAAGAAGAGAGCAAAGGCAATGAAGTCAGCAAAGAGGCCTTTAAACTAGTTTCTAGGCTTGATAGCTTCGTTGGTAATGCAGAGGGCAATCAAATTTTTGATGGCAGCATTGATGTCATGGTTTGCGACGGTTTTATGGGAAATATCCTATTAAAAACGAGTGAAGGTGTCGCTGACGCCATAGGCAAGATCATCAAAAAACAAGTTAAAAAATCACCTCTTGCTATGGCTGGATCAGTGCTCATGAGAAAAGTCTTTAAAACCCTAAAAAAACAGGTTAGCTACGATGAGTATGGCGGTGCTCCGCTTCTTGGCGTAAATGGCTGCGTCATCATAAGCCACGGCAAAAGCAACTCAAAAGCTATAAAAAATGCAATCTTTCAAGCAATTAAATTTGCTAACTCGAATATAAATAAAGTTATAGAAGAAGAACTTTCACACTTTGCAAGGTAAAATATGCCAAAAGCTTCATTGATCTCCATTGCGTCATATGTCCCAGAAAAAATTTTAACAAATTTTGATTTTGAAAAAATGGTTGATACGAGCGATGAGTGGATAGTGAAGCGAACCGGTATAGAGCAAAGACATATCGCAACGACTGAGATAACAAGCGATCTTGGCACAAAAGCTGCTGAGCTAGCTATAAAACGCTCAGGGCTTGAAAAATCACAAATCGATGCGGTAATCTGCGCTACAATATCTCCAGATCATCTTTGCATGCCTTCAACTGCATGCAAGATAGCTTCAAATTTAGGATTAAATTTTGGCATTACAGCTTTTGATATAAGTGCAGCTTGCACGGGATTTATCTATCTTTTAGAGCTTGCAAATTCTCTTATCGTAAGTGGCGTTAAGAAAAATGTCTTGATCATAGGAGCTGAAAAACTAAGCTCGATAATCGACTACACAGATAGAAGCACATGCATACTTTTTGGCGACGGAGCTGGCGCTGCTGTGATAAGTGCTAGCGAAGAAAACGAGATCATCGACATTCACACCGCAAGTGATGGCAGACAGGCTGAGCTTTTGATAACTCCGGGATGTGGTAGTGCATTTCCAGCTAGCGATGAGACGCTAAAAAATAGGCTAAATTTCATCCACATGAGTGGAAATGAGGTCTTTAAGATAGCGGTTCAAACGCTTAGCAAAAGCGTGATAGAAATTTTACACGCAAACAAAATGCAAAGCGAAGATATCGACTTTTTTATACCTCATCAAGCAAATATCAGGATAATAGACGCTGTAAAAAATAGGTTAAATTTCACCGACGAGCAGTGCGTTTTGACGGTTGCAAAATACGGCAACACAAGCTCTGCTTCGATCCCGATGGCGATAAATGATGCTTACGAGGATGGACGCATTAAAAATGGTTCAGTTTTACTTCTTGATGCATTTGGTGGTGGCTTTACTTGGGGTTCAGCGATACTAAAATTTGGCGGAAAAAATTTTAGCGATCTGTAATTAACCGCTTTTGCACCCAAAACTCTAAATTTAATAAAATTTCTACAACACCCTCTATAAATTTTAAAAAAATTTCCATTCATTTTCAAATGCATATTAAAATTACAATGTTTTAAATTTTCAGATCTATTTAATTAGAATTTAAATTTTTATGGATATAATTTCGCAATCAATAAAATTTATTATTAAGGAGAAAAAATGTTAGTAACAAAAAAAGCACCTGACTTTACAGCTGCAGCAGTTTTAGGAAACAATCAAATTGTAAATGATTTCAACCTTTACAAAAACATCGGCGAAAAGGGCGCTGTTGTGTTCTTCTACCCAATGGACTTTACATTTGTTTGCCCAAGCGAGATCATCGCGTTTGATAAAAGATACGACGAGTTCAAGTCACGCGGTATCGAAGTTATCGCAGTTTCTTGCGACAACCAGTTCTCACACTTTGCATGGAAAGAGACTCCAGTAAATAAAGGTGGTATCGGCAAAGTTCGCTTCCCAATCGTAGCTGACATGACAAAATCAATCGCTCGTGGCTTTGACGTACTTCTAGAAGACGCTGGCGTAGCACTTCGCGGATCATTCCTACTTGACAAAGATGGCACAGTTCGCCACGCAGTTATAAACGACCTACCACTTGGCAGAAACATCGACGAGATGATCAGAATGGTAGATACTATGTTATTTACAAATGAGCACGGCGAAGTTTGCCCAGCTGGCTGGCACAAAGGTGATTCTGGTATGAAACCAAGCACTGAAGGTGTTGCTGACTACCTTTCACACAACGAAAGCAAACTATAATTATTCAAATTTCTAGGCAGCTTTGCCTAGAAATTCTCTCTCTACACAAATTTAAATATTTTTTTAATATAACTTTATATATGATAGCAATGTTTTAATAAATAACCTTTTTTGGAGACCCCATGGAGTTTAAGGGCAGGCAAGAACTTGTCGAAAATTGCGAGGATTGCATACTTGGTTTAAGAGCTAAATTTATAGATGAGGGCATCAAATTTTGCAGACAATTAACCCTTGTGGTGCCGCACGAGCAGATGAAAATTTGCCTTGAGAGTATCTTTGACGCGCTACTCATCCAAAAACCAAATGCCACACAAATTCGCGACGACTTAAACAGCCTAATACCAAAACTAAACGCAAAAGACGAGCTGATAAATTTCTTGCTCTTAAATTTGACACTAAATTTTAGTCACGCCTGCGACGACGCAGTATATGTTGGCTATTTTGTAAATGCCGTCTCAAGGTTGAAAGAAATTTTATATAACGCCGAAAATCATCAAGAGACCACAGTAAAAGAGATGATCGATACTGGCTCATTTTTCTACGAAGATCCGATCAACACATTTACACGCATGAAAAACGCCAAGGTCCGCCCTGAGTTTTTAAATTTATACGACGGACTAAATATAAAATACGAAGCCGAAATTTTAGAGGTTAAAGAAGATAGCGTCGTTTTTCGCGTAGATATGATGCAAATTTTAGCCATGAAGCAAGATGGCAAGGGCTTCATCCTACCAAATAGCTTCTTCTCAAAGCAACTTCGCGCCGACATCATCGACTACAATATTGCCGATAAAAGCGTCACTCTTTCAAATTTCTCACGCACAGCGACCATGCATGCAAACAAGAGAAAATTCCAGCGCGTCTTACCAAACCGCTTTACCAAAATTTCTCTAAAAGGAGAGCAAGGCGAGCTTGTTGGCAGCCTTTACGACATCTCAGAGGGCGGCATAAGTATATTGAGCTCACAAGCTACAAATTTTAAAGATGGCGAGGAGTTAGAGGCAAATTTTGACATCTTGCTCTCACCAGATGAAGTAAAAAACGTCTCCTTAAAGCTAAAACTTGTCACCGAGCTAGCATACAAGGGCTACATCAGATACTGCATGCAGCTAGTTGATGATGACAAAACGATAAAAGACTTCACGCAAAAGCGCGTCAAAGAGACGCTTGACGAGCTTCGCTCACGCATAAATTTATACGAATAAGGCAATTAGTGAAAACCATACAAGAGAATTTAAAACTTTTTTACATCGGACTAAAAGATAAAGAGCCATTTTTTTATAAAAACAAGGACCTAACCACCCATGCAGCTATTATTGGCATGACTGGTAGCGGTAAAACAGGCCTTGGTATCACGCTTTTAGAAGAGGCCTGCATAGATAACATCCCCTCTATCATCATCGATCCAAAGGGCGATATCACAAATTTAGCCCTCACCTTTCCGCAGATGAGAGCGGAGGATTTTTTGCCATACGTCGATGAAGCAGAGGCTGCAAATAAAGGTCAAAGCGTAGAGGAATTTGCCGCCGCTCAGGCTGAGCAGTGGAAAAACGGCATAGAGTCGAGCTTTCAAGACCTTGAGCGAGTAAAAATTTTAAAAGATAGCGCTAGCTTTAACATCTACACACCAAAAAGCTCATCTGGCATAGGCGTGGCGCTACTTAGCGACTTTGCTTGTCCTAATATTAGTGACGAGGAAATTTTTAGCAACTATATAAATTCGCTAGCAGCCTCGGTGTTATCGCTTATTGGCATGAGTTCTGAGGATATGAGCTCAAAAGAACAGCTGCTAATATCCACTATATTTGAGAGCAAATTTAAAGAGCAAAAAGACGTCAGCATCGAAGAGCTCATAAATTTCATAGCAAATCCGCCGTTTAAAAAGATAGGCGTTTTTGACGTGGATACCTTCTATCCAAGCAGTGAGCGCCTAAAGCTTGCCATGAAGATAAACGCACTCATCGCAAGTCCAAGCTTTAAGGGCTGGACGCAGGGCGTTAGACTTGAAATTTCAAAGATGCTTTTTGACGAAAACGGCAAAGCAAAGTGCAACATCTTTACGATCTCACACCTAAATGACGCTGAGAGGATGTTTTTTGTCACCCTTTTACTAAACGAGATCATCGCGTGGATGCGTGGCACAGAGGGCACTAGCTCACTTAGAGCGATCCTATATATGGATGAAATTTTTGGCTTTTTTCCGCCAAACGCAAATCCTCCGTCAAAAACGCCTATGCTCACGCTCTTAAAACAGGCCCGTGCATTTGGTCTTGGCTGTGTTTTAAGCACGCAAAACCCGGTCGATCTTGACTACAAGGGCCTTAGCAACATCGGCACTTGGTTCATCGGTCGCCTCCAGACAGCGCAAGATAAGGCCCGCGTGATCGACGGCCTAAGCGGCATCGCAGGCTCAAGCTTAGATAAAGCCTCACTTGAAAATCTCATATCAAATTTAGCCAAAAGAAATTTCTTACTCAAAAATATAAACGAGGACGGCCTAAACGTCATCTCCACGCGCTGGGCACTTAGCTATCTAAAAGGCCCGCTAAGCCGCGAGCAAATTTCAAATTTGATGAAAGATAAAAAAGAAAATTTAAGAAGCCAAAGTGTAGATAAAAGCGAGATGAAATTTAGCGCAAAACCTATCATCTCAAGTGCGATCATGCAGCTCTATACCAGCTCAAAAAGCCTCACACCAAATTTACTAGCAAGCGCAAAGGTTAGAATTTATGATGCCAAAAAGAGCATTGATAGCATTTGCGAAGTGAGCTACCTTTATGAGCTTAGCGAAAACGACAAAGAGCCAAACTGGAGTGAGGCTAGCGAAGGCATGCGCGTTGATGCAAGCGAAAATGAGCCAAGCGGTGCAAGCTTTGCTGCTGTGCCAAATTTCATAACTAGCGCTAAAAATTTTGACGCTTTAGAAAAAGATTTTAAAGAGTTTTTATATAGAAATTTCAAATTTAACACCTTTGAGGCGATGGGAATTTACTCAAAAGAAAACGAGTCAAAAGAGGAGTTTTTCATAAGGCTTCAAGATAAGTGCAATGAAATTTTAGAGGAGCAAACCGCAAAGCTCACGGCTAAATTTGAAAAAGAGCAAAAGAGCTTGCAAGATAAGCTAAACAAAGCCCTTGCAAAGCTTGATAAAGAGCAAAAAGATATGACAGCAAGCGGCCTTGACGCAGCTATAAGCATAGGGGCAAGTATATTTGGAGCGATATTTGGCAACAAACTCTTATCTCGCCAAAATGCCGGCAAGATCGCATCAAGTGCTAGAAGCGCAAACAAGGTCTTAAAAGAGCGAAGCGACGTCAAGCTTAGCGAGCAAAGCGTAAATGATATAAATTTGGCCATAAGCGAGCTTGAAGAGAAATTTGCACAAGAGTGCGATGCACTAAAAGAGGCAAATGATATTAAAAACATCACGATAAATGAAACGCAAATTTCGCCAAAGAAAAGCGATATCTACGACGAAAAAGTCGTGCTTTTGTGGAGATGATTTATAAAAAAATTAGAATTTTTTTAATATCATTTCTCTTTAAATTTAAAAGGTAAAATATGCAAAATTTAATACTTTATGCCATTAGCTACCTGCTTGGCAGCATCCCATCTGGGCTCATACTAGCAAAAATTTTCGGACATGTTGATATAAAAAAAGAGGGCAGCAAAAGCATAGGCGCGACGAATGTTTTAAGGGTTTTAAAGCAAACTAACCCAAAACTCGCCAAAAAACTAGCCATTTTAACCGTAGTTTGTGACGTGTTAAAGGGCGTTTTGCCACTCATCATAGCCTCTTTGCTTGGAGCTAGCCAAAGCGTGCTTTGGACGATGGCAGTTTTAAGCGTTGCGGGGCATTGTTTTTCTATATTTTTAGGCTTTCAAGGTGGCAAAGGCGTGGCAACTGGGGCTGGCGTGCTCGCATTTTTCTTGCCAGTTGAGATAATAATCGCTCTTGTCGTTTGGTTTTTGGTCGGTAAATTTTTAAAGATAAGCTCTCTAGCCTCGCTATGCGCGCTGATAGCTCTCATCGCATCAAGCTTTATCATCCACCCAGAGCTTGATGAAATTTACACTCACGCGCCGATCCTTATCATCGCATTTTTGGTAGTTTATAAACACATACCAAATATCGTTCGCCTGCTTTCAGGCAAGGAGCAAAAAGTCGTATGAAAAGTGAAATAACAACGATCATTAAGGATTATAAATTTCAAACCGTTATCGGGATGTTTGACTTTGAGCGAGTTGCAAAGCAAGAGGTAAAAGTAAGCTTAGAATTTCGCTCAACTAGCTTGATTGATTATGTTTTGGTGGCGGATTTTATAAAAGAATTTTACAACGAGATGAAATTTCAAAGCGTAGAAGAGTCGCTAGAAGCAACCTGCAAAGCGCTAAAAGAGAGGTTTGGCTCGCTTACTAGCTTAGATATGGAGATTTTAAAAACCGAGATTTTACCAAATGCAATTGTCGGTGCAAAAATCAGCACTGTTTTTTAAAAATTTATTAAAGTATCTTGAAATATTTCTTAATTTATGATACAATCGACCATAAATTTTAGTTTAAGGAAAAGAAATGCGTATTTTAATAGTAGAAGACGAAGTAACGCTAAATAAGACGATTGCTGAGGGGTTGCAAGAGTTTGGCTATCAGACAGATATCTCTGAAAATTTCAAAGACGCTGAGTATTACATCGGCATCAGAAACTACGACTTAGTTTTAACTGACTGGATGCTTCAAGATGGTGACGGCGTTGATCTTATAAACATCATAAAACATAAATCTCCACGCACTTCAGTTGTAGTTCTTTCTGCAAAAGACGACAAAGAGAGCGAGATAAAAGCGCTTAGAGCTGGCGCTGATGACTACATCAAAAAACCATTTGATTTTGACATTTTAGTAGCTAGACTAGAGGCTAGACTACGCTTTGGTGGCACAAATATCATCAAGATAGACGAGCTTATCATCAACCCTGACGAAGAGAAGATCACATATCTTGGCCGCGACATCGAGCTAAAAGGTAAGCCATTTGAGGTGCTTACTCACCTTGCAAGACACTCGGATCAGATCGTATCTAAAGAGCAACTACTTGACGCTATCTGGGAAGAGCCAGAGCTCGTAACTCCAAACGTTATCGAGGTTGCCATCAACCAAATCCGCCAAAAAATGGACAAACCGCTAAATATTTCGACAATAGAAACTGTTAGAAGACGCGGATATAGATTTTGCTTTCCCAAAAAAGCTTAAGAAATAGATTTATACTGCAATTAGCATCTGGTGCGATGATGCTAATTGCCGTTGTTTCGGTGATGCTCTATCACTACATAAGAGTCACCGTTTTTCAAAGCGTAGTTAATGAACTAAATCAGCAAGCAGCAGATTACAAAAACAATCCACAAAATTTCAATCCTAACAATCTAAAAACTTTTACTATAGAAATCCCAAACAAAACTTTAGCCACCGTAAAAGCGGGCGAGCTTAAAGGCGAAAAGCCCTACCTTGTGATGCAAAAAATAAAAGATAAGAGCATAACCACTCTAACAACAAGGCTAGATGACAGCAGCTACTTAGTCCTAGAAAAAGAGACGACGCTTCAAAGCCAGATAGTCGAAGAAATTTTTATAGATATTATAATCGTAAATGTCACAGCGATACTTTTGGTGCTATTTTATGCACTATTTTTATCAAGAATGCTTTTAATACCTATAAAAATTTTAAGTCACAAGCTTACAAATTTAGATGAGAAATTTCTAAAAGAGATTGATATCAAAAGCTTGCCAGATGAGTTTTTGCCACTTGGTAATAGCATAAATAGGCTAATTGCTCGCATACAAACTTTTGTCTTATACCAAAAAGAGCTTTTTGTAGGTGTTGCACACGAGCTAAAAACTCCACTTGCCGTCATGAAAACCAAAAACGAAGTTACGCTTTTAAAACCACGCGAGAGCGAAAAATATATAGAAGCGCTAAAATCAAACAACGAAGCGATCAACGGCATGAACGCTATGATAGGCTCAGTCCTTGAGATCGGTCGTCAAGAGGGTGCGCAGTTTGAAGAGCCAGTAAATACCGACGTGATCGCATTTTTGAAAAAACTAGGCAAAAACTACGAGGTGCTCGCAAAAGGTAAAGAAAAAAATCTCGCACTCGATCTAAAACCTGAAATTTTTAACCTAAATATCCAAACTAGCCTACTAACTCACATCGTGCAAAATTTCGTCCAAAATGCTATCAAATTTTCTCCAAAAAATAGCACGATTACGATTAGCTCAAGGGTTGAAAAGAGCAAATTTATCATCGAGGTTGCCGACGAAGGCGTGGGCATAGACGAGAGCAAGGACTTGTTTGCTCCATTTAAAAGATACGGCAACAAAGGTGGTGCTGGACTTGGACTATTTCTAGCAAAAGGCGCAGCACAGGCACTTGGAGCTGAGATATCTATCAAAAATAGAGAGAACACAAACGGAGCAGTTGCAAGCCTCGTTTTAAATTTAAAAGGATAAAAAATGGCAAAGAGAACCGCAGTGATCGATCTTGGCTCAAATTCTATGCGTATGGCGATATTTGAGCGCACGTCACGCTTAGCATTTTTTATACTAGCTGAATACAAAACCAAAGTGCGACTAGGTGAAGGTGGATACGGCTCAAACAACGAAATTTCAGAAACTTCAATGCAAAAAGCGATCAAAGCTTTTGGCGAATTTGACAACATCATAAAAAGCTACAAATGCTCCAAAGTCCTATGTGTCGGCACTTCAGCGCTTAGAGATGCTCCAAACTCAGGCGTTTTGATCTCTCTTTTAAGAAAAAAACTTGGCATAAATTTAAAAGTAATTGACGGCAAAGAAGAGGCTACTTTTGGAGCGATAGCGGCTAAAAATTTGCTTCATAATCTAGCCGAGTGCGTCACTATCGACATCGGCGGAGGCTCGACCGAGCTTGCTAGGATAAGCAACGGCAAGATAGTCGATGTCCTCTCACTTGATATAGGCACAGTGAGGCTAAAAGAGCTATTTTTTGATAAGAAAAATTTAAACAAACTACCAAAATTTCTATCGCAGATCACGGCGCAGATAGATGAGCGATTTAAGTGTCCAAATTTAATAGCCATCGGCGGCTCTTTAAGAGCGATCTCATCGGCCATAATGAGCAAAAATTTATATCCGCTCTCATCGCTGCATGGCTTTTGCTACAAGCTTAGCGACGAGCAAGCCTACATCGAGAGCATCGCAAACGTTAGCGTGCTTGAACTAAATAAATTCCCTATAAAAAAAGATAGATACGACACCATTAGAGAGGGCGCACATATATTTTTAGCCCTTGCCAAGGCGCTAAATGCCAAAAACGTCATCACAAGTGGCGTTGGCGTAAGAGAGGGCGTCTTTTTAAAAGACTTTTTGCGTCCAAGCATTAAATTCCCAGAAAATTTTAACCCAAGCGTCAAAAGCCTACAAGATCGCTTCATCCTCTCTTGCAACAAAGCCGTGGCAAGATACGCAAAGGATATTTTTGTGGCGCTTAAAAAGCTTCATGGGCTAAATGAGAGCTATCTTGAGACGCTGCTAATTGCTGCAAAGCTTTACAACGTCGGTCAAGAGATAGGCTTTTACGGCGATCACAAAAACTCGGCTTATATCATACTAAATGCCCTAAACTACGGCTTCTCACACGAGCAGAAGGCACTAATAGCCACGGTAGTTGGCACAAATGGCAAGAAAAATATTTATGAGTTTGAAAAGTATAAAAATTTACTACCAAAGGCTGAGTGTGTAAGGTGGCTAAGTTTCATCCTTGCGCTAGCCAAGGCACTTGATATAACCTGTGAGAAGCTAAATTTAAGCTTTGAGTTTAGCGGCCACACACTAAAAATAGAGGGTGCAAAAGAATTTGCTATGGCAAAAGAAGAGATAAAAAAGATCGCAAAACCTGAAATTTTTGCCATTTCGTTTGTGTAAATCAAAAAGCTAGCGATCAAATTTATAAATTTATTTTCTAAAAATAAAAAAAAAAGGGGGGGGGTAAAGGCTTCTATTTTACTTTGTAGGCTCGCAATGCAAGTCAGATACGAAGTCCCCCCCCCACTCTTTTTATCCTTCAGCACACGTTCAAAGTATGCAATAGTGCCAAAGTGCCATGTTCTTAGTGTGAAACAAATTTTAAAATTTCATGAACAAGTAATTTCGGCTCTAAAATTTGAGCTAAGCGGTAAGCGAAGTCAAATTTTAGTAGTCAATTCATAGGGGTGAGTGAAATTTTAAAATTTGCAAAAAGCTTTATTAAATTTGTAAATTTCTTTTTATTCAAAAGGGAGACAAGGGGACTTGAATTACGAAGCCGTCCCCTTATCCCCCTTTTTAAATCCCCCAATCCCCTCGCACGTTCAAAGTGCATGCGTCAGTGCTGAAGCACTGCATGCGGTTAAAAAAATACGATAAATTTTAAAATTTCATGAACAAGTAATTTCGGCTCTAAAATTTGAGCTAAGCGATAAGCGAAGTCAAATTTTAGTAGTCAATTCTTGGGAGTGAATGGAATTTTAAAATTTTGCTCACTATATAAATTTATCAAGAGTGAGACAAAAAAAGGAGGGGCTTGAACTTTTTTCGCAAGCGATTAACTGCTTGTCAAAGCATGAAACTGTTTTTAAAATTTACAAGAAGAGTTTAAAAAATTTTAGTATCACAACAAAGCGAAGTTAAAATTCCCCGCTCATTTTATCTTTGTAGTTATTTAGGCTATTTTGGCGCTCTTGCAAAAATGAGCCAAGTTTTTTCTTATTTTCTTCAAAAAATACCGCAAAGTCCTGCTCATTTTGGATCTTCTCCTCGCCAAAGCTATCAAGCATGACGTTTGAGTTGCCAACTATCACTAAATAGCGTCTATTTTCGTAGCTTAGAAGCATTAGCTTGTTTGTGCGGTCAAGATATTTTTCATAGATGATATTGACGCCGCTATTTTGGTTTTTAAGCAGCCAGTTCATCGACTTTGTGTCGTTTTGTGGTTGATTTTGTGGCGTTTTGAACCCGCTAAAATCACTACTTTTTGAAGTGATATATCTTTTAAAAACATATAAAAATATAAGAAGCGCGATGAGCACACTTAGGACGATGAAGTATCTCGAATCAATATTAACCATAGGTTCATTTTCTGTCTTTGGCGTGCTAGCAGTTTCTATCTTTGCGCTAGCTTGTGGCATATTTTGCACTTGCGTTTTTGTGTTTTTTAGTGTTACGCGGATGCGAAGCCCGAAGCTATCTGTTGTCTTTGAAGCATTGACGATGATGGCGTCATTTGAGCGTAAATTTAAGACCAGAGAGTTTTGCTTTGGCTCAATATCTAGCTCTTGAATGATCTTTGAGTTTATATCCTTGCTTGTGCTTTGATCGTAGCTTAGAGAATTTAGTATCAAAGAGGTCGTATCTTTTTCACGCTTTTGAAAGATGTTGCCCTCATACGGCGCATCAAAGCTAAGCATGATGTCGACCCTGTCGGTGCGCTCATAGATGTTGTATGTTAGCAAGTTTGAGGCAAAGATCTGCGTAGCAAAAAGCACAAAAAATAGTATAAATTTCATAAAAGTTCTTTTTTGAAGTACTGAATAACTGACTTTGAGTCCAAAATTTCATTTATCCTGATGGCTAAATTTTTCTCATAAACCATTACTTCGCCTTTTCCAAAAATTCTATTATTTATATATAGCTCCACGCTCTCGCCAGCTGGTTTTTCGAGGTCTATGACCGAGCCAGCTTCAAATTTCAAAAGCTCATTTATGCTAACTGTGGTAGTTCCTAGCTCAGCTATAAAATCAACACTTATATCCATAAGCTCGTCATAGCTCTTAAAAAGCCCTAGCTGTTCTAGTGTCTCTATCGCACCTTCGTCGTTCATTGTATCTTGTAGCCTATTTGAAATGTTCTATTTTTTATCTTATATATAAATTTCTCTTTTAGCTTTATGCCAAAATTCTCAACCTCGCCCAAAAACTCAGGCGTTCCAAGTTTATAAGCATTTGGCTCTTTTTCATTTAGCAGGTTTTTAGCCTTGCCAATGATCTGATTGGCTATCTCTTTACAAAGATCGTCCAGATCGCCACCATCGACATCTTCGTGACCAAAAAAGGCATTCATAAAAATTTTCAAAGTATCTTTTTTAAAAAATAGATAAAACTGATACTCGCTTTTACCCTTATAAACTGGTATGCTAGCCCCGTAAAATCCTTTACCAAGGCTCTTGCCAAACTCTAAATCGAGCCCCAAAGTATCCTTGCAAAGATAGCTTGTGGCTTCATCTATAACTTTTCTCATATCTCTTCCTTAAGACTTGAAATGCGCGTTAATTATACTTTGGCTTTACTAAATTAGCTATAAATTTATTAAGCATTTCAAAAGAGTTTATCGACCTCTTTAACTAGCTCTTTCGCGCTAAATTTGGCGCAAAGCTTGACTATTTGTGTGCCTATGATCGCAGCGTCAGCATATTTTTTCACTTCGCTAACATCATCTTTATTTTTGATGCCAAAGCCCACAGCCACTGGTAGATCGCTCTTTTTCTTAAGCTCTAGGACTAAATTTTTTATCCTATCTTCATCAGCTCTTTTTGAGCCGCTAACGCCGATAGCACCTAGCACGTAGATAAATCCTGAGCCAAATTTTAATATCTCATCCGCCCTACCCCCAGAGGTGACGCTAATAAGTGGCACAAGGCATAAATTTAACTCCTTGCATTTTAGAGCAAACTCCTCGCACTCCTCACAAGGCAGATCTGGCACGATAAAGCCGCTAACTCCAGCTTCACGTGATCTTTTTAGAAATTTATCAACGCCATAAGCAAAGATGATGTTGTAATAAACTAGAAAAACAAGTGGCTTTGTCACTTTTGCCTTGCAGCCCTCAAGCATGTCAAAGACAACGTCGGTATTTACGCCACTTTGAGCTGTCTCAAAGCTAGCTTGCGCGATGAGTTTGCCATCAGCCAGCGGGTCAGAGTACGGGATGCCGATCTCAAGCAGATCAAGCGTGCTCTCATCTAAAGTTTCTAAAAATTCCTTAGTTTTTTCTAAGCTTGGATAACCAGCCACGATGTAGCCGATGTTTGCCTTTTTGCCGTTAAATGCGTTTCTTACCTTATCCATAAATTTTTCCTTTTTCGTAGCCGATAACTGTGTTTATGTCCTTATCGCCCCTGCCTGAGATATTTACGACGATGACGCTTTTTTTATCAAGTTTTGGGCAAAGCTTCTCTAGATACGCCACCGCATGCGCGCTCTCGATGGCTGGGATGATGCCCTCCATCTTACTTAGAAAATACAAGGCATTTATGCACTCATCGTCGGTCACGGCTTCGTATCTTACCCTTTTGATGTCGTTTAGGTGGGCGTGCTCTGGGCCGATGCCTGGGTAGTCAAGACCTGCTGAGATGCTATGAACTGGCGAGATCATGCCGTACTCATCTTGCAAGACGGTCGTTTTCATGCCGTGGATGATGCCGGTTTTGCCTTTGCTAAGCGTAGCTGCGTGATAAGGGGTATCTATGCCAAGGCCGCCAGCTTCTATACCTACTAAATTTACGCTCTTATCGTCCAAAAACGCACTAAAAATGCCAATAGCATTACTGCCACCACCAACGCAGGCGATGACGTAGTCGGCCTTTTTGCCGTAGTCTGCAAGCTGGGCTTTTGCCTCTGTGCCAATCACGCTTTGAAAGTCACGCACGATCTTTGGATATGGGTGCGGGCCAACGGCTGAGCCGATGACATAAAATGCGCTTTCTATCTCATTTACCCACGCTTGTATTGCCGCTGTAGTCGCCTCTTTTAGCGTTTTTAAGCCATCTTCTACGCTCACCACTTTTGCGCCAAGAAGCTGCATACGAAAGGCATTTAGCTGCTGTCTAGCCACGTCTGTAGCTCCCATATAGACATCACACTCTAAGCCCAAAAGTGCCGCTGCAGTAGCTGTTGCCACGCCGTGCTGGCCAGCTCCAGTCTCAGCTAAAATTTTCTTTTTACCCATCTTTTTAGCAAGCAGAGCTTGAGCTAGGGCGTTATTTATCTTATGCGCGCCCGTGTGGTTTAGATCCTCTCTTTTTAGGTAAATTTCATGTCCGTAATACTCGCTCAGGCGCTTTGCAAAAAAGAGCGGGCTAGGCCTGCCAACATAGTTTTTCAAAAGATCATTAAGCTCGTCTTTAAACTCTTTTGTCTTTGCGATGCTCTCATAAGCATTTTCTAGCTCATCAAGGGCAAACATCACCGTCTCAGGCACGAACTGCCCGCCAAATTTTCCAAAATACGCCTTACTATTCATCTTCTACCTCACCTATGATCTTTAAAATTCTCTCTATCTTTTGCGCATCTTTTATGCCGTTTTCGTCCTCGACTTTTGAGTTGATATCGACTAGATATGGCCTAAATTTGAGCGCCTCTCTTATGTTGTGCTCGCCTATGCCCCCAGCCATGCCAAATTTAAATTTAACCTCTTTTAAAATTTCCCATTCAAAGCTAGTGCCGTTTCCGCCAGCATTTTCGCCCTTGCAGTCAAAAAGCGCAATGTCAAAATGCTTAAAATCAACCTCTGGCAAGCTATCTTTCACGCTAAAAACCTGCCAGATCTCAAGCCCCATATCTTTTAAATTTGCACCTAAATTTTCACTGATCGCTCCATGCACCTGAGCCACGTCAAGACCAGCAAACTGGCAAATTTCCATTATCTCGCAATCACTTTGCAAAGCAAAAACACCAACCACTTTTTTGCCCTTGCTGTGAGCAAATTTCGCTATCTGCCTAGCTAAATTTAGCTCAACCCTTCTTTTACTTTTGGCAAATATCAGCCCGATAAAATCAACATCCAAAGCGCAAACCGCACTCGCCTCATCTAGCGTTTTGATACCACAAATTTTAACTAGAGATTTCATTTTTGACCTAAAAAATATAATATCGCAAACTTGTTTCGGCGATTTCTTTCATTATTTCGAACATTTCATCTATACTCCATTCATGTTTTCTAAAATACATGCTAACTGGAGAAAATTTATTATGTTCGCTGTTACCATCTAATTTAAAAATATATGTTTTATTAAGGTAATAAAATTCATTCATAGTGCTTAATTTTGAAAACATATTTTTAGTACTAATATCTTTCTCGTTAAAATCATCACCACTTCCGAAACAAACAAAAGGAGTTATGTCTTCGTGATTCATCATAGCCCTTATGCCAATCAAATTTTTTCCTAAACGTTCTATAGCATTGCCTCTTGCTTGTCTTTTAAGACCTTCTTCTTCTCTCTTATCATTTGTTCCTTGTCGTTTAACCTCAGCTGCCAAAATAAGTTTCTGATAATTATCATCATCTCGTTTTTTTAATATTAAAAAACCACCATCTGGCTTAATTGCATTACTTTTCCAAGATGTATCGAATTGCTTTCTGATACCTCCATTTTTTATATTAGCCATCATTTCATCAAGAGATAGTTTTGAGCTAAATTCTATATAGAACCCATTGAAATTAGTTATATCGCTAAATCTTTCTTCTATATAGCTAATCGTTTTTTTCATAGACTGGGCTATATTTTTATCATCAAGTTTAGACTTAGTATTTTTTGGTTTGTGCTGATTTTTGTTTTTTCTTAGGTCATTACTATTTGCCATATTAAACCTTTTTTACAATATAAAGATATTCTGTTACATATAAGGAGCGTTTACTTAAATTTCTACTAGCACGATAGGTTGGATACTTAATTTCATGTTTTATAACTTTACCTATTTTAGACAAATTTAACAAAAATTCATTTTCACTAATAAATCCTTCCGAATTAAAAGAAATAATCAAATATTTAGATGGAAAGTTTGTTAGTAATGTAAAAAATTCCTCTGCAGCCTTTGATTTTTTATTAAAATTTGAACGATTCCAATCATTTGGTATACCAGATACTTCACTAATAGTTTCAATTTTTGGTGCTTTAAAATTTGCTATTAAATTTAACATAAAATAGTTTGATCCATAAGGATGTTGATTATATGGCGGATCAAAATATGCTATATCTGTTACAGACAGATGACTAGCTAATTTTAAAGCATCTTCCTGATATACCTCAAAATCACTTTTAAATTTTGAAAAAATAGGTTTTTTTAGTGAAATTTCACCTAAAATTCTAGTCAGAGCATTTTCTCCGTTTCCACCAAATTTACCAATTCCATTTTTATCCTTATAAAAACCTTTAAAAACGCCTCCGGTATTTGAATGAATACTTGCCTCACTAAGAAGTGGTGCTATAAAAAAATGTTGAAATTTTAGGTCTATTTTTTCTATAGATTTGCGTAAACCACCAATTATAAGTGCATTTTTGCGGGTAAAAAAAACTCTTTCTCCTTTACCAATATTCTCATCATTTTTTGGAGCATAAAGCTCACTAATAAAGCTTTCGCATGGATTAAAATTAGATAAAATCTTCTTAAAATTTTGATCTATTTGATCCCTAAGTTCATCTGAAAAATTCGATAGATAACATAAATTTATAATACGAGAGTAAGACTCTAGGTCATTTGCAATAACTAAATTTGAATGTGCTTTGGCTGCTCTTGCAACCACACCTGAACCGCTAAAAACATCTACAAAGCTTATTTTATCCCTTTTGAGTTCGTTTTTTATTTCACAAATGACTTTTAAAATTTCATTTATTATTGAACGTTTATTCCCAAGATAACTAATCAATTGTTCCTTTAAAAAAGCAGGGTTTTCAGAATTTTTCAAATGACATCCCTTATAAACTCTTCATAAAATTTATACGCCTTGCCTGAATTTATCGCCTCAAGCACCATTTTTTTGGCCTCGTCTGGGCTCTTTGCGCCATCAGCTGCGTAGAGCGCAAACATCGCGTTAAAGACTACTATGTCAAATTTCGCCCCCTGCTCCTCACCTTTTAGCGTGCGGATCAAGGTTTTGGCGTTTTCTTCAGGTGTGCCGCCTTCTATGTCGCTGTGAAGCGCCCTTTTAAAGCCAAACTGCTCTGGCGTGATGCTGTATTCAAAAATTTCGCCATTTTTTAGCTCCACAACGCTTGTTTCACTGCAAAGCGTGATCTCGTCTAGTCCGTCATCACCGCGAACGACCAAAGCGTGCTTTCTGCCAAGTATCTTAAGCGTTTGGGCGTAGAGTTTTAGAACAGGCTTATGATAGACGCCAACTAGCTGATTTGTAAGGTTTAAATTTGGATTTAAAAGCGGTCCAAGCACGTTAAAGACGGTTCTTATACCAAGTCTTTGGCGCACTTCTCTCACCTCGCCAACTAGAGGGTGGAAAAATGGCGCATGGAAAAAGGCTAAATTTTTACTAGCTAAATTTTCGCGCTGTTTTGCCAGTGATTTTTCACTTTTTACGCCTAAAATTTCAAGCACATCAGAGCTACCTGACTTGCTTGAAACTGCCTTGTTGCCGTGTTTTGCGACCTTTATGCCAAGACTTGCAAGGATAAATGCAACCGAAGTTGAGATATTTATCGTCTTAAAGCCATCGCCTCCAGTGCCGCAAAGATCGATCATAGGCGTATCATCGCGGTAAGTTTGTGAGTATTTTAGGATATTTTTTGCAAGTGCAGCGAGGCTTTTTGGATAGAGGCTCTTTTCGCTAATGAGCACCAAAAGGGCTGAAAGCTGCACGATCTCGTACTCTTTGCTGGCTATTATCTCGCAAATTTGCTCAAAGTCGCTATCATCAAGTGGGCTGTTTTCTTGAAGCTTTATAAGATATGGCTTAAATGAGCGGATTTTAGGCTCTTTTACCTCATCTTTTGCTTTGTAATTTACAAAATTTTCAACTATTTTTTTGCCGTATTGCGTGAAGTAGCTCTCAGGGTGAAACTGGATGCCAAAGATCGGCTTATCTTTTACGCTAAGCGCCATGACTACGCTATCATCGCTCACCGCATCAGCGCTTAAGTTTGCTGGGAGCTCATCGACATAGAGCGAGTGGTAGCGCATAACCTCAAAGCGCTCAGGCAGCCCTGCAAAAAGCGGCTCTTTGTTTTTCACGTCTATAAACGAGGTCTTGCCGTGAAGTGGGTCATCTAGCCTTTTTATCTTTGCGCCGAAACTAAGCCCTATGGCTTGGTGTCCAAGGCAAATTCCAAGTACTGGCACGCCAAGGTCTGCCTGCAAAATTTCTAAGCAAACTCCACTATCTTTTGGGTGCTTTGGTCCTGGGCTTAGGATTATCTTACTTGGGTTTAGCTTTTTGATCTCTTCAAGCGTTATCTTGTCGTTTCTAACGCATCTAACCTCTTCATTTGTGAGCTCTTTTACGTACTGCTCGACGTTGAAGACAAAACTATCGTAGTTATCTATAAGTAAAATCAATCTCTATCCTTTTAAATTTAGCGGCGGAGTGGCTAAATATTATAAATTTAGGTGAGATTATAACTAAAAGAAATTTTAATTAGGCTTTTGTGCGGCTCTCGTAGGCCTTTAAAAGTGAGAGCATATCGACGTTTTCTAAATTTACGCCAGTTGGTACGCCTTGAGCGATCTTGCTAAATGAAATTTCACTCATGCCAAGCTTATCCTCGACGTAAAGCATGAGTGCGTCTGAATTTAGCCCCGGAGTAAAGGCGAAAACGACCTCTTTTGAGCCATTTTGCTTGATAGCATTTCGCAGCCTATCTATGGCGTCCTCGTCGATCTCGTCAAGCACGAAGTAAAGGCCGTTATAAATGCCATTTTGCTCAAAAACCAAGATATCTTTTGGGCTCTCAACTAGCAAGATGACCTCGCTATCCCTGCTCTCGTCGCTGCAAATGTCGCAAATTTCATTTTCGCTTAGCCCACCGCAACGCTCACAGCGCTTGATAAACCTTACCGCATCTTCGATATTTTGCGCGAGCCTTAGCCCTGCAAAGCTATCTTGCATACAGACAAAGTAGGCAAATCTCGCGGCTGATTTTTTACCGACACCTGGTAGCTTGGCAAAAGACTCAGTTAGCTCGTTAAATTTCTCTAAGCCCCTTTTCATGCGCGTTTTGCCTTTGCTCGAAGTAAAATTTTAAAGACGTGATAGCCGTCCTCGTAGTCATAAGCAAGCTCAAATTTTTGCATCTGGCAAATTTGCTCGATGATATAAAGTCCAAGCCCCATGCCGCTTCCAGCACTCACCTTATCGCCACGCACGAAGGCTTGTTTGTAGTAGTCAATCGGATGATTTAGCTTTTTGCCTAAATTTTTAACTGCTATAAATTCGCTATCGCAGATCAAAATAGCCTTTTTATCCTCTGCGTATTTTAAGGCATTGTCTATCAAATTTTTAATCGCCAAACTAAAAAGCTGAAAATCAACTCTTAGTATAACGTCATCTCTGATGTCACAGCTCACTCGCTCTTCAAATTTATCAAGCATGAGCATATCTTGCACCTGCTCCAAAATGAGCGAGAAATGGCACTCTTGGTAGTTTAGTGCATAGCTTTTTGAAAGAAGCTGCTCGACCTTACTAAATTCATTTATCAGCATCTCAAGGCGCTCAAAAACGTTTATGAGCCTCATCTTTTGTGTGTCGTTTGCGACCATTTCAGAGACGATCCTACCCTTGCCTATAGGCGTCTTTAGCTCATGCATGATCGCACGTAAAAATAGCTGCCTTGAGCGGATGAGCTCTCTGATCTTGCAAACGGCGTTGTCAAACTCGACCGCGACTTGCCCGATCTCGTCTTGCTCGTTTTCATTTAGCCTAGCAGTCATCGCCATCTCCATGTTTCCGCTGGCAAATTTTCTGATATCTTTGCTAAGTCTTCTAAGTGGCAAAAGGCTTCTAAGCACCGAGACATAAAGAGAGATAAGCAGAGCCGAGATGATCAAAAATGCCACCCAAAGTGGGTCATTTACGTGTCTTGCATCGTTGCTCTCAAGTAGCAACTGAAAAGATGGATTTTTGATAAGTAGATACAAATCGCCTTTGTAATTAACAGACTGCATCATGCCAAGAGGCGTGTGCTGCGTAAAAATGGCGTTTCCGCTTGTAGTAACTGAGGTGGCTAAATTTTTGTTGCCGACATATTCTAGGTTGAAATTTTTAAAGTAGTGCTCCAAATCTCTTGGAGGATTGCCACGCTCGTAAAGCGCCACAAGGTAGTTCATAGCGCTTATTTGCTTGTCTTTTAGCTTCTCAAGCGCACTTTCTTGCTGAATGTTTGCAAATGTCACAAAGAGCAAGCACATCAGCGAGAAAGCGATGGCAAAGATGATAGTTATCTTGGTGGTTATGGAGTATTTCATCCGATAAGCTTATATCCTATGCCTCTAACTGAAAAAATATGTTTTGGCGCTTTTGAGCTGTCGCCGATCTTTGTTCTAAGGCGTCCGATGATGACATCTAAGCTCTTTGAGTCCTTGTCTTTTAGGCTCTTGCAGTTATAAACTAGCTGCTCGCGAGATACTGAAAAGCTATGCTGTTTGATGAGATAGGTTAAAATTTCATACTCAGCTGGTGTAAGCGCAAGGGCTTCATTATTAAAGTAAATTTCATGGCGCTTGTCGTCTATCCTAAATGCGCTATCAACGACCTCTTCTTGAACTTCGTTTGTCTTTTTATATCTTCTAATAAGACTTGTGATACGAGCATACATCTCTTTTGGATCGTATGGTTTTGGCAAATAATCATCTGCTCCAAGCTGAAGTCCAACGACCTTGTCGCTGATGTCACTGCGAGCTGAGCTTATGATGATAGGGATGTCGTATTTTTGGCGAATTTCTTTACAAACTTCAAGACCATCAATGCCAGGTAATGTAAGGTCAAGTATAAGCAGGTCATAGTTTTTTATCCCTGCACTTAGCCCTAGATATGGATCTTCAAAGTTAGTCACTTTTATATTAAAACTATCAAGATATTCAGATAAAATTTGTGCAAATTCTGGATCGTCTTCTATCATTAAAACGTTAATCATAAATCATCCTTTTCATTGAAAAATAGTAGAGATTATACGGCAAAAATGTAAATTTTTTTTTAAATTTAAACTTTTTTGGATAAAATCTCACATTTAAAATAAGCTTAATAAACAAGGAAAAATGTGGAGTTTGATTATTACGAGATCCTTGAAATTTCAAGAAATGCAAGTGGCGACGAGATAAAAAAAGCCTTTAGAAAGCTCGCTTTAAAATACCACCCAGACAGAAATGCTGGCGACAAAGAGGCTGAGCAGAAATTTAAACAGATAAACGAAGCCTATCAGGTCTTAAGCGATGAGCAAAAGCGCTCAATATACGACAGATACGGCAAAGAAGGGCTTGAGGGTAGATTTGGCAGTGGCGGTGGCTTTAGCGCTGATTTTGACCTCTCAGACATTTTTGACTCGTTTTTTGGAGGCGGTTTTGGCGGTGGTTCTAGACAGAGAAAAAGAAGAACTGAAAAATACTCAGCCGACCTTGAAATTCCTATAAATTTAGAGTTTAACGAAGCTGTTTTTGGCTGCGAAAAAGAGATCAAATTTGATCAAAAAGTGCCTTGCCCAACATGCAACGCAACAGGCAGTAAAGATGGCAAAAACAAAACTTGCCAACACTGCGGCGGAAGCGGCAGGATCACACGTGGAAATGGCTTTATGAATATCGTTCAAGAGTGCCCATACTGCCACGGATCTGGCGAAGTGATAAGCGAGCCATGTCCTGACTGCAACGCAAAAGCCTATAAAATCCAGCAACAAAGCGTCAAGATCACGATCCCAGAGGGCGTTGATAGTGGCATGAGGATGAGGGTCGCTGGCAAAGGCAACATCGGTGCAAACGGCGTTCAAGGCGATCTTTACGTGAGCATAAATGTAAAAGAGGACAAGCACTTCATTCGCCACAATGACGATGTTTATATAGAAATTCCAGTCTTTTTCACCCAAGCTATTCTTGGCGAGAGTATAAAAATCCCAACTCTTCGCGGTGAAACAGAGCTAAAACTACCAGTTGGCGCGAAAGATAAGCAGCAATTTATCTTTGAAAATGAGGGCATCAAGGGTGTAAATTCACGCAAAAAAGGCAGACTTGTAGCTCAAATTTCTATCCAAACGCCTGATAAACTAAGCGACGAGCAAAAAGAGCTTTTAAACAAGCTTCAAGCTAGCTTTGGCATAGTTTCAGGCAAGTCAAGCACCGATGAGAGCGTCTTTGACAAGATAAAAAGCTGGTTTAAAGGCGACGAGCCAAAAGGCAAAAAGAAAAAATAAATTTAAATTTGTGACGTTAAATTTGGCGTCACAAATTCTTTCAAAATAAATTTTATATATCCTATATTTTTACAAGTAAATTTCACACAAAATTTAAAATTTCATGAACTAGTAATTTCGGCTCTAAAATTTGTGATAAGCTGTAAGCGAAGTCAAATTTTAGTAGTCAATTCTTGCGAGTGAATGAAAGTTTTAAAATTTGCAGCAATAGTCTTGATCAAATTTGCAAATTTAAAAGCAAATTTCAGTGCCCAGAAGCTATCCGAGCACCAAATTTTACAAATTTACTCCGTTGCAAGATCTAGGTAATAATCAAGCTGGTCGCGTCTGATGATACGTATGAGGTTTGTGCTGCCCTCTACGCCTGTTGGGTGGCCAGCTGTAACGAGATAGGTCTTGTCATGCTCGACGTATCCAGCGTCGTAAGCCTTTTTGATGACATTTGCAAGTAGGACATTTAGCTTTGTCTTTTCAAGCACGAGCGCTGGCGTCACGCCCCAAGCGAGGGTAAGCATATGAGCTGTCTGCTCGTCGTGTGCGATAGCGATGATGTCGATGTTTGTGCGGTTTCTAGCTAGCTTTATGGCTGATTTGCCAGAGCCTGTGATAGAGAGTATCGCATTTGCCTTGATACGCACGGCTAGCGAAGCTGCGCTATTTGCGACCATGTCAGTCTCGTCCAAAAAGTCGAATTCGTCAAATTTATTGTATGGATAGATGCTTTGCGTTTGTATGATCGTTTTGCTCATCGCCTCTACGACTGCGACTGGGTTTTTGCCGATCGCGCTCTCCTCGCTTAGCATAACCGCGTCAGTGCCGTCTAGCACGGCGTTTGCCACGTCACTAATCTCCGCTCTTGTAGCAGTTTCATGCTCTGCCATGCTTAGCATCATCTGCGTTGCTGTGATGACTGGCTTGCTGGCTGCATTTGCCTTTTTGATAATGAGCTTTTGTATGGTTGGCACATTGTAAAATGGCACTTCTATGCCAAGATCGCCACGAGCTACCATGATACCATCGCTCTTTGCGATGATGTCGTCTATGTTTTCAACCGCGTCAAATTTCTCTATCTTAGATAAGATAGCCGCTTTGGAGCCAAATTCTTTTAAGATATTTCTCGCTTTTATCACGTCATTTGCGTCTTGCACGAAGCTAATGGCGACGAAATTTACGCCCTGCTTTGCGCCAAATTCCATATCTTCTTTATCTTTTGGCGTGATGATCTCGATACCAAGGGTAGTATTTGGGAAATTTACCCCTTTGTTTGAGTTTAAAATTCCGTCATTTTCGATGATGGTTTTTACCACATCTTTGCCCTCGCCTACAACTCTTGCTCTGATCGAGCCATCGTAGAGATAGACGTACTCGCCAGCCTTTAGCATAGGTAAAATTTGAGGCTGATTTAGGCTCACTCTATAAACGCCCTTTTCGATCTTCTCGCCCACGATATCCTCTGCGTAGATGCTAAGCTCGTCGCCAGCTTTTAAGTAAAATGGCTCGCTAAGCTTGCCAACTCTGATCTTTGGACCGCAGATATCTTGCAAGATGCCTATGCGTTTGTTTAGTCTTTTTTCGATGTTTCTTATCTTGTCGATGTTTGATTTGTGGTATTCGTGTGTTCCGTGGCTAAAATTTAAACGAAAGACATTAACCCCTGCTTTAACCATCGCTTCCATCGTCTCTTCGTTGTCACTTGCTGGCCCTAAAGTCGCTACAATTTTCGTCTTTTTTATCATTTTTATGCCCTGTAATTTGATTTTTGCGATTATAACACATTTTAATAATGTAAATTTTTTGTATAATATGCAAAATTTTTAAAGGAGAGAGTATGAATAAATTTTTATTAGCATCTCTTGGCCTAGCAGCTCTTGCTTGCGCTGCCATGGGAGATGACAAAGTCTATAAGCTCAAGCTTGCAAGCTCATGGGAGAGCACTATGCCAGTGCTTGGTGAAGTGCCAAAAGAGCTAAAAGATAAGGTCGAAAAGATGAGTAACGGCCGCATCGAGATCAGGATCGACTACCCGTCAAAGCACAAGTCACCTTTTGCGATGCTTGACTTTGCAAAGAGCGGTCAATACGACATCGGCTACACAGCTAGCTACTACTACAAGGGTAAAGACCCTAAGACAATGTTCTTTACAGCGACACCATTTATGATGAATACCGACGAGCAAACAGCTTGGTATGAATTTGGCGGCGGCAAAGAGCTAGAGGCGAAAGTTTTTGACCCATATAACATCAAAATTTTTAGAGCTGGTAACACTGGCATGCAAATGGGCGGCTGGTTTAAAAAAGAGATCAAGTCAGTTGATGATATCAAAGGCTTAAAGATCAGAATTCCAGGCTTTGGCGGTGAAATTTACGCTAAACTTGGCGCAAACATCAACACTATCCCAACAGGCGAGCTTTATATGGCGCTTGAGATGGGCACTATCGATGCAGTCGAGTGGGTTAGCCCAGCTTACGACATGGCGCTTGGCTTTCACAAAGTGGCAAAATACTACTACACAGGCTGGCAAGAGCCAGATGGCGAAACTCAGTTTTTCTTCAACAAAAATGCGTATGAAAAACTTCCAGATGATCTAAAAGCGATCTTTGAAGCGGCTGCTGCTGAAGTGGCAAGAGATGTGAATACTAAGGTATTTTACGCAAACGTAGAGTACTGGGACAAGATGAAAGCTGAGTACCCAGACATCCAAGTAAAATCTTTCCCACCAGAGGTCATCGCAGCTCTTAAAAAGGCTACAAATGAGCTACTTGATGAAGAGAGCGCAAAAGATCCACTATTTAAAGAGATCGTCGAGTCTCAAAGAGCTTTCCTTAAAAAAGCAAGAGAGTGGACTAAAATTTCTGACTACGCTTATATCAAAACAAACGAAGAGAAATAACCACAGCAGGGAGCTCTCCCTGCTTTTTAAAATTTAAAACCACCACAAAAACTAATCACAATAAGACTTTAAAGCAAAAGATAAGACAATAGTGAAAATTTAAAAGGATTTATAATGAAAAAAGTCAAATTTATAGTTTTTATCTGCTTGTTTATACTGCTACCACTTGCTTATTTTAATGGCTTTATAAGAATTTCTGATCTTCTAACTAGCGAACAAGAGAGCATAGCTAAAAAGTATGGTGGTGTTTATGTATTTGATGAGAAGCTGGAGAAGGAGATAGATAAGCTTGAAGAGCTAAACAAAGGTATAAGAGCAAAAAGATCAAGCCTATATCAAGAGATAAAACAAGAGCTAGATAACAATCAAAGCAAATATTTTCAAGAATTTAACAACAACAAGAGCAATTATATAGATATGGTTATGCAAGATATCTTTAACGATAAATTTTGCAAGCAAAAATATGATGAATTTGTAGCTGCTGGTAAAGACATAATGAAAATGGAGCATGCTTGCATAAATATAAATGAAAGAGCTATGGGTAAATTTATAGATGAAATAGTAGATAAAACGTATCATGTTTATGATAGGTTGTCTAACGGAAAGAGATACTACCTCAGATGGATCGATTATGAAAATGAGACAAGAAAAAAAATAAAAACTCCACAAATTTACAAAGATAAAATAAAAGAATTTATAGGCAGTGAAGATTATGAAAAATTTAAACCATCTTATGACTTGGGCTATTTTTATATAGATGATAATGATGAAGTAAGAGTAATTGATCTAAGTTTAGACTACTACGTTGTCGAAACAACATATACACTTTCAGGTGATGAAGCAAGTGGGATAAAATTTACCAAAAACAGATATATAAACGTAGCTGGAGATAACTATTTTTATTTGATAGACAATAAATTTAAAAAGATAAATAAATAGGAAAAATAAATGAATACTCTAAAAAATTTAACAAATAAAGAAATGGTAGATAAAATAAGGGTTTATGCTGATATAGCTGATGTTGCTTATGCGTTTTTTGAGTATATAGACGAGAATGAAATTTGGGGTATTTCGGATAAATTTCATAATTAATAAACTTCAACCAAGCATAATAAATTAATAATATTATAAATATAATCACAATAAAATTAAAAGAAATTTTATATCTTGTATAGTTTAAATTTAAAAGGATTTATGATGAAAAAAGTCAAATTTATAGTTTTTATCTGCTTATTTATACTACTTCCACTTGCTTATTTTAATGGCTTTATAAGAATTTCTGATCTAACTAGCGAACAAGAGAGCATTGCTAAGAAATATGGTGGTGTTTATGTATTTGATGAGAAGCTAGAGAAAGAGATAGATAAGAGGGAAGAAGAGAGACGAATAATGACAAAAGGCTTAAGTGGTAAAAAATTAGCTGAAAATCGTTATGCAGTTGATATGACACCAGTTAATGAAAAATTGCCTAGAGTTTTATCTAATGGCAAAAGATACTACCTCAGATGGATTGATTATGAAAACGAAACTGGCAAAGAAGTAAAAATTCCTAATGATTATGTTGAGAAAATTATAAATTACATAGGAAAAGAAAATTTAGAAAAATATACACCAAATTTATCTATGTCATATTTTTATATAGATGGCGATAAAGTCGTGCCTATAAGAACATCTGCAAGTTACTTATATCGAATTAAAACCTTTACATTATATGGCGATGAAGCAAGTGGAATTAAATTTATAAAAGATGGTATAGGGCTAGCTAAAGGCGGAAATAGATTTGAATTTATAAACAATAAATTTGAAAAAGTCAGCACTTCAGATAAGGATAAATAGATGAATACTATTAAAAATTTAACCAACAAAGATATGGTAAATAAGATAAAGGACTATGCTGATATAGCTGAGGTTGCTTATGCGTTTTTTGAATACATAGACGAGAATGAAATTTGGAGTTTTTCGGATAAATTTTGTAATTAATAAACCTCAACTAAGCATAATAAATTAATAATATTATAAATATAATCACAATAAAATTAAAAGAAATTTTCTATCTTGTATAGTTTTAAGTTTAAAAGGATTTATGATGAAAAAAGTAAAATTTATAGTTTTTATCTGCTTGTTTATACTTCTACCACTTGCTTATTTTAATGGCTTTATAAGAATTTCTGATCTAACTAGCGAGCAAGAGAGCATTGCTAAAAAATATGGTGGTGTTTATGTATTTGATGAGAAGCTAGAGAAAGAGATAGATAAGAGGGAAGAAGAAAGACGAATAATGACAAAAGGATTAAATGGTAAAAAAATAGCCGAAAATCGTTATACAGTTGATATGACACCAGTTAATGAAAAATTGCCTAGAGTGCTATCTAATGGGAAAAAATATTATGTAACCACAAGAGATTACGGAGATGAATTTAAGAAAAAGGCAGAAGTGCCAGAAATTTACTTAAATAAAATAATAGACTTTATAGGAAATGACATATTTTATAAATGGCAACCTTTCATTAGTATGAGCTATTTTTATCTTGATGATAATAAAAATATTATCCCTATAAAAACAGGTGTAAATTATTACAAAGGATATAAAATTTTTGGCTTATATGGAGATGAAGCAAGTGGAATACGTTTATACAAAGAAACTAGCATAAATATAAGTGGCGATAATTATTTTTATTTTATAGATAGTAAATTTCAAAAAATCAGCAATAAAGACAAGGACAAATAAATGAATACTCTTAAAAATTTAACAAACAAAGATATGGTAAATAAGATAAAAGACTATGCTGATATTGCTGATGTAAGTTATGCTTTTTTTGAGTATATAGATGAGAATGAAATTTGGAGTTTTTCGGATAAATTTTACAATGAGAAAATTTTAAAGACGCCAAAGCCTAGATGGGATTATGCAGATAATGTAAACTATGGTCATACTTTAGAATTTGACATTAAAGATGAAAATGGAAATACAATAAAATTAGCTGGAAGTCCAACCGCTTATGCTCTTTGCGTAGAAGCTAGATTTATGCAAGATTTAACAATAGAAAAACCTGAAAAAAATGATGACGGCACTATAAAGAAAGTTAAAATATCAAATGAAATAAGAAATTTTATAACTACTCCAAAAGGAGAGCCACAAAGACTTTTCATAAACGAAAAAGGCTACCACCAAATCTCCAAACGTACCAAAAATTTCACATCAAGATTTAAACTTCTAAAACATCAAAAAAATGACAAGCAAGGTTTTAGCACTACACTCTTTGAAGATACAAAGGATAACAACAAAAAGATACTAACCTTTAGGGGGACTGAGATCACTCTAGGAGATTTAAAAGCTGATATAGATCTAACCACTAGTAACATACCAGCACAAGTAAATTCTTTAATAAATTTCTTTTTAGATAATGTTATACCTATCTTAAAAGAAGGCGAAAAGATAAACATCTGCGGTCATAGCCTTGGTGGATATCTAACTCAGGTATGTGCTTTTACTTTTGCTGAGTATATAGATGAAATTTATACATTTAACTCACCTGGATTGCTTAGTGATTATGCTACTAGAATTGATCTTGCACACAAGATAGATCAAATAGATAGGATACTAAGCAATAAAAATATATTCACTAAAAGAAAACTAACTCCTAATATGCAAAGTATGCTCTCTTGTAAAAAGAGATTATATGCAAATTTAATCCTAGCAAACCAAGACCACACCTACCTACCAGCACCTTTAAATTTTAACAACATATACCACATGAAAACAGACAATGATAGCTTAGCCTTTAACAATAAACTCTATGAAAACGCTATACAAGACCTTGGGGTTGATATAAATGGCAATGAAGTGCTAATAAATATAGGCAACGTAGATGCGATACTAAAAACAAATGTAAGTATGAGCTCGCACTTTCTTACCTATACAGCTGCTACACTATACTTTTTCTCATATCTTTTAGAAGAAAAAAATAATGACGAAAAGACAAAAAATGTTAGCCTAAAAGGCACGCTTTTATATCTAAATGACTTTATGGAGCAAAACTATAAGCTTATATTTGATCTTGATACAAATTTATCTTTAGCATATAAAAATGAGACATCCTATATAGATAACAAAGCTACACTTCCACCTCTTTTATATAACAAAAACAAAAACTGGATGTTGCTTATACTATTAAATAATATAAAACACGACTTTAAGATATTTAATCACAATTTAGAAGACGAGCAAGAAGCCTTGATAATAGAAGATATATTTAAGCTTAGTGATGAGAAGCGATATACAAATATAATAAGCAAAGAGGAAGTAGAGAAATTTAAAGAAGGTGGATGTGAAAAGATAGAAGATAAAAGAGCTATGCACAAGTGTAGGACGTACAAGGTGGTAGATGAGAGCTCTAGTGATGTCACTACCACCAAGGCTGATGCTAGCAAGCTCTACACCTATACGTCAAATTTCACAAGGTCGCTTTCATCACAAGATGAGAAGACATACTTTATGAAAAAATCAGAGCAAACCTACTCTCTTTTATTTGATAATAGCACAGGCAGTGGCTCTATAAATTTATACGACGTAAAAGATAGAGGCGAGATAAAATTTGGCTTTTTATCAGCTAGCTCTAGCGTATATGTGGATAAAGATAAAGAGAGTTTAGCCATATTTACAAAAGATAAAGACATAGTGGATATTGAGAGACTATATGAGAAGATAAGAGATAAATTTGGCATGGAAAACCCAGAAAACTACAAGGTCGATCTCTTCTTAAACGCCACACTTCTAAAAGGTGCAAATGAAGCTAAAGACTATAAATTTGGCTTTACAAATTTCAAAGATGAAAAAGAGCACGATCTCTTTGAGAACAAAGAAGATCAAAAGCCATTTTACTACTTTAGCCCAAGAGATGATGAAAGCTCTAAAGGCTCGCTTGATATCACAAACAAAAATACAAGTATAAGAGTGCTTGGCTATGATATAGATAGGGGTAGCTTGGATGTAAAGCTAAAAAGAGCTAATAATGATGAGAAAAAAGAGAAGCAAGCACAAGATAGAGAAGCGGTAAATCATCAAAGCATGCCTTCTGGCGCAGTAGCTACAAATTTCACCGCTCACCCAGTCATAGAAGACGACATCATCACTTGCCCGCATGGTGGTAGAGTGGTGCTAAAAAGCAAAGCTGGCAGGAGTATCAAATCTCAGGACGTACCGCTCATACTAGGTCGAGACTTCCTTGGCTCGCCGATAGTTGGCTGCTCGGCAAATTCGCCATGCACCTGCGTAGCCCACGTGCCAAAGAGCGCCCTAAGTGCCAAAAGAGTAAATGAAGACTACGCCCTTATGCAAGATCTAGTCCATCACTGTTTAAGCGATAGAAACTGCGCGCTATCCATAGCCAAAAAGCCAAATTTGCTTACATTTGAGGGAGTAAAATATCTTGATGCAAACGGCAACGAAGTAGCTCCAAAAGAGGCACAGATCAAGCAAGATCCAAGGCTAAGGTTTTTCATGAAGAGTGCTGCATCGCAAAGAGATAACATGCACGTCGCCATATACTCCATAAACGGCACCGAGTACAAAGAGCCAAACGGAGCTGACGAGATCGTGCTAAAAGAGAGCGACGCAAAAGATGTTAGCGACAAGGCGCTTTTAAAGCTATTTAATGAAAATTTTAAGACTACCAGCCAAAGAAAATATGAATTTAAAGAGTACTCGCTAAAGTATGGCGCAGATGTTTTCAGGCTAAATTTCATAAAGCCAGAGTATAAGAGCAAGCACGGCATAAACGGCTACTACGAAAGACTTACCGAATACGAAAACGACGTTAGAAATTTGATCTTTCTAACGCCAAATCAAACAAAAGATATCACTATAAAAATAGCTAAAGGGCTAGACGCTAAGATAGAAAAAGACGCCGAGATAACCGACGTCGTAGTGCTTCAAGGGCTATAAATTTACCCTTAGCAAGGCATCTTTAAAACTTCTACCACTTCACCTTTTGCGATAAATTCTGTCTCTTTTGGGATGATAAGCAGTGCAGCTTCGTTTGTTAGGTTATTTACGATCGCTGAGCTACCAAGCTTTTTGCCGTTTAAATTTACAAAGATCATGCCATCTCTGTTTTCTAAATTTACCGCTGTAAATTCCAAAAATGGCGAGCGTTTTTTGTAGTCTTCGTCCATTATCGCCGTGATCTTTGGCTCTTCTTGGCTAAACCAAGTGTTTATAAGCACTCTTACATAAAGCACGCACATAACCATCGCCGAGTAAGGGAATCCCGGCAGCGCAAAGATATATTTATCGCCTGATTTTGCCACTCTGATGTGGCGGCCTGGTTTTATCGCAGCGCCTTCGATGATGAGTTTGAAATTTTCATTTAAAGCGCCCTTTACAAAGTCATAGTCTCCCATGCTGATACCGCCAGTCGTCACCAAGATATCGGCTGATTTTAGCGCATTTATGATCGCTTTTTCGACAAGCTCAGCCTTATCTCTTACGATCTCACAAAGGATCGGCTCCGCGCCCATTTTGCGTATCTGCATAGCGATGCCTACGTGATTTGAGCTGTGAATTTGCGCTGGACTATCAAGAGGCTCGCCAAGGTCTTTTATCTCGCTACCAGTTGCAAGTATCGCCACCCTTGGGCGGATGAAGACGCTTACGTGAAATACGCCAAGCTCGGCAAGAAGCGCGATCTCAGAGTATGTTAGACGTGTGCCTTTTTTTATTAAAATTTCGCCTTTTTTGTAGCTCTCACCCACTGCTCGCACAGCAAAGCCCTTTGGCACGCTCTTTTTGATGATTATTTTTGAGCCACTTACTTCGACATTTTCAACTGGTACAAGAGTGTCGGTACCTTCGCTCATTAGCGAGCCGGTGAAGGTTTTGACGCATTTGCTGCCCTCTACATGCAGCCCTTTGTCACTACCTGCTGGCAGATCGGTGATGAGCTCAAGCTCGTTTAAGCCCTCTTTAAAGGCAAAAGCGTAGCCATCCATCGCTGAAACTGGCTTTGCTGGGTAGTTCTCAGTAGCTTTCACATCGTAGGCGATATTTCTATCAAGCGCATCCGTGATAGCCACTTTTTCGACCTTTTCCCACGCACTTATCGTATCTTTTAGAATTTTCAGGCTATCTGCATAGCTCATAAAATCTTTCATTTTTTGTCCTTTTTATGAAATTTTTGCATATTTTAGCCACTTCTGTTTTACAAAAAATTAATCTTTGTTTTATTTAATGATTATTAAAATGTCGTTTAAGAAACCAGTCTGGTTTTACCCTTACACAGGAATTTACATGAACAAAACACTACTTTACATCATCGCAGGTGCGAGCCTTGGCATACTTGGTCCGGTGCTCGTTCATTTTGGCAACCCAGCAAATATGGGCGTTTGTGCGGCTTGCTTTTTACGAGATAGCATGGGTGCGCTTGGCTTTCACCAGGCCAAAGTCGTGCAGTATCTAAGGCCTGAAATTTTAGGGCTTATCATCGGAGGCTTTCTAGCTAGCATGCTTTGGAGCAAAAATTTCACTCCAGTATCTGGTAGCGCGGCATTTCCTAGGTTTTTCTTAGGCGTGTTTGCGATGATAGGCTGCCTCATATTTTTAGGCTGCCCTTGGAGAGCGTTTTTGCGTCTTGGAGGCGGAGATATGACCGCTATTGCAGGGCTTGTTGGCTTGTTTGCTGGCGTCTTTGTGGGACGAGCTTTTAAGAAAAATGGCTACGTTTTGCCTGAAAATGAAACCACTGCAAAGGCTATTGGGTTTTTGCCACTGATCATCGCTATTTTGCTTTTACTAGCACTTATCTTTGGTCTAAAACTTGGCGAAAATGGCGCATTATTTAGCTCAGAAAAAGGCCCAGGCTCACAGCATGCAAATTTATTTATCTCTCTTATTTGTGCCATCATCATCGGCGCATTTATGCAAAGAAGTAAATTTTGCTCAGTGGGAGCTATCAGCAAAATTTTTGAGCGTGACTTTTCGATGTTTTATGGCATAGTCTCTATCGTTCTTTTTGCAAGCATCACAAATTTAGTGCTAAATCAATACAAATTTGGCTTTGAAGGGCAACCTATCGCTCACAATGATATGCTTTGGAACTTCTTAGGTATGACGCTCGCTGGTCTTTGCTTTAGCCTAAGCTACGGCTGCCCTGGAAAACACCTAGTGCAGATGGGAGCTGGAAATTTAAGCTCAGCCGTATTTGTTTTAGGCATGGGAGCTGGAGCTGCGATAAGTCATAACTTTATCTTAGCAAGCTCAGGAGCTGGCATCACACCTTTTGCCCCGTATGCCGTGGCTATCGGTTTCATATACGCTATTTACGTTGGATTTTTCACTAAAAAAGCTTAATAAATTTGGCTGCTTTTGCAGTCAAATTTGCTTTTTTATCTATAAAATTTGAGTGAGATAAATTTTAGCTAAAAATAAGTTCTTAGGTTGTATAATCCAAAACTTATTTTAAGTTGTCACGGTAGCTCAGCTGGTTAGAGCGCTGGTCTCATAAGCCGGAGGTCGGGAGTTCAAGTCTCCCCCGTGACACCATAGATGTCCTACTTATCGATACTTTAACTGCCCTTTTTGCAGTTTCCCTTTCTTTAAAATTTCCTAAAAGTATGGTACAGTTTTTATAAAAAGCGGTACATTTTTTCAGGATTGATTTATTTTACAAGATGCTTTCTATAAATTTGCTTTTATTTTTGCCCATAGGTAAAATTTTATTTCAAAGCGAGCAAACATAAATTTATCTCGCTTAAATTTTCGGCACAACTTTTGCTTACTCTTTGAAGCTAAATTCAAGGAGTAAGCTATGAAAATCTCTTATAACTCCATCTTAACAAAACAACACTACCAAAAACATACAAAAAGCGAAGGCTTTGCAAGCTTCTTACCTAACACTACAAATATAAATTCAATCAGCCAAGCCACTATTCCTAAAAATGATTTTGTTTCATCTAGTGCTATCGACTCTCTTTATCAGGCTAAATTTACTTCACAAGAGGGCTATGGATATAGTGTAGATGCTAAAGGATTTATGGGAGCTGACTTTAACAAGGCTGCAGGCTTGCCACAAGAATTTAAAATCCACAAAAGCACGCTTGATGCGATAGTGCTACACAATCAAAAGCACCCAAATAGTATAAATTTTTCAATGGAAACAAAAAAAGATAACCAACTCTTTGGAGAGGATAGTTTTGCAAATATCGATCTAGCAAATACCATAAAGCAATACTATAAAATTTTTGATCAAATTTCAGCTGGAGTTATTAGTAAGGGTAAAGAATTTTACTCAAATGAAGATCTAGCAAAGATGCCAAAGGGCTACTTTTCAAAAGATAAAAAAATGGATCATTTTGAATACCTAATGGGTAGGATGACAAGTGACGAGATAGATGGGCTAACCGATAGAAGCAATGAAAAGATAACTCATGTCTTCAGGACAACACAAGATGCAGACGATGCACATAGGCTGTGGGATGATCTAAGCGATATAAATGTAGAAGTCAATGGAAATTTCCTTGACTTTTCTCCAGAAGTGATGACAACTGAGCATACTATCCCTTATATGTGGGTTAGTAGTGCTGGATATGACTTCAAGCCTGATATGT
>NZ_CABPUQ010000001.1:622874-625169 GCF_902460675.1 Campylobacter concisus | reverse complement strand
TAGGATTTTAAAGCTTAGAAATTTAGAGCTTAAAAAAGATCAAACGCTTGAGGGACTAGCAAGCAAGATAATGGATGTTTTCAAAGAATTTGATGAGAGGACGAAGGTAAGAGAGCTTTAAAAAATATAACATAGTAGGCATTCGCTCTAAGCCCTTTTGGCTACCATACTACTAAACATTTTTTACTTTTGCCGATATAAGCTATATATTTTAAAAGGATTTAAAATGATGGTAACACAAAATTTACAACCCATAAAAATAGATTTGCCAAAAAACATGATCCACTCAAGGCTACTTCTTGGTGTAGATAGAGTGCAAACTTTAGACAACACAAATTTAAAGTCTGAGCTTAAAGACATCGCTACTAAGCTTATCTCAAATAGCACTTACTCTATCATCCAAAGCGCCAGCACCAGTGGCGTGAAGTCAGAGTATGCTAAAGCAGATAGTGGGACAAACGATGCTTTTTCTTATGTGGATATACAAAGAAGAAACTGGGACAAAAAAGACTTTGAGAACAAATATCTCTTTGGCGAAGATGCCTCAGCACTAAGGAAAGTGGATCAAACTAGCACCTATTTTTCATCTATAAATTCAAAAACTCCCATTAAGCCCATTGCGGCAGCAGATACTAAATTTACAAATTTAAATGACTACGCCTATGAAAAAACGATAAAAACTTCACTGGGTGATGTAGAGGTCTTTTTGGATCTTTATAACGATAATGACAAACTAGGCATAGGCAAGCTAGATGCAAATGGATTTTTATTTAACTTTGATAGCAACAAGGACGGAGTGATAAATTCTGGTGATAAATACTTTGATAAGCTAAAAGTTAGAGGCTACGATAAAGACGGAAATGAGAAAATTTTCAAACTAAGCGAAGTTGTAAGCGAGATAAACCTTAACGACTTTATCAAAAAAGATATTAGAAATTTAAGCCATGAGGCTATGGACTTTGCTAGCAAAAACACGGTTGATTACAGAGTTAGTTTAAATAACTCAAACCCTTATACTCTATTTTCAGCCGAATATCGCTACCAAAAGATAGACAAAGAAGAGACTAATAAATTTTTCAAAGACCATGCAGACAAAGACGGCTGGGTAGATCTTAGGGATAATAAGATATTTAACGAAGAGAGCGGCTTAAATAACTTTGCCTATGAGAAAGTTGGCTTTGACGGCAAGAAAAAGCTTAGCGAGTTTAACCCTATCATAAAGCCTTCTGGGCCTAAACAAGATGAGAGCTTTTCATACGCAGGCTATCAAAAAGATAGCTTTATGAAATTTTATAACGACTACCAAAAAGAGTCTAGCGCTCACAGCAAAGACGTAGAGTGGATAAGCAAAAATTTAAAAGAAAATGATGTAGAAGACGCAGATGATCTCATCTCAAAGCTAAAAGTCACAAAGTCATCTTATATAATCGCTATGGAGAGTGAGTTTGAAAAAGCGACTGGACTGGAGTTTAGCCTAGAAAATTTAGAAAGAGCAAAGCATGCTTTTGAGAGTGATACTAGCAAGGCAGCAGCTGCGCTAAAGGACACAGACAGCGTAATAGCTATGAAGCTAAACAAAAATGGCACGATCACGCTTAAATTTGATAGCGGAAGAGAGCTAGAGGTAAAAGAAATTTATAGCGACACTGGCAAGCTAATCAGCAAAGATGACAAGGATAGCAAAAGAGCAAGTATAAATTTAGATGCTAAGAGCATGAATGATGTAGAGCTAAATAGACTTGACTTTAAAGATATAGGCATAAAGCAAGATGAGAAGATATCTAGCCTAAAAGAGCTTGGAGCAAAGCTGGTTAAAAACCTCTCTGATAAATTTACAAGTAAATTCCTAATCGGACTTGAAAACGGCAAAAGCATCACCACCAAAGAAATTTACAACATCACCTATCTTGAAAATGACCTAAACTTTAAAGAACTATCTAGTAAAGATAGGCTTTATAAAAAGATAGATGCGAGAGTTTAGGAGTAAATTTATGCAAACTAAAAACCTTTGTAAAATAAATCTTTTCACAAAAAAGACGATATCTTTGGTATGAAGCTAAAAGGATATTAGATGATAAACGCACTTGGTAGCTACCCCTTGAATTTAGAGCAGAACATAACGGTATCAACCAAAGTTTCTACCAACCAAACGAGTTCAGAGGTTTTAGGTTACAAGGTAGATAAAGATGGCTACTTTACAGATGAGTTTAACAAGCAAGCTGGCATACCAAGTGATTATAAAATTCACTCAAGCACGCTGGAGTCGTTAGTAAGGATAGAGACGCAGTCTGACTA
>NZ_CABPUQ010000001.1:553212-621783 GCF_902460675.1 Campylobacter concisus | reverse complement strand
GAAGAAGACGAACTCTCATTTAAAAAGATGATGGAGCATAATCTAAAAATGCTAAAGCTACTCTTTGGTGAGATAGACAAAGATGGCAAAAAGAGCAAGGACTTTATGGATAGCTTTTTAAAATTTAGCATGCCACCTTTAAATTTAGTAAAAGAGCTAAATGAAAACCCAGCAGGAAAATATCTAGTAGATATGCTTGGTATAAAAAAAGATGTTGATATAAAGGCGTAGGGGGGAGTGAAATGATAACTAGCATAAACGGACTTAGCAACACACCGATACAAGACAACACTATCCAAAAAGAAAACATGGCTAAAGATACCAAAGATGATGAAAAGGCCAAAATAGAAGCTTTATGGTATGGTCCAGTTGGAAAGAGCATAAAAGAGATTATTGACATAGACGAAAATGAAGATAATTGGGTTGCAAAAACGATAAGCAAAATAGATAATATGCTTTCTAAGCGTTACAATACCGAACAAGATCGCAACGCCATGTCGATGAAACAGCCAAAAACTTTAGAAGAAGCAAAAGATCAAGTCCTTATAATGTATTCTGATATATTAAAGGAAAACTCTGTTGATGGCAAGCCAACCATGATGGGCAAACTAATAGGTCTTGGCACAAAAGAAGAGGAGGCTGACCTAAGAGCTTTTATGGATAGCATGTCTTCTCTTTATCCAAATAATAACAAGGAGTCGCTTAGTCTTTTAGATAGAACCGACCTAAGCATAGATGAATTTAAAACATTATTTGCCAAAGCAAGAGAAAAAGCAACAAAGGATGTTGCAGAACAAAGAAAGCAGATAATTAAAGAAGAACAAGAATACAATGCAAATTTTGCTAAAGAGCAGGCTGAGAAGAAATTTAAACCTATGCAGGTTAAAAAGAAGTATGAGACCTATGATATAAATAAGGATCAAAAATTTCTCTATGCAAGAGAGCTTTTAAATTTCAAAGAAAAAAGAGGCATAGACGTCTTAGAGCTTATGCAAAAGATAGATAAGAAGCAAATTTTAAATAAGATGGCTTGATGAATAAAAAATAGCTACTTTGTTTTATTGTAGAAAGCAATGATTGCTCTAAATTTAGTCCTTTTATACGGTTTTATCCACTTTTTTATTTGCGACTTTTTCTAAAATTTCAAATATGCTTTCGCCATTATCGAATTCAGTTTTTATAAATTTGTAAAATTCTTTAAATTTCTCATCGGCTTGCATATCATAAGTTTTAAATTTCTTAGTTACTTGCATAGGTTTAAAGGCTTCTTGTTTTTGCGTGTCAGTTTGATTGTTTTGTTCTTCATGATCGTTTTTTTGATCCATTAGCCCATAGTCACCAACCTCTTGTGGCATACTCCTATTTATAACTTTAGAATATCTCTCAATAAATTCATCTACACTTATATTAGACGACTCGAGAAGCTCACGACCCTCATTACTAAAAGACACACCAAATCTTTCTAAAGTTCGACGTATCTTTTGTCCTTCTAGATCATTATCTGACGTTTTGCCCCAGATGGTTTGTTTATCATCATTGTAGGATTTAAAAGCTCCAGTAAAGTTTGTGCTATTACCCATCACTTTCTTATAATTAACTCTACTCGCAAATTCTTTTCCTTCAAATAGTGAATTGTTATTTAGATTTGGCGAATAGGTTATATTATTAAGCATTGTTAAGGTCTCGCTTTATTTAGATATTCCAGCATCTCTTTCGTAGGTTTTAATTCTTTTTTATGGTATTAATTTGCATTAGAGCATCTTGCTACCACCTATCCAGCAATGCTGTTTTATACACTAACACACATTCAGCTAAAGAATATAAATTCAACCTACTTGGGTTTAATGCTTTTATGGGCTAGAGTATAATCAATAACTAAATTGACCTTTTAGCGATTTAGTTTATATATGACTTATCCATACACAAAAGTATTACTAATAGAACTTATCCTCTCACTCCAAGAATTTGCTAGAGAATTTATATCCTCTCCAGCTGGCTTAAATTTCTCATATTCGTTTGAGGTAACACTTTCTGCGCTAGTGTTCTTTGATCTTGCATACATTAAAAGAGTTAGCTCTTTTAGCCTTTCTTTGATGAGCGCTTTTATGCTCTCACTATCTTTACCCACTTTTTCAAAATCCACAAAATACTCTTTATGCTCTCCAGTGCTTGAGATATCATTTAAGGCAGCGCTACTTAGCTTAGTCTTTGCACTATCACTTGGTAGCGGTCTAGAGCTACGTAAAAATCCCATAAAAAGAGCCTCTTTACTGTAACCTTCATCTGCTTGATATACCGACATATCAGGGTTAAAACTAAACTCATCGCCTGCTTCGCTCATGGTAAAATCAACCTCTTTTACTATGAGCCTAATGCCTGCACTTGAAAGCTCTTTACTAAGAGTTTTAGCACTATTTAGCTCATCATTACTAGAGTAGATGTTTGAGATAGTAGAGTTTGATAGATCTTTTAGCAAATGTCCTTTGGCATCATAGTGAGTGCCTTTTGTGCTGTAGCCTTTTGGTAGTTTGCCTATATCTGCAAGGGTGTAGCTCTTTTTATCATCACCTAAAGCAGAGGTCATTTGATCAAATAGTCTGTAGTAGTGCTTTATGGTGTCAGCCATATCGATATTATCAAAGATCTTTATCTGCTCGTCTTTGCTCTTGATGCGGTTTAACACATGGTTGCGCTCGGCAAATCTACTAAGCTCATCAAGTGTGCTTTTGTGGATTTTAAAGTCCTGCGGTAAGCTGGCTGCTTTATTAAAATCAGCTCCCATAAAGCCAGCCTTATCTACTGTGTAGCCATAAGCTTGAAGCTCATTAAAATTTAAAGAGATAAGGCTATTTTGTGAAGAAGTGGTATAAGTAAATTTAGCTGGTTCTTGGAGTAATAGAATTAAGGAGAACACTTAATCACTATATTAGTGAAATATGTACTTCTTAATTCTTTTTTATTTAAGAAACTAAGAGAAAGGGGGTAAAAATGAGGAATTATGAAAAGATAACAGCACTCTATGAGAGATTAAGTCGTGATGATGAACTTCAAGGAGAAAGCAATTCTATTGTAAATCAAAAGAAAATCCTTGAAGAATATGCAGGTAAAAATAATTTAAGCAACATCATACATTTTACAGATGATGGAATAAGCGGAACACAGTTTGATAGACCGGGCTTTATGGCAATGATGAACGGAGTTAATCAAGGTAATATAATAGGTTGTATAATCGTAAAAGATATGAGTAGACTTGGCAGAGACTATCTTAAAGTCGGTCAATGTATGGAAATCTTAAGACAAAAGGGAGTTAGGCTCATTGCTATCAATGATAATGTAGATAGCTTTTATAGAGAAGATGATTTTACCCCTTTTAGAAATATTATGAATGAATGGTATACAAGAGATACTTCAAGAAAAATACAATCTACATTCAGGTCAAAGGGGGAAAGCGGAAAGCATACGGCAAGCTCTCCACCTTATGGATATATCAAAGATGAAAAAGACAAAGATAAGTGGATTGTAGATGAAAAAGCAGCGGAGATAGTAAGGAGAATATTCAATCTGACCATGCAAGGCAATGGTCCGTATCGAATAGCAAAGATATTGGAAAGTGAAAAAGTAGATATACCTGCTTACCATCAGCAAAAATTAGGATATGGACTACATCAAAGCAAAGTGTTTGAACATCCTTATCGCTGGTGCAGTTCTACAATTGTAAGTATCTTAAAGAAACAGGAATATTTAGGTCATACTGTAAACTTCAAAACAAGAAAGCATTTCAAGGATAAGAAAAGCAAATATGTATCTGAAGAAAACTGGCTGATATTTGAAAATACCCACGAGGCAATTATAGACCAAGAAACCTTTGATAATGTGCAAAGGATAAGAGGAAATGTAAAAAGGTATCCCGATGGTTGGGGAGAATATCACCCTTTAACTGGGCTTATGTATTATGCAGATTGTGGCAGTAAAATGTATGTTCATAGAACAAGTAATTACAAAAATATTCCCTATTACACTTGCAGTGCTTACACGAAAGTACCCTGTGGAACGCTTTGTCCATCTACTCACAGGATAAAAGCGGAAGCAGTCTTAAACCTTATACAGGAAACCTTAAAAGACATTAAAAAATATCTTGATGAAGATCACGAAGCCTTTATCCGTTCCATTTAAAATGAAATGGAAGAAAAGGAAAAAGTAGAGATAGAAAAGAAAAAAATAAGATTAATGGAAAGTAAAAACAGGCTTCAGGAACTTGAACGATTGATGTGCCGTATTTACGAAGATATGATACTTGAAAAAATACCAAGTAATAGATATGAGATACTTAACAGTCAATATGAAACAGAGCAAATAGCTTTAAGCAAAGAAATTAAAGACTTAGAGTTTGCAATATCAAGATATGAAAAAGAAACAGATAAGGCGAAAAAGTTTATATCTCTAATAAGCCGATATGAAAATTTTGATGAACTTACAACTACAATGATAAATGAGTTTGTAGAAAAGATTATTGTTCATGAAAGGAATAGAAAAGGTAGTCAAACATCAAAGCAAAAAATAGAGATATATTTTAATTTTATCGGTAACTATGAGCCACCAAAAGAAGAATTGACTGAAGAAGAAGAAGAAGAAAGATTAAAAATTGAGGAAGAAGAGAGAAAAATCAAGGAAAGAAAAGATAGACTTCATCAAAACTACTTAAAGCGTAAAGTAAATGGAAAACAACAGGAATATGAGGAAAGGTATAAGGCAAGGAGAGAACAGAGAAAACAAGAAAAATTAAAGGTTCTGAAAAGGGCAGGTATACAAGTTAATAAGTTAGAAAAAAGAGATTGAAGTTAGTCAATCTCTTTTTTAGTACAGGTATCAAGTATATCAATTATGTTATTTGCAATTGCATGGATAACAGTAACGGCAACAGAATTACCAAACTGTTTGTAACTTTGAGTATCACTTACAGGAATGATATAGTTTTCGGGGAAGCCTTGAAGTCTTGCAGCTTCACGAGGTGTTAGTTTTCGTGGATTTTTTCCTTTTTGCTCAATAAGTATTTCACTCCCGTCTTTATAATATCTTGCAGATAATGTATTTGTATAAGGACTGTTTTCATTGAACAATGTGTAACCAAATCCATTTCCCTTTATTTTATGTTCTTTCTTTCGTCGTTGATGACCTTGCCAAAGTGCATTTGAAATGGTGTATTTAGTATCAACATTTTGCTCTAAAATATTTCCCACAGAAACATCTGGGCAGGGAGGAATTGGAAAAGAAAAATCTTTATAGTTATCTATTTTATCCTTATCAAATCCAACAATGTAAATACGCTCTCTATTTTGTGGAACACCGAAGTCTTTTGCTTTAAGTATAATAGAATGAACATCGTAGTTTAAATCCTTTAATGTTTTTTCTATTGTTTTATAGGTACGACCTTTATCGTGAGATTTTAGGTTTTTGACATTTTCAAGAAGAAATGCCTTAGGTCGTTTCTCTTTAATAATTCTTGCAATTTCAAAAAATAATGTTCCACGAGTATCTTCAAAACCAAGCTTTTTACCGGCTTGACTAAATGCTTGACAAGGAAAACCACCGACAATAATATCATGATTAGGAATATCTTTTTCAGATATTTTTGTAATATCTCCAAAAGGAGTTTCACCAAAATTTGCCTTATATGTTTTTACTGCAAATTTATCAATTTCACTACTGAATACGACATTTGTTTTACCTGTTTGGTAAAATCCAAGCCTTGTACCACCAATTCCGGCAAATAAATCAATGATTTTATAGGGGGCATTTTCATTATTGGGGAAAGGTACTTTTTCAGGAAATGATAAAATATGTTTCAGCTCAATGGACGATGGCTGACTTTCTCCATTTTCCCATCTGCGAATTGTCCTATCTCCGAATTTGGACATACCAACAGCATCAGCTAATTCTTTTTGAGTCATTTGTAATCTGATACGCTTATTTTTTATTAAAATAGCAGGGGAATTATCTATGATTTGTGGTATAATATTCATATATATTCTCCTTTTTATATATGTTATTTCAAGGACTAACTGTCCTCTATTTGACACTATTGTACCATATAGAAGAAAATTTTTCAAGAAAGGAAAAGAGTTATGGCAAATATTTCTCTTGATGAATATAAAAACTTAGTTAAAGAAAAAAGGAAAGAAGGCTTTAAATAGCCTTATGACTTAGTTTATGATAATTTTATTACATTAGGATACGACAAAGTCCCTAAAGAATTCTTTTTAAGTAATGCAAGTGAAGTTGTTGAAAAACTTAGAAATAGCTGTTGGAGTGAATTTCAGCCATTAGAAAAAGACTTTACTTCAAAAATGCTAAAAGAGTTAGTTGATGATGAGTATATCAAAACTCTTACACCAATAGAGGCAATTACTTGGTTTGTGGAAGAATTTCCGGAACATATATATGCTTTGACTTTGTCAAATACTCAAAGTAGGAGGAGTAGAGCAGGTAAAGAATTTGAAAGTATTATAGAACTCATTTTGATTGGTGCAGGGATTCCACTTGACAGTCAAGGTAATATAGGTAAACAAGAGTTTGTCAATAAAGGTCTTGGTAAATTGGTAGATTTAGTTTCTCCGGGTGTTTTAGAATACATTGTAAATAAGAGAAATACTGTCTTAATTAGTGCAAAAACCACATTAAGAGAAAGATGGCAAGAAGTACCTGAAGAAATGGGAAGAACAGGTGCAAGAGAAATGTTTTTAGCAACTCTTGATACTTCTATTAGCTCTGATGTATTGAACACTCTATATGAGGCTAATATACAAGTTACAACAACAAAAAATATAAAAGAAACATATTATTCCGATAATGAAAGGGTATTAACCTTTGAAAAGTTGGTTGAAATATGTTTAGACAATGTTTCTCATTGGAAAAATTTCAACTACACAGTAGAACAAAATGAGCAAATGATAGAGCTTATCACTAAGCAAATTGAAAAACACCAAAATCATAAATTTGTAGAAGAATATTATGATGAGAGATTAAAAAACATAAAGAAGTAGACAAATTAGAATTTGTCGGTATATCATTAAATCGCATTTTTTCGATTAAACTATGGAATACAAAGGAGCAAATAATCATGAGCGAACAGAGAATCTATTGCATGGACCTTGTAAAAAAAGAGGATCCGGAAAAGGCTGTCAGAACACCGTTTTATCAGACAGAATCTACAGGCGGATCGGTCTGGGTTATCAAACCCGGTCAGACATTGCAAAAGCACTATCACCACAATTCCGACGATATATGGATCGTCCTTCAGGGAGAGGGAATATTCTACCCCCAGCCTAATGAAGAGGTTCCATTCAAGAAAGGCCATGTCATAGTATCGAAGAAAGACTCCTGCCACGGAGCAAAAAATACTGGAGATGAGGATATCATCTTTGTAAGTATAGTAGCACCTGTCCCTTCCGACTATGATCCTATAAACGAGTGACAGGAAAATAAAATTCCCGTTTGACAAAGGATTGTGATTATACTTGAGAAAGAAAAATGTTTATATAACATTGGGATACATAGCTGTATATCTGGTGATATATTGGTGAGAGCAACTTGATTGGTTGGCTATTTACTAATATTTCAACTGGTGAGCATAGTTATTTATATGGTTGGTTGCTCAGTAGTAATCTGTTTTGGTATGCACTTGCGATTTCTGCGCTTCCTTCTCTTTGGGGTAAGTTTAAGTTTTCGGCTGTTACTACGGCGGGATTTATTGTAGGTATTGTAGCAGGCATAATCGTTGAGAAATACAAGAAGTAAGTCAAATTTCAGTTTGTCGAGCTGAATAATACAGATTCAAGACGATAGAAAGTAAAACATCTATCGTCTTTTCTTATGAAAAAAACTTGAAAGGAGATGAAATTTATGGACAATAAAAACAGAATTAGAAAAAGTAAAAGAAAAGATTGAAAGCAAGTAAGAAGAAAAAAAATATGAAAAGAAACTATCTCAGCTTAAAAATCAGGAAAAGAAAATCAGAAAGCAAACGAGCCTTGAAGAAAGAAAAAAGCGAAACCATAGATTGATAGAGCGAGGAGCAATCTTAGAAAGTTTAATTGAGGGAGCAAGCGAGAAAAGTAATGAAGAAATAAAGGCTATTTTGCAAAGAGCATTTCAAAAAGACTAAGAAACGCAAGGACATAGTATAATTGTAATTCCCTTAGATTTTCTAAGGGCGCAATTATACACCCTTTAGGTGTCCTTGCGACCTGCGGTGCTTTTACCCTTGCGGGGAGCAAAGAAAAAAGCCGAAGCATTTTTCCGTATTAAAGGCAAAAGACAACTGAATATAATTCATTCGCTTTTTTATCATCAAGGGTAAAGCACATTCACTATCGCTCACCCTTGACAATAAAAATTTGAAACAGATAGCTTACATTAAGCCGACATACTGAAACAACAAAAGTCGGCTTTTTCTATTGTACCGTTTCAAAACGCTCATTCAGTTTATAGAAAAGCAAAAGTATTTTTAAGACCGACATCTAAAACAACAAAAGAAAAATAAGAAGATGACAAATGCCACATTCCCAAAATGGGAGTGTACCTAAATCAAAGACAGTACTAATCAAAGGGGGTAGTGAAACACGACTTCCTTAAAAGATAAAAGGAGTAACGATTTGTTGCTACATTTTCATAACAAAAGATAGGAGAGAAAAATGGCAGATAAAAGGATGTTTTCAATAAAGATAGTGGATAGCGACTTATTTTTGGATATGCCATTAAGTAGCCAATGCCTGTATTTTCATCTATCTATGAGGGCAGATGATGATGACTTAAAAATTCTAATTACAAAAGGTTTTGTAATTGTCTTTTAAAGAGGGGTTATAGTCATTACCTATTGGAAGATAAATAACTACATCAGAAATGACAGACGAAAAGAAACGATGTATCTTGAAGAAAAGCAAAGTATAACGCAAACGGAAAATGGAGCATATATCAAGGTTGAAAATCTTGGTATACCAAATGACAACCAAGTGTCAACCGTTTGTCCGCATAGTATAGTTAAGGGTAGATTAGATAAGAGGAGAATAGAACAGGTTGCCCCAGTGTCCCTTTATGGAGAGTATCAAAATATTCATTTAACCGATGAAAAATACCAAAATCTAAAAGATAGGCTGAAAGGTCATACAGATACAATGACTGAAAAGCTATTAAGATATATCAAAAGTAAAGGCACAGACTACAAAGACCACTATGTAACAATCCTTAATTGGTATGAATTGGTATGAACAGGATAAAGAAAAGCTATCACAGAAAAATAATCAAAATAAAAGCCATAGAACCTATTCAACCAACTATGAAGACAGCGACAGCCTATAAAAGGTGTTTTTAAGGGTTTAATCATAAAAGAGGTGTCAGACTATGGTTAAGATAAAAATAAGCCTTAAAAACGCATTATAGAGCCTGATGTAGAAAAGGAGACTAAAATTATGAATGATAAAGAAAATATGATTACTACAAAAATTCAAGGGACAGATTTTATCTACAACAAAGATACTCACTATGAAGAAGACGGACATATCTATTGCAAGATTTGTAATGAAAGAATAGACGGTAAGGTAATTCCGATGTTGGATAAGCCTATGATTATCAGAACGGCTTGTAAATGTGATAGAGATAGAGCTGAACAAGAAAAAACTGTTAAAACAAGATAGGTTGAGACAAAGCTGCTTTATATCCAAAAATCAAATAGCCTACACCTTTAAAAATGCCGATGAAGATACAGATAAGGAAATCATCAAAAAAGCAAAGAACTATGTAAAACATTTTGAAGAAATGAGAAAAGATAATGTTGGACTGTTACTTTACGGAAATGTAGGAAGTGGCAAGACCTATGTAGCTTGTGCTATTGCCAACGCTATAATTACAGAATATAGCCATACAGTAAAAATGAGGAACTTTGCACAGATATTAAACGACTTACAAAAAGGCGGCTTTAATCTTGATAGAAACGAATATATCGAATAGATAACAAGCCCTACCCTACTAATTCTTGATGATTTTGGAATAGAGAGAAATACAGAATATGCCTTAGAGCAAATTTACAATGTAATCAATGCAAGATACCTAAAGGCAAGACCAACCATTATAACTACTAACCTTAATTTCAAAGATATAGAAAAAGAACAGGAAGATATAATGCTTGGCAGGATTTATTCAAGGATAATCGAGATGTGTTTACCTCTTAGGATAACGGGACTTGATAGAAGAAAAATACAGAGCAAAGAAAAGCTGAAGAAAGCACAAAACTTAATAGATGAATGAGAGCGATTGGAAAAGTAAAAAATTCTAATCGCTTTTTAATTGCAAGAAAAGGAATGATGATATGCAAAAAAATAATACAGAAACAAAAACAATAAAGAAGATTGGAAAAACTACCTATGAAGTTGTTGTACATTTTAATAAAAATACTACTGAAACAATGCAAGACAAATTGAAACGCATAATGCTTAGAGAAATTGAGAGTGAAAAACATCAAAAAAATGATAAAAATGATTAGAAAGTCCTTGACAAGTTGTTACAGGTTTGGCTCGCTAATCTTTTCTTTGGTCTTTTGGTTAAAAATATCACTAAAATTTGCAGACCTGCCTTGTTTGTGCTGTTGCTTAGTGTATGAATTTATATTGGTGCTTAAGATGCTAATATCATTCGTGGTTTGCCTCCTAGCTTCTTGCTTTTTAAGTTTTAATTAAAGTAACCATAAAATAATTGACTATCCAAATTTATCAGTCAAAATAAACAAGTGACAAATATGCCAATCACAAAAATTACAAAAATTTACTTTTACTAAGTCATTCTTTGGTGGGACTGATTTAATTCCAGTATGCGCCAAAATTCAATTCAGATATTAGGGCGAGCATACTCTATGTAGCTACAAAATGTTACCATTTGCATCTCCATAGAGGCTCGCAAGGATAGCTTGCCGCTCCCTTGACCCACGCTTAAAAAATATTTTCTTTATTAAAGTGGCCATGCAAGATAGGCTTTTTTTAATAAAAGCTTAAGTTGATTAAAGGCAGCCATAAGAACAAAAATAATTAGACTAAATTATTTTTTATGATCTACAAAATATATTTTAGTATATTTTTAAAATGGCAACGTAACAAATAATGTTTGGAAGTAATAAATGAGATGGTTTGTCTAATAAACTTAATATAGTCGCTAAATTTAAAACATATCTTCTAGGCTTTGAGTTTTTTCCTTGCACACATCACTCACATGGTGATGTATGCTGGCTTTTTGGGTGTATTCACGCTCCTCTATAAATTCTCTACATATTCTTGTAGCATCTTGTACTCTATCTGTAAGTTCTCGTGTTCTTCTCTCAAATTTTGGAATTTTTCTTCTAAATTTTCTAATTTTTCTTCCAAGCAAGATATTGAACTCTCGTACATATCTCTTTGTTGCTGCAAAGATTCCGTTAAGGCGTCGTTGCAATCTTTGTTCAAGCTCTTGACTTTCTTTGTTAGCGCTGTCACATTTGTCCGTAATATCACAAGCTCCTTCTCGCAGTCTTGTTGCAAATTCATTATTTCTAATTCGTGCTTGCTCCTTTCGTCTTCGATCATCTTGGTCAAGCGCTCGTTCTCTTCTAGCAATGCTTTCTCTAATGCTGTCATCCTCTACTCCATTTTCATTAATATAAATTTCCTGCGCTCGTTCTCTGTTATCTCTTCGTCTTTTGGAATTGATATGTAATATTCCCTCTGGGTCTTGTCTGCAGCAGGTTGGCTGTATCTCCATTGTTTTGGTATCGTCCAAGCTACTTCTTCCTTTAATATCATTGCGTGCACTACCCAGCCAATTGCTATTCCCAAAATTAGTGCGGTAGCAACTGATAGCGAGATTATCACCGATCTGTCCTTGTGATGCAAGGATATTGTTTTTTGAAGTTCTTTCGACATATCTTTCTTGATTAAATCTATCTCTTTTAACAATAAGCTCCTCAAGTTTTCGCCTATTTTCTCTACACTCTGTTTGTGTATTTCTATCATGGAATTCTCTAATTCTTCTGCTTGAGCTTTGGCTGAGTTCTCCAAGTCTTTGAGCACTGGTGAAGTCTGCATCGTATATTCCTCCTTTTAGACGATTTTTTGTTTTTTTAGTAGGCAGTATGATCGTTATGCCTTTTTTGTTGATCCTGGTTATTTCGATACCATTTTGTTTAAGAAGTTCAATCATGTGATCTCTATTTTTAATATAGCCTTGCTTAACCAGATCGCACAGCTTTTGATCTAGCTCTTCTAAATTTTTATAATGATTGACGTTTTTCTTGCTAGATAATATAGTTTGTTCTTTTGCTGGATCATCTGGGCTTGATAGTCCATACTCATCGTTAATGATCTTTTTAATTAGATCTATTCTCGTTTGATCATATTTAGCAAAATAAGGATTAAATGACCTGTCTGTTTCAAGATCTATCTTAGGGATAAGGAAATTTAACTCAAGCCGTCCATCCTTGTCTGAATGTTCTACCCATAATACATTTGTACGTTCAAGCATATATTCACCCAAAAGAGCATGTTCAAAATCCTTAATAATTTTTAGTTTTTGCTCTTCAGTTAAAAAGTCATGCCTCTCTTCAAATGATAAAACACCAAAACAGGTCTTTTGTTTATAGGTGATGCCTTTTATAATGGCTCTAGTTAAATTTTCATCACCTTTTATAACTCTTGCTGTTCCAGCAGCCTTTCTCTCATTTAAAAGATAATTTATGCTCCCAAGGCCACCACCAGTATAAGTACGAAGAAATTTAACTAGCATCACTAGTGCCTTTATTTGTATTGATACAAGGCGAATCAAGAAACATATTATTTACCCAATGCTTCATAAATTTTATGTAAGATCTTATTATCGTCTGCTATGATCTTGATACCAACTCTATCTAGGCTTTGCCCACTATTTAATTTGGCGGCTATTTGGTTCATGTTTTGTCCTTGTCTAGATAGCTCAATTAGAAGTTCCCTTATAATTGGTGCATAAATCTGCTTAGACAACATAGCTCTTAGGGCAAATTTTGAGAAAGTTAGGCCACTTTCTTGTAATTTATTATTAATCACCAACCATTCTGCATTACTTAGCCTGAGTCTTTTAGTTATGACTTTGGTTACCTTGCGTTTTTTTATCTTTTCAGAACTCACGTAAATTTACTCCCAATCTAAGAAGAAGCCACTCAAAAAATCCTATGCCATAAAAATTTTTGTCAGACTTGCTCTTTAAATATCTTTTAAGGTTATTTTATAAAATTTCACAGCCTAAAACAAGGAATTCGGTAGGCTTCAGGCCGCTAAAATGCGTGTTTTTTAAAAATACTATGAAATATATAATATAATTTTTGTAGCTTCTGGATTTTCTCTTAAAAATTTAGTCTAGTATGAAATTAAGAAAATAAAATAATAAAAATATAGGGGTTATGCTCATCATAAAAGAGCACTTTAGATAGGACAAGCTAATAACATAAAATTAGTTACTAGCAAATCATAGATGACTAAAGTCTAGCTTTATGCTTAGTTAAATTTATCTTTTAGTATCTCGTATACTTCGTTGTTCTCTCTTTTGCCAACAACTAGCACCAATACTACGATCTCGTCATCTTTTACTTGATATGCCAAGCGGTAGCCGACATCTCTTAGCTTGATCTTATAGACATCTTCATAGCCTCGTAGCTTGTCCTTGGCAACCTTTGGGTTTTCTAGACGCTCACTTAGCTTCTTTTTAAACTGCACTTTTATGCTATTGTCTAGCTTTTGCCACTCTTTTAAAGCACTTGGCAAGAACTCTAACTCATAACTCATCTAGACTTACTTTTACTGGTTTTTCACCACTTGCTAAAGCAGTATCTACTGCTTTACTTAGATGATACTCTTCTATTATCTCTGCCATTTTTTCATAGACAGCACTAGGTACTAGATAGGCACTAGGGACATTGTGGTTTAGTATAGCTACGACATTATCTCCAGCTTGTTTTAAAATTTGAGCTGGAGACTTTTTTAGCTCACTTATGCTAGCTGTAAAATTTGCTTGTATGGTTTGCATTTTTATCCTTTATTTAATACCTAAGATAATACTAAATAAGATATAAAGATAGTCTTAAAAATTTATGCTTTGAAATTTATCCCTACTCATTATCATACGACACTATCTCTACTTTAGTTTTTAGTGTATTAGCGTTAATAGGCTTAGCATAGGTGTTTAGCAAAATTTTATACTGCTTCTCATGCCCTACTATCTGAGCTATAAGGTTGGCTTCGACTTCACGTTGCACTAGATAGTCTATAAAGTAGTGCCTAAAAGAGTAAAAGGTCTTTTTAGAGTCTTTGTCTATAAACTTTCTTTGGATCTGGCTTCTAAAAATTTCAGAGAAGTCCTTATTGCTTACCTTAAATATATTTCCGCTTTTCTTGCTATTAACATATTCTAGCAGACCTAGATCTATGAGCTTACTATGAATAGGCACAAACCTAATGCTGTTTTTGGTCTTGGTGGTTTTACCATCATTTGTGTTTATGTTAAAGCAGTAAATCCCATCTTTTAAAGCTATATCTTCCTTATGAAGCTGTGTGATCTCTTTTATCCTCATGCCACTATAAGCAGCTATCATTGTGACGTAGTAGAGCTCACTAGCCTCTATCCTTGAACTTGGTGATTTACCACTTTGTTTGATACTAGTTACTATCTCAAAGATCTTTCTAGCTTCTGATGCTTCGTATGGAAGCACTGCCCTTTCGCTAGGGTCTATGTCTATCTTGACATTCATTTTTGCAGTTATGCTTTTACTTATATAGCCGCTATCAAAGCAGTAGTTAAAAAACTGAATAACCCTTATCATATATTTTTGGATAGTAGGCTCAGAGAGTTTATCGTCATTTTCTCCTAGCTTAAGTATCTGAGATAAACTTTTATCTTTATACCTGCTCTTTTGAGCTAGCTTAGTTGGAATTTTATAAAGAAGATCTCTAAATTCAAGCAAGTTATCTCTTGTGATCCTATAAACTGGCGTATCTTCGTTAAAGTATAAAAATAAGAGCTTTTTTACGCCAGTAACTAGTCTTTGCGTATCTGGCGACCACTTGTCAGCTCTTTTAGTGTTTGTCTCAAATATCTCGAATGCATCCTTTAAGCTCTTTTGATCTTCTAAATTTAAAGCTGAGAATTGATTGCTAGAGCCAGATGTCGCTTGCAGTACTTGCCTGATCTCATACTCTTTGGTTATTTTGGCGCTAGGATTAAAAATACTAAAGCTACTATCGTTATCTAATTTTATCTTGATATTTTTTGGTGGATTTGGATCCAATATAATATCTTCCATGCTTCTATGGTCATTCTTTGTTCTTACTAGCTTTAAATTTGAAGTTGAGCCATACTTTTGATCTAGTATGGCATAAACCGTCTCGCTAATCCTCTGAGCCATAGCCTTAAGCTGCCCATCAGTAATGGGCAAACAACCACTATCTTCAAGCTCTTTGATATTTTCTTGAAATGAAGCTATGTCCTTAGCGTCAAACGAACTAGTCGTGGCTTTAGTATCATTAGAGCCATCTTCAAGGAAAAAGTGCTCACGCTTGTCATCAAAGAGCACACTGCTCTTCTCAAGCTTTGATACAAGATAGTTAAGTGTTAGTATGTTTTTCTCTAAAAGAGTTTGCCCTATGTTCTCTTTATCCTTGCTGCCAAGAGCACCAGCAGTGTTAGTGATATTACTTATATCCTTAATTAAAATTTGAGGTAGATCGCCATCTATCAAACTTTGTTTAAAGTAGTCATTGAGCGCATTTAGAAATTCTACATCCATCTTCTTATTAAGAAGAGAGTGCTCTTTGATGCTCTTACTAAGCTTTACTTTCATAAACGAATTTACAAAAGATTGGATTATGTTATCACTAAGATTCATGTGAACTGCCCTTTTTATCAGGTAAAGATTATTATCTAGAATTTTAGCCCTTTTTCTGGCTTTTTCCAAGAGATTAGTGGATGTGGAGAAGCAAATTTCTCGCTTTTCGTTAAAAAATTTTCTGATGCTTGGAGCAAGTGTGACTCGGTAGTAATATATACCGTTTCGCTCCCTTAAGTGTTGTCCCATATTTAATAGCCAACCGGTCAAAAATGGAACAGTTTTATGTAACGACTAAGTAAAAAATCGTCTAAAGTGCGTATTTCAGGCTTTTGTGAGCTTATATAAAAAATCCTCATAAGCCGGAGGTCGGGAGTTCAAGTCTCCCCCGTGACACCATAAATACCTAAACTACGATGTTTCTACAATATTATATTGCAGTCACCTTTCATTAAATATAGCTTAATGTTTGTAGCAAAATAAAATTTTATGTAGCAAATTTTTAAGCTTGCAGTAATTTTAACACGTTTTTTGTAAAATTTTAAAAAACAAGTAAAATTTTTTAACGAATCATCTACTATGATATAATCTGTCACTCTACTGTGTTAAATTTTTATCATAACTTAAATAAAATGAGTATAGATGCGTAGTAAAAATGGCGTTTATAGCTATTGAATATGGGCTAAAAAATATTTTTGATGATTATGATTCATTCATATTTCCTAACAACAAAACACAAAATAGAGATAGACCACATAAGCATTACGAGATCCTGCGCGTGGTCAAATACTGGCTGCCATTTATCAAGATAAAAGAGCCTGAGTATCTAAGGGTGAAATTTGAGAAATTGCTTAGGGACTATCTAGAATGCAGTTGATAATTATGTAATATTTTTCGTTTATCTTTTTAAAGAAATACATGTTATTAATAAAACATTTTTATTTTTTACTTGAAAATAAGGTCATTCATGGTCTATAATTTTAAGATATTTGTTTCGATTTCTAATATAGATACTAGCATTAAGTAATTTATAAGTATTACTATGTTATAGAACTAGAAATACCCTGATATATCGTGCTTCTGAAATAAAAGTCAAAAATTATTTACCACTTTAAACAACCTAGCCACCAAAATATCTTATAATACACGCAAATTTAAAAAATTTTAACTTAAAGGAGGTTAAGATGACTAAAATCAATTAAGAGTAAGGATTTCTTTTAAGTGTTTGAAAAAGATAACCCTTACGATATTATTGGGACTTCTATTGTAATCGTTATCTACTTTCAAACTTCTTAAATAAAAAACCTTATAAGTAACTACCATATCAAAATAAAAGGCGCACTATAGGTATGCCCATTTGGTGAGATAGCTATTGCTGTCTTTGTAAAATTTAAAAAGCTATAGGAGAAAAATATGGCTACCAAAAGAACACTTTTAAAGGACTTAAAAGTCATTAGAAAAAACGAGAAAAAAGAGGAGGTTAAACAAGTATGTATTGAAGTCTTGTTTCCAGAAAAAGCAACACTCAAAGAGTGCAAGTTACTAATCGAAAAAAGTTTTAGCGTAAAGCTATCAAATAAGGAGTTTTCCAAATGGAGGAAAGAGTATGAGGCAACAAATGCCAATCAACCCTCTGATGCATGTCATATTCTCTTACCCAACGAAGACAAAAAAGAAAGTGAGGAGCTAAGCAATGGCACTAACAATCAAGAGTAGCGATACAGCAGTTGCGGCAAATGCCGTAATTGCTCTACAAGAACATATCGAAATGAGCAATAAGGCTAGTGAAAATATTGGAAATAATATTGAACTTTTTAATCAAGCCGCAGATATCTTTGATAAAAGCTTTAAAGAAAAAATAGAACTTATAGAGCAAGGAAGTGTTGAACTTACAAATACAACAAAAGAGATCCAAAATGACTTTAAAAAGACATTACAGAGTGCGGACAAAACTATATCGAAGATCAACTCATCTTTTACCTCTTTGATGAAAAAGATAGTATATGCATTAATTGCCTTTGTATTTATAGAAGCGATCTTCTTTTTTGGCTACTTGTTTTATGATAGTCATAAGACGAATGAAGCCAGATCTGTACTACAAAGCAGTCTAGATAAGGCACTTTATGATGTGTCTAATCTTAAAGGCTTTATCATCCATATCTACAACCAAGATAGCCAAAAAGCTAGCAAAGATTTTACTAAATGGCTAAACACAAATGGTGACAGCAATGTTTGGTAGTAAGCAAATTTTTCTAATAGCAAGACACATACAATGTATGACACTTCGTTTTCATACCTTGTATAATCTTGCTCTGCCGAGGGCTACAATGCGAGATATAAGAAGCGTTAAAACGCTTCATCTCGCTAACACATTTTATGAAAGGATATCATATGTCAAAAAATGTCAAGGATAAGGTGCTCTCCGCAAGGATCACTTATCAACAATACGATAAGCTATCTAAAATAGCTCTAGAGTTAGATATGTCAAGATCAGAAATCATTTCCTATCTTATAGATAATGGCACTGTAAATTCTGAATCCATAAAAAAGAAAGGGCTAGATGCATCAATCATTACATATTTTTCTAGACCTTTTAATAACATTAATCAAATAGCAAAGAAGCTAAATATAGCTTATAAGACTAGTGATAATATAGATTTAGAAGTGATACTGCAAACACAAGAAGAGTTGTACAAAGTTCAATCAGTCCTAACTGAAATTTTAAGCTTAATAAGGAGTAACTATGATAGTTAAGATCTCAAAGGGAGAAAAAGGCATAGCTGATTATCTAAAAACTGGCAAGAAAAGAGATTCAAAGCTAACTAGAGATGAAAAAGATGATAGATTGCCACTGGCTGGAAATTTAGATCTTATAGAGATATCTGAAAAGCACCAGAGAAAGAAAAAGAACAAGAAATATAACTACTATCATATATCCTTGTCATTTACTTCAGAGGAGTGGAGCAGACTATATGAAAGTGGCAATATAGATGAGTTTATAATGGACTTTTTGAAACTAACTTTCCCAAATCACGATATAGATGAGCTACTTTTTTATGCTGAAGCTCATCTGCCTATAATCAAAGAAGAGCCATATATTCCTCGTCCAGAAGGGGCACTAGAAAATAGAACATTAAATAAGAAACATAAAAATGGCGAACCGCTAAAAAGAGAGCCTCACATCCATCTAATAATCTCTTTTGAAAATATGAAATTTACTCATAGCGTAAAAACTGGTGGAGCCATATATGCAAAAGGTGCAGCCAAGCAACAAGTAAAAGCTGTTATGGCTAAATCAGCAGAGAAATTTAAAAGAGTAGTTAATGATATCTTATCTAACAAGTATGGATTAAATAATATAGAGCCTTTAGGTATGGATGAAGACCAACTAAATAAGCAATATGAAAGCTTTAAAAGTGCAGCACAAAAGGTTAAGAAAGGCAAAGAAAAAGATACGCAGATGAAGATAGAAACGGATGTAGTGATCGAGCCAAAAGCCAATACAAAAGAGCAAAATACAAGTGTTGAAGAGCTACTAGCTGATGCTAAAAATTCTACAGCTGATTATCTATTAAGAATGATAGAAGAAGACGAGAGTTTTAAAAAAAACTACTATGATAGGGCAAAGAGACTTAATGCAGTGGATATAAGAGAATTTTTGCCTATGATCAATGCAAAATTTAATATCACCGCAAAACCTGAAATGGTAAATGACAAATATAAAGTAAGAGTGGATGGGTTTAAAGGAACTTATAATCTAACTGATCTAATGTGCAAGATAGTCTATAATGGCAGAAAAGGAGCGTTATTTCACGTAGTTAATGAGCTGGAGCAAATGCTTATAGAGCTTCAAGTCAATAAAAATGAGCCAAAGATAACATTAAGTGTAAGTAGTGACTTTAGCACGCCAAATAAGAACCCAAAAACTCAAGTGTTAAATAGCTGGAAAACGATACAAATAGAGCCATACAATCTAAAATCAATACTTAAAAACTATTCAGCTATATCAGTGGCAAGTTTCAAAGATAAAAGTGAAGAAGCTAGCAGTATTGATGGCATAACTCCTACGCTTATATATGATATAGATAGCCCCAAATTTACTGCAAATGATGCTCAAAATTTACTACAAAGTAAAGGAATAAAAGGCTTCATATACCCAACGACCTATCAAGCGCCAGACACAAAAGTAGAGAAATTTAAACTCATCATACCCACAACAGATGCTCCAAGCTTAAATGAATATGATGAATACATAAAAGAGATAACAATAGAGCTTGGGTTATGTAACATAGTAAATAACTCCAGCCTATATCCTAGTAAATTTCACTACACTCCAGTGCCAGGATCTGAGGTTGTAAGCATTCGTGGAAAAACTTTGGATAATACAAGAGCCATTGAAGATGCTGGCTTAAAAACAGATATTAATAATATGGATATTAAAGCCATATATGAAGATTTACAAAATCAAAGAAAATATGAGCTTAGCCATGAACCAAAAGATACCAACTCACATATTAAAAGAGCAAGCTATCAGGCTATATCATCAAAGATTTCTATAAAAGAGTTAATAGAATACTTTGACGAGAGTACTGTGCTTAAAGAATATAAAAATCATCAAATACTTTCTGGCAATAGTGGCAGATATCTATACTTGCCAGAAGAAAACACAGCCTATTCTTTTAGCCAAAATAGACACTATACTCCATATATCTACATTAGAGATAAATTTTATGAAGCAGCTAGAAAGATAAAAACTGGGTTTTTTAATGATGATCTCATTCAAAAGCTAGGTATTACACAAAATGAATATGAAAGCTTCGTAAAAGGTATTGATGACCATCTAGATATAAATAGATACTATTTGGTATTTATCAATAGAATAGAAAACTTTAAAAAATATCTATCGGATATAGCTAAGATTAACTATAAAGGCTTAATTTATAATATAAAAACATATATGAAAGATTGGCAGGATATGCAAGGTTTTAATAAGCTAAAGGAGCGTTATAAAACAGATAAGATATATCTAACAGAGGATCATATATTATTTGGCTCACTAAAAATAACAAAGCAAGAGCTATACGATCAAGGACTTGATAAGAATTTTGGAGTAGAGCAATCAAAACAACCATCGAATATGATAGAGACTAAAGAACAGAGTGTAAAGTCAGGGTATGATGGTTTGGGAAGGTAGATTATCGTAAGCTGTTATAGAAGCCAAATTATTAGCATTGTATCTTCTTGGCCATCTCTCACCCCATAAATCCAAACGGCAATGCAAACATATCGTCATCTAGCTTTATAGCCGTATCTCCAGCATAAAAAACTATGCCCTTATCAAATTTACTTTGCAAATTCTCTTTTAGATGATGAATGTGCTTAAAGTCATCCTTACTGATAGTTTTTGAGGACTTGACCTCTATGGCTATGAGTTTGCCTGATATCTCAAGGATAAAGTCTATCTCTTTTTGATCGCTCGTTCTATAATAATATATATTTGCTCTTTTTTTGCTACTTGTATTTGCCTTTAGTAGCTCATCAAATACAAATGTCTCATATATAGCACCTTTATATGAAGAATTTGCAAGCTCTTGTGCTGAAGAAATTTGTAGTAAGTGTGCCAGCACCCCTGTGTCGGTAGCAAAAATTTTAGGTGTTTTTATGAGCCTTTTTAGAGCGTTATTAAAATACGGTTGCAGCTTTTGGATCTGATATGTATGTTCAAGCACGCTAAAATAGCTATCAAATGTCTTATTGTCAAGCCAAGACTCTAGACATAGCTCGTTTTTATTAAAGATATTGCCACTTCTTAGCATACACAAGCGGTACATCGTGATAAATTTATCCATATTTCTTATGTTGCCTATCTCTTTGGCGTCTGATTCTATATATGTTCTTATGTACGAGCTAAACCATAGGTATTTTGATTTCTCTGAGCCTATCTTTGTGATCTCCGGGTAGCCGCCATTTATGATCTTTTCAGATAAGCCGTCGTTGTCATACTTCTTTAGCGCAAGATGGCTTATATCGCCACTTAAAATATCTATCAAATTTTCATCACTATGGCTTAACTCTTTTTGAGAAAGCGGATAGAGTTCCACTATGCCTATCCTACCAGCAAGTGAGTCTGATATATCTTTAAAGCCTTCTAAATTTGCAGAGCCAGTTAGTATAAACTGCCCGTTTGTTCTATCTTTATCTACAAATTCTTTTATTGCTAAAAGCAGTATGGGCACTCTTTGTATCTCATCTATTACTATGGGCTTATCGCAATGCTCTATAAAGCCTTTTGGATCGTTTCTCGCTGCTTCATATATATTTATATCGTCAAGTGTTATGTAGTTTGGTATATCTAAATTTAAAGCAAGGGTTGATTTGCCAACTTGTCTAGCTCCGCTTATCAAAAGCACAGGAAAGCTTTTCATATACTCTTTTATTTCGTCGCTTATGGCTCGTTTGATGTACATAGTATTTTATCCTTAAATATTTAGGAGTATAATACTACAATTTATATAAATTTACAAGGATGGGTTGGTTAAGATAATTGTATATTTAAATTTAATTCGAACTAAAACTGGCAAGATTAAGTCAGTCACTGTGATTTTCTATCATACTGAGTATTTTATTTGTAGAGTTTTAAGCAATATCACCTCAGATTTCCATATTGACAAATGGCAGTCAAATTTTCCCTCAAAAGGAGTAGCACAATAACCATTTTTGGAATATTGCACAAGATCTTTTATACTGCAACCTAACTTCCCAATAAATTTTTTACCTCATAACTTTATCCAGTAGCGATTTATAGCTATCCACAACGTCATAGACCACGCTATCATTACTAATAGCCTTAAAATGCTCCTTTGCACAGTGAATTTTGGACTCTTCTATTTGGCGAAGTTGCATAGAGTTCATAGACCCTTTAGTCTCCGCAACAAAATAAATGTGCTTGATATCACCATCATAAAATGCAATCGCCCTAAAAAGACAAGCCTCTCCAGATACATCAGTCATATATATAGACGAATTTAAAGGAAATATAGAAAAAGAGAAATATCAGCTAGCGATGTATGATAAAAACCGTAAACTAGTAGATATATTAAGAAATAGACATTCACAAACAATAAAAAATATAATAAACGAATTTTAAATACAACCACAAGTAGTTGTAATGGATATGTTTAAGCCATTTAGAAGCGTAAAATAAATAGTAATATAGTTCAGGCCCAAATAGTAGCAGATAAATATCATGTAATAAGACAAGGGATATGGGCATTAAGAGATTTAAGAGTAGAATTATTTAACAAAGACAATGAAAAGTATAAGAAGTTAAAAAAATATTGGAAAATACTAAGTAAAAGCCCAATAAGTCAGTTTAGTCAAAGACAAAAAGAAATATTAAAAGAGATATTAAAAGTAGATAAGACATTGAAAAAGATGTATAGAATAATAAAAGAATTTTACAAGATGTTTGAGAGCAAGACAGTAAAGACAATGAGAAGGAGAATAGAGCAATTAATTGAAAAATTGAGAGTATTTAATATAAAGCAAAGTATAAAACTAGCAGATACAATAACAAGTTGGAAAAAAGAGATAATAAATATAGTAGAATATAAAATAAACAATGGGTTTGTAGAAGGAAATAACAACAAAATAAAAGTAATAAAAAGAGTATCTTATGGACTAAGAAACTATGAAAGATTTAGAAAATTGATATATTTACGTCTTTGCAATAGATAGAGGTGTTTTTACACCCCTACTATTGACAAAGAACCATAATAAATTTTATCCGCTCTATAAATTTAAAAATTGAATACCCTTTTTAAATACATTTAAAAGAAAAATTTATATATAATCCTAAGATAAAAAATTAATAATTATACTTAAGGAGCAAACGTGCAAATTCCTATTCGCTACGGCAAAGATGATATCATCGACCTAAGCGTTCCGGAAAAAAAATTACTGGGAGTTTTTAACCCCAACCCCGTGGCTAAATTCGACGAAACGGCACTCATCGCAAAGGCTCTGGCAAATCCGATAAATCAAAAAAGCTTCGATGAGTTTATCGCGGGCGATGAAAAGATCGTCGTCATCGTAAACGACGGCACGAGACCTACGCCGACAGCAAAAGTTTTAAAGCAAATTTACCCGAAAATCCGCGATAAAAATAAAATTTTCATCATCGCCACCGGCTGCCACAGAGAGGGCACGCTCGATGAGTACGAGATGATCTTCGGCAAAGAGATTTACGCGGAGCTTAACGTCAAAGGCGAAGTTCACGATCACGACTCCAAACACGACGAGATGGTCTTTTTAGGCGAGAGCAAAAAGGGTGCGGACGCAAAAATAGCCATCTTGCCGTTTGGTTCTATGACTGTGCCTAAGGTTTAAGTATGGCTAAAATTTTATACTATGATGCTAGCTGCGGTATTAGCGGCGATATGAATTTAGGCGCGCTGGTTGAGCTTGGCGCGGATTTTAGCTATCTTTGCGCCCAGCTTGCTAAGCTAAATTTAGCTAGCGAATTTTACCTACGCAAGCGCAAAGTGCTAAAATGCGGTATCTCCGCAACCAAAATAGACGTCGTTTGCGCGGCAAATCGGGGTCAGCTTCCGCTTGGCCTCTTAGGCGCTAAATTTAGCCCGCGTCAAAATTTAAACGGCAAAATTCACGGCGCCGAATTTAGAGCGGATAAGCCCGCCCAAAACCACCCGCGTCCGCGAAATTTCACGCAAATTTTAGAGCTTATCGAGAGCTCTAGCCTAAGCGCTTTCGTAAAAAAAACGGCAAGCGAAATTTTTAGCGTTATCGCGCGAGCCGAGGCTAAAATCCACGGCACTAGCGTAGAGCAAGTACATTTTCACGAAGTTGGCGCCGCAGACAGCATCGCGGACGTAGTGGGCGCGGCTATCTGCTTGGAGGCTTTGGGCGCGCCGCAAATTTTTGCTTCGCCTATCGAGCTTGGCGGCGGTTTTGCGCATTGCGCTCACGGCAGGCTAGCCGTACCGGCGCCTGCTGTTTGCGAAATTTTAAAAGGCGCGCAAGTAAGCCTAGGGCGGGCAAATTTCGAGACGACTACGCCCACGGGAGCGGCGATTTTAAAGGCCTGCGCGCTAAATTTAAGGGAGCAAGACCGCCGCGAGCCGCCGCAAAATTTTAAAATTTTAAGCACGGGCTACGGCGCGGGCGACAAAGAGGCCGCGGATTTTGCCAACGCGCTTCGCGTGATACTTTGCGAAACGAGCGAGGATTTAGGCTTGAAAGATGAGCCAAATTTGAGCGTGCAGATCGGCTATGGCGAGCTTTGCGAGCGGATTTTAATCTCCACTAATATCGACGACATGGACGCCGAGAGCTTTGCCTTTGCGTGCGATATTTTGCGAGATAGCGGCGCGCTGGACGTATTTAGCAGGTCTATTTTTATGAAAAAGGGGCGCGCGGGCTTTGAGCTAAACGTGCTGTGCCGCAAGCAGGACGCCGCGCGGATAAAGGGGCTAATTTTCGCGCATACGACGGCGATCGGAGTTAGAGAGTGCGCCGTGAGGAAAACGGAGCTTGCGCGCGAGTTTTGCGAGGTAGAGACTAAATACGGCAAAATAAGGCTTAAAATTTCGCGCGGCCGAGTTTGCGGTTTTAACGCCGAACAAAATTCGGCGGATGAAAATTTAGCCCGAAATTACCCCGAAATTTTAAAAATCAAGCCCGAATTCGAGGACTGCAAAAAAGCCGCGCAGAGATTTCAAACGACGATCCGCGAGGTTAGAAACGAGACTTTAAAAAAATATGACGAAACTAGAAATTCTAAAAAATGATATAAAAAAACTGGAAAATTTAGCCGTAGCGTTTAGCGGCGGCGTGGATAGCTCGCTACTGTTGCGCGTTGCCGCCGATACGCTAGGCCGGCGCGCGGTAGCTATCACGCTAAAATCGCCCTATATGTCGGGGCGCGAGATAAAAGAGGCGGTAGAATTTACCCGTACTTACGGCATCAGGCACGAAATTTTAGAGCTAGAAGCGCCCGAAGCGGTAAAAAATAATCCGCAAGATCGCTGCTACGTCTGCAAAAAGGCGGTTTTTACGCGGCTAATCGAGCTGGCAAGGCATCTAGGCTTTACAAACGTCGCCGACGGTACGAACTTAGACGACCTTGGCGAATACCGCCCGGGGCTTAAAGCAAAAGACGAGCTTGGCGTGCTTTCGCCGCTTAAAGGCCTCAAAAAATCAGAGATTAGAGAGCTTAGCCGCGAGCTTGGACTGCCGACCGCGGACAAACCCAGCTACGCGTGCCTTCTGACGCGCCTGCCGCACGATAGGGAGTTTTCCGCGGAGGAAATTTCGCTCGTGGAGCGAGCCGAAAATCTGCTAATCTCGCACGGATTTTTAAACATTCGCGCGCGATTTGACGGCAAAGCCTTTAAGCTGCAAATGGGTGCGAGCGAGACTAGGCGCTTTTGCGCGGGAGATTTTAGCGCCGTCGTACGCGAGATCGCCGCGCTTGGCGAGTATGATATTTTGCTTGATTTAAAGGGGCTTCGCGGGGAGATTTTAAATGACGAAAGATGAGGCTTTAAATTTCATCCGCGCCGTAAAATCGGGCGAAAAAAGCGAGCGCGAAGCGATAGAGTTTTTACGGGATTTTCCTTTTAGCGACGCGGGCTGCGCCAAAATCGACACCCAGCGCGCATTGCGAAACGGCGCGGGCGAGGTGATCTACGGCGCGGGCAAGACGGATGATGAAATTTTGCGTATCGCAGAGGCGATCGGCGCGAGAGGGCAAAATATCCTAATCACGCGCACGAACGAGCGGGTTTTTGAGCGGCTGCGCGAAATCTTACCGCAGGCGGAGTTTAACGCTCGCGGCCGCATCATCAGCGTCAAATTTAAAGAGCCTGCGCTCACGCAAAGCTACATCGCGATAGTATCTGCCGGCACCGCAGACGGCGCGGTCGTGGAGGAGGCGTACGAGACGGCGCTATTTTTAGGCAACGACGCGCGCAAATTTAGCGACGCGGGCGTGGCCGGGCTGCATAGGCTGATCGCAAATTTAGAGCAAATACGCGGCGCAAAGGTCGTGATCGCGGTGGCGGGCATGGAAGGCGCGCTAGCTAGCGTGCTGGCAGGTCTTGTTAGCGTGCCGGTGATCGCGGTACCCACCAGCGTGGGATACGGAGCGAGTTTCGGCGGGCTGGCGGCTCTGCTAGCGATGCTAAACAGCTGCGCAAACGGCGTCAGCGTCGTAAATATCGACAACGGTTTCGGCGCCGCGTATAACGCGAGCCTGATAAATCATCTCTAAATTTATGTCCGTGCGCTGGTCAAATTTAACGGTTAAATTCGAGTGCGAGAGCCTATCGATCACAGAAGCAAACCGCAACAGCTACCAAGCCGTAATAGCGCAGTGGCACAATAGCAAAGACGGTAAAGATAAACAAGCGAAGATTGGCGGCGGAGAGCAAACCTATAAGCTAAATATCCCCAAGCCAAAATCAGACAATGAAGCCTTAAAAAGGGCGAAGCCAAGCCAAACGAACTACAACGCGGCGGAATAAACGGCTAGCTTACCGCCACTGGTAGAGAGCTAAGGGCCGGCGTAAAACTAAAAATAACCGGCGTAACCAGACTTGAAAATGTAAAATTTAGTATTAAAAGCGTATCGCATAATCTAAACACTACAAGCTATATGATTGATCTGGAGTTTGAGGGGTAGGATTATATCTGATTATAAAAATATTCTTTCTTACCTTTTCTATAGTAGCCATCTATAACATCAGTAAGTTCGAATCTAAAATATTCAAATATGCGCTTAAACTCTACTAATTTTTCTTCCGACACCGTGAGAAATGGTTTTTCTGTTTCTAATTCCATAAAGCTTTGTTTAAAAAGTTTTATTCCGTATCCTTTATTTTTATAAGGGGGCATAACAGATAAGTGGCATAATTTTTTTTCGTTATATTTTAGTATAGCAAGACCCCTTAGATTATTATCATCGCAGGAAGTTATAATTTTTTTTGTTCCGTCTTTTAATGACGGCAGCACATTTGTAAAATACCAAATATCAAAATTGGGGTAGTATGTTTTTGCATCTTTGATATAGTTATATAATGTATATTTATTCTGTATCTCTGCCTTTATAGGCCAAATGTGATTTGATGTTAAGACAATTGAGGGGTCATAGAATATCATTTAAAAAATCACTTTATAAGGCCATAAATAAAATTAGACGCTATGGCTACTAACACCACGAATAACAGGAATTTGTATTTTTCAAATTTTGAACTTTTATGATGAAGGCTTTTTAAAAAGAGTTGATACGATTCTATGCACCCACCACTAAGATTACTCTCCTTAAACTGATAGACCGTCATATTTAAATCGGTATCATAACCTATATATTCACGCCACAAATCATCCTCCAAAACCCTAAAACTTTTTATTGACTTATTTTTTTCTAGTAGTTCCGTAGTAGAATCTAGTATAATAAATGTATTAATTTCCTTAAATTTTATTTTATTATCTATTTGCTTTGTAAAGCGTCTATCCAAATTTATAGATATGCCGGTGATTTTTATAGCTTTAATAAAAGGGTTAGCCATAGTATCTGAGAGCATTGTGTCAGATATTTTATCCTTAATATTTGTAACTCTAAATCTGAAATAACTATTTTTTTGTTGTTCCTTTACGCTCATTGTAATACTTGTATCATTGTTGATGGTGGTATTACAGAGCTCAATATTACCAAGGTCATACTCTTTTAATCTAAAACTTGATTTATTTTTATCCAGATGTGTTTCTTCGTTAAATATCATGTTTATGGTTTTACCATCACACAAGCGATCCTTGATGTCTATAAAATCAGTTTTGTATATTTTAAAAGGGAGTGTGATATTTATGTTAAAGTTTCTACTAATGTTATTGTATTCTTTCCTGGATACCAATACCCCAATTTCAATATATGAGTTTTCGTTATTGTTTGGCAAAAACAGGTTGATGTGAAGTATAGCTTCTATTTTGTCTGCAATATCAGAATCTGCACAAATTGCTATAGGCCATGCGATTGAGTTTTTTTATTCATAGTTTTTTATCCAATATACATAAACGATTGTGGTGCCACAAAATTTGGGTATTGCAAATAAGGACAAATTGCCTCTTTATATTTATTTGCGGATTTAATCTTAATGGCAAAACCGGTACTCTTGCCATTAAAGTATTTTAGATATCTTTCTTTATCTATACCGGCATCCATACTTGTTTTACTCCATAGTTCTTCTGGGCTTGCCTCCAAAATATTATCAACTATAAATTCTCCTATAATTTTTCCAACTGGCTTTGTGGCATATACTTTAATCTTATTAACGTTTTTTTTAAATTTTACCTTTCTAAACTCAAATTTTTTCGTACCATCAAAAATAGCCTCAGCGAATTCCGGCTTAATGGATAATAATGCTGTCATTTACTAAACCTTCTTTTAAAATTGCAAAAAAAGCCTCATCTGTAAGCTTCACAAAACCCCAGTAGGCTTCTTCGTGACCTATAATTTCTCTAATCTTCTTTAAAATAACACGTCTTTTAAATGATATATTGTATGCCATTTTTATTATTTTTGTGTAACTTTTTTTGATAAATATATTCTCTAATTCATCATCAGTAAATATATTATGAGGCTTGCAGTACTTGATGAAATCATACAAGTCACTAAAACTGGATAAATCTTTATATTCTTCTACAACGCACAAAGAGGTTACGACCGATGAATAGTTCGCGCTTTGGGCATTTTTATCTTTTGTTCTATAAATGAGCAAGCAGTCGCCTCTCTTGAGTTGCTCGACACCTTTCATTTCCGTTATATACACCTTATGAATACTATTTGATTCAGACATGTCTTTTAGTATGTCATAGCTTTCTGTGTTTAGCATAGAGTCCGAGAACATACCAGTATGATATTTTGGGTATATACTTAAAAGATATTTGTCGCTTGTCGCATTAATAGCCGGATAGTCCAGCAGTATATCATTTTTTAGCGCCTGCACATGAGTTGGTATATTTTTTGTTAATACTAGCTCATTGATTTTTTTGCCATGCTGGACAAACCCATATCTTTTTAATAATTTTATTAAAGGTGCTTGTTTTTCAAAAGACGTTACATAGATATTATAAATGTTGTTTGCTACGGCAAAATCAAAAATCTTCTTTATAATACGCTCTCCAAGCTTTGTCCCATGCGCATCTATTTTAAGAGTTCCTATCTTTAGCCATGTCACATTTGTGTCAAGTGCCGGACTTATATCCGTATTATCTATTGGGCTTTCTATTTTTAGATACAAAAAAGCCACTATCTTGGTATTATCAAAGAGTATATATGCTTTTTCGCCAGCGTCCGCTTTTTTCGCTATCCATGTATCAAAACCTTTATAGTCTTGCCTTAAAGAGTCGAAAAAGGAATCAGATGTGTTAATTTCACGTATATATTTCTCTTGGATATTTGACATTTTAACACCTCTTGAAATTTTCCAAGCAATTATATCAAAGATTATCTAATTTTATTCTTTTAAAGCCATCGCCGCAATATCGGCAAGGATCTTTAAAAGTATTTTTTGAATTTAAAACGATAATAAAAAGATTAAAAAATTTACGTTTCAAATCAAAGTGAAAAATGTGATGTTTTGGCCCACTTTTGATTTGAAACGTGGTTTTTGCAGCTAAATTTGAAGGCTAAATTTAAAAGGAAAGCGTTGCGAGAGGAAAATTTAAACGAGCAAAAGGCTGGACGGAGGGACGCAAAACAGCGCGAGCAAAAGGCGCAAACAAGACAAAGCACGCGAACTAGGCTAGCGTTTTTAGCCACGGCGGTTTTGATTTTAGCGGCTGAAATTTACATCGCGATCTGCGTAAAGGGCGGCTTCGTGCGCCACTACGCGGGCGACGTTTTGGCCGTCGTCTTACTTTACGCTTTGGCGCGGGCTGCTTTTAGCGTGCCGCCTTTAAATTTGCCGCTTAAAATTTTCGCGTTCGCAGCGGCTTTGGAGCTAGCGCAGTATTTTGGCGCAGTGCAAATTTTAGGCATAGAAAATAAAATTTTAAAAGTAATGATCGGCGGAACGTTTGATTTCGCCGATCTGCTCTGCTACGCTGCGGGTTGCGCCCTGGCGGGCGCTTATGAAAAATTTGAAAGTAAAATTTCACAAAGGAGAAGCGATGGATAAAGAAAAAGCCGTGCAAAAGATGACCGAGGTCATGGCGAAATTTGTCGGCTACACGGGCAAGGTGCTGCCTGACGACGTGACGGCGAAGCTGCTGGAGCTTAGTGAGCTTGAAACGCAGCCACTGGCAAAGGAGATCTACAAAACGATGTTTGAAAACCAGCGCCTTGCAAAGCAGCTAGACCGCCCGTCCTGTCAGGATACGGGAGTGATCCAGTTTTTCGTGTGCTGCGGCGCAAATTTCCCGCTCATCGGCGAGCTTGAAGAGCTATTGCGCGAAGCCGTACTGCGGGCGACGCGAGAGGCTCCGCTACGCCACAACAGCGTCGAGACCTTTGACGAGTACAACACCAGCAAAAACGTCGGCAAGGGCACGCCTAGCCTGTTTTGGGAGATCGTGCCGGATAGCGGCGAGTGCGAGATCCACACCTATATGGCGGGCGGCGGCTGTAGCCTGCCTGGCAAGGCGACCGTGCTAATGCCCGGCATGGGCTACGAGGGAGTCGTGAAATTTGTGATGGATATAATGACCAGCTACGGCATAAACGCCTGTCCGCCGCTATTAGTGGGCGTGGGCGTGGGCACCTCGATCGACGTGGCGTCCTTGCTATCCAAAAAAGCACTGATGAGGCCGCTTGGCTCGCGCAATCCAAACGACCGCGCGGCTCTAACCGAAAAGCTGCTCGAAGAGGGCATAAATAAAATCGGCCTGGGTCCGCAAGGCATGAGCGGCGCGAGCTCCGTGATGGGCGTGCATATCGAAAACTGCGCCCGCCACCCAAGCGTCATCGCCGTCGCCGTAAACGTGGGCTGCTGGTCGCACCGCAAAGGCCACATCGTCTGGGACGAGCAGCTAAATTTTGCCGTAAAATCGCACAAGGAGTTCGCGCTATGAGTAAGAAAATTTTAACCACGCCGATCGCGCCCGAGGATCTAGCAGATATCAAAATCGGCGACGTGATCTACCTCACGAGGCACATCAGTTTGTAGATTTGGCTAGCACACAAAGAGAGCTAGCAGATGAATTAGGAGCTAAGTTTTTAGAATTTTGTAGTTCATACCTAAATGAAAAATGTGTTATTGCCAAAAGTGAATTTACTTACCAAGAATCTTTTTTGCCAGCAAGCCTAACTATCTAAGCCTACACTAAAAAACCGACTGCTAACACAACAATGGTAGATGCGTACATTGGTAATGTGCATTTTAGGTTAAATTATTATTATGTATATGAAGAGTATGATGATGACCATTTTAAAGATGAATATGCGTATCAATATCCTTGACTTTCAAATATAGCAAGTGCTATAATATAACTATTAATTAGAAAGAGTGGATAAATGGGGAAAGGTTTCTTTAAGAATAAAAAATTATGCATATTGGTTCTCTTTGTATTGCTATTGCTTTTAATACTAACTTTTATTTGTTTAGGAAGATATCCGGTTAGCCCCTATGAAGCATTTATGATTATATACAAAACAATAACCGGAGATGTTAGCGGCTTAGGCGTACATGAAACTAGTGTAGTAATTGACATAAGACTACCTAGAATACTTATGGCAGTTTTAGTAGGTGCAGGGCTATCACTGGCAGGAGCAGCATATCAAACTGTTTTTTCAAACCCTTTAGTTAGCCCGGACTTACTAGGGGTGTCTTCAGGAGCAGGTTTTGGGGCGGCTTTATCTATATTATTATCCCTAGACATGATAGTGACTCAGCATGTTTCTTTGCTTCTGGGGCTTTTAGCAGTTTATATAGTTTTAAACCTATCCAGAGTAAAAAAACGAACAGATTTGTATGTGTTAGTTTTATCCGGAGTAATTGTAAAGTCACTATTTGATGCTTCAATATCATTTATTAAATATATAGCAGATCCGGAAGATAAGCTTCCAACTATCACTATGTGGTTGCTGGGAAGTTTAGCAAGTGTATCCTATAGAGACCTTGTTATTTGTTCAATAATAATAATACCTTGTATTTTCGGCTTCTTTCTATTAAGGTGGAAATTGAATCTTTTATCTCTAGATTCTGATGAGGCTAGGTCTTTAGGAATTAATGTAAAAAAATTACGTATTGTGGTTATCTTACTCTCAACATTGATAACTGCAACTACAGTTTCTGTATGTGGAATTATAGGATGGATAGGTTTAATAATTCCCCATTTGGCGAGAATGGTTATCGGAAATGATAATAGGTACCTTATTCCAACTTGTTGTGTTATGGGAGCAATTTATTTATTACTGATAGATACCCTTTCAAGAGCAGCTACAAGCAATGAAATTCCCATTTCAATATTAACAGCATTTATAGGTGCGCCATTATTCATAACTATACTTAGAAAGAATTCGGGAGAAAGAAGATGATACTCCAAGTTAAAAAAGGTACTTTTTCATATGACAAGAGAAAAATTTTAAAAGATATTTCATTTGATTTAAAAGAAGAAGAAGTAATGTCCATTCTTGGACCCAATGGGGTGGGTAAAACTACTTTCTTAAGGTGTCTTATGGGGTTTTTAAAATGGGACACGGGAAAAGCCTTATTGTTCGGCAAAGATATAAATGAATATGCAGAAAAAGAATTATGGGAAAACTTAAGTTATGTTCCTCAAGTTAAGAAAAGTGTGTTTAGTTATGGGGTTTTAGAAATGGTTGTGATGGGTTTAGACAAGGAAAACAGTTTTTTCCATATCCCTACGAAGGAAGATTATGATAAAGCTTATGAAACTTTAAAAGAATTAGGAGTTGAAAAGCTATCAAATAGATACTGTGATGAGCTATCTGGAGGAGAGCTTCAAATGGTTATGATTGCGAGAGCTCTTGTTTCTAATCCAAAACTTCTTATTTTAGATGAACCGGAATCAAACCTGGATATGAAGAATCAAATTAGAATCATAGAGGCAATTAAACATATAAATGTAAATAAAAAATCTGCTTGCATAATAAACACTCATTTTCCTAGTCATGCATTGCAGATATCTGACAAAACTTTGTTTATCGGTAGTGACTACAAAACAACCTTTGATGAAAGTTCGAAAGCCATTACTGAAGATAACTTACAAAAGTATTTTCAGATCAAAGCTAAAATTTTAATTTTTCAAGCAGAAGAAGTTGAATACAAAACAGTTGCACCTTATAAAGCCATATAGAACTGTTAGAAGGAGGTTAATGAATGGAATATAGAAAATTAGGATCTACAGGCATACAAATTTCAAGAATATCTATGGGAAGTCATCACTTAAAGAATCCCCAAGATATAGATAAACATGCAGAAAATTTCTTCTATGCATATAAACAAGGAATAAATTTCTTTGAAACCGGCGATACTTATGGAAACAATTGTTCAGAACTTATATTAGGTGCAGCCATAAAAGAAATGAAGAAGCATAAAAAACCATTTTATATTATGTCAAAGACACATGCCGGAGATTCTAAAACATTTCGAAAAAATCTTGAAAATTCTTTGAAGAATTTAGGAATAAGTTGTATTGACTCCTTTACTTGTCTTTGGGGTGTAAAATCTTTTGAAGAATGGAGAGGAGCTAAAAACTATGGAGCTATAAGAGAGATGGAAAAAGCAAGAGAAGAAGGACTTATTAAGCATATTACTTTTTCTTCACACTTACAAAATAAAGAACTAATTGAGATGATTGGGGAGTATAAATTTGATTATAGTTTACAGGGCTTTAATATAATTAATTCCAAATACAGATTAAAAGGAATAATGAAGACTCATGAAAAAGATATAGGGACAATAGCTATGAATCCGCTGGCAACAGGAGACTTGTTGCTTTATGAAGATATATTTAACGCTATTCGTATAAAAGAAGACCAAACTTTGGTTCAAGCGGCATATGCATATATTCTGTCCTTTCCTTTTATAGATTCTGTACTGGGAACCTTTAATTCAAAAGATGAAATTAATGAAGCTATTAAAACCCTATATCAAGAACCTTACTCTGCTAAAGAAAGGAGTGAACAAGAAGGAAAATTAAAAGAAAGAATTAATCAAGTTGATTTAGAAAGAAAGATAGAAGTTGGCAAAGCTCTTAGACAAAGACCTCATATATTAAGAGAAGAAGTTGCAGATTTGTTTGGAGTTTATCCACTAAGTGTATAATTTTCGAAGGAGGAAAAATGAAAAGAAGGATTAGTTTATTATTATTTTTAGTACTAGCATTAATTTTAAATGCTTATGGCGGCAGCTCTCAAAGTAATAAAAATGAAATCAGTGAAAACAAGGAAAAAGAAGCTAGTCAAGTGCAAGAAGTTAAAAAGGTAAAAGAAAGCGAATACTCGATTACTGATGTTAGAGGAAAAACGATTAAATTTGAAAAAACACCGGAAAGAATTGCAACGGTGGACAAGCCTCTTCCGTCTATAATATATGCAATTGATGGAAAGACAGATAAAATTGTAGGATGCAACCCATCTTCTATTAAAGCTTTTGAAGAAAGTGTTTTAAAAAACATGTATCCACAACTAGCTAATGCGAATACTAAATGGTGTTCAAAAGACTCAGTTGTTAACGTGGAAGAGTTATTGAAGCTAAAACCGGATGTAGTGTTTATTTATTCGAATATTGAGAAAGAAATTGAAAAAATGGAAGCTGCAGGACTTAAGGTAGTAGCTTTAAAGAGGGCAGAATTTGACAGTATAAAAGAAAATATAAAAATGATATCTGAAGTACTTCAAAAGAAAGAACGTGGCGACTTATTAGTTGAATATATGGACAAAGGAATTAATGAAGTAACATCAAAGTTAGCTGAAATAAAAGATGAAGATAAACCAAAAGTTATAGAGTTTTATAGTGACATGAAAATAGCTGTAAAAACATACGACCATTGGATGAAACCAAGTGGAGCCCATAATCCGGCCCACGAGCTTAAGGGTAAATTGGCTGAAGTGGACATGGAGCAGATGATTGTATGGAACCCTGATATCATTTATTTAGGAAATCATTCAGACTTAATGCCGGAAGACTTTATTGAAAATAAGCAGGAAGGTAGAAACTGGTCAACAATTAAAGCTGTAGCTAACAAACAAGTATACAAAATTCCTATAGGTGTTTATAGGTGGGATCCTCCTGGGGTTGAAACTCCGCTTACAGTTAAATGGGCTGCAAAAATACAGTATCCACAATTGTTTTCAGATATGGACATGGAAGTAGAGTTAAAGAATTTCTTTGAATATGTATATGATTACAAATTATCAGATGATGAAGTTGCTACAATATTGAGGAAGTAGTTTTAACAAGAAAGGAAGAAACATGGATAAATAAAATAAAAGTATTAGAAATATGATTACAAATTATCAGATGATGAAGTTGCTACAATATTGAGGAAGTAGTTTAACAAGAAAGGAAAAAACATGGATAAAATAAAAGTATTAGAAAAAGGACATGAATTAGAATATAGCTTTGATAATTTACTAAGCTATCATGGTGTAGGTTATCCTGGGGGAGTAGCTCATGCATTTCAAGTCATGAGTAGAGCCTTTCCACTTTTAGATGATGGGAAATTATTAGAAAGAAGAGAGATATATCTTATTACAGCATTTCCGGGACCGGGAGGGCTAGATGCTTTTGAAATGGTAACAAGATGCGTAACAGGTGGTAGAATTTCCGTTGATATTAATTTAAAAGAAGCTGAAGAAGTCTTAGAAAGTCCCCATGGAAGATATTATTTTAAATTCAAGTATAGAGATAAAACAGTCGTTATAACCATAAAGCCAGGTTTTGTACTAAAAGAATTTATTGAATTATCAAGAAAAGAAGATAGAAGTGAAGAGGAAGAGGCTACTTTGATTCAGATGAAAAAAGATATGGCAGCAAGACTATTGGCCGCTAAGCCCGAAGAAGTATATAACGCAAAAGTTCTATAAAAGAAAAAGAGAAGGGTTTTGATATGTGCCCTCTTTACTGGACAAACCAGTAAAGAGGGTATTTTTTTGAAAATAAAGATGCGTTTGAGTTATTAGTGTTTGGTTCTTATGGAACAAAATACAGTAATTTTTTAGGCTGTATAATAAATATGGGGTTTTAGGGACTATCCCTAACGAGGTCTTTTTGTCTGACTTGTCGGACAAAAAGTATCCTCGCCCAGATGAAATACAAGATGGCTTTTTGATAGCAAATACCATATATAGAATATAGATGCAAGCTGGTTTAGGTTATGTTTTTCGTTGTTTATCGATCCGTTTAAGATAAATCAAATAACATATAGTAAAATATTAAGAAGTTATAAAATGAAGCATAATTTTAGAATCTTAAATAACCTTAAATTATAAATCAATCTTTACTATTTATGCTAACAATCTCATCATTTTAAATAGTTTACTACGCTCACCCTTCCCCTCCTTGATAAAAATTTACCTCCTCAACTAGATCCTTTAGAATTTTTGGAGTTACTGGCTCGCCATAAGTGTTCATGGTGATCTTGTATTGTTGTTCGTGCCCTACAAGAGCAGCTATATGTTCAACCCTCTGGCCACTTTGGATGAGCTTGTTTATGAAAGTATGTCTAAATGAGTGAAATGTCCTTGTTTTATCACTATCTTTTATAACTTGAGTATTGATCTTCTTTCTAAAATATTCAGAGAAGTCTTTATTATCACAGCTAAATAGCCTAACTGCTTTGCTGCATTTCCTAGCTAGCTTCTTTTTATTCTCTATAAATTCAAATAGCCCAATGCTACTTAGCTTAGAGTGGATAGGAACTATCCTTGCAGAGTTTCTGGTCTTTAAAGTCTTGCTCTTGCCTGTTTTTACATCTATTTTTGTATTTAAACTAAAGCATACTATGTTATATTTTTCGACTATGTCATCTGTGTTTAGCTGGATTATTTCATTTAGTCTCATGCCAGAGTAGGCTGCTATATGAGTAACGAAAAATAGCTCATCTTTGCCAATTCTTTGACTTTTGGTATCGCCACTTGATCTAATCTTACTCACAATATCCAAAAGTGCGTTTACGTCACTATCTTCATAAGGGTTTTTATTTGTAACATCATCTTGGTTTAAATTTATTTGTAGATCCACCGCTGGGTTCTTATCTATATAGTCGCTATCGTAGCAGTATTTAAAAAACTCACTAACTCTAACAATATACTTCTTGATGGTTGATTTAGAAATTTTTGGTCTATCTTTTGCCAAAGCTATGATCTCATCTAGGCTCTTATCTTTATAGAGACTATTTTGAGAGAGTTTGGTTGGTAGTTGCAGTAAGACATTTCTAAAATTTAGCAAGTCATCTCTTTTTATCTTTTTGATGTCTAGCTCATCGCCAAATTTCATAGACATTAGCCGTCCTACATGTCTAACAAGACCAAATGTGCTATCACTCCAGTTATTTGAAATACTCGTGTTTGATACATAGTTTTCAAATGCGCTCTTTAGCGTGACGATGCTAGCTTTATTCTCGCTTTTAGTAGATGAGTCTAGCTGTGATTTAAAGCTTCTAGCTCTATTTGAGAAGAGTTTTTGAAAGAAATTTATAGCTTCATTAAAAGTCATGTTACTAGTATCACTTGTATCATCTATCTCAAGGTCTTTAGCCTCAATGTCACTTAAAACTATGCCCTTATCTTCATATTTATCTGCCTTGTATAACTTTACCTGACCACCAAAGTTAGGATCATTTAAATTTCCATACCCAAATTTTAGATCATCACTTAGCTCATTGTCTCCATCTGGTGATAACTCACAACCAAATATTCTTAGGATATCGTTTTGTGTGAGTGCACCTTTTTGCTTGGCTAGCTCATTTATAGCATCTCTTAGCTCGCAAATAGAGTGCTTTAAGGACTTTTTAGTAAAAGGTAGCACCAAATTCTGCTTTTTTAAAGTCTCTATATCGTCTTGATAGCTATCTATGTTAGCCTCTTTAACACCTTTTGCTATCTCGTCTTTAGTATTATCATCTAAATTTGCACTCTTGTGCTTTTTACCAAGTGGTACAAATGTCTGTTGCTTATCATTTAGTAGCTTTTGGTTTTTGCACATTTTATATGATATGTGATTTATGTTATCTATCGTTGCTTCAAGCACTCTTTTGCCAAGAAGCTTTTTGGTGTGAGAGTCAGTACAAGATAGCTTTTTGCAGATATCATCAATCTCTTTTGATATTACACTGGGCAAGCTATCTTCTTTTAAACTCTGTTTTAAAAACAAATTTAGTGATAGTAGTCCATCTAAATTTATATATCTGCCAAGCATATCATGCTCTTTGATACTTTTGGCCTCCTTGGCTTTTAAAAGCATAAGCACCAAGTGCTCTATAAGTTCGCTGCTCAAATTCATCTTCCATGCCTTTTTGATCGCGTTAAAAATTATAGAGTAGATCTTAGCACGATTTTTTGCTGTATCAAAGCGTTTTGTTAGGAAGGAGGTTATGTATTCGGTTTTATTACCAAAATAAGGCCTCAGATATAGTGGGATGGCTACTCTAAAGTAATATATGCCATTTCGCTTGACTAAATATTGCATCTTTGTTACCTATGCAATATAACTTTGTAGCAAAATGTAGCAGATACCTAGTGTGAAACTGGCTGTGTGCCGTCTTTTTGGTGCTTACACAAGGTTTATTTTTAAACCCTCATAAGCCGGAGGTCGGGAGTTCAAGTCTCCCCCGTGACACCATAACACCCTATTTTAGGCACTAGCAGTAATGCTTTTGTTCTTTCCCTTTCTTTAAAATTTCCTTTAAGAGTGGAACACTATCTCAAAAAAGTTTAAAATCATGTCGTACTCCTGCTTCATAAATAATGAAAGCATTTAAAGAATAAAAATCTTGTTTTACTATATGCAAGCAATCCAATAGTTTTGTTTGCTACTTAAAGAATTATGCTGGACGATTTTTAAACAAAGATTTTCACAATTTTGGAGCTCAAAATTTATACTTTCACAGATTTTAGATAATTTTTAAGAAGTTTGTAGAAAAAAGGTTTAGGGTAGCTTTAGTCTAAACTATCGTCAGAACTCCTCCCCTTAAGGCAAGTGCGGATTGTAATACAATCAATACAAAAAGCGACTAGAAAAGCAGATGTTTTATGTATCAAAAAATATAAAAAATGTATTGTCTTAAAAATACAAAGTAATTTATTCTTTTAAATTATTATACTTTTTTATTAAAATTCTTTATTAACCTACATCACAAGGAAGAATAAGGATAAAAAAACAAAACAACCTAAAAACTTAGTTGCTGTATTTATATTTTTCTGTATCCCAAGTCTTATTTTTGGGGCTGAAGTAGCGTGAGCCAGTTCTGATAAATCCAGAAAATGCTAAACAAAAAGGCATTGAAAATGGTGATCTAGTCGTTGTTTCATCAAAACGTGGCAAAATTTTATGTGGCGCTGTCGTAAAAGATGATGTCAGAAAAGATGTAGTTTGCGTAGCAGAGGGTGAGTGGCATGATCCACAAAATCCTGGCGAGATAGGATCTATGTATGTTCATGGCGATGTAAACGTCCTAACTATCGATAAGGGCACATCAAAGCTTACACAAGGCAATATATCTCACATAGCTCTTGTAAATATAGAGAAATTTACAGGCAATGCCCCAAAAGTAAAGGTATTTTCAAAACCTAACGCATAAAACATATAGTGTCTGAGTCTTTCGGACACTTTTTTACAAATTTTTTTTAAATTATACTTTTATTATGCTTTTTATTTAAAATTACATTTATATTTTAAACTAATCATAAAATTTTATGCAAGGAGAAAAGATGCAAAGACGAGATTTTTTAAAAGCTGCAGCAGCTACAGCTGCTGGAGCAAGTAGCTTAAACGCAACAACTCTCATAAGCGACAACCTAATGAGCGACACGCCTGCAAAGATGAGCGCAAGCCATTTTGGTGCTATCAAAGGGCTAGTTAAAAACGGTAAATTCGAAGGCGCATTAGATGCTAGTGAGATCGACTTTTACCCAGTTAGCTTAACTCAAGGCGTGGTTGCTAGAACCTACGATCAAACTCGTATCGCGCGTCCAAGCGTGCGTAAAGGATACCTAGAAAAAGGCTATCAAAGCGATAAATCAATGCGCGGTAAGGACGAGTGGGTCGAGATAAGCTGGGAGCAGGCTTTTAAACTAGTAGCCGACGAACTAAAACGCGTTAATAAAGAATATGGCGGTAGCGCGATCTATGGCGGTAGCTATGGTTGGTATAGCGTTGGTAGCATTAACAATCCGCAAACGCTTCTTGGCCGTATGCTAAATATCATTGGCGGCTACACTACTCGTACGCTAAACTATTCGCAGCATGCTATCAGTGCGATCACGCCACACGTTGCAGGCTCTGACGAGGGCAACTCTCTTGTTACTGCGTGGCCTGTGATACTTAAAAATACCGAAGTTGTCGTCATATGGGGAGCTGACCCGATCAATACAAACCAGATCGCATGGGGAGTGCCAGATCACGAGAGCTACATTTATTTTCGTAAGTTAAAAGAGCAGATGAAAAAGCGTGGCATCAAAGTCATTACAATCGATCCAGTTTATAACAACACTGCAAATTACTTAAATTCAGAGCACATTTTCGTCAATCCAACAACCGACGTTGCTATGATGATGGCGATATGCTACGAGATGATGAGCGCTGGCGTGGCTGATGAGAAATTTCTAAAAAAATATACAAGCGGCTCAGAGCAATTTATCGCTTATCTAAAAGGCGAAGCCGAGGATAAAGTTGTAAAAAATGCTGCTTGGGCGGCAAAAATTTGTGGAGTGAGCGAGGTAGAGATTGGAAATTTAGCTAAAATTTTTGGCTCAAAACGAACTATGCTAATGGGTGGCTGGGGACCACAGCGCGCACATCACGGTGAGCAGTTTCACTGGATGATGATAACTCTTGCTGCGTTTATTGGACAGATCGGCTTGCCTGGTGGCGGATATGGCTTTGGTTACCACTACTCTGACGGCGGTTGCCCAAGTCCAGCTGCGCCAAACGGCAGCGCACTTGCACTTGCAAGCGGCTCTGCTACAACATCTACAGCTTTCCCTGGACTAGGAGCTATCGGCATCGTACCATCAACTGAGGGCGAGTGGAAGAACCGCAGCAATATCGCTATACCGGTTTCAAGGATACTTGATTGTATAAATAACCCTGGTAAAGAGGTTGATTTTAACTGCAAAAAGATCACCTACCCAACTATAAAGATGGCATACTGGGCTGGCGGCAATCCATTTCACCATGCACCAGATACAAATTTAATGGCAAAAACTTTTGAAAAGCTTGATACGTTTATCGTGCAAGATTGCTTCTGGACGGCTTCAGCTCGCATGGCTGACATCGTTTTGCCGGCTACCACCGAGCAAGAGAGAGATGACATCACAAAATCTCATACAAACAAATTTATTATAGCTATGCATAAGATCGCTGAGCCATACGAGCAAGCTAAAAACGACTACCAAATTTACTGCGGCATTTTAAAAGAATTTGGCGATAAAGAGTATATGGCATTTAGCGAGGGCAAGAGTGAAATGGACTGGATCAAGCAGTTTTATAATGCCTCAAAGAAAAAGGGCGATGATGCAAAACTAGGCATGCCAAGTTTTGATGAGTTTTGGGCGAAAGGTTATGTTGAGTTTAAGGTCTCGCCTCACGCTCACGAATACGTAACTATGGCTGAGTATAGAAAAAATCCTATCATCAACCGCCTAGGAACGCCATCTGGCAAGTTTGAAATTTTGTCTAAAAAGATCGCAAAAGCAGCTTATGATGACTGCAAGGCGCACCCAACTTGGATGGAGCCGATGGAGTGGCTAGGAGATGTGGAAAAAACAAAAAAATATCCATTAAATTTAGTAACTACGCACCCAAAATATCGCCTTCACAGCCAACTAAACAACACATGGCTTAGAAACCTTGAAGAAGTCCAAGGCAGAGAGCCTGTATGGATGCATCCAGACGATGCAAAAGCTAGAGGTCTTGAAAACGGTGATGTGGTAAGAATTTTTAACGATCGCGGTCAAACTTTAGCAGGAGTTATCGTAACTAAAAACGTAAAACAAGGCGTTGTTAGAATGCAAGAGGGTAGCTGGTGGGATCCAGATAAAAACGGACTTTGCAGACACGGAAACGTAAACGTCCTAATACCAAACGAACCAACCTCAAGCCTTGCTATGGGAAATCAAGCAACTGCACTCGTGCAAATCGAGAAATTTGAGGGTGAATTGCCAAACCTAGAGGTCTTTTCTCAGCCAAAATTTGCAAAAAAAGGATAAGAAGTGAAAAAAATAGTTATGTTTTTAGGGCTTAGTGCTGCGCTTTTTGCTAACGATGCCTATGTCGGTACGCCAGCTAAAATTTTAGATAAGGTTGGCGGCAAAGAGATCGGTCAGCTTTTTGTGGGTGCAAAAGTCAAGGTATTAAAAGATAGCGGCAATTTTGCCGAGGTCGAATATAACGGCTTTGTACCTGGCGAGGGTAATACAGCTTATGCTAGACTAGGTGTCCTATAGAGCGACATAAGTGTTAAAAACGATAAAAATTTCAAGAAAAATGGCGTCCAAAAAGACGACTATGACAATGAATGGATCAAAGTTAGTGTTAAGGGAGCGGTCGAAAAAAAGGCCTTAAAGCCAAATTTAGACGAGGTTTATAAGCCTGGCGAAGAGTTGTTTAAAGAGCGATGTGGGGCGTGCCATGCACTACACGGATATGATGAGTTTAACGTAAATGTTTGGCCAAGTGTTATAAAAACTATGATCGGCAACGCTGGACTTAATGAGACAGAAACGCAAACTTTGACTAGATTTTTACAAAGTAAAGCTCCGATAGAATAACTTTATTTGTGCTATATTTCTATAAACTAGAAAATTTCGGCCTTTGATGGACTATATCTCTGGGCTTAGGTCGAAATTTTCAGCAATTTTTAAATCAAATCACGGAATTGCTTTTAGAATTAAATTTACTATCAAGCTTCATCATCAAGAGAGAGCTTGTAACCAAGCCCTTGAACGTTTTTGATAAGCTGCGCATAGGTTTTATTACGCAGTTTATTTATGTAGTTTCGCATAGTTTCAAAAGACGCTACTTTGCCACTCCACATGAAATTTTCTATCATCTCAAACGATACGACTCGCTCTTTATTTATCGCTAGGATATGCAAAAGTCGCTGCTCAGTTCTAGTTAAAACGATATTTTTGTTCTCATTATAAAGCAACCTATCTTGCGTATCATAGCTAAAGCCACGACCTAAATTTAATCGCTTATTAGCATTTGAACCATTTTTTGTAGCCATTAATATCATGATTAAAAGTTGCTGTTTATCAAATGGTTTTTTAAGCAGATTTGAATTTTGTATGTTTAGTGAGTTTTGTAAATTTTCATCGGTATCATAGGCTGTAATAAAAATGATAGGCACGCGTGCATCAAGCTCTCTAACCCGTTTTGCCATCGATGTTCCGCTCATATGGGTCATATTTATATCAGTGATGATAATATCAATGTCGTTTTTGCTAAAGCACTCAAAGCCTTCTTGCCCGTTTTGTGCCTTATAAATTTGGCCTACATATGGCGCAAGAAGTCCAGCCAAAACTCCTTGTAACTGCGTATCGTCCTCAACCAAAAGCACATTTAAGTGTGCTAACTCTTTAAAAATTTCATTCATTTTAATAGCTCTATTTCAAATTTTGTCGGATTTTTAGCATTTGCAAGCCTTATGTCACCACGTAGTTTTTTCTCAAAAATAAGCTTGCAAAGATAAAGCCCCATACCGGTGCCGTCGTCGCCTTTTGTAGTAAAAAACGGCTCGAAAATTTTATCTAAAAGCTCACTATCTACACCATTTGCATTATCTTCGATAGTAATAATAAATTTGCTCTCATCTTGGCTTAAATTTATAGCCACATAAGGAGAGAAATTTTCTCTATTTTTTGCCTTTTTTACCAGCTCATCTTTTGCATTTGTGATAAGGTTCATAAGCACGTGCTTTATGTAGTTTGCATAGCTTTTGATCTTATAAGAGCCTTCGTCGTATGTAAAGCGTAACTCGATATTTTTTACTTGAAGCTGCGGTCGGCAAATGTATAAAACATCATCTAGCACGTTGATTAGGTCAAATTCTTTCTCACAAAAATCCTCTTTGTAAAAATCCCTAAAAACATCGATAGTCTCATTCATAAGCTCAACGTTCATACGTATATTTTCAATGTTTTTTAGTGCCATTTTATCGCCATTTTTGCCGCTTAACAGTTCATGAGTATCGCTTGCAAGAAGCAAAAGCGTATTTAGGGGTTGTTTGTATTGATGTGAGATCACGCCTATCATCTCACCAAGTGCTGCCATTTTGGAGTTTTGCAGTAAAATTTGCTCTTGTTTTTGCCTATTTTGCTCCAAACTCACCTCATGCGTGATATCGTGCGACATGATAAAAACACCCTCAAATACGCCTTGCTTGTCAAGCAGTGGCAAAAACTCTGTTTTATAAAACAGCTCGCCCTTTTTTGAAGTCAGGCTAAAGCTCTTGGTTGGGTTGCTGCTGATTTGCGTAAATATACTCTGTGTGGTTTTATTCGAGCAAAAAATACTAGAGAGTTCTTTTAAATTTTTACCGATATTTGCCTTAAATTTTAGGCCAAAAATTTTCTCGAATTCTTTGTTGATAAAGGCGATATTGCCAGCTTTATCTGTGATGACAAGCCCACCTATTGGGTTTTTTGCAAAAAGATTTAAAAGATGCTTGTTTTTATAAAATTTTCGCTGCGCCACATAAAGAGTAGCAAAGGCACAAATGCCAAAAAATGCCAATGCCAAAAAAATACCAAGATCTTTTAGCGCTTTTTTGTCGATTTGCCTGTAAATCATACCCTCATCAAGCACGCTAACTAGCATCCATTTGCTATTTGCGAGCGTATCATATACAAAAATATAAGGCTTATTTTTGATAAGAATTTTCTCATTTCCTTGTTTTTTAACTGAAATTTTTTGCAATATCTCTTTGGTTTGAGCGCCTGAAAAGTCTAAAATTTGCTCTGTTTGATCGAGGATATTTTTGCCATCTACCATTAAAAACGCTGAGCCATTTGCAAGCGGAAAGAGTGTGGCAAGCTCTTTTTGAAAAATTTCAAAGTCAAGGTCAGCCGTCAAAACACCTATAAATTTACCATTTTTTAAAAGTGGCGTTGAGACAGAGATGACGTAGATGCCAAGCTGGCGGTCGATATATGGCTCGGTAAAGCTTGTTGTCATACTCTCTTTTGCCGCGACAAACCAAGGGCGGTCTGAGAAATTATATTGCGGCTCTATATCGTTGCTTGCGACAAATCTGTAGCTATCAGGATAGCCGGCATAGACTGCTAAAAAGCTACCCGTTCTAGCAACAATGCTAAGCACTCCTTTTATCGTAGCATAGTCTTTTATATAGTCTTTTGTCTCTATAAATTTAGCGGTCTCCTCAAGCAGTCGCTTTTGTTGTTCGATGCGCTCGTTTATTATTGCTTTGTATTTTTGCACTGTTTTTATCTGGCTTGAAACGGCAGAGTTGTATGTTTGTTGTTTGTTCTCATCATAGTTTGTAAAAACTAGATAAAAATATCCCACAGCAACAGCAACCAATAAAATATAAAAATAATTTCTCTTGAATTTCATTTTGTAATTATAGAATTTTAAAGGTAAAAGTGCACAGTGGCGACCAAAATTTGTTAAATTTGACATGTTCTGTGATATTTAGTATTGCTTGATTTAAGGCATACATTGAGATATTTAAGCATAAAGCTATAAGCGAGAGAGCAAAAAGCTGGCAATATTTTTGGAGTCAATTCGGGATGAATCAAATTTCGTTTGAGGATTTTTTAAATTTAACTAGAAATTTAAGCTGCATTCCTGTAAAAATTTAACAAATTTATATACGAAAAAAGCATTTCGGTCCAAAAGGTTTCCCTTTTAGACCAAATTTATTATATATCTACAACGACGTCGTTTTTTATCTCAACACTTACCGTAGCACCTGCATGAGTAGTTGCCGTGTATGTTTTGTAGCCATCATGTGAGCCAGCCTCTGTAAAGCCACCAGTTAGCGTTACTTTATCGCCTTCTTCGCCGTCTATCTTAAGCTCATTGTTTCTAAAGATATCATCTTTAGTTAGCGTGATATTTAAATTTTTATCAGCTCCACCAAGCTCAAGGCTTGTTATTTTCTCAACCTTACTAAAGTCCACAGAGCTGTCTTCTATGGTAAGTTTGCTAACTTTTATACCGTCGCTAGAGCCAACTACTTTACCATTTATAGTAGAGCCTGAAATTTCGATCTTACTATCACCGCCACTAGTGCTGCCGCCCTCTACGTCACCTCTTACTGTGGCGTTTTCGATGATTATTTTGTTTTTATCAGAGTCTTGAGCTCCGCCATATACATCAGGGTTTTCACCACGACCGCCGCTTACATATTGATTTACAGTGGCTCCATCTAAAATTCTAATAGTATCAGCATCTTCGTTGCCCTGTACATACTCAGTCACAGTAGTGCCAGCACCTGTTACAGTTATGTCGTCATTGCCCCATCTACCAACTATGCCTTCAACCTTTGCTTGGTCGCTAACCAAGATAGTATCGTCGCCACCTCTGCCATTTACTGCGCTTGTAAATGTGCCAGCACCAGTTACAGTTATGATATCGTCGCCCTCGTCTGCTTGGATAAGTCCAACATGAGCACCCTTTTCTGCCGTGATAGTATCAATGCCGTTTCCACCACCTATATTTTTTACACTAGTTCCTGCGCCGCTTATTTTTATGATGTCATTACCAGCGCCATTATCTGTTATATCCAGAGATGGATCTACCTGTTTTTCATGCATATCGTTTTTAGTCTTTGTATCACCAAGCACCCAGCCGTCCACTTTGGCACCGCCTTGAACTACTATCGTATCTTCGCCAGCGTTACCAAATACATTCTTACTAACAACAGAGCTATTATCTATCGTTATAGTGTCTTTTCCGTCGTTTCCATATACGCTTTTAGCAACTTTTGAGCCATTATCTACATTTATAGTGTCGTCGCCATCGTTGCCCACAACTATGCCAGTGATCGTAGTTTTGTTTAGATCGACCACGTCACCACCTGAGCCACCAGAGATATTGCTAAGCTTTGCAGAATTTATACCTGAAATTTTATCAACACCAACGCCGCCGTAGACATTGTTTATCTGCGCATTATCTACAACTATATTATCTTTAAAATCTGAGCCAAAAACGTTTAGCTGTGCATTTGGAGCTACTATCTTTGCAATAGTGCCATCATCTGGGTAGTTGCCCTCGTTTGCGTTGCTCGTTACTGCTAGCTTTTTAGCCTCATCTTGGCCGATAGCTAGCTGGCTGTCGTTGCTCACGTACCAGCCATTGTTATATGTAAATTCATTCACACCATCATCAGGTACTAGGTAGCTTCTGCCATCACCTTGCTTTTGTACGCTATATCCGCTAGGTATCTTTGTCGTAAATGCCGGTATCAGATCAGCCGCTGGGTCCTCGCCCTTGTGAGCTGAGAGTGGGATTTTGATTATTCCATTTGGCTGTGGTGGCAATGGTGGTTGTGGTGGTACTACGTTATCAGTAGCCGCTCCGTCACCTAAATTTTCACTTTGTCCGCCGCCGACTGAGCTAACTGGAGCTTCAAATGTAGCACCTAGGTCGCCGAGATTATTAAAATTCGCACTTATATTTGAGTAGTGACCACCCTGTGCAAAGCTAGCAGCACCAAGACTTACTCCGTCACCTCCAGCGTTTCCACCTGCTTGGTTTCCACCAGCTGCAGTCTCTTCTAAACCAGCTAAACCTTCACCGCTTAAGATTGCTTTTTGAAGTGAAGTGATATCTGCTGTTGTTTGAGAATTTTCACTAACGCTTTGGTCTAAATTTATTGAGTCTTTACCTATTAGGCTTATCTCTTTTCCATCTGCTTTTGCTATTACTACTTTTGCGTCAGTTGATTCAGTGACTATCTTTTCTCCTTGATATACTATGTCACCTACTTTTAATTCTCTGCTTTCGCCTGTTAGACTTACAGCTTTTACGCTTCCTTGCGTTACATTTTTTACTACGCCTATTTCCTTTGACATGCATCTCCCTTTTTAAATTTTTTCCTAAATTTAACGGTTTTATTAAAATCAAACCATTGTACTTTGGTACAGTTGTGACATATTTATGACTGGGAATTTTGTAAATTTAGATTTTATGGGGGTTTGAAATAGTTATAAAATTTTAGATATTGCAAAGAAATTTAGAGCAAATTTCTTTGCAAATTTGGATTTACTTCACAAAAAACTCTTGCGCTAGCTTTTTATCTTCAGGTTTGATGATAAATTTTTCATTAGCGATGCTAACTTCAAATTCATCTTCTTTGCTAGCTTTTGTATAAGCAAGTGCGAGCCTTGCAGCAAGCTCTTTGTCGGCAATGCTTGCGTTTTTACTTATGAAGCTAACAGCTCCCACGATGTCATCGCTCTCTTTAAATTTAACCTGCTCAAATTTATCATTTGGATGAGCCAAAAGTGCGTTATTATCACTCTCATCACGGCCTATTATCATTTTAGCTCCATCAACCAAGCGCAGATGCCTACCAAGCTTTAGCCACGTAACGTCGATATCTCGCATCTCTTTGTCAAATTTCAAATAGTCTTTTATCTTTACAGCAAAGCTCTCGATCGTTAGCAAACACCCACCTCCAGGCGTTGCAAAGTCCTCAAAGCCAAATTCCTTCGCCAAAGCAAGCTGCGGCTTTCTATCACGCCCGCTTATGTCAAGCAGCTTCTCTCTATCGACCCAGCCCTCGCGCTCTGGCTTAGTTGGTGGCAAGAGCTTAGCGCACATCGGACGAAGCACTAGATCATCCTCATCATCAGCTAGACGCTTAACCTGAAAAAGTGCGTCTCTGCGCTGGCTCATCGGTCTTTGCCCCACGACTTCGCCAGTGATTATAAAATTTGCATTTTCGCTTTTTAGCATATTAAGAGCGGTTTTAAACATATATCCGTGGCAGTCGATGCAAGGGTTAAACTGCTTGCCGTAGCCGTATTTTGGGTTAAAAAGCACGTCACGAAGATACTCGTTTCTCATATCAACCACCTTTAGGCTAGCCCCTGCCAAGGCTGCACGGCGCCTTAAAACTTCGTGCTTCTCCTCATCCACGCCAAATCCAGTATCCATATAAAGTGCGACCACTTCGATATTTTGATCGCTTATTATTTTCATAGAGAGCATGCTATCAAGCCCTCCGCTAAACAAAGCTAAAGCCTTCATTTTTGTCCTGAAAGTAAAATTTAAAGCCTAAATTTACTAAATCTAGGCTTTTATGAAGTTTATTTAGCAGCGTTAATTACGATTTTTTTAATCACTTCGCTTGCGGCTTTTAGGCTGCTAACTGGCAAGTACTCGAAGACGGAGTGAAAGTTGTTTCCGCCTGTGAATAAATTTAGCGTTGGTACGCCCTTTGCAGAGATCGCAGCACCGTCGTATCCGCCTCGCATCGGCTTTATGTTTGGCGTGATATTTAGCTCACTAAAGGCATCTTTTGCCAGTTTTATAGGCAGTGAGTTTTCATCTTTTAAGAACTTAAAGACATTTTCATATCGTGTTTTTAGCGTGATCTCGCAACGATCTCCATAAATTTTATTAAAAGAGCTTGCCATCTCACTTAAAAACTCAAGCCTTTTTTGAAATTTCACCTCGTCAAATTCTCTAATGTCGATCTTGAGCGTCGTTTTCGCGCTGTTTCCGCTAAGCTCTTTCACCCAGAAGTAGCCCTCTTTGCCCTCGGTGCACTCTGGCACTTCACCGCCTGGTAAAAGCGAGATAAATTTATGCGCAAGAAGTAGCGAATTTACAAGCTTGCCCTTTGCATTCATCGGATGAGCCGAAACGCCTTTAAAGACCATCGTGCAGTCGGCTGCGTTCCAGTTTTCATATATTAGCTCGCCTATCTCGCAGCAGTCTAAGCAGTAGCCAAAATCAGCCCCAAGCAAATTTACATCAAGTGCCTTTGCACCAAGCAAGCCCTGCTCCTCATCAGGCACGAAGCAGATCACGATCTTGCCATGCTTGACCTCAGGATTTTGCATGAAAAAGCTAGCCATATTTACGATACTAGCGATCGCCGCTTTATCATCAGCGCCAAGCAAGCTAGTGCCGTCAGTCACGACTATGTCGTCACCAACGTATTTTTTAAGCTCTGGGTTGTCGCCAAATTTAAGATAGATGCCCTGCTCTTCGTTTAGGCAGATGTCGCCGCCTGTGTATTTTACTATCTTCGCTTTTGTGTCGTTTTTTTGCTCGCTACTTGTATCTAAGTGCGCAAAAAAGGCGATACTTGGAGCATTTTCGCAGTTTGCAGGAATTTTTGCTATCAAGATGGCATTATCTTGCAAGATGATATCTTTTATACCAAGCGAGCTAAGCTCATCTTTGATAAATTTGGCTAGCTCATACTCGGTTGGATTAGAAGGCATGATGCCTTTTAATCCATTCTCTTTATTTGTCGTGGTGTTAAATTTCGTATAGTTTATAAATCTCTCTACGATATCCATCTTTCATCCTTAGATGACGAAAAATGCGATCGCCACAACAGAGAGAAACATACCTAAAAATGTCCTTTTTGCAAGCTCGACTGGGCTAACCATAGCAATACCTGCACAAACGATAGCAGCACCAGCGATCGGAGAAGCTGAACGTCCAAGTGAGCCTGCGATTGCCGCAGCCATGCCAAGCTTATCTTGCTCAAAGCCAAGAGCAGCAGCATTTGTTGTGACAGCTTCGTTAAATGCAAATGTAGCAGCGTCGCCTGAGCCTGTAACTATACCCATGATAAATGGCACAAATGTTCCGCCAAATTTAACGTAGCTTTGATCGGTTTTTAGCCACGCTATGACCACATCAACAGCTCCGCACGCCTTTAAGCCAGCGACAAAGACGCCAGCTGCGATGATGATACCGATAACATCAGCGTAAGCGTGACCCATGCCGTTAAAGAACTCTTTTGTGATCTTTTGCGGGTTTGTAAGAGTAGCAAAGATAGCTATGATAGCACCAAGTATCATCGCCTCAGCAACGCCCATCTTTGTCCATGCCAAAAAGCTGTAGTCTTTTGCTAGGCTAGTTCCGCCAATAACCAAGATGACAAGCGGGACAATTGGCATAATAGCGTAGATCAAATTTACTTTAAACGCTGACTTCTCTTCGCTTGCGGCACCGCTTTCAAGAGTGAAATTTGTACCTTTTTGATAGTCTTTAAATAATATTGCGACGATAGTTAGCATGACAACTACGATAGCAAGAGCTGTAAATGCGCTAGGAATTTGCACTTTTATGATGTCTTGAACTGTATATCCCTCAACTGTCTTTTTAACAAGGTCAGCCACATATATGTTATGCGCAGAGCCTGGGCTTAGGACTGAGCCAAATGTGCCTGCAAAAACAGCCGCACCAGCCATCGCAGGGCGAACGCCTGAAGCCATTAGAAGCGGTATAAGCGTCGCGCCAACAGCAGCCGAGCAGCCAGCAGCTGAAGGGATAGCGATATTTATAAAGTAAGTTAGCACAGTTGTTACAGGGATCAAGATAAATCCCACGTTTTTAAGTGGCTTTGTAAGAAGCGCAACAAGGTGCTTATCACACATTGTGTATTTCATAACAAAAGCAAAACCCATACTAGCACAAATAGCCTTTATAAGCCCTGCTTTAGTCATATAGTCAGTAAAAGCACTTAGTGCCCCCATCGGTTTTAGTGCGATTAAACAAAGCACCAAACCAACACCTATTAGCACTGTTCTTGTCTCTTTTTTTAAGACTAGAAGTGCGACAACTGCAACGATGCCAAGAATGGCAGCAATTAGCTTGAATGATTCCATACCTCTCTCCTTGTTTAGATTTTAAATTTAGTTCCAACTTCTATTTTTTCTATCTCTTTTTGATACTCAAATTTTAAAATTTCGCTGTGTCCTATGACCTCAGCTTCGCTACCAGCTATAAGCAAAGCTGTGCCCTCAGGCAAAGCGTAGATAGTCTCTTTTGGATTTGCTATCAAAAACTCCTCTAGCCTCTCCTCCCTGCTCTCGCCGTTATGACCTGCTAGTTTGCCACTTATAAAGTGCGGATTGATCTGATATGGGAAGATATTTAGGCTGTCAAAGGACTTTGGCATAATGATAGGCATATCATTTGTCGTCATCATCGTCTTACCAGCGATATTTGCGCCTGCTGACCAGCCAAAGTATTTTGCACCATTTGCCACAGCCTCTTTTATAGGCTCAATTAAATTTAGCTTATAAAGCGTGTAAAGCAGCATAAAGGTATTACCACCGCCAACTGCGATACTGCTAGCATTTTTGATAGCTGAAATTTTATCCTCGTAGTGGTGGATCGACTTTATATTTTTATTTTTTAGGCGGTCGATCACCTTTTGCTCGTATTCGTCATTTGTTCGTCTGACTCCAGCGTAAGGGATAAATAAAATCTCCTCCTTGCCACTCTCACCCAAGAAGTCCTTGACCCAGTTTTTGCAGTGTCTCAAGTAGCCAGTATCTTGGTAGCTTGAAGCGCTGATTAGTAAAGCATTTTTCATTTTTTAGCTCCATTTAGTTTGTAAGCAGCCCTTAGATAGATATCAACCCCAGCGACCAAGCACTCCTCGTCAAAGTCAAATTTGCTGTTGTGATGGCCCGCTTTTAAATTTGTACCGATCATCATATATCCGCTCTTTGCGCCCCTATCTTGCAAAGCTCTCATAAAGTGAGCGAAGTCCTCGCAAGCGCCAAAGTCAAGCTCTTTAACGATCTTATCGTCATCTATAAATGGGCTTTGCTTTGCCGCTTCATAGAAAATTTCAGTCACCTCTTTGTCGCTATTTGCCCCGCTTGTGCCCCCAGTCATCACGACTTTGCTATCGACGTCATAAATTTCACTCACACCTTTTACGATATCCATGCATTTTTTATACATAAATTCATTTAAATTTGTATCCTCACCCCTTGTTTCGCAGGCTAGATAGCCGTTTGGAGCTATGACATTTCTGCCCTCGCCTGCTCTTAAAACGCCCACATTTATCCTAGTCACACCCTTTGCGTGTCTTGTGATGCCATGCATATTTAGAGCCATTTGAGCAGCGGCTAAAAGGGCGTTTGCTCCCTCTTGCGGCGCTCCTGCTGCGTGAGCTGAACGGCCAGTGATATGCACGTCAAATTTAGAAGTTGCAAGCAGTTTGTTTGTGCCACAAACTATGCCACCATTTGTTTCTGCTTGAAAGCCGATATGTCCGCCAAGTAGGTACTCAACCCCATCAAGCACCCCAGCAGCCTCCATAGCCACAGCGCCTCTTGTGCCCTCTTCTGCAGTTTGAAATATAAATTTAAATTTACCGTTAAAATCGTCTAAATTTTTAGCGATCAGCTTTGCAAGCGCTAGACCCATCGCCATGTGTCCATCGTGCCCACAAGCATGCGTGATACCAGCGATATCTGAGCCAAAGCCCTCCTTACAAGGTCTATGAGCAGCCTCTGCGCTCTCTGTCACATCAACGCTATCAATGTCAAATCTAAATGCGCTAAATTTACCAGGCCTTTTTGTATCGATGAAGGCTGTTAGGCCAGTTAGGCCGTCTTTCATGCATTCAAGGTATTTTGCCTCGTCAGGATTTAAAAGGCTTTTTGCCCGCTCGATCGCCTTTTGGCACTGCTCTTTGCTGCCAACTCCAAGCCTTGCATCGCTCTTTACGACCTCTTCGCCAAGCTTCACTTCATATCCTAGCTCGCTAAGCCTTTTTGCCAAAACCGCAGTCGTAAAAAAGGTAAACCAGCCAGTTTCTGGGTGCGAGTGAAAGTATCTGCGATCTTTGATCATATCCTCTTTTAAAGATAGTGCTAATTTTGCTATTTTGTCCATGACTACTCCTCGTTTGAAAGTCTAATTAGTGCGTTTGTCAAAATTTTTGTTGCTGCTACGGCGTCTTTGAAATTTATCGCCTCTTTGGTGTTGTGACTGATGCCATCTACGCAAGGGATAAAGAGCATGCCAACGCTGCTTGCAAGCTTTGTTAAATTCATCGCATCATGCCCAGCCCCACTTGGCAAAGTAAGCGTTTTTATGCCAAGCTTTTTGGCTTCATCTTCAAGTAAATTTATGGCGTATTCGCTTAGTTTTACTGGCTCGTCGCTACTTAGCTCCCTTATCTCGTAGCTAAATTTAAGCTCACGGCTTAGCTCAGCCACAAAATTTCTAAGCTCTAAATTTAGCTCCTCTAAGCTTGCCTTATCGATATCTCTTAGATCAACGCCAAGCCTTGCCTCGCCTGGCACGACATTTAAAACGCCTGGTTTTGCATGCGCGTAGCCAACGGTTGCGACAGCTGTTTTTTTGTTTTTAGCAAATTTATTTGCTGCGATTATGATGTGTGAAGCGGCAAGCAGGGCGTCACTACGCATATTCATAGGAGTTGCACCGCTGTGATCGGCCTTGCCCTGTATTGTTATCTCAAACCTAATTGGAGCTGCAATCCCGCTTACCACGCCAACGCTTATAGCGCTTCGCTCTAAAACTGGGCCTTGCTCGATGTGAAGCTCAAGATAGGCGTGCAGGGAGTTTTCTTTTAGTATGGCTTCATCTAAATTTTGTGGTTTAAACCCAGCCGCACTCATCGCCTCAAAAAGCGAGATGCCTTCTTCATCTTTTAGCTCATGAAGCCTTTGCTGGCTTAGTTTGCCGCTTATTATCTTACTGCCGATAGTGGCTGTCTTAAAGCGGCTCGACTCCTCACAGCAGAAATTTATGAGCCAAAGTGGGCGCTTTAGCTTGATGCCAGCCTCTTTTATAGAGCTTAGCGCCTCAAGACCAGCCATGACGCCAAGTGTGCCGTCATAAAAGCCACCATTTGGCACGCTATCTATGTGAGAACCCACACAAACTGGCTTCGCGTCCGCCTCGCAGCCATCATCATAGATAGCGTAGATATTGCCGACATTGTCAATTTTAAGTTTAAAGCCATTTTTTTCTATCAAATTTATAAGAAATTCTCTTGCTTCGAGGTCCTCTTTGCTAAAGGCTAGCCTTGTTAGCCCACCACCTTTTAGTGCTCCAAACTCGCTTATAGCGTTAAAATTTCTCTCAAATCTTTTAGCATCTATCATCATAAATCCTTAAAATATAAAGCCAATCTTAAAAAGATTTATTACTTTAAGCATTTTACATTTTATTTTATGATTTGAAGCTGAAAAAGTGTGAGTTTTTAAATTTTAGGCTCTGTGTGCTAAAAGTATTGCTAGATAAGAAAAAAACAAAAGTGCCAAAATGGCACTTTTGGATAGATGGCTATTTATTTGATTTTGTTCTGTTACAATTTTTACACAACATTTGACAATTATCAGGCTGTGTTTTTCCGCCCTCGCTCCAAGGTATTATGTGGTCGGCTTCCATTTGTTCTATCTCAAAATACTTTTTACATATCGCACAAATTCCATTTTGCTTTTCATAGACTTCACGCTTTTGATTATTGTCAAATGCCCTTATATTTAGATGCTTCTCATTGCCGCTCAATAAATAAGGATAAATTCCTCCCTTGCTTCCTACATCACTATCTTTCATTAACTCACTTATGATTGTTTCTAACTCATCTTTATCTAAATTGCTATTTTTAAACTCATTATAATAGGCTCCCCAAGGCAATCCTTTCATTTCCTTACGGTATCTAGGGAATTTCATTTCTACCCAGTCTATTACGCCACTAAAATATCCCCATAAATCATCAGCGTTTTTACTATCTTTTGCATTTTTTGCCATATATTCGCATATATCTTTATCATCGCCTACTTTATCGTAGCTTTTAGCAGTTATCCACTTTATAGCAGTTTCTAAGTATTCTTGTCTTATAGGTGCACCAGTTAAGTATTTTGAACCCTTTTGATACGCTAAGCAGTTATTTTTTGAAAATTTCACTTTTGCATCGCTCAGCCACGCACTTGTATATACAGCGTTTCTTAACTCTTGGTCTTTTAGCTGCTCACCTGCTATATTTATGACCTTAAACCAGTCTAATTTTTCGCTATCGCTACCCTCACATATATAGACCATTAGTTTGTAGTTTAGGATTTTTTCTTGTATGTCTTTTGTAAGATTATCAAATAGTTTTGGCTGACCATTTATTTCTATACTAAAACTTCCTTTTACATATTCGCAAATTGAGATAGTCCTTTGTTGCCCATCTAGCACTTCAAATTCTGCTTCATTGCTAGACATTGTTTGTCTAGCCCAGTAAATGGTATTAAGCGGAAAGCCTTTTATAACAGTGTCAATGACCGCATTTCGCTTTTTATCATCGTAGACATACTCTCTTTGATATTTTGGACGGATATTTAGTATGCCGCCATATCCGCTAACTTGACTACTCTCATCATCACGAAAATAATCCTTTACTAAATCAACTACCTTTATAGGCTGCAAATCTATTTTCATTTTTTTCCTTTTTGTGGGTTTTTATTTTTTATTAAAATTCGTGCGTAAATACTAGAATATAATTCGCCTGTTTCACAATCTTTAAATGCAGGTGTTTTGTCTGTTTTGGGATTAAATTTTCTATAAAGTGTTCCTTTGGCATTAAATGTAAATTTGCCTGTCGGTAAGCCATTTTTATCTAAAATTTCCATTTTTTTATTGCAAGTAAAATCGACCGAGCCGACAATTCCAAGAGCCACAATCTCAAATTGCTCAGGGTTGTATTTGTCTAAAAATGTTATCGGCACACCCATAACACCGTCATAATCAAGCGGAATTTCTATCGTTTTATCCACATTGATAGCATTGTAGTTGTCGTATTTTGGATAATGATTAGGGTCTTTGTGATAACTTGCTATTGTTTCAAATTTCTCGTGTCGTTTTTTGATGTCTAAATTTGTGAACCAATTCACACCTGAAACTCTTATCATTCCTTCAATATGATTTGATGCTGTTGCATAGTCTTCATAATGTTTATTTATAAAATGACCAGCACCGCCACGAAATCCAAATCCTAGCCAAATTTTATTATTTTTTATCAAGCCAAAAATTTCTTTATATGTTATAGCGTTTTGATGACCGATTATCACAAATTTTTTATCATATTCAATGAGCTGTGTTACATATTCACGAAATAGTGAAAAAGGCGGGTTAGTCACTACTATATCGGCTTGTTTTAGTAATTCTATGCACTCTGCAGAGCGAAAGTCGCCAGGCTTATGCGAGAGAGAGAGAGAGAAGTGTCACTAGTTTGTGTCTTATCGCCTTTTAGCACCGATAAGACATTTTCATCACTATCTTTTAAGGCTTTTTCAATAATAAACCTAGCATCGTCTAAATCAATACTTCCGTTGTTATCAAAATCTTTCATCTCATTGATTATTATTTTATGTGCTTTGTCTTTGCCTGTTTTTGTTTGAGATATAGGGCTATCATAATAGCAAGTGCAAATTAGCTTTTTAAGCCCTAGTCGGTTGAAATTTAAGACAAAATATCTAAAAAAATTGCTCTCATAGGGGTCATCGCAGTTACAAAAGACAACTTTATCTTTAAAGTGTGTTTCGTAGTGTCTTAGTTCGTTTTCTATATCTCCAAGTTGAGTATAGAACTCATCTTTTTTCGCATTTTTTGCCTGATGTAAGTTTTTATTTTTTGCCATTTATATCCTTTCTAAAATGTTTTTGGTTTATTACACCACAAGTAGTGGCACACTTGGTCTATCTCCTAGTTTATCAACCTTACTAATACAATCAGTATTTAATATATGATTAAATAGTATCTGCTCTTTATCCATTCTACTTTCTTTTGCAAAATTTACAAAGTTGTGATAAACAAGATAATTATTAATATATTTTTTAGATACATCTTTGAAATTATACACTAGGATTGATTTAAGACAGCTATGATAGTTATCAACTACTTGAATATTAAAACTTCTATTAGAATATTTATTGTGTGGTATTCTAATATGATTTAAGCTCATCTCATTTGAGAGCTTAGGTAGCTTCTAAGGCTATCAGTTACAAATACGCTTTCACGCTCAACTTTGCCACCTATTACGCTATTAAGTGCCTTTACATTTGGCTTACCAAGATTTGCTACTTTGGCTACTGATTTGCCGTTTAGATTAACAACGCAAGGCATACAAACTAATTCTTTTTATAATCCACGCTTCGTATTTGCCGTGCCACGATGTTTTGCCGAGCGTTGAAAATTAAAATCCTTGCGACAACATTTACACGAGATAGGCACAAATGTTTCGTCAGCTTCTACCATGCCCTCAGTTTTACGCTATTTTACATTTCTTTCAGAGTATCAAGGATTTTGTGTTGCTAGTTAAAAGCTCTGCTTAAATTTTATAAAGCTGAGTCTTGAGATCTTTGATGATAAATAGCAGTTTTTCTAAAATTTCTATCTTATTTGGGTTGTCAGAGCCTTTTAAAATTTGCTGTTCGTTCTCGTAAAATGCGATTTGCATATTTAAAATAGCCTTTTGCAAAGTGGTTGGGTCAATGATCTCATGGATCTTTTCGTCCATTAAAATTTCTCTAACCATCTGCTCATCGCTCACGTCGTATCTATAAAGGATGGCGTTTAGATACTCAGGATGCTTTATAAAGTATCTAGCTCCAAGCTTTGAGAGTATCTCATCTCTGTAGTTTGGGTTATTTAGCATGGTTTTAAAAAGTGCAAACTCTAGCGGGTCTTTGTTCATCACAGCTGGCACCTCATCTACCATGACAGAGTTGCTAAATTCATCTTTATCTTTTTTTCTAAATTCTCTTTTAAATTTAGCTTCATTTTTTGGCTTCTGCTTTAGCCCAAACCTATCTGCTACGCTTTGTGGAGTGAGGTTAAATCTTGCCGCAACCTCAGTCACATACGAGCTTGCTATCTCCTCTCCAAGCTCGTCCATATAGGCTTTTATCTCGCTTAGGCAGTTATCTCTTTGCATTGGGCGCGCGATGTCATACTTTTGCATGATCTTTTCTATATAAAATTTCACCGCGTCCTCGCCTGAGCCAAAGAGCTCACTAAGCTCCTTTATCTTGCCTGCAAAGACCATATCAGCAGGATCTGCGCCGTTACTTATGATGACTACTTTTGTATCTATCTTATTTATGCTTAGCAAGTGAGCGGACTTTATAGCTGCATTTATGCCAGCGCCATCTCCGTCAAAGCAAAGAACTACGCTTATCTCGCCTCTTTTTAAAAGCGGCAAGTGGCTTGTAGTAAGTGCGGTGCCAAGCACTGCAACAGCGTTTGTAAAACCAGCGTAGTGAAGCATGATGACATCAAGATAGCCCTCTGTTATTATTATCTGATTTTTCTCAAAGATGCTTTGTCTAGCTAGGTGGTAGCCATAGAGCAGCTTTGACTTGTCAAAGAGCGAGTTTTGGGGCGAATTTACATATTTTGCAGGGTGGTCTGATATCGTTCTACCACCAAAGCCAACTAGCCTTGTGGTGTGCGAGTAGATAGGAAATGTTACGCGCTCGATGAAACTAGCGTAAATTCCCTTCTCATTTTGCTTTGCGATGCCAACTTCAAGCGCCTCTTTAGGCTCTATGTTTTCATTTTGCAAAAGCCTAATGGTGCTTTTACTATCCCCAGCCCAGCCAAGCTCAAATTTCTCGATCATAGCGTCATTTATGCCGCGCGACTTGATATATCTAACAGCCGCTTCGTTTTTGTAAAACTCACTTCTATAAAAGGCATTTGCCTTTTCTAAAATGTGCTTATTTTCTTTTTGCGTTGGCACCTTGTCGTTTGTGTATTCAAGGCTGAAATTTGAAATTTGAGCGATCTTTTCTATCGCCTCTGGGTATGTCAGCTTTTCATAATCCATCACAAATTTAACCGCATCTCCGCCAGCCTTGCAGGCAAAGCAGTGATACATCTGCTTGTTTTGATTTATGCTCATGCTTGGGTTTTTGTCGTCGTGAAACGGACATACGCACTTGTAGCTTGAGCCCATCTTTTTAACAGGGATATACTGCTCGATGATGCTAACAATATCTATCTGGTTTTTTAATTTTTCAATGGATTTTGGATCTATCATAAGCAAAATTATACAACTGCTTTGTTATAATTAAAGTAAAATTTTATTACAAAGTGTTAGCGTGGATATTTTTTTCATTGGACACAGAGATCCGATATTTAGCCTTATTATTCTATTTAGTATCATCTTGATGATCGCCGCTTTAAGCTATGCTTGGGGCATATTTTCTAGCAAAGATGAGAAAAAACGCATCGAGAAATTTATCAAGAAATTTGACAGCAAAGATGGCATAAGCGACGAGCACAAGCAGATGCTAAAAAGCCCAGAAGTAGATATACCAAGCCTTAGCATGCTAGGTCAGACCTTCGCTAAAAATGGCGACTTTGAAAAATCAATCGGCGTCTATCTCATCGCACTTGAAAAGGTAAAAGATAAAAACGAGAAGGAATTTATCCTAAACGAGCTTGGAGAGGTCTATTTTAAGGCTGGATTTTTAAAAAAAGCTAGCGAAGTCTTTGAAAAAGCGCTCGAGCTAAGCCCTAGAAATGTCCTAGCACTTCGCTTTTTAACGATGATAGATGAGAAGCTTAAAAATTATAAAGAAGCCCTTTATGCGCTAAATTCTCTTGAAGAGCTAGGGACAAATGTAAAAGATCAAAAGGCCTATATAAAGGCGATTAGCACGCTAGATGATAGAAATTTAAGCTTTAGCGAAAAGGTAGAAATTCTCTCGCACCTTAGTCAAAATTTTGAACTTTTAAAGCGCATGATCTTAGCCCTTTTCATAAGGCACAATGAAAATTTAGAAAATTTAAAAGATTTTGCCAAATTTGAAGATGTGCTTGATCTACTTTACAACCTAAAAACGCCTATAAATTTAGACGATGCAAAATACAAATCCCTCTTTTACGCAAAGGGCGATATAGAAGGTCCATGTGAAATTTATGGCTTTGAGCTAAATGTCATAAAGAGGCTAAAAGATGCTAAATTTGACGCAGCTGGGCTAAGCTTTAACTACGTTTGCAAAAACTGCAAAAACTCATTTCCTATGCACTTTTACCGCTGTCCGGTCTGTCACGAGCTAGGAAGTGTGAAAATTTTATCCCACATCACAGAAAAACCAAGTGAAGATAGTAACACTTTTTAGTGATGGCTCGTGCCTTGGAAACCCTGGAGCTGGCGGCTGGGCGTATATATTGAGATTTAATGAAGCGCAGAAAAAAGCAAGTGGTGGCGAGGCGTATACTACAAATAATCAAATGGAGCTAAAAGCTGCGATAATGGGGCTAAAAGCGCTAAAAGAGCCCTGCGAAGTGAGGCTAATAACCGATAGCTCATACGTGGTAAATAGCATAAACGAGTGGCTTGCAAACTGGCAAAAGAGAAATTTTAAAAATGTAAAAAATGTCGAGCTTTGGCAGGAGTATTTAGAGATTTCAAAGCCGCATAAAGTCGTGGCTAGCTGGGTCAAAGGGCACGCTGGGCACCCTGAAAATGAGGAGTGCGACCAGATGGCAAGAAACGAGGCATTAAAAATAAAAGATGAGAATAAGATATGAAAAATTTAGAAGAATTTGAACGTAATCTTGGCTATAAATTTAAAAAATCTGAGCTTTTAGAAGAGGCGCTAACGCATAAAAGCACTAAGCAGGCGTTAAATAACGAGAGGCTCGAGTTTTTGGGCGATGCGGTGATGGATCTGCTCGTGGCTGAGTATCTTTTTAAGAAATTTAGCAAGATCGCAGAGGGCGATATGAGCAAGCTAAGAGCCGCGCTTGTCAATGAAAAAAGCTTTGCAAATATGTCTAGACGGCTAAAAATGGGCGAGTTTTTAAGACTTAGCCAAGCTGAAGAAAACAACGGCGGTAGAGAGAAAGATAGCATTTTAAGTGACGCATTTGAAGCAGTGATGGGCGCTATCTACCTTGAGGCTGGACTTCTTAAAGTTAGAGAAATTTCTATTAGCCTGCTTGAGCTTTGCTATCCGCAGATCGACTTTGCACACCTTGAAAAGGACTACAAAACTGCCCTTCAAGAGGTCACTCAAGCGACCCTTGGCGTCATACCAACATACGAGCTCATAGGCTCTTTTGGCCCTGATCATAAGAAAGAATTTGAGATAGCCCTACTGCTAAATGGCAAAGAAATTTCACGTGCTGTTGGTAGCTCGAAAAAACAAGCCCAACAGCTCGCAGCAAAAATAGCACTAGAAAAAATCAAAAAATAGGATAAATTTTGAATACATTTGGCAAAAAACTAACCTTAACTAGCTTTGGTGAGAGCCATGGAGTGGCGATCGGTGGCGTGATAGACGGCCTACCTGCTGGGCTAAAGATCGATGCAGACTTCATCCAAAGCGAGCTTGATAAACGTCGCCCTGGGCAAAGTAGCTTCACAACGGCAAGAGATGAGGCTGATAAGATAGAAATTTTTAGCGGCGTCTTTGATGGCATGAGTACCGGCGCACCGATAGGTTTTGCCATTTTTAACAACAACCAAAAGTCAAACGACTATGAAAATTTACGTGAAATTTTCCGCCCAGGGCATGCTGATCTTACATATTTTAAAAAATATGGCATCAGGGATCACAGAGGTGGTGGGCGCGCAAGTGCTAGAGAGACAGCAGTAAGGGTTGCTGGTGGGGCATTTGCACAGCTACTTTTAAATGAGCTTAAGATAGAAGTTTTAAGCGGTGTGCTTGGCATTGGCAAAGTTGTTAGCGACAAGATTGATTTTGATTTTGCCCAAAATTCGCAAATTTACGCCCTTGGCAACGAAGAGGCGATGAAAGAGGCTGTAAATAAAGCTAGAAGCGAGCACGATAGCGTTGGAGCTGTGGTTTTAAGCGTGGCTAGAGGCGTGCCAGCTGGTCTTGGCGAGCCACTTTATGATAGGCTAGATAGCGCTCTAGCGGCAGCTTTAATGGGCATAAACGGAGTAAAAGCCGTAGAGATCGGCGCTGGCGTAAATGTGAGCTCTATGCTTGGCTCAGCAAACAACGACGAGATGGACGAGCTTGGCTTTTTAAGCAACAACGCTGGTGGCATACTTGGCGGCATAAGCAGCGGGGCTGAGATCGTGCTAAAGAGCCATTTTAAGCCAACGCCTTCGATATTTAAAGAGCAAAAGACGCTAAATTTAGCTGGCGAGGCGGTGGATTTTGAGCTAAGAGGCAGGCATGATCCTTGTATAGGCATACGTGGCAGCGTCGTCGCAACCGCGATGATAAGGCTAGTACTTGCTGATATGCTACTGCTAAATGCAAGCACAAAGCTTGAAAATTTAAAGAAAATTTACGGCTAAATTTGACTTAGCCACCCCAAAAAACGAGGACTAAATTTCTATAAATTCTGCAAAGATTGCAAAATTTTTGGTTTAGAAAACGCAGCGACCAACTTGATCTCGCCTTTATATATTTCTAAATTTGCTAAGACCCCGTGTCCGCAGTTGCTTTGAGTGGTGTCAGATATGTCTTTGTTGCGAGTTAGGACATTGACGCAGCCGTGTTTGCAAAGGCTCTTTTGCTTAGCATTTCAGGAGCATACCACGCACCCTCGCAGATGGCGATGACGTGCTCTGGGATGATGAGCTACAAGCGCATCAACCAAAATTTCACCCCTGTCGTTAAATACTCTCACCATGTCGCTAGTCGCGAACCCTTTTGCTTTGGCGGCATTTACGGCTCTTTTGCGCTCAGCTTGGCGTAGTTTCTGATCACGGAGCTATTTAGCTGTGAGTGGAGGCGGTATCTTTGTGCGGGGTTTTTGCACTAAAATTTAGCCTTTTTTCTAAAAGATTTTTATTAAATTTTTAAGCCATTTCAAACAAAATTTACAAACTAACTTTTACCAAATTTCATCTATAATCCTCTCATGAAAAATGAAAATCCAAAGAGCAAAATTTACGCCGTTATCGACCTAAAGTCCTTTTACGCCTCGGTTGAGTGCGTAGAGCGTGGGCTTGATCCATTTAAGGCCGATCTAGTCGTGGCTGATGCTAGTCGTGGCAGTGGTGGCATCTGCTTAGCTGTTAGCCCTGCGCTTCGTGCAAAAGGGGTGAAAAACCGCTGCAGGCTCTTTGAGATACCAAAGGATGTCAAATTTATCATCGCGCCACCTAGGATGCAGTTTTACATCGACTACGCCGCAAGGATCTATGAAATTTATCTAAAATATGTCGCCAAAGAGGACATCTACGTCTATTCGATCGATGAGTGCTTCATAGACCTCACTTCTTACTTGAAATTTTACGCTCTTGGCGCAAAAGAGATGGCAAAGATGATGATGGATGAGATACTAAAAACGACTGGTGTGACGGCGACTTGTGGCATGGGGACAAATTTATACCTCGCAAAGATCGCGCTTGATATACTAGCAAAGCACCAAGATGACGGCATCGCCTATCTTAACGAAGAGCTTTATAAAAAGCAGCTCTGGACACATCAGCCGCTAAGTGACTTTTGGCGTATCGGTAAGCAAACTAGGCTAAAGCTCGAAAAATGCGGCATCTTTTGCATGAAAGATATCGCAAATGCGCCAAAAAGCCTGCTTGAAAAAATTTTTGGCGTCGATGCCTACATCACGATAGATCACGCAAACGGTATAGAGCCAACGACGATAGCTGATATAAAGACCTATAAACCAAGCACGAAGTCCTACTTTAGCTCAGAAATTTTGCCTAGAGACTACGAGCGCTGCGAGGCGGTGATCGTGCTAAAAGAGATGGCTGACAGGCTCGCGCTTAGGATGATAAACAAAGATGTGAGGGCGAGTGGGCTAACGATAAATGTGAGATTTGCCGATAAGCTTGAGCCTCAGCAACGTGCGAGCGTGAGGTTTAAAATGCCAACAAATGTCTCAAGCGTGCTGATGAGCGCGGCTGAGGAGCTACTTTTAAACAAGATAAAAAACGTTGGGCTAATCAGGCAAATAGGCATATCAGCAAATGATGTGGTGAAAGAAAATTTGGTTGAGTTTAGCTTATTTGAAGATGACGCTAAGGAAAAAGCGGTGCTAAAATCACTAAATTTGATAAAAGAGAAATTTGGTAAAAACTCGATCCTGCGCGCGATCGACCTGCTACCAGAGGCGACTGGGCAAGATAGAAACAAAAAGATCGGAGGGCACAAGAGCGGTGAGTAAAGATAGGGCGAAAATTTTTAGCTCGTTTAATCCTCTTTCTACATTAGAGCGAGCCTTGCGTCAAAAAGAGCGAGAAAAATGCGAAAAGCTCGAGCTTGATGAGAGCAAGGTTGATGAAATTTTAAAAAAGATAAGCGAGCTAAAGATAGCTGATGAGGTGCGCGTGAGCTACCACGACGGCTTTACTTACGTAATATCTGGCGGACTAGTCTCAGATGTAAATTTCAAAGATAAAACTCTCATGATCGTAAAAACTAAGATCAAATTTGAAGATATAAACGAGGTTGAGATAGTTAGAAGATGGGCAATTGCTCGCCCTTTTAGTTAGTTTTACGTTATCTAAAGCCTTTTATATGGCTCTAGTTATATCTTTGAGATTTTAACTGATCCAAATAGTAGCATCCCCATTCATATCCACTATCGCAAACTTTTTCAAATAATTTTATTGCTTCTGAAACACTTTTTATACCACATGTTCCATGTTTATATGCGATCCCTAATTTAACGCAACCTGCCATATTGCCTCCATTGCAGGCTTTTTCATATAGGCGCATAGCCTCTATAGGATCTTTTTTTATCACTTTGCCATGTTCAAATTCATCTGCTAAAACGACGCATCCACTCATTTCACCTTTTTCGCAAGCTTTCTTAAAAAGATCTATCGCTTTTTTGATATCCTTTTCTACACCCTTGCCATACATATAAGCAAAACCAACATCAACACAGCCACTCATATTTCCACCATCACAAGCTTTTTGATATAGCTCATCTGCCTTTTTATAGTCTTTTTGTGCATTTTTATCACTATAATAGTTCATCCCCAAAATAATACAAGCCCCTAAATCCCCATATTGGCATTTTGCTTCATTTTTTTCTAGTGGCGACATCTCGGTAAGTTTGTCTGCTTTTATTTTTATATTGATTTGTTCATTATTTGATAGGGTGACATTTTGCTCCCCGCATATTTTATGTGTTGTGCTTTTCCCATCTGGAAAGCATACTTTTATCTCATGATTGCCATTTTCGGCTAAAATGGACACTGGCTCTTTTAAAGATGTCACTCCTCTTTTTTCGTTATCTACATAGATAGTGCCACCATCTTTTAAGTTCATAAAAAGCAATTTTTTTGTGTAGCCATCTACTAGTATCGTAGCTTTTGCATACAAGAAATTTAATGATAAAGCGACAAAAACTACTATTTTAAAAAGATCTTTCATAACTGATTCCATGTTTGAAATTTATTTACTAAGTGAAAAATAATATAAGAATTATTCTTACTGAATACTTAAATTGTATAAATATATGTTTTATTTTCAGCTCTCTTTATAGATCACTTGATAACACAAATTTAAATTTAGTAGTTCATCAGTTTTACGCAGATTTTTATATTAAAACAATGAAATATTGATAAAATTTACTTATTTTATTTACAAGGATAAAATATGTCATTCGAGGTCGAATATAAACTTTTTAATGGTAGAAGCAAAAAGAAACCAAATAATAACCTAAAAATACATCAAACACCTATTTTAAACTCTATTGTAAATACATATGCACTCTCTCTTTTTGTTAGTAAATTTTATGATTTTAGTAAAGAAAATGATCTACCTATACTTAAAAAGTTGGTTGATAAAGAAAGAGATAAACAGACTAAAAAATTTATGGATGAAGTTTGCAAAGTTTGTGGTAAAGACGAAGATCTAATAGTAAATGTTCCAAGACTTCGTGGCTACATCAAAAATTTTGATGAACAAATAAAGAGCAAAAGAAAGCAAATAAATATAAAACTAGAGAAGATATGTGAAGAGTTTTTTGCGCTTATAAAGCTAGATCAAAATTTAGTACCGAGCCAAAAACAGCATATAAACGATAAAAATAGTTACATCCTAGCTCCAAATGAATACCTAGAAAAGCATGTAAAATCTCTAAAAAGTAGATCAATAGGCGATGATAAAAAATTTGCATATATGCAAGACGCTGCTTTTATAATGATGTGTTTAAGACCAGGAAATTACCTTTGGGATTGCAAATGCAAAGACTTTTCAAGTAGCCAGCTAGATGATATGACGCTTTATCTTTTAAGCTATGTTTATGACGAGGCAAAAGTTCAGAGATTTTTAAAATGCATGAATGTTTTGATCATAAAAAGAGGCTTTGTGATGGGGCTAGATAGGGACAATCAAGCGCTAGTTTTTAGCAATATGGGATCAGAAATTTTTGAGCTTGAAATTTTTAAAGATAGATATATAAGCTTTATAGAAGATGATACTTTGATTATATTCTCACCTGCATTTTTTGGAAATTTTGATCAAATTTATGATGAAATTTGGAAGATAAAGCAAAATGTGATAAAAATAAAAAATACCCCTACTAAAAAGAGCTTAAGATCTTTAGATGATAGCTTGC
>NZ_CABPUQ010000001.1:545952-552875 GCF_902460675.1 Campylobacter concisus | reverse complement strand
TAGACGATCTAGAGCTTTTATAAACTACCAAGCCACCGGCTCTAGAAGCAATAGGTGGAATTTAAAGACTCATATACTATCTTAAACTTCTCTCACAAAAACCAAAAACAAGGAGAGAAGATGGCAGAGTTTGACAAGTTAAATTTCGCCGACATTCACATGAGCTTACTAGCTGATAGAAATATCTTTTTATATGGGCAGATCGATCAAGAAATTTGCCTAACTACACAAAAGACACTTTTGTATCTTGACAGCGTAGATCAAAGCGACATAAACATATATATAAGTGGCCCTGGAGGCTCGATATATGATGGCTTTGGACTAATCGACTTTATGAAGACCATAAAATCACCAATCAATACATTTTGCGTGGGGCTAGCTGCCTCTATGTCTGCACTTATATTTTTAAACGGAGATAAGCGCTACATGCTGCCAAACTCAAGCCTCATGCTTCATCAGCCTCTTGGCGGTGCATCGGGTCAGGCAAGTGACATCGAACTAATCGCAAATCAAATTTTAAAAATCAAATCAAAAGTCAATGAGATGATAAAGGCTAACAGCAACCTAAAAATATCAAAGATAGAACAGCTCACCGATAGAGACTGCTATATAGACGCATCATCAGCCATCGCTTATGGCCTAGCCAATGAAATAATACCAACTAATAAAGGAGAATAATATGTCAGTTTTTTCGCTAATCAACAACAAAAAAGAGCTAGCCCAAGCCGCTACTTCAAACACTCTTAGCATACCTATTAGCTTTACGCATGCGATGATAACAGGGCAAACAGGTTGTGGCAAGACCACTTCAGCGATCCTACCAGCGATGGATGAGCGTATAAAAGTAGGGCATGGGATGCTTGTCTTTGACTACAAAGGGGTTGAGCATAAAAAGGTTAAATTTTTAGCCAAGAAGCATGGCAGGCTAAAAGATGTAGTAATGATAAACGTGCCATGGGGAAACAAAATAAACATAATGGATGATGCAAGTGAGAGTTTATTGATGAATTTCTTTCAAAAGACATTTGGCACAAAGCGTGATCCTTTTTGGGGAAATTTAGCGGCAAATATCGCCACAAAGTCCCTTTCAACGATGAAGGCGATATGCGACCTTACGGAGCAAGGTTTTTGCACCCCATATATAGAAAATAGAGCAAAAGATATAAAGCCAAGCTTTGCAAATTTATGCAAATCAACCCAGCAGCTAGGCGACTTTAAAAAATTTTATGCCTTAGTTAAACTGGTAGATGATCATGTAAAAAGCGAAACGGCATTTGCAAAAGGTATAAGTAAAAGAAGACATTTGGCTAGCTCTTTAAATGAGAAAATCTGGGCATTAGGCGAGTTTAATGAAAAATCTGAAAATTTCATACAAGCTTTCAAGGAGTATGAAGGTGTAAGAAATGATGAAGAGTCACAAAAAGCAAGGCTTTTCTCAAACTACACATTTATGCTTTTTGCCTTGCAAAGCATAGCTGACGATGAGATGCTAAACTATCATGGCAATAGCATAAGCAAGCTACTAAATGAAGGAAAGATAGTTGTTGTAAATTCTCAAGGGCTAAAGGATAGTGCGGTGGAGCTTATGCTAAATTCCACCCTTTCAAATATGGCGCAACGCATAGCAAATGAAGAGAAGGTGCCAGTTAGTATCTTTATAGATGAAGCGCAGCGTGTGCTAAATCCATCAACGGACCTGCACGCTGACGTGCTAAGAGAGGCTAGGGTCGAGCTCATACTCGCCTTTCAAAACGAAGATGTGCTAAAAAGCAGCCTTGGTAGCGACTCAAGATATAAAGAGCTGGTGGGAAATTTAACCAATCAATATTTCTTTAAAAACTCGGTCAGACAATACGCCAGCGGAGAGGATAAAGACTTTAGCAAGTTAAAAAAATTTGAGTATTACCACGATGGTAAAATTTATAAAGCTTCGCCTATATTTATAGATGAAAATGACCTATTAAAGGCTGAGCTAAGCTACCAAAAAGAGCTTGGCATCGGTAGTAGTTTTACTAATGTAACTCTTGGGGATAATGAAATTTTGGTATATAACGAGCAGCTATTTAAAAGGCACTCTTTGCTCATAAAGCAAGACATAGTGACAAAAAAGAAGTCTGAAGTGCCAGTGCTAAATCAAAAACTCGATGCGCTACTTAAAAGACTAAATGCTTTAGTTCAAGAAGCAAAAGAGTCAAAAGACGAAGATGAAGATCTCTGGCAGGGGGTTTTATAAGATGTAAATTTACTCATGGGAGAGCTTCCCATGAGTTTTTAGTAGCTAAAATATTGATTAAGTATATCTAGTGCTTTTTTGTCGCCTAGTTTATAATATGCTTTATTTAGCGCGTCTTGTGCCTCTTGTTTTGCATTGGTATAATTGCCATATTTGCATAATATTTCGCCTAAATTTGTGCATCCCCTAGCATAGTTGTAGTCATAACAAGATTTTTTGAAGTAAGAGTATGCGTTTTGCATATTTTTTTCAAAGCCAGCGCCATCTCTATAATTTACGCCAAGATAGTTACAACCTCTACCACTTCCTGCGTCACAAGCTTTTTTATTATATTTATTAGCCAAAGTTAGATCTTTAGTTATCCCATAGCCATATTTATAGTTATAGCCAAGACTTGCACATCCATCAGCATCGTTATTTAGATCGCAAGCTTTTTGATAGTATTTATTAGCTTCTTTAAGATCCTTTTTTATACCTTCACCTTCTCCGTATCCAGCACCAAGGATAAAGCAGCTCTTGCCATCTTTTAGATCGCACCCTTTTTTAGCAAATTCGATAGCTTTTTTTAGATCCTTAAAGATGTTTGCGTCATCCTTAAAAAGTTCGCTTGCATACCCACAAGATTTAGCCATACCAAGATTACAAGCTTTTTCAAAATTTATAGCAGCACTATCTATCTTTTCTTCAACTATATAATATACAAAAGCTAGGTTTTGGCAAGCAAAACCATCTTTAATATCACAAGCTTTTTGGTAAAACCCTTTTGCTTTGTCTATATCCATTGAGACTCCTTTTCCCATTTGGTAATTAACGCCTAAATTAGTGCAAGATTCGCCATTTCCTAAATTACACCCCATTTCATAATATTCATTCGCTTTCTTGTAATCACCATTGCTGTTATATTCTAATCCCATTTCAAAGCAAGCAAGACTATTGTTTAGAAGGCATCCATGTTCGCCGTTAAAAACTGTATTTGCTTTAGAGACATCAACTTTTTTATATATCTCATAAGCTACTTTTATATTTTTTTCAGAGGGATTACCTTTTAGTAGATTGCCAGCTAAAGCCTTGCAAGCTTCTTTGTTATTATTGTTGCATAGCTTTGTATAGATCTCATTTGCATGCTCTAGGTCGTTTTTTTGTTCATAATCTTTAGCTAGTTTTATGCAGCTATCGTTTATCCCTATCTCGCAAGCAATTTTTGCATCGTCTTCAAGTGCTTTTTGCCTATCGCAAGCTTGCGTATTATCTGATTTACAAGATGTTTTGTAGTATTCATAAGCCTCTTTATAATCTACATTTTTTATCTTCTCTAAAGTAAAACTACTAGTTTGATAGTCTCCATGTTCATAAAGCAGGCCTAGTTGATAGCAGGCTTTAGAGTCAGATTTGCACTTCTCTTTTAGAAGACTTATCGCTTTGTCTGCATACAGCTTTGCTGCAGTGTCATGCTCCTTGTTATAAAAGTATGCCAACTTCATACAACTATCACCATTTTGATTTTCGCATTCATTTTCTAGGCTATAAATTTCATATCTACTTGGATTTCCTAAGAATATAAATGCAGAAGCTACCGCTACAGCAAGTATAAAAATAGATATAGCATATATAAATTTATAGTTTTTTATGTGCTTTTTTAGTTGCTCTTTGTTTTCTCTTTTTTTGGCTTCTTCGGCAAGTCTAGCTTCTTCTAACTCACGCTGTCTTTGCTCTCTCAAGCGAATTGCCTCTTCTTCTTTTTCTTTTCTTAGCTGCTCCTCTCTTGCTTCTTCTTCTAACTTTCGCAGCCTTTTTCTTTCATTCTCTTCTTGCTCTTTAATGATCTCTTTTTTGGTTTTTGGCATAAAGTGCAAAGTTTCACCACAAAATCTACACTTGGTAGCATTTGTCTTTACTTCTTCTTTGCAAAAAGGGCACTGCGTTTTTAGTTGTGTATCGCAGATAGGGCAAAACTCCAAGTCTTTTTCTATTTCTTCAGCACAAAAAGGACATTTGACTAGATTGTTATTCATGCCCAAATCCTACTAAAAAAATAGTCTTAGAGATATCAATTGTGCAATAAGCAATACTAAAAATGCACCAATTGCCCAGCCATAATTAAATTTAACTGTTTTTACTGGAAGAACCTTATTTGCTATTGCACCCGCTATGATTTGTGCCACGGTCAAACCGATTGAATAAACCACATAAACAATATTAATCATTTCCATACTATCATTTTTTATGCCTATACTAATCAAGAAGTATAATAAAACTGTTGATATAGTTGCTAGAGATATATATAGCAGGTTATCATATCCAGTATAGTATAGAGGCCCAAATATAAATGCCCAAAAGTTAAAACCTTGTGGCTTTAGGATTACTTCTCCATCCCATGTTCTTATAAAACCAAGCGGGATTTCATTACTATTTGCTTGGTTTTGATACGGGAAATTATTCGCCATATTTTTTTGGCTATTCATTTGTTCTCTTGCTTGATTTTTGGCTTCCTCATTTAAGAAGCTACCACAAAATCTGCATTTAATAGCATCTTTGTTAATTGTCTCACCACAAAATGGACAAAATTTAGTCTCCATACTACTTTCCTTTTTTTATTTTTAAAGAATAGAATTATTCAAAGTGAATAATTTTATTTAACTTTTACTAAGCTCATTCTTAAAAATAAGCATTGCTTTAATAAATATAAGAAGGCATGGACTGCTTGAAGCCATATTGCATATCTAAGCCTTGTGGTATTTTAAACTCGTCTAGAATTTTTTTAAACTCATCAAGTTTTTTATTGAATTTTTGATAAATTTCATCAAATTCCTCTTTGTCTGTGCAGCCTATGGACTGACAAAAGAGCCCAACTAGCTTGCCCCTGATCTTAAAGACTTCATCGTATAGCTCTTTACAAAAATCTAATACATTTTGGTAAGTCAATGCCTCGCCTTGTTCGCCACCTATTGTGAAATCACTCGTTTCTGTAGTAAATTCGCCAAGAGATGAACCGCTTAAAACAAAAGGGCATTCTTGTTTTAAGCCCATGATCGTCGCATCAAGCCAATCATTAATAGTCTCAAACGGATCATCAAATATATAAAGTTCGTCTGAGTAAGCAGGTCTGAACAAAAGTTCATTGTTCTGAATTACTATCATTTCTTATCCTTTTTATTATTTTTATTTGATTTAATATGGGGTATTTTATTACTTGGTATATCTAAGTATTTGAAAATACCTGAATATTCATCAAATGCTTTTATGTCTCTTAGTTTAGTTTTCAAAAGTTTAGACTGGGCGTATATGTCAAGAGCGTCAGAGAGATTGTAACCCATCATTCCCCTAACTAGGTCGTTATATTGTTCAAGATTCTTTCTATTGTTTCTATTTGTATTGTGGCCTAATTCATCTGCAACATTTACAATGGAGTCACTTATGTTGTTTATATGATCGTATTCTACTAATTTCTTAGCAAAGTTGCCTCTCAAGCGATGATCACTAACTTTTTTATCACTTATAACTTTTCTTATGCAGCCATTGGCTTTTTTATTAAAAGACTTTATTGTAGGGTATTGTTCTTTTATGGCTTTAACCCATTTATAATTATGTAAGTCTTTGATATTTTCATGTAGGACAATTACTCTTTTGGATTCGCTACTATATTTGCCTTTTGCTGTATCTATAATGACACAATTATATGCTTGCTTATTCACTCTTTTTTCGCCACGTTTCTGTGTTCCATCTTTAGAATTTAAAAGACTACCTTGAAATTTTTCAGCTACAATTAAATTTATATCATTTATCCCAATGCTTTTACTATCAAGAAATTCTTGAAGTAGTTTTGATGCAAATCTGTATTCTTTTTTTGTGCTTTCGCTAAACTTTTGTCTTGATCCAACACTTTCTAAATAGTTTTCAACTAAATCTTCTATCGTTGCTATATTTAGTGAATCTTTGTTAGGTTTGATTGGCTTTATTTTGGTTTTCTTTTTCTTTTCTTTATAGTTTAATATCTCTGACACGATATAATGTGGTATAAAAGCAATAAGCCCATCTTTTACCTCTACTGTATTGCCACTAGGAATTTCTTTAGCATTCTTTTTCTTATGGGCTGGTTTTTTCTCTGGTGCAGCTGGACAAAAACTATTTATTAACTCCTCTACAGGCAGATCATCATCTATCGGGACGGCAAGTCTTTGGGTAGTATCGGTCTTGAATTTTAAGGCACTAAGTCGCTCATCTATTATCTTATCAAGCTTTTTAGCTCCAGGCAAATGGACAGAGTATGGAAATAGACCAAAAAGATTAAAGCATATTTTTAGCCAGTAATCTTTATTCTTATCACTTGTGGCTCTCCCATATCCCTTTGTGAGACAATATTTTATATCATCAGATAGTTCTTCTATCTTGTCTTGATAATAAAACTTTGTTCCTAGATGATTTAATTCATTGAAATCATCAACTTCAAGTTGCTGTTTAATATATTTTGTCATAAAAAATCCTTTTTTAAAATTTTTATACTAGTAATTATATCTTTTGCGATAAAAAATTTTTGCTAGCGCTAAAAATCAAAAAATTAAAGATTTCGAGCCCCTTTAATGCCTCTTTTTTAGCCTTCAAGGGCACTCCTTTTGCATATGTATCAGTTGCTAGGTCTATGCTATGACCCAAAAGAACGGAAGTAAGATCTGCTAGAGAATTTTCCAAACAA
>NZ_CABPUQ010000001.1:512397-545858 GCF_902460675.1 Campylobacter concisus | reverse complement strand
AAATTGCCACGTAGTCTGTGAAAACTAACATTTGCACTTGGGATAGATTTATGAATGTGTCTATTTAGGCGCTTTCCAAAATAATCACTACTCTCTTTTCCTTTCTTGATTTGCTCTAACCACTTTAAGTCAGCCAAATGCTCAATATTCTTATGTAGCGGAATTTGTCTATATTTGCTAACGCCTCCTTTTTGTTTAGCGGTCTTAACATTTATAAATTTTATACCATCTTCTTCACCTACGTTTTTGCTATCAAGTTGCCAAATTTCATTAAGCCTTAGCCCAGTATGAAGAGCAAACATCATATAGTTTCGTAGATCAAGCCTTTTTGTATCAAGAACTATTTTTAGTTCATCTAGACTAAAGTTGTCTTTCGGTGACTTCTCATCGGCTGGAATTTTAAAAGATGTTTATGTATATTTTCACAAAAAAAGAGTGCTAGGATTGGTGGATATTTCTCTAGAAAGATATTATTAAAGTTATATGTCTAAAAAGCACTTGGTGTATATCTAATAGTGATGATTATAACGGCCTTATCTTTTTCATTTACCCTATAAATAACTGTATAGTTTTTAACAAATAGCTGTCTATAGCACATATTGGCATATCTGCTAACTTTTCTAATAGCACTACGATTTGGCATCTCATCTAGACTAAGGATAGTGTTTTTGATAGCCTCTAGTGTAGAGTTTGCAGCACCTGACGAGAGCAAAGATAGTGCGATATATTTATATATTGCTTCAAGCTCTTCATAAGCTTGTGGTGAGATTAGGACTTTATACTTACTCAAGATACTTATCTTTTAAACTAGCAAAAACATCTTTTGCCTCTAGCATCTTTGTATCTGCTGTTATCTTAGCTTCAGATGATGCGATAGCGCTATCTATATCGGCTGTAGCTACTAGCTTATCATATGTCTTTATACTCATCACAACCAAGTCGCCATAGCCATTTTTAGTTACAAATATTGGCTCATCCTTGCTATTGCATAGCTGTGAAATTTCATTTGTGTTTCTAAGCTCTTTTATAGGTACTATTTGAGGCATATGTTATTTCCTTTTAATAATATGACATGATTATAGCATAATTGTGATATAAATTTAGATGGCTTGTCCAGCTAACTTGACAAACTAAAAAAGACAAGCCCAAGTATCAAGCATTTCCTACTTTTTCTTAACCAATAATAAATTAATAATATTATAAATACAATCACAATAAAATATCAAAAACAGTAGTGGTGGCTTAATATGCAAAACAACGAAATAAATATAACCTACTCTTGCGAAGAGACATTAAAAAAGATGAAAGAGTATATGGCTGATGCAAAATGCGTAACTCTTTATACGTCTAGTTTTAATTCACTCACATCGTACTCTAACGGCATAGCTAATGAGATCATATCTAATCTAATATTTTCTAAGAAGAGAGATAAAAAAGATGTGTCAATCGTATCTGACTTTTATATAGATAAAGAGAGCTTTACTGATAGCAAGCTAAATAGAATAAGAGAATTTGAATATAGAGATATACCAGTAAAGATCGTCCATAAAAAGAGTGCGGTTGATAAGTTTTTTGCAAATTTAAAAGAGAAGATAAGCCCTATAAAAAGTAAAGCAAGATATGAAGCTGAACTTGAAGCTGCTCAGGATGAGCACGAGAGAAATTTGCTAAAAAGCATGGGTGAAACAAAGACAGAATCTATAAGCTTTTATGATATGTTTGAGGTCATAGTATCCAACTATGATGACGCCAAAGATATCGTAAAAGAGTGCCTAAATACCTTAAAAAATGATCTACTAAGCGATGCTAGCTCTTTGATATCTAGCGAGGGACTAGATGGAGCTAAATTTGAAAAAAGCATTGAAGAGTGTTTTAGAGAGTTAGATAAGAATTTAAGTGAGCTAAACAAAGAAAGCGGAGAGTTTTTACTAAAACAAATATTTCTTTTTATACTAAGCATAGTTGATCTAAGTGACCCAAAGGCTGCGCTTAAAAAGGCAAACGGATGCTTTTTGTTCTATGAGCTTAGTAAAATAACCTACAAGATGGTTGAGCATCAAAGTAATAGATCTCTTTATGGCGTAACCTTACCTATCCTTAGCTTTTTCACATCTAGATTTGCTTCTATTATAAATACCCTAAATATAAACTCAAGCTGCAATGTATTAGTATTTAAACAAGATAAATCCTCTAATTCTGGCTTTTTTATAGACTTTACCCACCTAAACTTAGACTATATCTACTTTAGAGACGACAATAACCTAAATGAGGTTAATTGCAATGCAGATGAGGGATATAGTGTGTTTGGTCATTTAGATGATCTGTCGGTATTTGATCACACTAAGGATGTTTGCTCTTATGATATAGTAAATAAAAACTTAGGCTTTGGCTCTAGTGATGATACGCTCTTTAAAAGACTAAAGGATCAAATAAAAGGACTAAATGCAAATTTAAATTTTATCTGTGCTTCAAATTTCAACTCTATAAAACTAGCCAATCTAATAGCAAACAAGTCCGATAAAAATGGCTCATCTGCAAACGATGAGATGAACAGCAAAGATTTTTCAAATTTAAATAAAAACTATGTAGTCCTCTCAAACTCACCTTTTAGATCAAGTGCAGGTCTTAGAGAAGAAGTAATAAGTAAATGCCTAGATCAAGTGATAGAAGATGGACTAAATAGATCTAATAAATCCAACCTTGTAAAACAAAAATTCACCGATATAAAGACTCTAAGTCCTATTAAGGATTACAGCCAGTACAGCATAAACATCAATAAAGAAAACAATAGATCAACTCTTGTTTTAAATTTATCTCCATTTGCAAGGATAGATAAAAAATATATAGACAACATAGAGCAAAAAAGGGAAGAATTTAAAGAGATCGCCTATCAAGATGACACCAACTATCTTGATAACTACACCAAATACGAAGAGTTATTTAAGACAAATTTCTCTCACGTAAATGCTTATGCTAAGCAACCAAATGATATGGAGAAGATCAAAAAAAGTGAAGAAGAGTATATGAAAAAGGTAACTCTCTCTTTTAAAGCAGTATTTGATAAGGTAAATGAAAACGCCTTAAACAGAAGAGAGGCTGAAGCATATAACAATAGCAATATCTCAAGCCAACTTATAGATGATATAAAAAACGGCTCATCAACCGCAGATGAATACCAATCACAAATGCAACGTATAATACAAACCCTCCCAAAACGTTACTCTTTCATAGAAGCACTATCTCTTAGTGTGGCTTACTTTATAATGACTAAAAGCTATTCAAAAAAAATGATAAAGAAAAGCATTCAAGATGGTGATGAATATATAGTAATAGAAGATGATGAAATAAAAGCCCTACACTCAAACTCTATAATAAGAATTTTTGATAGAGATTTAAAGTTATTTTTCTACAAAGACTCAGTAAAAAATAGCGGACTAAAAAGTGGCGAGTATCTATGTATAGAAGAAATTTCTAAATATATGGATGGAGTAAATAACAAGGATGTAGTTAGCGTTGAAGAGCTTTTAGCTGAAAATGAAGTTGGTAAGAATGCAGATATCAAAGACCCTTTGCAAAAAGATCTAATGAAACTTCTTATAGAACAAGCTGACAAGATAGATGAGAACTATAAAAAAGATGAAGCTACTATAAAAGAGGCTATCACCACCAAGAATAAAAACATTCTAAAAGAGGCTATAAATTTAAAAGATATAGCATATAGCAATGATAGAGATATAAATAAAGAGGTAACCTCATTATTAGTAAAAACTACTATAGAAGAGGTGTTTCCACTAGCAAAATTTGTTGGCGAAGATGGCATATCTAAGATATATGAATCACTTGGCTCTTATATATTTAATAAAGATGCAAAGGCACTAAGAGAGACATTTCTTGATGAGCTTGGGGTATTAAATTTAGTAAAAAGCCTACTTGGTGCAAGAAAGACTAAAGAGATAGATAGATATATCTTACTAATAACCAGTCTAAAAACTACAAGCGTAGTTTTACAACATTCAAAGCTTAATCTAATCATTCAAGCTTCAAATGCTTTTAGGCTTCATATGGCTATGGAGTATTATAAACTAAGTATAACCTATACAGAGATCACAACATATACCTTTATGAGATATACTCATAGGTTTAGCTATACAGATTTTCAAGAGATAAAGAGACTAATAAAAGATTATGCAGGATCACTAGGTAAGAGCATAGGTGCTTCTATGGTTAGTGGTGCATTAGAACTTTGGAAAACATCCTATGAAAAACTAGAAGAGAACTACAAAGAGATAATGCACACAAGATACACATATAAATTTAATGAAGCTTACGCACTAAATAATATCTCATATAAACCTATGTCTATAAAAGAAGCCTATGATAAAAATAGTACAAATAGCTATTGCTACTATCCAGTAATGATCTATCAAAACTATATAAGCCTAAATTTAAATAGACTATTTCTAGGAGCTAATATAAGTAGTGGAGGACTAGACTATAACTCATTTATGTACTATGACATAGACCATAAGAAAAACAAACTATCTTTTAACCTAGCTTCTAAACTAGCACTAAATAACCTTAGTACCTATCTATGTTTAGATGAGCTAAGAGGATCTGGTAATGAGATAGATGCAAACTACTTTAAATATGCTAGAAGTAGATACACTGAATCTGATGTAGAGATAAGGGAGTTAAATTTGGATGTAAAAGAGGAGAAAGAGATATATAATAATTACAAGGATGGCGCATTGCCAAATAAAGCAGCAGGCAAACCAAAATATCCGATAGATGCCTATCAAGAGGCTGCAAATATTATATATATGCTTAGACTAGGAATTTTTAACACCAACTATGACAATACTCACCGTAACCTCTCAAGAGATCTAGTAGAAGCTCTTGATACTATTGGCAACAATAACATAAAGGGTATATATGTGGGGTGTAAGGAGTTCGGATCGTCAGATAGAAAAGACAAGAGTACTCAAACCACATCATCTATCCCACCTCGCCTAGTAGGTCGTTTAGCCACTACCATAGTAATGGAAGATGGTCTATATATAGGATAAGATATGAAAAAGATCATATTTATCATCATAGCTCTTTTAGTAGCCACAGCAGTAGTGGTAATAAGCAAAGGAAAATTACAAGATAAAGGAAATTTAATGGATAATACATATACGGTTATAGCTCCGAATGGAATGGAAATACCATTTGATAAAAAGACAAATTTAATGATACCAAACAATGATAATTATAATAAACCTAGGACAAATAAGGAGTACTTAGAAATTCAATCCAAGTATCTCTTAGAAGCCCGCTCCATCCTAGACTCATCCCCATATAAAAACTATAAACCCCTATACTATAACCCTAAACCAAATTCTCTAGGTCAAACAGACTATCTATCATTTAAACCATGGCTAGATATTAGCTATAAACCAAGCTCAAATAAACTATCACCTTGGACTAAGACAGAAAAAGCCTACTATGAAAGTTTAAAAGATAAGAGAGATAGATATATCTATCTAGTAAAAAGAAGTAATCTAAAATGCACTATGATAGATATCCCAGAAGATGCAATAGGTAGAGTGGATAGCAATGGCAAACTAACAAAGCCAGAGTATGCTGAAATTTATGATGAAGTAAATGCTCACAAAGGTACTCTAAAATCAGAACTATTTGCAGCAGAGTGGAATATATGTGCAGGAGTATTAGGAGATATGGGAGGATTTGTAGGAGGTGTTGGATTAGGTTATGCAGGATTTAAAGCAAGAGCATATCAATCAATGTTTCTATCAGCTCAGCTTGGTCAAGACGGAGCCCTAGAAGCATTAGCTGATTTATTTGAATACTCTACCTATTTAGTAGGTCTAAATAAAAATTTACAAATGGCTGAAGAGTTTAGAAAACTAGCTAAAAATCCTCCACTAGATGAATATGGGATGATGCCTTATCTTGATGAGATAGTAGGAAGCTACTTCGTGATGGATTTTAATAGAGGACTTGCACTTGATACTGATGGTAGGGTTATGCGGTATTTTAGAAAACTCGTTGAAGACGAAGGTAAATTATTAGACCCTAGAGACCTAGATGCAAATGAGACTACAAGGGAAGAATTTATGACAAAAATGAAAGACGTCCTAAAAGATGAAATGCTTCCTTTTGATGTAGCTGAACCAGATGATCAAGAATATAGGCAAGTGATTTTAAACAGAGATATTAATATTTTAGAAGCTAAAATAATGTCCCTAACCCCACCAGAGGGATATCCAAATGCTCCATACTACAACACACCAGAAGAGCTAACAAGACTATATGAGGCTGGTAAATTAGATAAAAAGCTAAACCCTCTAACACCAGTGATGTATAGAGATAGCTTCCCTGAAGATCTTAGAGCTAAGATATTAAGCTATGCAAAAGAGCATAATATAAAGGATTAACACTTTAATATCAAGTAATAGATTATGGTTTATAGAAAAAAGCATGTATCCATTATAAACCATACATCTAATATCTAATAGCACACCATTTCAACTTTTGCTTTTAAAACACTGGCATTTATATTTGTAGCATATGTTCCGAGTAAAATTTTATACTGCTTCTCATGTCCTACTATTTGAGCTATGATATTTGGCTCTACTTCTTGTTTGACAAGCGTATCTATAAAATAGTGCCAAAATATCGTTATACACAACTTTTTGCTGTTTCTGCAAACGACGCTAAAAAACGACCGCAAGCTATTTTATAGAAAAATTTATGTTTTATTAACTAGAAGCAAGGAAAATTTATACATTCTGACTTCTGAAAAGTTTGACGAAAATTTGCCTGCCGAGATCAAAAACGTAATAGAAACGATAAAAAAATACGCAAGCATAGCAAAAGCTGCCGAAGGGCCGAGCAAAGACAAAAAACCGCAAGCTCAAAAATAAAACTAGCCTCCATAAAACCCGTGCTAAGAGATATAAAATACGGAGCCGAGCTAGTGGTAGCCGGAAGCGAACTCTTTGTCATAATAGCGGGGCTATTTGAGTATAGCTTTAAATTTGGGCTTGCGACTACCAGTCAAACCGAAAAACCGATTTTATACCCATGTCTACATACTAAGTTTTATCAAAATTCGGCAGATTACGGTGTCTTATTTCATTTTGCAGTCATGGCGATGGGTTTATTTTTTGTTTTTCTAGATTTTCTAGGCTTTACGTGTCCGATTTGATTTTTTGGGATATTCAAATATTCAAAAATATATTCAAAGGCGTCAAGTCCTTGTATCGCTAAAATTTTCGCGTCCATGTATTCGGACTTCGCATATGTACCCTGTGTCATATCTGGTGCATAACCCAGTATAGTTTTGGTTATTTTATATTTTACTTGATCTTCGATATCATCTTTTTTTAAATTTTCCGAATGCCCGAGCAATTTCTTATCCGTACCTACATAGTCCTTAAAGCCAGCAAGAACCAGCCACTCATCGATCGCGTTAGCAAAATTTCCCCTAAGTCTATGGACGCTTACCGTATTATCTTTTATTACCTTATCTATTTCGGCATTGAGAGCTTTTGACAAAGTTCCTTTATTTGAATATATTTTTTTAATTTTTGCAATCCAGTCGTATTTGTAGAGATCTTTTAATAATTTATGCAATGGTATGTTTCTATAAAATATCTTATCGGCACCTTGCTTCGCGGTTTTTACCTTCAAAAACGGATGATTGCAATCCGTATAAAAACTATCTTTATTTAAGTTATAAAATTCCTCCGTTCTTATGCCAGTTGTTAGTAGAAATCTTAAACAGTCTAAAATTTCTTTGCGCGCATTATCATATTTGCCGCTAAATATCTTTTTGAGCTCTTCAAGGGTAAAATTTCTTTTATCCGTTACGTTTTTATTTACCCCGTAGTTACTAAGTTTTTCAAACGGATTAAAGCTCATATACCTTTTTGATACCACATAATCAAAAAATGTTCTTACTCTACCTATTATATTATTTACGGTTTTTTCACTTATTGGGTTGCCTTGTTTACCCTTTTTTGCACTTATGTATTCTTGAAACTCCTCTACATCTAGTTTTTCGATCTCATATATGTTGTTATCTTCCATATATTTGATGAATTGATTTATATCGTTTATATATCTTTTTTTGGTTTCCTCCTCATACTTTTGCTTCTTGCCTTCTCTTTTTATAAATTTATCACGCATATCCAGCAAATTTATATTTATTTTTAGTTCTTGATTTTTCGGTAAAAGCTCTTTTTGCTTTTTCGGTAATTTTTTAAGCGTTTCACTCTCTAAGTACCCTGCAATATTGTCGGGTACAAATTGTTTATTGATAAATCTGCCGCCTTTTACTTTTTCATCCGTGAAAATGCCGTACTTTATTACTTCTTCTGGTATATTGTAAGTTTCAAGATCTATTACGCCTGTTTTTGGCTCATTTTGCATATCAAGTTCGTTAACCGAATTTATGATGCTTTTTTGAATTATCATTGCAGTATCTTTGAAAATGACTTGCATGTAATATTTGGTAGGCGTTGAGTCGTTTAATTTTTTTAAAATATCCGCTCTTTTTCGCCATTTATATTTGTCTTTTTTATTTCTGGCATAATTCTTTACGCAATGGTCCATATCTCTCTCAAGCTGCTCCTTATCTAGGGTGTTTCCGATAAAGCCCATCTTGATATTGTCTGTTTTGTTTATAAAATCCTTTTTTATGCCAGAGTAAAACTCAAAAAGCCTACCGAAGTCTACGTTTTCTTCGTCAAGTAAATTTAAAATCTCTTTATTCATATTTCACCTCTTTTTGCCAAATTATACATAACTAGCCAAAGATATTCAATAGAATTTCATCGCTAGAGATTGGAAAATATATTTAGACCATTCATAGCTTTTAGCTTTGCTTTTAGCGAGATATCCTTGGCGTATACGTCTGTTGCTAGATCGGTAGCGTGCCCGAGTAGTACCGAGGTAACATCCGTAAAACCATTTTCTAAGGAGTAATTTTTAATAGCGGACGCAAAATTTGCCCTTAGCCTATGAAAGCTTACGTTGGAGTCCGGTAAAACGGCATGAATATGTTTGTTAAGCCTTTTTCCAAGATAATTACAATCGCTTTTGCCTTTTTTTATTTTCGTTAACCACTTCATATCGCTTAGACGATATATATTTTTATGTATCGGCAGCTCTCTAAATTTAACATCTCCGCCTTTTTGCTTGGCAGTTTGAACTTTGATAAATTTAATACCGTCTCGCTCGCTTACGCTACTTTCATCTAAGCTCCAAATTTCGCTAAGCCTAAGTCCAGTGTGCAAGGCAAACGCCATATAATCTTTAAGCTCCTTTTTATCGGTCTTAAAAATCTTAACCAGTTCGTCCATGCTAAAATTATCCTTCGGCGATTTTTGATCTTTGGAAATTTTAAACGAGCTTAAAAGCTTAAACGGGTTTTGAGATATAAGGCCTATTTTGATAGCATAGTCAAACATTCTACTTGCGTAGCACGTGTAGTTATTGATGGTCTTTTTGTTAAGCCTTTTATTATTTAAGAGATGTAATTGAAAATCCTCGCAGTCCTGGTAAGAAATTTGGGTTATCTGCTTGTGCTTAAAATAAATGTCAAGTGCTTTGGCTACCCTTTGATAGTATCCGGTATTTTTACTATTTGACTTCTTACTTTCGTTTTGAGCGTATCTGGATGCTATATCCGTAAATTTTATCGATTTTCGTGTTTTATTTGGCCTATCGTTTTCTTGACATTCTTTTCTATTGACAAACATATCGTTGTCGGCTTTGGTAATCCCATAAATACCCGATATAACTTTTTCAAATATTTCTTTATATTCGGTCGTCGATAGTCGATGCGATTTGTTTTTAATATTTTTTTGAATGTTGCGTATCTTGTATCTTAACGGTAAATCAATAAATTTTTTGGTTTGAACAGAATTACGTCTATTATCGGCTTCGTTTTTTATTTTTAAAGCGATGGCTTTGGCCTCAAACTCATTGTCCGTAAATAGACAATATTTGACGGTGATAATTTTATCATTTTTCAAGGCCTTATCGAAATAGTAGTAGCTTGGTCTATTTTTGATTCGAGTTATTAATTTAGAAGTCATTGCAAACTCCTAATCTAATAAGCAAACGATGTAACAGAAATCCAAATTCAGTGTAACAAAATAAAATCGTCCGAAATTTGAGACGAAAATATAGTGATATAGACTGCTTAAAAATGCTGAAATACAGATATCTGAAGATATATTTTAAGAGTGGTTGTGGCCGGGAGATAGGGATTCGAACCCCAGGAGGCTTTCACACCTCAACGGTTTTCAAGACCGCCGCTTTCGACCGCTCAGCCATCTCCCGATTTGAAGATTTGTGATTATAGCCAACTTTGCTTAAAATTTGCTATAACCACTAAGAATTATTCTGTTTTTTCTTTGACGTAACTAGCGCCGTCATTGATCTTTTCTTTAGTCCATTCTTTGGCGTTGTGGCTATCTTCTTTTACACCGTGCCAAGTGTTTGAACAACCTACTGCAAAAAATGCCATACAAACTATTAAAAGCAACTTTTTCATTGTTAATCCTTTAATTTGGTTTTTTGAAGTCTGGAGGCGACACCCGGATTCGAACCGGGGATCAAAGCTTTGCAGGCTCATGCCTTACCACTTGGCCATGTCGCCGTTTGGTGGTGCCCGAGACCGGACTTGAACCGGTACGGTAAAAACTACCGAGGGATTTTAAGTCCCTTGCGTCTACCATTCCGCCACTCGGGCAAAATTTAATGGAGCGGGAAACGAGATTCGAACTCGCGACCCCAACCTTGGCAAGGTTGTGCTCTACCCCTGAGCTATTCCCGCGTTAAAGGTTGCAATGTTAGCCAAAAGTTGCTTAAAAATTTATTTTATAAAAACGACTTTCAAAAAAATGTAAGCCATAAAAAGATAAAATACCAAATCTTTTGGGGTTATAGCTCAGCTGGGAGAGCGCTTGAATGGCATTCAAGAGGTCGGCGGTTCGATCCCGCTTAACTCCACCATGATTTTACTCTCTTTTTTTGCTAACAAATATTTTCACGTTTTTCATGAAATTTTACGTCAAATATATGTAAAAATTTAGAATTCTTTCGCTACATTAATAAAATGCATAATTTAAAACAATATGTAAATGAAATTTTAAAAGATCACCGCGACGAGCGTGTATTTAGCTTTGAATTCGATGGGCAAAAATTTTGGTTAAAACGCATTGAAAAGAGCATTGAAGGCAGTTTTTTAACTAAAATTTTTAAACCAAACCCTTATAGGTCATTTGCCGCTGAGATAAAAAAGCTTGAAATTTTAAACGAGGCAAATGCTCCTGCGCCAAAACTCGTGCTAAAAAGTGATGAATTTTTCGTTATAGAAGATGTTGGCGAGCCAGTTGCTAGACTATTTAAATATAGTAACGATGAAAAATTTAAACACGAAATTTTGCTAAAAGCAGCCCGCGCACTAGCTGGACTTCACGCACTAAATTTTGCGCACGGACGCCCAGCTCTTAGGGATATCGCCATAAAAAATGACGAGATAAAATTTCTAGATTTTGAGTCAAAATTTTTTAGCAAAGACTTGGAGCTTCAAAAGTGCCGTGACCTACTAGTTTTCATCCACGAGCTCTACCGACAAAAAATTTCAAATGAGCTTGTAAAAGAGGTGATTGATGAGTACATCAAGGCTAATGGCAGTGAAATTTACAAGCACTCTTTGCGCTTAATAGTAAAATTTAAGCCACTTTACTACCTACTAAAGCCGTTTAAATCTCTAAACAAAAAGGATCTAAACGCGGCTATTTCAACATTTGAGCTTCTTTTGCCAGCCACAAAATCCAAAATCACATCCAGATAACTAAAAAATAATCTTCTAAATTTTATCTCTGCTTAACAAAAAATAAATTAATATTCGTTATTAAAATTAAAAGGAGATATATGCTTTTTAAGCGTAACAAAATCATTTTCAACATCCACCTAATAATCGGTCTGATCGCGACTATACCGCTACTTATCATGACACTTGCAGCGCCATTTGCCTCTTACAGAGAGGAGATAAAATCTGCGATAAATGAAAAATATATAAATTTAGCACCTAGCGAAAAGCCAAATTTAAGCTTAAGCGAGATCCTCGCCAAGGCAAAAAGTGAGATCAAATTTGACACGCTTGAAAATGTACAAATCGGCGGTGAAAACAAAGCTTATAGCATCAGCGTCACTAAAGATAAAAAGCTCTTAAATTTCTTTATCGATCCAAGAAGTGGCGAGGTGATTAGCGAAGACTGGGGCGAGAAAACTCGCATGATAATACTAAGCCTACATAGAAATTTAGGCCTTGCCCTGCTTGATAGCAAAGTCCCAGCCAACATCGGCAAGCAAATAGTCGCCATTAGCTCGATCATCATGGCACTTCTTGCCATCAGCGGCCTCATCCTCTACGCACCAGCGATCAAGCGAAATTTACTAAATTCGCTAAAGATCAAAACAAACGCAAAGGGCTACGCCTGCTTTTACAACCTCCACACGAGCCTTGGCACCTACGTGGCGATCCTGCTTGTCGTGATGTCGCTAACTGGTCTCTACTGGTCTTATGGCTGGGTCAGAAACAGCGTAAATAGCGTATTTTTCGAGCTAAAACCAAGCCAAGCGCAAAGGGCAATGCCTCAAAAAAATTTAATCCCTATAAGCGATGAAAAATTTAAAGAGATCGAGGCTGCGGAGCAAATTTTTAAAGAAAATGTCACGCTAGAGCTAAAATCACTCACGATAAACGTGCCTGAAAACAACCAAAGCACCTACACAATAAACTACGAAACTGCCGAGAGTCAGGTAGGCAAGCTAAAGCTTGACGCAAGCGCTGGCAAGATAAAAGAAAATAAGCTTGTTAGCAAGAGTGATAGCATCCCAGAGGCAAAAAAGGCTGGGCGAAAAGTGCTTAGCCTGCATACCGGAGAGATCTTTGGCGAGGTCGGTCAGATCGTCTTTGCCATCTCTTGCGTGATCGCCGTTTTACTAATAATAACTGGCTTTTTGATGACCATAAAAAGGAGCAAAGCTATCTAAATAAAAGTAAATTTTTACCTTGCTTTGGGTAAGATTTTAAGAAATTTTTACCACAAACAAGAGAGAAATTTATGAACAGAAAACGCATTTACAACCCAAGTTCAAATGAAAATTTGACCGACAGAAGAGTCTTTAATGGCAACCCACACGGCATTTTAAATTTCACCAAGGCAAAATACGAGTGGGCGTTAAAGCTTTGGGACCTCATGGAGGCAAATACCTGGTTTCCAAAAGAGGTCGATACAACAGACGACGTGCGCGACTACGCCTACAACCTCACAGAGGCTGAAAAACGCATGTACGATCTCGTCTGGAGCCAGCTCATCTCGATGGATAGCTTCCAGACAAACAACCTAGCTGACAACATCAACCCTTACATCACCGCACCAGAGATCAACGCCGTGCTAAGCCGCCAAGCATACGAAGAGGCAAACCACAGCAAGTCTTACGCCGTAATGGTCGAGGCGATCTGCGACAACACCGACCTCATCTACGAGATGGAGAAGCACGACGACGTATTGCGTGAGAAAAATGACTACATCTCAAGCGTCTACGAGGAGCTTGCAGGCGAAGTGACTGACGAGAAGCTACTTCTTGCGATGGTGGCAAACCAAATTTTAGAGGGCATCTACTTTTACAGCGGCTTTACGGCGATCTACGCTCTAGCTCGCGCTGGCAAGATGCTAGGCTCGGCGCAGATGATCCGCTTCATCCAACGTGACGAGATCACACACCTGCTTTTGTTTCAAAACATGATAAATTCGGTCCGCAAGGAAAGGCCTGACCTTTTCACGCCTGAGACTGAGGCGAAAATTTATGATATGTTTGAAAAAGCTGGAAATTTAGAGATCAAATGGGGCAAATACATCACCCAAAACCAAATAATGGGCTTTACAGACGACATAATCGAGCAGTATATCCACTATCTCATCGACCAACGCCTAGTTGCGATCGGCCTAAAACGCAAATACAACGTCGCTCACCCGATCAAATGGGTCGATGACTTTGCGAAATTTAACGACCAAAAGTCAAATTTCTTTGAAGCAAAGGTGACAAACTACAGCAAGGGGAGTATCAGCTTTGATGACTTTTAAAAATAGCATATTAGCCCTTGCCTGCGTGCTTTTGGCTGGGTGTGCGAGCAGTAGCCAAAGGATCGTTGACATAGCAAACCGAGATAATCTCGTAAATTTCCCCGCCCACAAACTTGTTAAAGTAAAAGAGACAAGCCAAGCGGAAGTCTATCAAGAGATGCCAAATGGGGAAATTGCACCAAGTTTCGCACCGCTAGGATCTGTTCTAGGAAATGATGTGATGCTTGACATAAACAAGCAGTGTGGCTTTGAGGCAAAAGACCTAAAAGAGATAAGAGTGGTCTTGCATGATGAGGTTAGAGGTCTTGGCTTTGAAGTCTGGGTCTTTAACGACCCGCTCTCGCAGAGGGAAGACAAAACCACAGCTATAAGCGTTATTTTAAAAGCTACGCCAAACATCGGTGGCACGGATATAAACTACAAAATTCCAAAAGACTGCCATGATGAAAAACCTATGATATTTGTATTTGAAAAATAGATGAGCGAAAATTTAAACCTAATAAGCCTAACTTTAAAGGCAAAAAGTGCTACCGAGCGCCTAGAAGAGCTTGCAAATTTAGTTGAGGCTGCACCTGAAAATTCTCTCCTGCTTGCAAGCGAGCTTTGCATAAGCGGATATGACTTTGACGGCTTTTTTGCTGGGGCGAACAAAGCTATGCTTGGTGGCATGATAGGTAGCTTTGATGCAATGCTGCTTGAGCGCTTGCAAGAGGCGCTTAGCCCAGATAAATTTCTTGGTTTTACGCACCTTAGCAGCCTAAACAAAAGCGCAGGGCTCGCTCAAATTTCAAATCTAAATCCGCACCAACCAAAAATTTATAACGAATTTTTGCTTCTTAACTCAAACAACGTCTTTCATTCACAATTTAAAGCCGAACTTTTTCGGCCAAATTTAGAGCATGAAATTTTTGCAGCTGGTGAGGTCAGCGATATAAATGCCTTTACATTTAAAGGGCTAAAGCTTGGCGTGCTGATATGCTTTGAACTGCGTGATAGCAGGCTTTGGGCAAAGCTAAGAGGATGTGACATCATCATGGTGCCAGCCATGTGGGGCAAGGCTAGAGAGGACACCTACCTTAGCCTTTGTAAGGCGCTTGCGATCGCAAATAACTGCTACGTCATGATCTCAAGCTCGCTTGATCTTGAGCTCGCTGGGGTCTTTTTGCCAGACGGTACGCTAGAAGCAAGCGCAGTTTTTGACGCAAATTTGATAGCGCAGATAAAGAAAAATTTAGGGCTTTTATAAATTTTAAGATAAGCTTTAAATCGTATAATAATGATTTAAAATTTGTTTAGGATAGAAATTTTGACCCAACTAGAAGCGATAAAATGCCAAAATTTAGCTAGCGACATAGCCGATGAGATCACACTAAGTCCGCTTTTGTTTGACGCGATATCAACAACTGAGCGTGAAATTTTCGTGCCTATCCCAGCACATGCTTACAAGCTTGACGCGCAGCCGATACTGGGTAATCAGTGGATCAGCTCGCCACTAACCGTGGCAAAGATGACGATGGCGCTAGAGTGCGAAAATGTGGATAACATCCTAGAAATAGGCTGTGGCAGTGGCTATCAAGCAGCTATTTTAAGCAAGCTCGCGCATAGAATTTTTAGCGTCGAGCGCATAGAAAAGCTAGCCATGGAGGCCAAAAAACGCTTTGAGGCACTAAAGATCAAAAACGTGCACGTAAGATATGACGACGGCAACAACGGCTGGCGAAGCTACGCACCGTTTGATAGAATTTTACTCTCGGCTGCTGCTGATGAGATCTCGCCAAATTTATTCGCTCAACTAAAAAAAGGTGGTATCTTGGTCGCTCCGATGAAAAAAGATGGCAAGCAGTTTATCGCTAAATTTAGAAAAGATGAAGATGGAAATTTAGAAAAAGAGTTTTTAGACGAGTGTCTTTTTGTGCCACTTCTTGAGGGCAGAGAGTAGGAGCTAAACTCCTACTACCATCTAACCAACCATTCACCGCTAGGGTGTTGCGTAAATATAATATCATCAAATTGTGCTACCTCTTCGCTATCTGGGGTAATAAATATCACATCAAAACTAAATGCGTTTTTGGCGATAAATTTAATATTTTCTATACGCAAAATATTGGCACAATCAGCATATGTATATTTAAATGTTCTTAAAAGACTATCATCTTTTCGTAGCGCAGGCGCCCTTGTGCCACCTTCCATAAATTTATCATTTTTATTGGCCTTATAGCATGCCATATTTGCTAAAAATTCCTGCATCCTAGGCTTTGCACTATCAAATTTAGCTTGATATTCCTTTGCGACTTTAGCTTTAGATACATTATCTTGAACGGACGGAGTGATTATTGTTGCACTTTGGCTGCCATTTGTTGGTGTTTGTAGGCTAGGCAGATCTGGGAGAGTGCAACCACTAAAGATAGCAGCTACCATAATAAGATAGAGTGATTTTGTTTTCATTTTTTTCCTTTTTTTAAAGTAAAACTTATTCTACCCCCCCCCGCTTAAAGGTCGCTTGGATAGGTTAAAAATTTAACAAATCATCTATGTAAGCAAAAGAAGGCAAAGCCTAAGCCTTGCCATAAATTTAGAATTTATAAGTGTAGCCTGTGTAAATCCCAACACTTGTATCTCTTAGCTGAGCACCGCTATTTTTCTTATAAAATGTCTTATCAGCCTTTAAGCCAAACTCAAGTGCGTTGTGAGCGTCAAATGAGTAGATACCACCAGCTTTTGCGCCGACTAGCAAGCCTTTGAAATTTTTCTTGCTAGTTTCGTTTTCAAAACTTTGTCTAACACTTAGATAACCAAGACCAGCATAACCGCCAAGCACGGCTTTAAAGCTTTCAGTGATGTTTGGAGTGTAGTCAGCGCCTGCTAAAAGCTTGTGCTTGCTCCATTTTGCGTCTGCTTCACCAGCATTTTTTCTAGCCTTAAAGTCGTAGTAGTAGCCACCATATGCTCTATAGCTATCAAAATCATAACCGCCATAAAAGCCAAGTCCATAGTGACCTTTGTTGAAGTTATTTTTTTCGCTTTTTGCGATATTTTTAGTTTTTATCTTTGAGTTGAACGAATAATCGCCTTCGCCACCGACAAATGCACCTTGAGCAAGTGCAACTGAACTAACTAAAGCTAAAACCAAGCTTGATTTTACAAGTAAATTTTTCATACTTCTCCTTTAAAAATTTTCGTGATTTTATAGCCATGTTTTTAATCTATATGAAATTTAAATTTAACAAAGCCCTATTTTTCGCTATTTTTAGCATTTAAAATTTAAATTTATTTATATTTACTATTAAATTTTAAAATTAGAAGAAATTTTCATCAAAGGAAAAAAATGGCACTAGATAAAGAGCTAGTAAATTTCAGCGAAGAGCATGAGCTAAATGCGATTCTTTCAAAATTTGGCAAATCACAAAGCCAAAAAAATAGAGCAACTCTAGGCGAGCTTGGCAAAAAATGCAAGGAAAAACTTGCTAAAAGAGTGCTAACTCAAGACGAATTTGGTGAGTTTGTAAAAGCTCATCTAAAAGAGCTTGAAGACAAAAAAGCTTAAATTTCCTGGGGGCAACCCCAGAATTTACCTGCAATCATCTTTTGTCAAATTTATCACAGTAAAATTTTTGCCGTTCTCGTAGTTATATATCCACGAAGCTTTATCGATAAGAGGATTTTTACTACTACAAAAGTCCTCTTTTAGCATTTCGGTTTGCATCTTTTTAAACTCATCTATCTGATCTTTAGTAAATTTACTAAATTTAATATCCTCGCTATCATTTATAACAAAGGTGGTTTTTAGGGTCTCATTTTCACATGTAGCACCCATTATTACGCTATTTTCATCGACTCTTGTGGGAGCTGGCTCATCGATCATGCTTACAACAGCTTTAATAAATGCGTTATCACAATCAACCGCAAACGTAGAGGTCAAGAGCATAGATAGAGACAATATTATTTTCTTCATTTTGCATCCTTTTTGGAAAGTATATTAAATTTAGTGGTAAAAACACTAAGGAGATAAATTTGCGCCCAAACTAGGACGCAAATTTCTTAAGGAGGGAATGTTTAATATTAAAATTTATAAGTGTAGCCTACGTAAAGACCGATGTTGCTCTCTCTAACCCTGCTAACATCATCTGCTTTGTAGAAAGTATAGTCAGTTTTCATACCAGCTTCTAGGATGTTGTTTTGATCAAGTAGGTACTCAGCACCAAATTTAGCACCTAAAACAAATCCTGTGTCATAGAATTTATGGTCTGTGTCATCTCTACTTATCAAAAGTCTAGATACGCCAGTGTAACCACCTAAAACAAGCTTAATATCTTCAGTGATGCTTGGAGTATAGTCGGCTCCAGCTAATAAGCTATGTTTTTTCCATTTAACAGTAAATCTGTCATCATCATCTTCTATTTGTTTTTTTGTTTGAAAGCTATAAAAATAAGCACCATAAGCTCTGAAGCTATCAAAATCATAACCAGCTTTTATGCCACTGTTAAATTGACCTTTTCTGACACTTGCGCTCTCGCCGTCTGTTGTTTTTTCTTTCCAGTTTGACGCAAAAGAGTATCCGCCCTCGTAACCAATAAATGCTCCCTCTGCCATAGCAAATGAGCAAACCGCACATGCAATCATGCTAGCTTTCAAAAATGAACTTTTCATTTTCAATCCTTTAAAAATATAATGTAAATGTAATTTTACGGATTTTTATTTAAAATATTATTAATTTATAATATTAAATAAGCATTGATAAATTTATTTTATTTATATAGTACGTATTTTAGGGATTTACAAAGATAAATTTATAAAATTTTTAATTATTAAAAAGTAATACCTAGTCGTTAAATTTCAAACAACTAGGCAAAATACTATAAAATTTCTCGTATAAGAAGCTGTGGCGTAACAAGCCCACGAAACGAATTTTTAGATACGCAAAAGATGACATCCACTATCTCACCCACTCTAACGTGCCTTGTGAAGTTGAAAAATAGCGCCTCAAGCGTTTTGTTGTCTTTTTGCAAGATAAGTTTTAAGTGGTTTTGATCCCTGCCTATGAGCCTCTCGTTTTTCACGACAGCATTTTCTATCTTAAAGACTGGGCGTGGATTTTTCTGTCCGTATGGCTCGTAAAATTCCAAAATTTCAAGTAGTTCAAAGTCGATCTCGCTTGGCATTATGTCGCCAAGTAGCTCGTCTGAGCTTTTGCACTCTTGCATGTTTAGGCATGAGCAGCTTTTATTTATCGCCTCTTTAAATTTTTCCAAATTTTCAGGCGCAAGCGTTAGCCCTGCTGCACCTTTGTGACCGCCGTAGCTTGTTAGCAGATCTTCGTGACTTGCGATGAGTGATAAGATATCAAGCTTGCCAACGCTTCTAGCACTGCCTTTTGCGCGGCCCTTATCTATGCTAAAGACGATAGCTGGCTTTGCAAAGTGCTTTGCCAGGCGGCTGGCCACGATGCCTATCACGCCCTCATGCCACTGCTCGCCCCAAGTGATGATGACCTCATCGTCCTCTTTTACGTCCTTTAGTGAGCACTCAAAGAGTTGGCGCTCCTCCTCTTTTCTAGAGTTGTTAAATTCAATGATCGTGTCAAGGTAGTTGTAAGCCTCTTCGATGCTCTTTGCACGCAAAAAGTTAAATGAATTCATCGCATCGTCCATGCGTCCGGCTGAATTTATAAGAGGCGCTATAAGAAAGCTGATATCATCACACTCAAATTTATCCTTGCCGTAAAACTCTTTTATGACGTAAAATGCCGAGCGTTTCGAGGCATTTAACTTGCAAATACCCATGCGAACGAGCATCCTGTTCATATCTCTTAGCTCCATCATATCAGCTATTATCGCGATGGCTAAAAGCTCTAAAAACTTGCTCATATCGTAGTTTAGCTTGCAAACATCCTTTAGCGCTCCAACCAAATACCAAGCCACTTCAGCACCGCAAATTTCGATATTTGGAAAGTTACAGTCCTCTTGTTTTGGATTGATGATGGCGTAGGCTTCTGGCAAAATGGCTGGTGGCATATGGTGATCTGTGATGATAAGATCGATGCCTTTTTCTTTGCAGATGCTAGCTGCCTCATTTGCTGAGATGCCGTTATCGACGGTGATTATTAGACTCACATCGCTTGCAAGCTCGTCTATGATCTCAGGGTTTAGGCCATATCCGTCCTTAAAGCGGTTTGGGATCTTTACTAGGTAGTTTTTTACGCCAAGATCATCAAAAAACTCGGCTAAAATCACACTTGAAACCACGCCATCAACGTCATAATCGCCAACAATAGCGATGTGTTCGTTTTTCTCGATCGCTTCTTTGATGCGATTAGCGCCTTTGTATATATCTTTTAGGGCGCTTGGCGTTGGAATTTCACTAAGTTTTTTGTGTATGTCGTTACAAAATCTACGTGCTAGTAAATTCCTAATATCCTCTTTAGTTAACATAGCTTTGGCAAGGACTTTTTGACGCCCTGCCAACTTTTACTAATGCTATTTGCTCACTTAAATTTACGCCCAAAGTGCCAAAATTTTGGCAACAAAAATGCTTTTTTTTCATCGTAATCTTTCGTCTTTATTTTGAATGCTTTGATTATATCTTTTTGAAATTTAATTTCTTATAATTTTCATTGAAAGTAAGATTTTTAGGGCAAAAAACTTTTGTTAAATTGATACTCTTTATAAATTAGCCATTGTAAATTTGAAGTAAAAAATGAGAGAAATTTTAAGTAAAAATAAGGGGTCATAAGACCCCAAAAATTAAAATTTATATGTATAGCCTAGGTAAGCGCCAATATCTGTTGATTTAAGGTTATCAAGATCTTCATCAGTGCTATACCAAGATCTATCAGCTTTTATACCAAATTCAAGTGCATTGTTTTTATCAAAGCTATACTCTGCACCAAGTCTTGTGCCAACTAACCAACCAGCCTTTGTTGTATCATAAGTCGCTTTAAGTGTATTTGTATAAAGTCTTGCTTTAAAATTTACAACTGAAACACCAGTGTATAGACCAGCTATCAACTTAAAGTTATCTGTTATAGCTGGAGTATAATCACCGCCTACTACAAATTTATGTGTTGTCCATTTTATACTAACATCGTGTTTTACACCATCATCTGTGTAGTTAAAGTTATCTTTTGCCTCAGTATGATAGAAATATCCACCATAAACTCTAGCTACGTCAAAGTCATAACCGCCTTTAATGCCAATATTTGGTCTATTATCTTTAAAACTAAGACCATCATTGTCTTTTAGCTTTGAGCTAAAATCATAGCCGCCCTCAACTCCGACAAATCCACCTTGTGCCAAAGCAAATGAGCTAGCAAGCGAAAGTGCCAAAACACCTTTTAAAACGCAATTTTTCATTTTTTCTCCTTTATAAATGATTGCGTAAGCATTGTATGTTTAGCAAGATCAAAAAATACTTAAATAATTTAAATTTTATCAATAATATATTTACTTTTATTTTTAATATAAATTTGAGGGAAATTTAAAGAGAGAATTTGGCAAGAGAGCTTGCCAAATTTATCATTTTACGTGATTAGCCAAGCTTGCTTTGATAAAGCCTAAGATCACAGGGTTTGGTCTAGTTAGACGGCTAGTAAATTCAGGGTGACACTGCACACCTACAAACCACGGATGTCCTTTTAGCTCAATCGCTTCTACTAGTCCGTCGCTTTCGCCACTTACTATAAGGCCAGCCTTTTCAAAGACCTCTTTGTATTTTGGATTTGCCTCGTAGCGGTGGCGGTGGCGCTCTTTTACGCTCTTTGCGTTGCCATAAATTTCAGCCAAAAGCGTCTTTGGCTTGATGTCGCAGTTATAAGCACCAAGTCTCATCGTGCCGCCAAGTGGGCTTGTGTGCGTTCTTATCTGCTTTTTGCCGTGAGCGTCAATGAAGCTATCTATTAGATATATGATAGGATTTTTGCACTCTTTGTTAAACTCCATAGAATTTGCATCTTCTAAGCCCAAAACATCCCTTGCAAACTCAATCATCGCTAGCTGCATACCAAGGCAAATTCCAAGATATGGGATCTTGTTTTCACGAGCAAATTTTATGGCCTGCATCTTGCCTAAAACGCCTCTTTCGCCAAAGCCACCAGCTACCAAGATGCCATCCACATCTTTTAAAAGCTCATTTACGTTGCTCTCTTCTATCTTTTCGCTATCTATCCAGCGTAAATTTACCCTAGCGTCCAAATTTGCTCCAGCATGGATGATGCCCTCAGTTAGGCTCTTATAGCTCTCTTTTAGATCGATATATTTGCCTACAAAGGCGATTGTTGTTTCGTTTGTTGGAGCGATGATCCTTTTTACTAGGCTATCCCAGTTTGCCATGTCTGGTTTTAGCTCACCAAAGCCTAAATTTTCAGCGATCGGCACTAGGATGTCTTGCTTTAAAAATGAAAGTGGAATTTGATAGATACTTGCGCTGTCTAAGCTCTCTATGACGCAGTTTTTCTCCACACCACAGCTTGCTGCGATCTTATCTTTTAGCTCGCGGTTTAGTGGCATTTCAGATCTGCAGATGATGATATCTGGGCTTATGCCGATACGTCTTAGCTCGCCTACGCTATGCTGAGTTGGCTTTGTTTTTAGCTCGCCAGCTACTTTGATAAATGGCACGAGTGTTAGGTGTATATTTAGCGCTCTTTTTTTGCCAACTTCTACTCTTAAGGCTCTTATCGCCTCTAAAAATGGCAAGCCCTCGATGTCGCCAACGGTTCCGCCTATCTCAACGATGAGCACATCTTTGCCCTCGCCTGCTTTTTTGATACGATCAACTATCTCACCAACGATGTGGGGGATCACCTGTATAGTCTTTCCAAGGTAGTCGCCACGTCGCTCTTTTTCGATGACCGAGCTATAAACTCTGCCCGTTGTGAAGTTATTGTCCTGACTTAGACTCTCATCTAAAAATCTCTCGTAGTGACCAAGGTCTAGGTCTGTCTCTGCGCCATCGTCTGTGACAAAGACTTCGCCGTGCTCTAGCGGGCTCATCGTGCCTGGATCTACGTTGATATATGGATCAGCTTTTAAAACACTCACTTTTAAGCCAGAATTTTTAAGTAATGTCGCGATAGACGCAGCTGCGATGCCTTTTCCAAGTGAGCTTAAAACGCCACCTGTGATAAAAATATACTTCGTCTCTTTTGCCATCAAATTTCCTTAACTTTAGTTATTTTTTAATCTGCCGATTATACCCCTTAAATATTTAGTAAGGCATTAATCGTGCAATTTTTAAAAATTATTCTTTAAGTTTTTTTGTTATAGACTTCAACATCATGATTAAAAAATATTTAAAAACTTCATCTCTTTATATAAAGATTATATATTTTCAAGACATATACCATCTTAATATACAAGAGAGTTTTTAAAAGATAATAAAAATTAGCCGTTATGATAGAGGATAAAAGGCTTTTCTAAAATTTGATTACTATATGTAATTAATATTGCTTCTAGTGGCAACAAATCTATGAAGTAAAATTTAGAGCCGCTAAAGCTTGTGTGCTATATAACTAAAGTTAGTTACACAAGTATTTAGCGTTGTTTTTAAGCAATAGTAAAAGCTTAAAGGATATGCGGTAAGATTATCCGAACAGGATCTAACAAATATGATTTGTTTTATCTGCCTTTTATAGTAATTAGCAGTAAAATCTATCAGCTATTAGAAACAAGAGGCAAGTAATGAGTTAGGAAAGTAATGAAAGATATTAACTTTTTAAATCTCAAATGTGACAATAGTACAGCAAAAAAACAAAAGGTTCGTAGTAAAGAGCAAATTTATACAATTAGGCTCTTACCACATGCTATCGACGAAGGAACAAACTATGCTTTTGATAGGTCGATAAAAAGACATAAGTTGCCAAATGGTAGCGAAGTTGTTTGCAGTGGCCTTGACTGTCCATATTGTGCTGATGGTATAAAATCATATATTACAAACTATATAGTGGTAGATCTACTTAACTCTACCAGCGACTTCCCTAACGGGGTTTATGTTTTAGTATATGATTCTAACTTTGCTATGAAATTAAGTCGCTTTAAAAAGGCTGTTAGCGAGCAATATAATATAGACATATCATCTCTTTATGACGATGGTTGTTTTTTTAACGTTAATGTCTTTAAAGGCAATAGCGCTAGAGTTAATTATGAGTTTTCTGTCTATACAAAGGGTAGATATAGTAAGGACATTAGTAGTGAGAGCGATATAATAAACTTTGTTAATTCAGAAAATATACCTGAGCTTGATAAATTTATAAATAAAGAGAATTTAGAGTCAGAAAAGAAAGATGAGAGCTATTTTGACAGTATTGTCTCAGCTTTTACTGAAAGGATCATCGGAGACGAATTTGGTGATTTTAGTAAAAACGCAGGGCAATCAATTATAGATGTCTTTAAGCCAATATCAAAAGACGATGGCAATATATTCACAGAAACTGTTGACAAAAGTGCAACTACATTAGATTTTGATGAATTTGTTTCAGATTTTGATAATATTTTGCAATAGCAATATTTAGTGAAGGCAAATGAGGAAATTTAATACTACTTCAAAAATAGAGTTTTTTATGGGTGGTTTAAAAATATGAGATTAAGAAAAAAATTATTGTTGCTTATAGCGATAAAGCTTATTATTATGTTTGGGGTTTTAAAGCTCTTTTTCTTTAATGAGACTCTTAATACCAAATTTCAAACCGACGAAGAAAAAAGCGAATTTGTAATTCGTAATTTAATAAAGGAATAAAATGTCTGAGATGGATTTTGTTGATTGGTCTAGGGCTCAGTTTGCGCTGACTGCCATTTACCACTTTTTGTTTGTCCCGCTTACGTTGGGGCTAAGTTTTATCATCGCCATTATGGAGACGATATATGTCAAAACTGGCGATAAGGCCTGGCTTGAGATAACGAAATTTTGGCTAAAGCTCTTTGGTATAAATTTCGCTATCGGCGTTGCTACTGGCATCATCATGGAGTTTGAGTTTGGTACAAACTGGGCGAATTACAGCTGGTTTGTCGGCGATATTTTCGGCGCTCCACTTGCTATTGAAGGCTTGCTTGCATTTTTCATGGAGAGCACATTTTTTGCCATTATGTTTTTTGGTTGGGATAAGGTTAGTAAGAAATTTCACCTACTTTCAACTTGGCTTGTTGCGATCGGTTCAAATTTAAGCGCACTTTGGATCTTGATTGCAAATGGCTGGATGCAGTATCCAATAGGTATGAAATTTAACCCAGATACCGCTAGAATGGAGATGCAAAATTTCTTCGAAGTCGCACTAAATCCAGTTGGTATCACTAAATTTTTACACACAGTAACTAGCGGCTACACTATCTCAGCTCTTTTTGTGATAGGAATTTCTGCTTGGTTTTTGATCCAAAAACGCCACATCTTGCTTGCTAAAAAAAGCATCGTCGTTGCTAGCGCATTTGGTCTTATCACTTTGGCATTTTTGCTACTTAGTGGCGATGAGAGCGCATATCTTGCGGCTCAAAAGCAGCCTATGAAGCTAGCAGCCATGGAGGGACTTTACAAGGGTGAGACTAACGCTGGCCTAGTTGCTGCTGGTATTTTAAACCCAGCTAAAAAGCTTGGCGATGAGAGCGATGCCTTTTTGCTTGAGATAAAAGTACCTTACGCTCTTGGCATCATGGCAAACAGAGAGCTTGACTCATTTACACCAGGCATAAACGACCTACTTTATGGCAACAGCGAGCACAATCTAATAAGCGTAGAAGAGAAGATGGCAAAGGGCAAAGTAGCTATCGAAGCTCTTAAAAACTACAAAGAGGCTAAAAAAGCAAACGACGAGAGCCTAATGAAAAGCTCACTTTCAAATTTAGAGAGCAACCTAAATTTTTTAGGATATGGCTATCTTAAAGATGCAAAAGATGCTGTGCCACCGGTCGCACTTACATTTTATAGCTTCCACATCATGGTTGCACTTGGCACTTATTTCATAGCTCTTTTTGCTATCACTCTTTATCTAAATCTCTCAAGAAAATATAAATTTGAAAACATAAGAGCATTTTTATGGATCTGCCTCTTTACCATTCCGCTTGGCTACATCGCAGCTGAGGCTGGCTGGATAGTAGCAGAGGTCGGCCGTCAGCCATGGGCGATACAAGATCTCATGACCGTTGGCGTAGGAGCTACAAATTTATCTGACTCAAATGTCAAAATTTCATTTATATTATTTGCTGTTTTATTTACGGTCTTGCTGATAGCCGAGATCAAGATCATGCTTAAGCAAATAAAGATAGGATTTAACGATCATGCATAGTTTAAGCTTAGAAAATTTACAAATTTATTGGTGGTTTATAGTTAGCCTTCTTGGCGGACTTTTGGTATTTATGATGTTTGTTCAAGGCGGTCAGTCGCTCATCTTTAGCCTTGGCAAGGACGAGCTTAAAAAAGATATGCTCATAAATTCTATCGGTAGAAAATGGGAGCTTACATTTACAACGCTTGTTATGTTTGGTGGCGCGTGCTTTGCGGCGTTCCCGCTATTTTACGCTACAAGTTTTGGTGGCGCTTACTGGGTTTGGCTGGCTATTTTATTTTGCTTTATCATCCAAGCTGTAAGCTACGAGTACCGCAAAAAGCCTGATAACTTCTTAGGCGCTAGAACTTATGAAATTTTCCTTTTCATAAATGGCTCGCTTGGCGTTATTTTGATCGGCATGGCGGTTAGCACATTTTTTAGCGGTAGTGATTTTGTGCTAAATGAGCACAACTTTGTCGAGTGGAAGACTCCATTTCGCGGTCTTGAAGCATTGGCAAATCCTTACTTGTATTTGCTTGGCATAGCTATGTTTTTCTTATCTCGCGTAGGTGGCTGCTTATATCTCATAAACAACATCGCTGATGGCGAATTTATACAAAACGCTAGAAAACAGCTACTTATCAACACCGTGCTATTCTTGCCATTTTTCCTAGGATTTCTTGCTTGGATACTTACAAAAGATGGCTTCGCATACGACGCAAACGGCGTAGTTAGCCTTGTTGCTTACAAATACGCTATAAATTTGATCGAGATGCCTATCGCTGGCGTGCTACTACTTGTTGGCGTTCTTTTGGTGCTTGTTGGAATTTTCCAAGGGGCATTTACAAAAAGTATACGTGGAATTTTTGCTTATGGCGTTGGCGTAACGCTTGCTGTGACCGCGCTATTTTTGATAACAGGACTAAATGGCACTGCATTTTATCCGTCATTTAGCGACCTTTCTAGCTCGCTAACTATCAAAAATGCAAGCTCAAGCCACTACACACTTGGCGTTATGGCCTATGTTAGCTTGCTAGTGCCAGTAGTGCTTGCCTATATCTTCATCGTCTGGAGAGCGATAGATAGCAAGAAGATCACGCAAGATGAGATCAAAAACGATCATCACGCATACTAAGGATAAAAGATGTTAGAAGCAGGAATTTTTTTGATACTTTGGCCAGTAACGCTATTTATTAGCTACAAATTTGTTCTCTTTTCTCTCAAGAAATTTGACGCAAATAACTAAAATTTAGGGGCATTTGCTCCTAAATTCTTCTTTTATTTTTACCTCTTAAAACGACTTCTTTATAAATTTACTTAAGCCTCTTTTTATATAAGCGTTAGTTTTGTGTGAAATTTGGATAGTAAGATATCATTAAATTTCACAAAGGAGCGAAAATGAGCAAGAATTTCTTAGGTTCAGTTGCCCTTGCGGCTGTTTTGGTGAGTGGTTTTGGCTTTAGTGCTCCACTAAACGCTGGTGTCTTGGCTCATCAAGTAAAGGTTCAAGGAGAGCTTGGCTCAGTCTTTATAAACCCCTACGACGTATCGCCGCTAACTGCTATCATCGATAGAGCTGGCAAAGATATCAAAGATATCCACGTCAAAGTAAAAGGCAAGCCAGATGGCGGTATCGATATCGACTACAACGTTTCAGAGCATGCCCTGCTCACACATGACGGCGTGCCTGTTTGGGGACTTTATCCTGACTATCTAAACGAGGTCGAGCTTAGCTACACATTTAACGGAGTTAAAAAGGTTGAGACATATAAAGTTTACGCCCAACCTATCGTCACATATAGCCGTGATTTTAGGTTCTCACACATGCAAAAAACTCGCGTCAAAAAGGTCGATCCTGCCTTTAAAAATAGGCTCTATCTCATAAACAATACAATAACAAGCGTCTATAAACCGCTTGATTGGAAAAATGGTGGAGCTGCTAGCTGGAACGACTTTACCGAAAACTACATCGTAGATACCAAAGGCGAGGTCAGATGGTACCTTGACTATCAGAAATTTTACGACCGTAGCGAGAGAAGAGTGATGGATGGGGGTATGATGATGGGCTTTCACCAGCTAAAAAATGGCGATATCAGCTTTGGCATGGCTCAAAGATATCTTAGATATGATCTAATGGGAAAAGAAATTTACAACCGCCAACTACCTAGAGGCTACATCGACCTAAGCCACGAGGTGATGCCACTAAAAGATGATCACGCACTTCTTAGAGTAGCAAAATACAACTATCATCACAAAAATGGCAAAATTTCTCACACCATAAGAGACCACATTATCGAGGTCGATAACACTGGCAAGGTGGTCGAAGAGTGGGATCTAAATGAAATTTTTGGCAACAACGTTTATCGTAGCAACCTCATAAAAGCACTTGATGCTAGGGCTGTGTGCCTAAATATCGACATGGACGCAAAAGAGATCAAGATAAGCGACGATCAGCCATTTGGCGATGTCACCTCCACTGGTACAGGCAGAAACTGGGCGCATGTAAATTCTATCTCATACGATGAGAGCGATGATAGTATCATCCTTTCGCTTCGTCACCAAGGCATTGTAAAGATAGGACGCGATAAAAAAGTAAAATGGATATTAGCCTCGCCTGAGGGCTGGAGCGAGGACTTTAAAGCAAAAGTGCTAACTCCAGTAGATAGTAAAGGCAACAAGATAAAATGCGAAAACTCAAAATGCGAGGGCGAATTTGACTGGTCATGGACACAGCACACTGCGTGGCTAACGCCAAGATACGAAAACAAGGGCGACATAAAGCATATAAGCGTCTTTGACAATGGCGATGCTAGAGGCATGGAGCAGCCAGCACTTAAAGAGGAGAAATACTCCCGCGCGGTTGAATATAAGATAGATGAGAAAAAGGGCACGGTTGAGCAGACTTGGCAGTTTGGTAAGGAGCGTGGATTTGACTTTTATAGTGCAGTTACTAGCAATGTCGAGTGGCAAAAGGATAAAAGCACCTACTTTATCTCAAGCTCAAACGTAAATTTACTTAAGCCAGACAAGACTATAAAAATGGTCTTAGTTGAGATCGACCCAAAGACAAATGATATAAAATTTGAGATGGATGTGGATTCTGCTTCAAGAGATGATGTCGCTTATAGAGCGATGGTTATCGATCCTGAAGTGTTTAATTACTAGTTTGAAAGTTTGGTGTGAGACCCCCTCTCACACCATTTTTATCGGATATTGTTTTGAAATTTATAAATTTCTTCTTTGACGCTAGTTAGGTCAAAATTTATCGCTCGCTCTAGCTCTAGCAAGCTTACATCTTTGTCTATCTCAAGAGCCATCGCTATCTCATTTAGCTCTTTTGCTTCCTCATTTGCAAGGATCGCACTCTTAAAACTAGCCTCATCTATCTGGCCAAATTTTAAAAAGATCGATTTAAATTTATCTTTTAAAATTTCTCTACTTAGCTTTTTATCTTCTAAAGCCTTCTTCGTGCCACCATTTCTGTTACAGGTTCTAAATATAAAATCTATTGTTTCATTTACTTCATCGAGTAAATTTTTTGTCTTCTCACTTTGCATACAAACTCCCTTCACCGCAAACAAATTCAAAGCAAGGCAGACTTTATCCGCCCTGCTTTTAAGAAATTAGAAGTGGTTTTCTACTTTCTCTTCGATTTGGATAGGATGAGTTGTAGCTATATTTTCTTCGCCAGCATGTGAGCTTGCAGTAGCATAAGAAGGTTTAGCTTCTGACTTACCTTCATTCATGATATGATCTTTTGGTGTTTCTAAAAGATCATTTGCGCTAACGCCTATTTTATTGTTATTTAGAACATTTGGCTCAGCTTTTGGCTCATTTATACGAGCAGCATTGCTTAGATCAACACTATCATTGTCTAAGATATCATCTGGCAAGCTTCTAGTGCTTCTTACTTTACCGCTGTGGACTTTTGTTAGGTCAAATTTTACTGATGTTTCATCAGCAAGTGCATTACCAGCTAGATCTTTAAACTGACCTTTCATTGATACAGTAGCTCCATCATGACGCAAATCAAAGTGTTGATTATCCTTGCAAAGAGTGACTACACGACTAAAGCTTCCGTTGTCTATATCGGCTTGACTTATTGTTATATTTTCTCCATATCCATTTATACTACTCCATCCTTTATAGTCGGTATTGAGCGTATAATGGAATGTATCACCAACTTTTACAGAACCATCTTTTGGAACTTCAACAACAAATGTTATATCACCTTTTCCATTTGCAGGATTATAATATTCAGCATTATCGTAAAATCCGTCATGATTTCTATCTTCGGCCACCCAAATATTTGGTTTTGCTACTGTTGTATCTATCTCAAGACCTGAAACAGTATATGGGCTTGATGCAACACCTGACTTATCAGTAGCCACTGCTACAACAGAGTACTTACCATCTGCGATATTTCCAGTTGTAATGCTCCATTCGCCGTTTTCATTAGCTTTAACATCGCTCTCCCAAACTTTATGTGTTTTACTATTAACTATAGACACTTTTACAATAGCACCAGCCTCTGTTGTTCCACTTATGGTTGGAGTGTTATCATTTGTCAAGCCTGCAATATGCGCAGCTTCATTTGTGATAATATTTCCAGTTTTGCCATTCCAACCAGGCACATTGTCATCTATTGAAGTAATCTTAACGTTAACAGTTTTAGCACCGCCTTCTGAATCACTAAAGTCAAATACTACTTTATCGCTACCCTTAGCACCTTTATTGCCAGCTGCATCACTAAAGTATGCTTCAGCTTCATATACACGTCCATTAGCATTTGCTCCAAACGCTAAAGGTTTGCCTGCATTTGGTTGTCCTTGCTCGTATTGATTTTGTACTTTCTCTCCGATATAGCCTCTATCGATATCTGCTTGAGTTATAGTACGATTATGCCAACTATCGCTTGCGCCCCATCTATAGTTGAATGTATCACCAGCTTTTATGCTTCCATCATCTGGTATAAGAGCTTTCCAAGCCATGCGTCCGATATTAGGGTTTTCTATATTTTCTTTCCAGCTAAATTTACCGTCATTGTTTGTATCTTCGATAAACTCAACTTTTGCATCTGCTATCTTAGTATCAACTGTTACATTAGCTACGATTTCAGATCCGATATTTCCAGCTTTGTCATGTGCTTGAGCTGAGAAGATATGTAGTCCATCACTAAGTGGAGTTGTTACCTTATATTCCCAAGAACCATTTTTACCAGCATGAACTTCAGCGTATACTTCGTTGCCAGATTTTATAACTATCAATGACTCAGGCTCTGCTGTACCTTTTAGAGTTGGTGTAGCATCGTTTGTAACTTTACCTTTAACGTTGCCTGTAAAATCAATATCGCTAGTTTTTATATCATCATTGATCTCATCAATAGTCAAATAAGGCTCTGTAGTATCAACTGTTACAGTGATTGGTTTTGAAGGCTCGCTCACTTTACCAAACGCATTTTTAGCAATTGCTGTGATCTCATAACTGCCATCAGCCCATGGAGAATTCTCCTCTGGTTCATAAAACCATTTGCCATTAGATCCCACTGGGATATTTTCAGCGATTACAGTATTGCCTTTTTTAAGAGTGATGGTCGTACCAACTTCAGCTTCACCCATAAATGCAGGAGTGCTATCATTTGTTAAGGCTTTATCAGCAACCAAAACATTGCCTGTAGTTCCGTAAATTGGGTCGATTAGATCTGAGCCATACTCGTTATCTAGAACAGCTTTGATAACTGGAGCTTTTGGAGCAAAACCTACTATTTTTACTGCATCCATATTGCCTTCACTTACATTACCTGCATCATCAACTAGTCTATAAGATGGAGTTTGGAAGCCTCTTGATTTTGGCATATCGATGCTAAATTCATCTCTTTCTATAAAGCCTTTAGCTATATCTTGCGCAGTTACTTTAAAGATATCTGTCCAAGTAGCGTCGCTTCCAAGAATTTGAACTCTATCGCCTGCTTTTGCAGTATTTTCTGGGATGTCGATAACCCATTTAAGCTTGCCATCTTTTAGAGCTGAAGCATCAGCTATATCTATCTTCTTGTCGCTATTTATATCAGTTGTTATCTTAACTGTTGGAGCGCCGATAGTTGTATCAACATCTACACTTGACCACTCTGATACAGCACTTCTATTGCCTGCTCTATCGGTTGTTTGAACTTTAAGAGTATGTACTCCATCTTCTAGTGCAGCATGTACTTCGCCACCCCAGTTTAAATTTGCCTCAAATGTATATTCCCAGTTGCCGTCTTTATCAGCTGTAACTGTTACTTCTTTGCCATCTTTAAATACTATTTTATCATCTACTATTATCTTAACAGTTGAGAATGCCTCAGCTGTACCTTTTAGAGTTGGCAAGTTGTCATTTGTTAGAGCATTTTTAACGTTACCTACAACACCACCAGCAACATCATCGATGATCTCAGTTATAACTGGCTGTGTAGTGCTTGTATCAACATTTACAGTTGCAACATTTGATGGATTACTAACATTACCAGCTTTATCAGTTGCGATAGCTACTACATTGTACTCACCCTCAGCAAGTGGAGATTTTGGAGTAAATTCCCAGTTACCATCAGCATCAGCTTTTACAATGATGTCTTTGTTAATAATGTCATTGCCATTTTTAAGAACGATAGTTGAGCCAGCCTCAGCTTTGCCTTTAAATGTCGGTGTAGTGTCATTTGTAAAGCCGTCATTTACACCAAGTATATTTCCGCCATTTTCAACACCACCCCACCAGTTATCTGTTACTGCAGTGATGACTGGAGCATCGATATGAATATCGACATCTAAATTATTAGATACTTCTTTACTAGCATTACCAGCTTGATCAACGATCTTAGCTGTTACGCTTGAAGCTTTACCATCAACTACTGGTACTTTGATCTCTACATATCCAGTTACTCTGTCATTGTAAGTAATAGTATGTGTTTTTTCCTCACCATTTACAGTGTAGTGGATCACATCATTTTCTTCAGCATCACCTGGGACAGAAATTTGAGCTTTTGTGCTAGTACTATCGCCATC
>NZ_CABPUQ010000001.1:509530-511791 GCF_902460675.1 Campylobacter concisus | reverse complement strand
TCAACTGGGATATCAATCTTACCTTTATCGATGTCATCTTGGTTGATTGGTTTTTCAGTCTTTTTGCCATTGTCATCAGTAACTACTACTTTATCACCTGGTTTTACTGAACCATCTTTTGGTATAGTAACTTCTACTGTTGTTTTACCAGCATCATTGTCATTAGCTTTGTTTTCATCATCAGAAATTTTGCCATCTTTGTTTGTATCTTCTGGGAATTTAATTTCTGGGTTGCTTGGTTTTCTGCTAAATTCGCTGTCAAGTTGTACGTTAGCATGTATAGCTGTGCTTTGGTTACCAACTAGATCGACTATTCTATAGCTTGGGCTTTCGAAGTGTTTTCCTGATAAAGTTGCTTCGTATTCAAAGCTTTTACCTAGATCGTCATTTGATAAGACTTTTTCGATCTTCCATTTACCATCTTTTCCAAGTACTTGAAGAACATCACCTGCGCTTACAGTACCATCTTTTGGTATCTCTACTTCCCAGTGGATCTTACTATCTTTTAAATTCTTAGCTTCTTCTACGCTTAGAACTCCATTGTGATCTGCATCTTCTTTTATAGATACTTTTGGAGCGCCGATAGTTGTATCAACTTCTAGTGCAGAAGTTGCTTCGCTAGTGTTGCCAGCTGCATCTGTTACTACTGCTTTTATAACGTGAACACGACCAACAAGATCTGCTAGTGGCTCTTTATAGTCGCTTGGTTTAAATTCCCAGTTGCCATCTTTGTCAGCTGTAGCTCTACCAAACTCTTTATCGTTATCATAAAGAACTACTTCTTGATTTGCATCAGCTGTACCTTTTATGGTTGGCTTGTTGTCGTTTGTGTTAGTACCTGCAACATTGCCTTTATATACGCCACCTTCTACATTATCAATGATGCCTGTGATCTTGACATTTGGAGCTGTAAAGTCTGAGTCTATGCTGCTAGATACTTCTTTACTAGCATTACCAGCTTGATCAACGATCTTAGCTGTTACGCTTGAAGCTTTACCATCAACTACTGGTACTTTGATCTCTACATATCCAGTTACTCTGTCATTGTAAGTAATAGTATGTGTTTTTTCCTCACCATTTACAGTGTAGTGGATCACATCATTTTCTTCAGCATCACCTGGGACAGAAATTTGAGCTTTTGTGCTAGTACTATCGCCATCTTTGCTATTTTCAGCTTTATTTAGCTTGCCATCTTTTGGATTTACATCTTCAACAAATGTGATTGTTGGTTCTGATGGGGCTATTAGATCAGCATTAACTACTACTTCTTCTGAGAAGTCTGAGATGTTTCCTGCTTTATCTTGTGCTCTTGTAGTATATTTATACTCACCATCTCCTAGTTCAGGTAGTTCAAATTTCCAACCACCATGATTATCAGCTGTGACTGTTCCTACAACTGTTTTCTCGCCATTTAGCTCGCTAATCTCATAGATAGTGATAGTTGAGTTAGGCTCGGCATATCCTTCAAGAGTTGGTGTGCTATCATTTGTTAGAGCAACTTTTGTTTTAACATCTAAAACGTTGCCAGTTTGGCTATCTACATTGTCATTTACAGCATCTATTACAGGAGCATCTGCAAATGTATCAACATCAAGTGAAACTCTATCAGATGTTGATTTATTGCCTACTTTATCTGTAGCAACTGCTTCAAAGTAGTGCTCTCCATCACCCATAGCTTCAGTTGGTGTAAAGCTCCATTTGCCATTAGTGTCAGCTACTGTTTTACCAACTAGAGTTTTTTCTGTAGTTGTGTAGAAGCTTTCGTAAATTTCTACTGTTGCACCTGGTGCTGCACTACCTTTGAATGTTGGTAGATTATCGTTTGTTAGGCCATTTTTAACATCACCATTTACTACACCACCAGTTACATCATCGATGATCTCATCAATTGTTACTTTAACAGTGCTTGAAGCCTCACCTATCACCTTGCTATCCTTGCCTGGGTTGTTAGGGTTATTTGGATTGATGATCTCTGCTGTTACATTGTTATCTTTACCTGGGTTTAGATCAACTGGGATATCAATCTTACCTTTATCGATGTCATCTTGGTTGATTGGTTTTTCAGTCTTTTTGCCATTGTCATCAGTAACTACTACTTTATCACCTGGTTTTACTGAACCATCTTTTGGTATAGTAACTTCTACTGTTGTTTTACCAGCATCATTGTCATTAGCTTTGTTTTCATCATCAGAAATTTTGCCATCTTTGTTTGTATCTTCTGGGAATTTAATTTCTGGGTTGCTTGGTTTTCTGCTAAATTC
>NZ_CABPUQ010000001.1:504819-507218 GCF_902460675.1 Campylobacter concisus | reverse complement strand
ACCTTTATCGATGTCATCTTGGTTGATTGGTTTTTCAGTCTTTTTGCCATTGTCATCAGTAACTACTACTTTATCACCTGGTTTTACTGAACCATCTTTTGGTATAGTAACTTCTACTGTTGTTTTACCAGCATCATTGTCATTAGCTTTGTTTTCATCATCAGAAATTTTGCCATCTTTGTTTGTATCTTCTGGGAATTTAATTTCTGGGTTGCTTGGTTTTCTGCTAAATTCGCTGTCAAGTGAAAGGCTAGCTTTTGATGAATCGCTAATGTTGCCAGCATCATCAGCAAATCTATACTCTGGAGTCTCATATTTGCCATTTCTTAGTTTTTCTATATCGACATTAAATGTAGCTTCAAATCTACCATCTTTGATCATCTCATCAGTGATAGTAACAAATTTAACCCAATTACCTTTGCTATCGATTGACTGGATCACATCACCAGCTTTTATGCTGCCGTCTGCTGGGATATCTATTACCCAGTGAGCTTTGCCGTCTTTTATAGCAGCCACTTCAGCAACGCTTAGAACGCCGTTATTATCTGTATCTTCTAAGAATCTTACTTTTGGATTGCCGATAGTTAGATCCACATCTACACTACCAGATACTTCTTTACTAGCATTACCTGCTTGATCAACGATCTTAGCTGTTATGGTTGAAGTTTGTCCATCAACTACTGGTACTTTAACCTCTATGTGTCCTTTTGCTTTATCAGCATCAGTTATAGGGTGTGATTTTTCTTCACCATTTACAGTGTATTTGATCACATCATTTACTACTGCATCTGTTGGGATAAAAATTTTAGCTGTTGTGTTAGCGTTATCACTATCGCTACCGTTTTCAGCTTTATTTAGCTTGCCATCTTTTGGATTAGTATCTTCAACAAATGTGATTGTTGGCTCAGATGGAGCTGTATGATCATTTGGATGCTCTATATTGCCAGCCGTAGCCATTTCTGTACCTGCGTTACCAGCTTTATCTATTGCTTGAACAAATACTGGAGTACCTGGTTGAACAGCTTTATCTAGTTGAATTAAGAAGTCACCTGCACTGTTAGCGTGACCTTTTCCTATAATGTTGTTGTTTTCATCTCTAAATAATATCTCAGCATTTGGAGTATCTGTATGACCTGTTCCCATAGTTAGCTCTGCTGTATCATCAGCTTTGCTATTTGTATCAATTGGAGTGATTTTAACATTGTCAAGTTTTGGAGCGATTGAGTCTAGATCGATTGTAGCTTCATTGCTTGGTGTGCTCTTACCAAATTTATTCTCAGCAGTTGCTGTAAATTTATGCTCGCCTTGTTTAGTAAGTGCTGGAGCTTCAAATTCCCATGAACCATCAGCTTTAGCTGTTGTCTCACCTATTCTGTCGCCATTATCATAAATTTCTACTTTTGAGCCAGCTTTTGCAGTGCCTTTGATAGTTGGAGTTTTATCATTTGTTAGATGACCTTTTACATCAAGAACGTTACCAACTTTAGTATCTTCTCCATAGCCTTTAACATCATCTATTACTTCTGTGATTACTGGAGCTTCTGGAAGATCTTTATGTAAAATCTCTGTATCACCTGCAGTCTCTGTATCACTACCTTTATGGCCAGCTTTATCAGTTACTTCAACTTTTACTTTATCACCTGGTTCGATTGGATCAGTAGTGATTTCGAAATTTCCCTTATCATCAGTTGTGCCAGTACCTATTGTTTTACCATTTTCATCAGTAACAACTACTGGAGCATTTGGCTCATCTGATTTACCTTTTACGATACCTTTATCTGGAGTACCATCTGATGGGTTAGTCTCATCTACTGGAGTTACAGTATCGATATCTACTTTTGGAGCTGTATGATCATTTGGATGCTCTATATTGCCAGCCGTAGCCATTTCTGTACCTGCGTTACCAGCTTTATCTATTGCTTGAACAAATACTGGAGTACCTGGCTGAACAGCTTTATCTAGTTGAATTAAGAAGTCACCTGCACTGTTAGCGTGACCTTTTCCTATAATGTTGTTATCTACATCCCTAAATAATATCTCAGCATTTGGAGTATCTGTATGACCTGTTCCCATAGTTAGCTCTGCTGTATCATCAGCTTTGCTATTAGTATCAATTGGAGTGATTTTAACGTTATCAAGTTTTGGAGCGATTGAATCTAGATCGATTGTAGCTTCATTGCTTGGTGTGCTCTTACCAAATTTATTCTCAGCAGTTGCTGTAAATTTATGCTCGCCTTGTTTAGTAAGCTCTGGAGCTGTAAATTCCCATGAACCATCAGCTTTAGCTGTTGTCTCACCTATTCTGTCGCCATTATCATAAATTTCTACTTTTGAGCCAGCTTTTGCAGTGCCTTTGATAGTTGGAGTTTTATCATTTGTTAGATGACCTTTTACATCAA
>NZ_CABPUQ010000001.1:301570-504057 GCF_902460675.1 Campylobacter concisus | reverse complement strand
AGCACTAATACTAATAAGTTTAATGGTGCCATACAATGGGTTACTAATGAATTAATTAAAGGCGATGAAGACGTTATAAATATCAAATACACTGACATTAACTCAACAACATCATCAGAAATTTTGCCATCTTTGTTTGTATCTTCTGGGAATTTAATTTCTGGGTTGCTTGGTTTTCTAGTGGTTTCTGGATCGATAGTAGTACTAGTGCCTGCTGTATCGTCATCATTGCCGCCACGACCGCTATCTAAACCGCCACTTTTACCCTCAGCTGGACCTGCAAAAGATGCAGCGCCTAAAGGATTGATCGCGCTTGTGCTAGCACTTATGTTTGAGTAGTGTCCGCCATGCTCAAATCTAGTCTCGCCAAGGCTCATGCCATCACCACGACCACCGCTATTGCCACCAGCTGCTGTCTCTTCAAGATCTTCTAAATTTGCACCATTTAACAATGCTTTTTGAAGTGCTGCTACTTGTGAATCAGCAGCAGTTGCCTTTGGATCGAGACTTAGTGTATCTTCACCGATCATTGATAGCTCTTTTCCATTATTTGTCGCTATCACAACCTTAGAATCAGCTGAAGTTGTTTTTACCGTCTCACCCTCATAAAGGCTATCACCAACTTTTAGTACTCTTTGGTTACCACTTTTATCTACTGCGATAACCTCAGCAGAACCCGATATAGACTTGATTGTGCCTAGTTTCTTTGCCATGTTCATTCCTTTTGGGCTAATTTAATTTTAGCATTATTTTATAACTATTAGAAGAAATTGTAAATTGTACTTAGGTACAATATAGTTACATTATTTTATTATATGTTACATTTATAGAATTTTTTATAATTAATAGATGATATTTCTATAACGCTTATATAAATTTTAATTTTCTAGTAAGAATTGATTAATGATATTTTAAGTTATAAATGTTTTATTTGATCGTAGTAAATTTTAAAAGAATAATAGAATTTATAAAGGATATTTGCAAATTTATATAGAAGAAATTTAGACCCAAAAAGGGTCTAAATTTTAAAGATCGACGTGGATGTTTTCTTTTACATCGATATAAGCTGTAGTTGTGCCGTAATTCGCCTCATATCTTTCAAAGCCCTCTACTGCATTAGCAGCAGATTTACTAAAGCCTTCAAGTTTTACTCCGCCACTTGCCTCGGTTATTTGAAGCAAATTATTACTATGTTCGTGTCCGACATCAAGCATATCAGCTATATCAAGAGCTTTTAGAGTGACCTTTTCATTGCTAGTAACCTTTAACTCTTCAAAGCTCTTAACCTTTGTAAAGTCTATCTGACCATCAACCAAAAGCGTATCGTGATCATAGCGACTTCTATTGTCTGAGTATCCACCAAGAATGCTAGTGCCACCCTCAAGCTTCATATCTTTAGATATAAAGACACTATCACTGCCATCCGATAGATCTATTTTAATATTAGTTAAGCTTCCAGATCTTAGCTCCAAATAATCTTTTGCATTTTTGTTTCCACTCAAAATCCAGTTCGCATGGTATTCAGCTGGCAAACCACTAGCTGATGCGTGAGTATCTTCAACTACCACATGCATTTCATTTATATAAGCCATGATATCTACATCTTTTAGGGTAGATGACTTTAAATTTATATCTGTATGATAAGTTTCTCCAAATGAAGGGACTCTACTGCCTCCATTTAGTTCTACGTTATCAAGGTTTGAGCTATCTATATTTATAGTACCTTTTGATCCTCCTGCATAGATCGCACTTTTTTCTGCTGATGTTGTTGAGTTAATGTCAGTGTATTTGATATTTATAACGTCTTCATCGCCTTTAATTAATTCATTAGTAACCCATTGTATGGCACCATTAAACTTATTAGTATTAGTGCTTATGTGAATATCTGTCATTTTTACATGATCAGCTTTTGTACCTGTTATATTTAAGATATCGCTGTTAATGCCAAGATAGATGGTCTCTTTGTTAAAAACGCCACCATTTATATTTATGACATCATTGTCAAAGCCTGTATTGATCTCAACTTTTTCGTGCGTTCCGCCATTTATATTTATAGTATCGTTTCCGTTATAGGTGTTGATAGTGACATTATTTAAATTTGAGCTCTTGATATCAATTTTATCTTTTCCAGTATTAGTTCCAATATCAAGCCAATTTAAATTTGAACTATTGATATTGACCTCAGTGTCTCCAGAGTTACTATATACTTCACTAAAATGGATCTTACTAGGTTCTTCTCCTTCTTTATGACTTACGGTTGCATTGTTGAAATTTAAGACATTATCTCCATTTTGAAGATACTCTACATCAAAGCGTTTGTCGTTGTGAAATTCGCTATTTACAGTTGTTATATGGTCATTATCTATGATGCCACCCTCATACGTATATTTAGCGTTATCTATACTAAATTCTAAGATCACACTCTCGCTGTAGTAGTGATTGTTTTCAACGCCCTTATCTGCATCTTTAAATAACTTTTCTTTATCCCAGCTCTCATAAAATTTTTCACTATTTTCAGACAAAAGCTTGCCTTCATTTAGCTCTTTATCGTCTATTACATTTGCACGAACAACTACTTTGTTGATATCGCCCGCTCTTAGACCTTTTATGACGCCACTACTATCTAGGTCTATCCAGTTTTCATTATCAAGTGAGTACTGAATTTTATCGTAGTCTTTGCCGTAAGTCGCCTCTCCACTAAATTTAAGCTTCACATCGATTTTTTGATCCACATCGGCTTCTGCCACTTCACCCCTTAGCTCAAATATTAAATTGTTATGTTCCCACATATTCGATTTTTCATGGTTTTCGATCTGAAAGCCTCGTTTGCCATATATACCTATGTCTTTTACATATTTTGAGTCATATTCATTTATATACTCTGGCTCTGGATCAGGCGTTGGCTGTGGCTCAGGTGTCGGCTGTGGAGTTGGCTCTGGTTGCGGAGCTGGCTCAGGTTTAGGTTCTGGTTTTGGTTCTGGCTTAGGTTCTGGTTTTGGCTCAGGTTGTGGAGCTGGAGCTGGATTTACAGGCTCGACTGGCTCAACAGGCGTAGGCTCTGGCTTAGCACCAAGATCGACATTGATACCATTTTTTACATCTATATAGCCTTTGACAGTATAAGATCTGCCGTTATCTTGAAAACCAAAGTCGGCCTCATATCTTGTAAAGCCATCTTTTAGACCTCTTCCGAACTCTGAAAGCTTAAAGCCTGCTAGCTCTACTCCGCCAGCTGCCTCTGTAACTGTCAAGATATGTTTGCTATCATTATTTTTAATGTCAAGCATATCATATAGATCTTCTAGTTTTAGGCTGACCTTCTCGTTGCCAGTCACTTGTAGCTCTTCAAAGCTCTTAAATTTATTAAAATCAACATTGCCATCGATCACAAGTGTATCGGTCTCGTAGCTAGTGCCACCATTTATCATGGTGTATCCATCAAGCTTCATAGCTTTTGAGACGACGACTTTGTCTTCGCCGTTGCCAAGATTAACCGTCATATCGTTTAATGTGCCTGATCTTAGCTCTAAAGTATCATCTGTATCTGCGAAATTCCACTTTGTGGCATTTTCTGGGTAGTTGCCATTTATCTTTGTATCTTCAACTACTACGTGAGTTTTGTAGATAGTGTTGAGATTTACATCATCAAGAGTAGATGATTTTAAATTTAGATCGAAATTTAGTGGATTTCTATTTACATCGGTACCTGTGTTGGTCTCTGTACCTATGTTGATACTCTTTAAAGTTGAGTTTTCAACATTTACGGTGTTGTTTTTTGATTCGGCGATGATGTGGTTGGCTGAATTTTTATATGTTGAGTCGATCTCAGCGTATTTGATATTTATCTCGTCTCTCTCGCCTGAGCCAGTTCTTAGGTACATATCTGTCATTTTTATATGATCATCTTTTGTACCATTTAAATTTAACACATCGTTTCCACTATCAAGCGTGAAGCCACTTTGATAAGGATCGGTGCCTATGTAAGTTCCGCCGTTTAAATTTACGACATCATCTCCAGCGCCAGTTTCGACGTGAAGTCTCTCGTGTCTTCCGCCATTTATATTTATAGTGTCATCTCCGCCTTGAGTGTTGATATTTAGCCAGTTTAAATTTGAGTTATCAGCATTGATGGTATCTTTACCTTCATTAAGATAGCTGCCATCTCCAAAGACTATAGCGCTAGCCACGTCACCAGCTTTGTGGTTTATCGTCGCATCTTTGAAATTTAGTGTATTGTCGCCATTATCTTTAAATGTAACGTCAAAAGATTTATCATTATTAAACTGGTTATTTACAGTGATATCATGATCATTATCTACGATCTTTTCGCTATTTGATGCTTTTAGGTCACCTATGCTAACTTCTAGCGAAACGCTCTCTTTAAAGTAGCCATTATTTTCTACGCCCTTATCTGCATCTGTGAAAATTTTCTCTGATGTGTCAAGTGTGCCTTCATTTTGGTCGTGATCGTTTGTCACTTCAACACGCACGCTTACTTTATTTATATCGCCAGCTCTTACATCTTTTATCACGCCACTATCATCTAGCTTTTGCCAAGTTTTACCGCCATCTAGCGAGTACTCTGCGTTTTCATAGTCTTTGCCAGCAGTTGCCTCTCCGCCAAATTTAAGCGTCACATCTACCTTTTTATCAGCATCAGCCTCCGCTACTTCGCCTTTTAGGTTGTACTCTAGGTATGATTTGTCATTTGAGCTTCTTGGGTCTGAGCTCTTTTCATAGCCAAATTCTGACTTATCTTCAACCGAGATATTTTTAACTATATCTTTGCTCTCGTCAGGTTTAGGCTCTGGGGTCGGTTCTGGCTTAGGCTCTGGTTTAGGCTCCGGAGTTGGTTCAGGTTTAGGTTGTGGTTCTGGAGTTGGCTCAGGTTTAGGCTCTACTGGCTCAACTGGCTTTGGCTGCGGAGTTGGAGTTGGATTTTCTGGTTGTGATGGCTCAACTGGGGCTACAGGTGCAATGGCAGAATTTATATCACTATCTGAACCATCAAAAACATCACTACCGCCACCTTTTACCTCTTGGTTAGTTAGTTTTACAGCGCCAAAAGTATCTGAAAGTGATCTAAAGCTAGCTGATACATCAGAGCTTTCATGACCGCCATGCTCAAACCTTGTCTCGCCAAGGCTCACGCCGTCTCCACCTCTGCCACCGCTATTGCCTCCAGCGGCACTCTCTTCGAGATTTGCTAAATTTTCACCTTTTAAAAGGGCTTTTTGTATAGCTGCTACCTCTTTGTCTGAGCTAAGGTCGTTATTTAAATTTAGAGTTTCGCCATCTTTTAGCTCAAACTCTTTGCCGTCGTTTGATGCGATAGTTACCTTTGCGCCATTTGCTTTAACAACGTCGCCCTCGTATAAACTATCTCCCGCGACAACAACTCTTTCGTTGCCATTTTTGTCTATAACTACTACTTCCTTGGAGCCAAGAATGTTTTTGATAACACCTACTTTAACAGCCATCGCTGCCTCCTTTAAAATCAATTTGACACATTATAAATATTTCTTTTAAATATAAAGTAATGTAAATATGATGTTAATTCTTAAGATTACGCTGTTGCAGTGGGTTTTAAAATTTAAATTTTTGATAAATGTAAGCAAGATCCCAAAAGGGATCTAAAATTTAAAGATCGACGTGAATGTCCTCTTTTATATCTATATAGACTGTGCCTTGACGATCACTACCGTCTGCTAAGTGCGTATTATAGGTACTTTCATATCTATGATAGCCATTTTCTGCTCCGCTAGTTTCGCTAAAACCATTAAGTTTTACAGTGCCATGCGCCTCGCTAAATTTAACTACATTAGAGCCATTGTCTAAAATGTCACTCAAATGAGCCACATCATTGCCATTTAATGTCACATAAGCACCACTCGTTACTTTTAATTCTTCAAAGCCAGAGACCTTTGAGAAGTCGATATTATTATCAAGCACAAGCGTATCATGGCCCTTGCCACCAAATATTTGACTATTATTATCTATATCTGTTCTAGTCATAGTTAAACTAACTGTATCGTCTCCGCCACCTAGATAAAATTTAGAATTTTTTATGATAGCTGATGTCACATTTAAAGTATCATTTTGATTATCTGAGAAGTAAAATTCGTTATTTTTACCATGAAATTCTGAGTCATCTATATGCATATTGACTTTGTTGTTTCTGCCGTCAAATTTAACGTCACCCATAAATTTTGGCCCAAGAAAATTCATATCAAAAAGCGGCGTATGGTCTAAATTTGCGTGTGAGCCTTTTATATCTATCTCGCCGTCTCCACCGCACACTTTTATATTCATAGTGGTCTTTTCGCCGTCGTTTGCTTCGATAGTAGTGTGTCCGTTAAAGATAGTGTTGTCCATATTTAGCGTATCTACTTCGTTTGGATTTGTAAAGCTAGAAAGAGAAATTTTCGTATCACCAAAAAAGCCCACCCAGTCGGTATTTATAGTGTCATTTCCTCCGCCAAGCCTTATATCAGCGCCGTTTTTGATCTCAGATCTTTGGATATCTATGACATCGTTATCTAAACCTGTATGAATGGCAGCATTTTCCATCGTCGCACCATAAATTTTCACGCTATCATCGCCGTCATTTGTATATAAAAACGTATGATCTTTTATGCCAACATTGTTTCTTATCTCTATCTCGTCGTTGCCAGCCCCAGCGTCAAATCTCAGCCCTCTAACCTCGATATTATCGTGAATTCTTAGCTTATTATCGCCATCTCCTGCATCTATCTTGGCATCATTTACGATAGATCTTGTCATATCAACTATGTCGTTGCCATTGTCAAAACGCACATCATTTGCACTAGTGGTTGCGTCTGCGATGTTTAAAATTTGATCCTGCGCTTTTGGCCTTGCATCTGCCACCCTTCGTCCGTATAGCTCAGCAAGAAATTTCTCAGGCTCAAGTATCTCAAGCGACTTTACCTCCTCTATGATCCTCACGTAAGGGTCGTTTTGCCCACCATTTTGGATCACGCCACCGCTTAAATTTAACCCCTCTTTGTCGGCTACTTCTACGCTCATATTAATCCTTTCTTAAAAAAATTGACTTTTGGATTTTAATAAGCGTTTTTAAATCACATTGAAATATAAATTATATTGATTATCAAAAGAAATGCCTAAATTTAGGCTTTTTGTATAAAAAATTTTATTAAACGGAGCAAGGGGAGTTTAGACCCAAAAAATGGGTCTAAATTTTACATTGAAGGATTTATAGTAATATCATTTTCTATTGTAAGAATAAACGTCTGACCGCCATCATTTACGCTATATACGTGGTTTCCATTGCTATCTACTGTACCAGCACTTGCTATTTCAGATGAGCCTTCTGTAAATTTACCAACACCTTCTACACCTTTTACGAATAGCGATGTTGCACCTTCGCCACCGACATTTTTTATGAAATTTGCGATATCTGAAGCATGGTGGAATGTAAATTCCTTATCTGCGTCTGACATATCAAGCACCTCAAAGCCACTTATCTTGCCAGCATTTGTCGTGTTAAACGAGTCATCGTGGATTTTTAACGTATCTATGCCGTCGCCTCCATTTATAGCAGTGCCATTTAGGCTTACGTCCTTGCCAAGATCGACTAAGTCGCTGCCGTCGCCACCTGAAAGGTAGGTGTTGGTTAGTGTCACGTTATCAGCTATATTGATAGTGTCATTGCCTTTGCCTGAGTTGATGTTTGATGCATCATGGTCATGTGCAGCTTCGCCTGCAGCTGGACTTAAATTTACATTTGATGTGCCAGTTAGATCAGCGTTGATATTTATCGTATCGTCTCCGCCTTGAGTGAAAATTTTAACATCGGTGTTGTCATGAGTGCCAGCTCCGATAGTCACGCTATCGCCGTCATCTGCGGTATTTATGGTAACTCTTCTAAGCTCAGCATTATCGATAGTTACGGTTTTTACGCCAGCATTTCCAACGCCTGCACCCTCTATGTTTGTATCAACTAGACCAGTAGCTCTTGCGACATTTAGCGTTACATTGCCATTTTCAAGCATAATGTTTGAATCCACCATAGAGACATCACCATCGACATTTACACGGTCATCTCCGCCATTTGTGTAGATGATAGCCTTGTCAAATGAGCTATTTCCAGAGACGTTAATAGTGTCATTTCCGCCGCCTGCACCGATATATGTGCTATATCCATCGTTTGAGATCATGGTGACATCTTTTAAATTTATCTCATCATCGCCATATCCAGTCTCAATGGCAGCGTTGTTAAATTTAGCGCCAGTAATATCTACGCTGTCTCTATCGTCACTCACTCCAGCATCAGCTGAGCTAGTGTTTATCTTAGTGTTTGAAATTTCAGCGCCTCTTTCGATAGTTAAGCTATCGCGACCTTTGCCCATCTCTATGTAGTTTGAGTGAATTCCAGCTTGATTAGCTACTGGATTTGCCACATGAGCTGGTGAGCTTATAGGGTCATTATGTACGGCGCTATTATTTTTTATTTCAGTGCTACCTTTGATAGTTAGGCTATCATCGCCCTCACCTGTGTAGATATCCATGACATCTGCTTTAGTATCTTGAAGTACGATCTTATCATTGCCATTGCCACTTTTTATTTCAGAGTTATATATGCCTGCACTGATGAAATTTAGCATATCGCCCGTGTCTGAGTCGCCAGTATCGATATCAACTCTCCTGATACTTGCATCAGTAACATTTATAGTGTCGTCGCCCTCGCCTGTTTTTATAAAGCTATCAGTTCTGCTTCCTGCATACTCAGTCTCGTCAGTTGTTCCGTTATTAGTAACGTAAGCATACATATCGCTTTTAATATTTACGGTATCGTTATCAGCACCGGTGTCTATTTTGGTATTTTTTATAAGCTGATGATTATCACTTTTTTCGATATTTACAGTGTCGTTGCCACTTCCTGTTTTAAACAAGACATTGTCTAAAATAGTACTACCAAGGCTTGGACCAGAATCATCTTTTATAGTAAATACATCATTGCCATCGTGGCTTGTAAATCTTGTATCTGTTATAACAGTTCCATTTATATTGAGTGTATCTTGATTTTTCTCTCCGCCAGCGTTTCCAAGGTCTATCCTAGTGTTTTCTACAACAGCATCTTTTCCTGTATTAAACACATCGTCGCCATCGCCCATTTTTATGACATCATTGGCATTTTCTTTTAGATCATATAACCCACTTGAAAAATAGACTTCCTCTTTTATAGTTATAGTATCATCACCATCTTTTGTATCGATGATAGTTTTCATGGTGTTGCCATTGTCTGGGTCAGAATTTACAAGAGCAGGGTTTAAGCCCTCTGTAGATGCATCTATATTTTCTGTGATATTTATATTGTCATCATTATCGATGATCTTGCCCTCAGCCTCGCCAGATGTGATAGCAGCGTTGTTTGTAGTCACACTAAGAGTTACACCCTCTTTATAAACACCGTAGTCTTTTATGCCAGGAGCGATATTTGCGCCTAGATCCTCGCTGCTTGTACCCTCGTTTTGATTACCTGCTGTTTGACCGTAGTCGTCGATAACCTGCACTCTAACCTTTACATTTGCGATATCGCTTGGCATAACGCCGCTTATCGTGCCGCCATTTTGTATCGCTATCCAGCTATGTCCGCCATCAAGTGAATACTCCATAGCGTTTGTGTAGTCTCTGCCTGCACTTGCGCCACTTAAATTTAGCGTTAGATCAGTAGGTGTAGTTGAGCTTGTAGCAGCTGATAGGCCGAGATTATAGACTAGATACTCGTTTGGAGTTGCCTCTCTTGCCTCGCCGCTACCATCAAGCGATACGCTTAGCGCAACAGGTGTTGCTGGCGTTGCTGGAGTAGCTGGAGTGACCGGTGTTACTGGTGTTGTTGGGCTTTGCGGCGCAACATTATCGCCCTCGCCATTGTCGTTATTATCAGCATAGCCGCCGATTGGGCTATTAAAAGAGTCAAAAGCTCTATTTGCATCAGTTAAATTTCTAAAATTTTCATTGATATTTGCGTAGTGGCCACCCTCAGCAAAGCTAGCTGCACCTAAGCTTACACCGTCTCCACCAGCACCACCAGCTGCTGCGTTACCACCAGCTGCGGTCTCTTCTAGATCTGTGATATTTGCACCATTTAAAAGAGCATTTTGAAGTGCTGCGACCTTTGGGTTAGCACTTTGTGCGTTTGCTGCCTCTTTTGGATCAAGCGAGATAGTATCTTCACCTACTACCGAGACTTCCTTGCCATCATTTGCAACGATGACTACCTTCGCATCAGCTGAAGTTGTCTTTATGCTCTCGCCCTCATACAAGCTATCGCCAACTTTTAAAATTCTCTCATTTCCACTTTTATCGACTGCTATCACTTCAGTTTGACCTGAAATTGATTTTATACTTCCTAGTTTTGCTGCCATATTCATCCTTGTTAAAATTTTTCTCGCATTTTAATGAATTTTATAATTCATGTATATTGTACCCAGGTACAATAAAGCCCTTAAATTCGGCATTTGTGACACATGTATGACAATTTTACGTTATCAATTTATATATCATTTTGATTAAAATAAGGCAAATTTCATTTTATCTGTCTTATCTTTTAAGAAAGAGTTAAATTTAACGTGTGCTTTTTGTGATAAAATGAGCGAAAATAATATTTTTTAAATTTATAAAAATATTTTAAAAATTTATTTGAGCTACTTTATTTTTTGTCTATTTGCTTGGTTTGGTATTACGAAAATTTAAAAATGCGTAAAATTTCTTACTAGGAGGATAGCTATGAAAAAGCTAGTTTTATTGATCTGCATTCTAGTTGCTTCGCTCTATGCAAAGCCAAACGTCGTCATCTTAGCCACAGGCGGTACGATCGCAGGAAGTGCTAGTGGCGCGACAAATGCCCAGTACGACGCGGCCCAACTTGGCGTCGATATCCTCATCAAAGCCGTGCCTGAGATAGCAAATTTAGCAAATATAAAAGGCGAGCAAGTTGCCAACATCAGCTCAAACAACATGACTGATGAAATTTGGCTAAAGCTTGCAAAACGCGTAAATGAGCTACTTGCCAGCAAAGACGTGGATGGCATCGTCATAACTCACGGTACCGACACCCTCGAAGAGACCGCCTATTTCTTAAATTTGGCCGTCAAGTCAGATAAGCCTGTAGTTTTAGTGGGAGCCATGAGAAGTGCCACATCTATGAGCGCTGATGGTCCGCTAAATTTATATAACGCAGTAAGCGTAGCAGCTAGCAAAGAGAGCGTTGGTAATGGCGTTTTGGTCGTGCTAAATGACGAGATCAACGCCGCTAGAGAGGTTACAAAAACAAACACCTCATCAGTTGATACATTTAAGTCAAGAAATACCGGCGCCATCGGCAGAGTCTACTACGGCAAGGTCGTTTACAGCACAAAAAGTCTCAAAAAACACACCGCAAACAGCGTCTTTGACGTAAGCAAGCTAGAGGCCTTACCAAGGGTCGATATCATCTACTCACACGCAAATGACTACGGCGATATCGCAAAACACCTGATAGATGTTGGCTCAAAGGGTATCATCCACGCAGGCACAGGTAATGGCAGCATCCACAACAATGTATTTACCGTGCTTCAAGAGGCAAACGCCAAAGGCATAAAAATAGTAAGAAGCGCGATCGTTGGAAGCGGCTACGTTGATAGCAACAAAAAGATGGATGACAATGGAAATTTCATCACCGCAAGCGACCTAAACCCACAAAAGGCTAGAATTTTACTCATGCTAGCCCTCACAAAGACGAGCGACACCAAAGAAATTCAAAAATTCTTTGACGAATACTAAAATTTACTTGGCTGCCATGTGCGGCCAAGCTTTAAAATTTTTGATACTTTAGATGTGATAAAATCCTCTCAAATTTTAAAAAAAGGATCAAATTTGAGAAGCGATATAATCAAAAAAGGCTACACAAGAGCCCCACACCGCTCACTTTTACGTGCGACTGGGCTAAAAGACGAGGACTTTGCTAAGCCATTTATCGGCGTTGCAAACAGCTTTATAGAGATCATCCCTGGGCACTTTTTTTTAAACAAATACGCTCAAATTTTAAAAGATGAAATTCGCAAAAATGGCTGTGTGCCGTTTGAGTTTAACTGCATCGGCGTGGATGATGGCATCGCGATGGGACATAAGGGCATGCTATATAGCTTGCCTAGCCGTGAGATCATCGCAAATTCTATCGAAACCGTGATGAACGCGCACGCACTTGACGCGCTTGTTTGTATGCCAAACTGCGATAAGATCGTCCCTGGCATGGTTATGGGCGCTTTAAGGGTCAATGTCCCGACCATTTTCGTAAGCGGCGGCCCTATGAGAAAAGGTCACACAAAAGATGGCAGGCCGATCGATCTTGCGACTGCGTTTGAGGCTGTTGGTAAATTTGAGACCAAAGAGATAGACGAGGCCGAGCTAAGAGATATCGAGTGCAACGCATGTCCAAGTGGCGGCAGCTGTAGCGGTATGTTTACGGCAAATTCTATGAACACACTTTGCGAAGCGATGGGCATAGCGCTCCCTGGCAACGGCACCATCCTAGCGCTAACTCCAGAGCGTGAGGAGCTCATCAGGCAGGCTGCTCGCAGGATCTGCCAGATCGCCCTTGATGAGAGATTTAAGATAAGAAACATACTAAATGAAAAGGCGATCCGCAACGCGCTTGTCGTTGATATGGCGATGGGTGGCAGCAGCAACACCGTCCTTCACATGCTAGCCATCTCAAGAGAGGCTGGCGTAAATTTAGACATCAAAGAGCTAAATAAGATCAGTCAAAACATCGCTCACATCGCTAAGATCAGCCCAAGCTTGCCAAACGTGCACATGGAGGATGTCGGCAGAGCTGGTGGTATGAATGCGGTGATAAAAGAAATTTCACGCAGAGACCACGGCATGCTAAATTTGGACAACCTAACAGTTAGCGGCGAAACTTTGGGCGAGCGCGTACGTGCCAGCGACATCAAAGACGAAAGCGTCATCCACAAGGTGGAAAATGCCTACTCTCAAGTTGGCGGACTTGCCATTTTGTTTGGAAATTTAGCCGAGCAAGGCTGTGTCATCAAGACAGCTGGCATCGTTGGCGAGCGTAAATTTAGTGGCAAAGCGGTCTGCTTTAACTCACAAGATGAAGCGATAGCTGGAATTTCAAGCGGTAAAGTAGATAAAGGTGACGTCGTCGTCATCCGCTACGAAGGCCCACGCGGAGGCCCTGGCATGCAAGAGATGCTAAGCCCTACTTCGCTCATCATGGGAAGAGGACTTGGCGCGGACGTGGCGCTCATCACGGATGGCCGCTTTAGCGGGGCGACAAGGGGTCTAAGCATCGGTCACGTAAGTCCAGAAGCGGCTGAAGGCGGCATGATAGGCCTACTAAAAGACGGCGACATCATCGATATAGACGTCGATAAATACGAGATAAACGTTCGTCTAAGCGAAGCTGAGATCGCAAAAAGAAGAGCGGAATTTAAACCAGTCGATAAGGCGCTAACCTCTCGCTGGCTAAAGCAGTATCAAAAGCTAGTCACAAACGCAAGCAACGGCGCGATATTAGAGGCGTAAGCTAAAACTATCAAATTTAAGCCTAAAATTTAGGCTTAAATTTACTTCGCTCCGTGCCAAAGTAGGCGGTTTTTGCCTAGCTTTGTGTCGATACTCTCTTTTATAATGGAGCAGATATACTCTTTTGAAAGCCCTATAGCCTCCTCTAGGCTCTTGCCCTTTGCAAGGTAGCAAGCAAGCGCCGTTGAGAAAGTGCAACCAGTCCCACTCATCACAAGCGGACTAGCAAGTGGGGTTTTGAAATTTTGCAGTGAGCCATCTTTTCTATAAAGCGTATCTATGCTATTTCCCTCGCTCACTCGCTTTTTCACGATGATATCGCAAGGCAGATCTTTAAAATTCCCTCCAAAAAGGACATTTGCCTCGTCTAAATTTGGCGTGGCTACGGTGGCAAGCGCCATTAGCTCTTTTAGTTTCTCTACTGCACTATCTTTTATGAGCTTGTGGCCGCTCTTTGAGACGCAGACTGGGTCAAGCACGACCTTGGCCTTTTGGGTGAGTAAGAACTCATGTACCACGTTCATTATCTCCTCGCTAAAGAGCATGCCGATCTTTATGGCATCAAAGCTAAATTCCTCCGCAAGCGTGCAAAGTTCATCTTTAACAAAGCTAGGTTCAAGACAAACTACGCTTTTTATCGCGTCTGTGGTCTCAGCAACAAGCGAAGTGACCGCCGTTGCGCTATAACAGTTTAGCCTAGCGCATGTCTTTATATCAGCCTGAAGCCCTGCTGTGCCGCTATTGCAAGAGCCTGCGATGATTAAAATTTTCTTCATCGTTTTCCTTTTGTAAATTTTGGCTTATTATAAGGGATATTAGTTAATTTTTAGGATAAGAAGTTTGAGCCAAGAGGCTCAAATTTTATGAAAGTTTATTTAGATCGTTATCGATCTCGATATATATCGTAGTTGCGTCAAAATTTGCATGCTCATAAGAGTTATCTACTTTTAGCTCATTTGAGTCAGATAAAATCTCATCATTTGCGCTATGTTTGTCTGCTAAATTTTCACTGTCCTCAAGGCTATTTGAGCTGTTTTCAGTCTCATTTGTCTGCGTTTTTGCAAACATATCTTCCACTTTTTCATTCATCTGATCAAGTATCTCAGCGTAGTTTTCTCCAAGAAGTGCTCTAAAAAGTGCGTCAGTATCGATGCTATTTTCAGCGCTAGTATCAGCACTTACCACACTACTATCAAGCCATATCGTGTCATATCCATTTAGCGATATATCGCTGCCATCCGTTGCAGTGATAGTCACGCTCGCACTTTGGCTTTCGCCCTTTATACTCTCTCCGATATAAACCTCATCATCTACGTTTAGAACTCTTACACGGTCGTTTTTATCTATCGCTACAACATCAGATGTGACGCTTTTTACCTTGCCGGCTACAGCTGCCATCTTTATTCCTTACTTTTATTTTTTGATTTATTCTAGTGTTTTTTATTAAATTTGTATATTGTACTTTGGTACAAAGATGGTTTTAAAGGCGTTTTTTAGGAGTAAAAATAGGAATTTAAAAGAAGAATTTGGGCTAAAAAGCCCAAATTTTATACAAGTTGTTTGTTTATATCGTTATCGACATCTATATAGATAGTTTTTGGAGTGTCTGAGCTTGTTTGACCCTCATATCTTGTATATCCATGCTCAACACCACTTTGATTTGTAGCCTCAGTAAATCCTTTTAATGAAACGCTATCTTTGTTGTCGCCGCTTATTTTTAAGATAGTATTTACATCATCAGTGATGCTAAATACATTATCTGCTTTTAAATTTAGTAGCTTAACATCTTGGTTGTCATTGCCATGCTCATCCATGCCAAGCTGGATCTCTTCAAAATTCTTGATCGCATTAGTTAAAGACTTATTATCTATCTTATCAAAGTCGATAGTGCCATCCTTTGCCACTGGACGCATGATAAGCGTATCTGTGCCCTCTCCGCCATCTAGACTTTGAGATAGAGCTGCTCTTGGATTATCAAAAGTAAATACAACCTTATCATTGCCAGCGCCAGCATTTACTAGATCGCCTTTGTTTGCGCCAGTATAGCCACTTCTGCCAGCGTCGATGTAGTCGTTACCACTTCCTGTGGTTATGACGTCGTTGTTATCGCCAGTTATGATTACATTGTTGCCATTGCCTGTGCGAATTTCATTTTCACCGCGTCCTGCGTGTATGATGTTATCGCCATTTCCAACATTGATGATGTCATTACCTTCAGTAGTTGTGATCACGTTATCATTGTCATTGTCTGCAACTACTCTTGTATTTTTAGCGATATCAGAAATTTGTAGATAGACATCGCTTGCTTTTACATCGCCGTTAAACACTGCTTCGAAATTTCCATTTTCATCAAGCGTTACAGAATTTGCAGCTATGATGTGTCCATCAGCACCTCTTAGTGTGATACTATCTTTTAGAGCTATACCTTTTACCGCCTCTTCAAAGTGCTCTTTTAGCGTATAGCTTGCGCCAACTCCATTTTCACTTAAAATTCCACTCCATGTTGTTTTACCAGTCGCTGCATCATAGCTTAATTTTGAGTCATTTATCGTTGCAGCTGTTGCGTCGATCGTAAATTTAATAGAGTTGTAAAGTAGCTCATCACCGCCTTGATACTTACCATCGATAGAAATTTTATAAACGCCATCAGCCATTTTGCCAGCGGCATCAAGTCTGTTGTTATAGCCTGTAAGTCTATTGTAGTGATCAGGCGTTACATTGCCTATTGGTTTTTCTATCGATTGAGATAATAGCTCTTTTGAAACACCTCTATCAACGTTAGTTGCTACAAATCTAACATCGCCAGTGCCCCATGTTATGCCTCTACCACTATTTAAAAACTCGCTTACAGTTTGATTGTCGCTAGCATTACCAGCTGTTGTATCTTCTGGGATCACAGCTCTTAGGTATGGCACAGCGTCGTTTGAAACAATCCTTGAGCCATCAGCCCTAAAGCCACTCTCACTCATCTCCATAGTGCCCCACAACTTCTCAGCTGAACGGTTGTTTGCATTTGTAGTTGTGTCGTTGCCGTTTTCAAACTGCGTCATAGTTGGAACTAAAATTTCATTTACGTGAGTATATTTTGTACCAGCCTTATCAGTCATCTCAACTTCGATCTTATCGCCTAGCTTTATCTTGTGATCGTAATAAAAGCTTAGCACGCCATTAGTTGGCTTAGTAGTGCCAACAGAGATTACGTTAGTAGTTCCGTCAGCAGTTACGATTTTTATACTCTCGATCTTATCGCCATCCTCATAGTTTTTGAGGTTAAATTTAAGCGTATGGTGTAGTCCCTCGCCATCATTTTCGATGATCTTGATGTTTTCTATAGTAACTGGAGTCTTATCAACTACAAATTCGCTAACTATCGTGCTCTTGTCGCCATTTGAAAAGACAGCAGTTGCTTTGATGTTATATTTGCCGTCATTTAGTTCATTAGATGTGACTTCAAATTTACCATTTGCAAATTCGCTTTGGCTAAGCTCTTTTGTAAAGACTTCATGTCCATTTTTATCAAGAACAGTGATGATAGCTTTAGTTGCGCTGCTATCTATGCTGCCCGTAAATGTCGGAGTCTTATCGCTTAGTACTGGTAGTGGTGCATTAGTTGAAAATTTATCAGTTTGAGCGATGTCGTCAGTTGTATATTTATAATATTTAGTTGCGTCATTTATACCTGTATTTGTATTTGCACTTACACTGCTTGCATCATCATCGGTCGCATCTATTAGGTCTGTAGCGACATTATTTAGTTTAGTTGATTCTGCCTGCGCCTCGTTGCCTACAAGGTCGCTAACTTTAGCTGTGTATGTCGCTTTTGGATCGCTAGTTTTAAACTCAACTTCGTATTTACCGTCTTTTACAACTGCTGTATGGCTTTCGCCGGTGCTTGATGTGACAGTTACGATCTGTCCATCTTCTACATTATCCACAGTTCCTGTGATCTTTTGAGTTACTTTATAGACATTTCTTGTTACTGTATCTACGTAACTGTCAAAGTCGGTTGAATTTAGTTTTATGCCACTTGCCTCTGAGCCAAGTATGCTCTCAGGTCCGCCATCTTTTGAAACTGTTAGTTTTAGCTTGCCCCAATAGATGTAGTTTGCATAGCTCATATCAAAGTCGTAGTATCCTGCTTTATCAACGTGTAAAGTTGTAACTGTGGCTCTATTTTCTGAGTGGATAGTGTCATAATCGACCATAGTAACGCCATCAACCTTAAATCTCACGCTATCGTCAGTGCCTTTTGCGTCAAATTTATAGTCCCCTGGCTCAAGATACATAGTGCCTTTTAAATTTACCATCGCCCCAGCTGTTGTGTTTTTGCCATTAGGAGCATCTCTTAGGGGATGAATATCGCTACCTTTTGCATTGTCGATAAAATACTCAAGTGCTTTTAAATTTGGAGCTACCCACTCGCCATTTGGAGTTACTTTGTTACCGTCAAGATCGATCTTGCCTATCATATTGTGAGCGCCGTCAAGTCCTGAGACTGTTCCTGCGTCGTTATCAGTGTTATCCCTATCTCCACCTTTACCTTGTTGGAAATTTAACTCTTTTGCTTTAAAGCTTGCCCAAGGTTTGGTGTTGTTCATATAGTATTCGATAAAGTCATTTTGCTTCATACCTTTATGAGCATATTCTGTATTTTCAAAACCGCCAGGTATTTTATTTTTAAAGTCTCTTAGCTCAGTACCTCTTACGCCTTCTTCTTCATAGATGTGGTTAAACCAGAAATTTCCTTTTAGTCCGCTACTCATCTCAGACTCTTTTACAAGGCTCATCTCTGTTTCAACGTTTATAGTTATTTTTGCAAGCGTATCAAGTACAAAGCTACCACTATCAGTTGCAGTCTTGCCATCTCTTCCTGTAGCTGTTATCTCTACTTTATAATCGCCATCATGGCTACCATTTACACTTAACTCATTAGTTGTGAATTTAAATTTACCATCAGCATAATCGCTTGGATTTAGAGTTTTTGTAAAGACTTCGTGTCCGTTCTTATCAAGCACGCTAACAACAGCTCTTACAGCAGTAGGCTCAACTGTGCCACTTATGGTTGGAGTAGCGTCATTTGTGCGAGGTACGCTTGGCGCGTCTAAGCTATAATCACCAGTTATAGTGCCAAGATCATCAGTTAAAGTTTTGATATCAACACTTATTGGAGGTATGACTGGTGAGACAGGAGTTGCATCGCCAGCGTCATTGCCGTCATTGTAGCCGCCGATTGAGTTCTCTGGAGTTTGAAAAGCCCTGCTTGAATCAGGTAAATTTCTATAATCATCAGTAATGTTTGAGTAGTGACCACCCTCTTCAAAGCTTGCAGCACCCAAGCTTACGCCATCTCCACCAGCTCCAGCTGCTGCGTTACCACCAGCTGCTGTCTCTTCAAGATCTGTGATGTTTGCGCCATCAAGAAGTGCTTTTTGTATAGCGCTTACATCAGCTACGCTATCGTCACCAAAGCTCTCATTGTGAGCTACGCTCTTGTCTAAATTTAGGGTATCTTTTCCGATGATAGCAATGTCTTTGCCATCGTTTGCAGTTATGACTACTTTTGAGTCAATATCAGTTGTCTGTATAGTCTCACCAAGAAAAATTTCATCGCCTACTTTTAACACTCTTTGTGTGCCGTCCTTTGCAGTTGCGATTACACTTGATCCTTGTGAGATGCTTTTTATAACGCCTATCCTTGTTGCCATATTGTTTCCTTATTTAAAAATTTTGAACGTATTTTAATATCTTGAAAGAACTTTGTAAATTGTACTATGGTACTAAAATTTGAAATTTTGTAAGAATTTGCCCTAGTTTTGGGAGACTAGGGCATGAAATTTGATTAGAAAACTAATTCGTCTTTTACTTCGATAGTAAATGTATTGGTGCCAGAAGTTGCCGTAAATGTTGTATATCCACCGCTTGACGCACCTGGTGTAAAGTCGTCCCTACTCATATGTACATGATCGCCATCTTCACCATCTATCCTTAGAGTGCGGTTAGTGCCGTTGCCATTTGTGATATTTAGCACGTCATTTATAGTTAAATTTAGTGCTACATTGTTTTCACTGCCACCAAGAGTAAGTTTTTCAAAGCCAGCTACCTTGCTAAAGTCGATATTTCCAGCAAGATCTAGCGTATCAGTGCCTGCTCCACCTTGGATAACTATACCGCCATGCTCTTTTTTATAACTACCACCAGCACTAGTCATGCCATCTGCATTTATCTCTGCGTCCTTGCCGATATGTATGATATCGTTGCCACTACCTAGATCAATAGTACTTGAGCCATCCCAGTATGTACCACCAGCATGTTTTAAACTACCATTTAAATTTACAACGTCATCGCCATCACCCATTTTTATGGTAGTGCTTTTTAGCTCAGCGCCTTTGTCGATATTTATCGTATCGTCGCCATCACCCATGTTTATACTAGAGAACTGAACACTTTTAAATACATATTTTTCATGTGTTCCGCCAAATTTAGTTTCGCTACCGATATTTATGGTGTCATTGCCAGCGTCAGTATTTATAGTGATGGCACCAGCTACGTTTTTACCTTCAAAATTTATAGTGTCATTGCCACCTCTTGTATCTATATCGGCACTACTTGAATCCTCAAGGTTATTTAAGATGTTATTACCTTTAAAATTTATCGTATCATTACTTTCGCCATAGCTGCTTACCCACACACGAGTTTTAGCTGTTAAATTTGATATATCAGCTGTAAAATCAACATCTGTTTTATTGATAAAGCCCGCTTGACCTATGCTTATGCCGTCTGCTATAACGTGAGCTGATCTAAATGATCCGGTTTCATAGTGGCTATTACCATCACCATTACCTTTTACTTCAAGTAGGTCTTTTGCATAAGCTGTAACACTCTCGCCTTTGTTATTATCTAGTTTTAGGCTTTGATATCCCAGCACTGCATCTTGTGACTCTCTATTTAAATTTACATTTGTTAGCGTAGAGTTTGATATCTCCATAGTATTTACATCTCTTGCCTCAGAGTATCTATCACTAGTATCTACCCAAGCATCTGTCATAGTTATATTGTTTGCTTTAAAGGTGTTGCTACCAGTATCCATCAGGATATTTACTCTTTCTATCCTCACACCATCTTTTACATTTACCACATCATCGCCGTCACCTGTGTGGATCTGGTTATCATTGTACCAGCTATTGTGTATGCTAGGGTCTATAACTTTAAATGTTTCTTTACCAAGGATATTTGCATTGATATTTAAAGTGTTGTTTCCTGCTTCATCATGAGCGCTATTGCTTGAGCTAGGAGTATATGCACCAAGGTTAATATTGGCTTTAAATATACTAAGATCAGCATTGATATTTACTACATCATCGCCACTACCAAGGTTTATAGTAGTGCTATTATAATGTCCAAGAACGCCGCCTACGCTTGCTGTGTTTTTAGTACCACTTATAGTGACCTCTTTATCAAAATTTACTACATCGTTGCCAGAGCCAGTATCTAAGTGTAAATTCTCTAAATTTGCCTTTATACTGACCGTATCATCGCCATCATTTGTATTTAAATTGGTGTGGTTTGCGATACTGCCTTTGATATCTTTATTTAGCTCGATGTTGTCGTCATTATCTATTATTTTGCCTTCAGCCATATTTGCATTAGTTGTTGGTAGCAGATAGCTACTGCTTGGTGTGACACTTAATTTCACACCCTCTTTAAATACAGCAAAATTATCAACCATATCAGTTTTTTGTACGTTGTCGATAGTCATGCCTTGAGGGCCAGTGTTCTCACCCTCGTTTTGGTTGTGATGTAGTGGGCCTTTTGTAGTGTCTTGTCCGTCGTCGTCAAGCACCTTTATCCTTACTTGCACTTTTGAGATATCTTCTATATTTACGCCAGTTATCGTGTAGCCTGATAGTGGCTGAAATGTCACTCCATTGTCAGTCGAGTACTCAACTACGCTTGAATAATCCTCTCCTCTAGTGCCACCAAGGAAATTTAAACCTAGATCTGTGGTCTCGCCACTTGGGCTAACTGGAGTGCCTGATAGACCTAGTTTATAAACAAGATAGTGTCCGCCCTCGCCGTTTGCTCCTGCGCCACTCTCTCTTGCCTCACTGTTAGCTGGGTCTAAGCTAGTAGTGATCTCTACTGCACCAGGGCGAGGCGTAATGACTGGAGGATTAGCAGGTGAAGGAGTACCTGGGGTTACGGTGACGCCAGGAGTACTTGGAGTACTTGGCGTTGGTGGTGTACTTGGAGTACTCGGCGTGACAGGCGTAGCTGGCGAGATAGGAGTTATCGTATCTGCATCTGTACCTGCATCGTTATATCCACCGATTGAGTTTTCTGGGGTTTGAAAAGCTCTATTTGCGTCGGTTAAATTTCTATAATTTTCATTGATATTTGAGTAGTGGCCGCCCTCGGCAAAGCTAGCAGCACCTAAACTCACACCATCTCCAGTAGCGTTGCCACCGCCTTGGTTGCCACCTGCTGCAGTCTCTTCAAGGTCTGTGATGTTTGCGCCATTTAGCAAGGCTTTTTGGATAGAGGCTATCTCTGGGTTGTCACTAAGTGCATTTGCCTCTTTATCTAGGCTCAGGCTTTCGCCGTTTTGTAAGCTGACCTCTTTACCGTCATTTGCTGCGATCACTGCTTTTGCAGAGTCATTAGCCTTTATAGTTTCGCCTTCAAAAATGCTATCGCCCACCTTCAAGACTCTTTCGTTGCCGCTTTTATCAACAGCTACGATTTCACCGCCTAGGATATTTTTGATAACGCCTAACTTTTGCATCTTAGTGCCTCCCTTTGGATTTTATTGATCTATATCAAGATTTTAGCTAAGAAAAAAATTTAGTTATATTGTACTTTGGTACAATACCCTTAAGAAAAGCCTAAGTTTAGGGGTTAATAATGTGTAAATTTTTTATAAATGTGTGAAAATTTTTATATTTATCTATATAAATTTTAAAATTTTAAGTTTTTGTTCATCAAAATGGTATAGTAGTTGATAAAATAACCCAAAAATGTCACAAAATTTTTTTCATTTTAAACGCATAAATTCTTAATTAAAAAAGCCTTTATATAGCCTTGTTACCACTAAATTTAGCCCTTTTATATCAAAATGTTTTTTATTTATAACTATCATAAATTTATACCCACTTGTGACATAAATTTTTTTAAGTTTATCTATCAAATTTCACAAATTTTCATCTCTTTTTCTATAAATTTTAGCCTAGAGTAACATAAATTTATCACTACTTTTAAGATTTTCTTATATAAATATATTAGTTTTGTTATTTTGAATTTATACTTTTTAGCTCTTGGAGACTAAGATATACCCACTCTCGCTGATGTTTTTAAATTTAACGCCAAGCTCGCGTTTTAGGCGCAAAACGACATTTTGTATGGCGGCCTTACTCACCTCGGTGCTATCATAGACAAATTCCTCTATCATCTCGTAGGTGACAAGCTTGTTTAGGTTGTAAGCAAATAGCCAAAATATCTTATTTTGCAAAAAGCTAAGGTATAGCTCATTGCCATTTTTATAAATTTTCTCTCTTTTTAAATTTATACTCACATCATCACTTAGGCGCACTAGCTTCTCATCTCGCTCGAAGCTTAGGCTTATTAGCATCGATCTAAGATCCTTTATATCGATAGGCTTTTTCAAAAACAAGGTCGCACCCTGCTCATAGCTCTTGATCAAATTTTCATCGCTGTCGTACGAGGTAAAGACGATAAATTTCTGATGAGGCTTTAGCTTTTTTATCTCATTCATCATCTCAAAGCCATTTAGCACTGGCATGTGAATGTCGCTCATCACGATGTCAAAGCCCTGTTTTTTAAATTTCTCCAGCCCATCTTGCCCATCTTTTGCGCCAACTACCTGACCACAGTATGGCTTAAGTCCAGTGATGATGAGCTCCCTTGCCATCTCGTCATCTTCAGCTACTAAGATAGATACTTTTTTTAAAATTTCTAGTGCCTCTTGCATCTTTTAACCCTTTAAATTCCTCTCAAAGCTTAGCTCAAAAATCGTTGGCTTTAGGTTGTGCACAAGTGTGATGTCGCCATTTAGCTTCTCGCGCGCGAGCTTTTTAGCAAAGTAAAGTCCTATGCCATTTCCTTGCTTTTTAGTCGTGTTTAGCCAGGTAAAAATTTTCTTACTCATCTCGTAGCTCACGCCGCCGCCATTATCATAAACGCCGATGTAGCACTTATTTTCAAAGCTTCTAAATTTTAGCTCTATCACGCGTTTTAGCGGCTCATCTTTGTAGCTTTCAACGAGTGAGTCCTTTGCGTTGTGGATTAGGATTAGCAAAATTTGCTGGATGATGTTTTCTATCTGACAGACCCTCATCTCTTCAAAACCGCTAAATTTCACGCTCACGTTTGCACGGCTAAGCTCCGTGTGCATAAGTGTTATCAAATTTCTAACGCTTGTTTGGATCTCAAATTCGCTCACATTTTCAGCGCTTTTATAAAAATTTCTAAAAATTTCGATTGTTTTTGAAAGAAGCTCGATCGAGCTTTGCCCTTTTTCTAGTAAATTTAAAAGCTCCTCATCGCTTAGTTTGCCCTCTTTTTTTAGCATTATCGCCGAGCTTAGCATCAGTTTTAGCGAATTTACTGGCTGGATGAACTGATGACTTATACCGCTTATGAGCTCTCCAGCCTCGCTCATCTTGGCTCTGTGCGCTAGCAAGGTCTCATACTCGTCTTGCACCTTTTTTATCTTGTTATACATGAAGTTGTGCAGGCTGTTTGCCAAAAACGCAAGTGCGACGAAGGCAAAGAGTAAATTTAGGGCGTTTTTTAGCGCCTCTCTTGTCATGGCTAAAATTTCTTCTTCGTTGTTTGTGCCAGCTCCGATAAACCAGTTCATCGTCGGTATCTCGGCTACTTGGATCAAATTTTGCCCTATCTTTAGGCTAGTGATGTCTTCATCTTTTAAAAATAGCTCCTTAAATTTCTCCTCGATCTCTCTTTTTAGCGTCGCATCAGCCATCGATGTGAGTATCTCGCCACTATGAGTTACTAAAAATGAGTAAGAATTTGGCGCAAGGCTAAAGTTTTTGATGCTATCAAAGATAGTGCCTATTCGCACGACGCCGCAAAGTGCCGCCTCAAATTTTGCGTCTTTTTCAACTGGCACGCATAAATTTAAAGTTGAGTCTTTTAAAATTTTATGATTTTGCATGAAATTTACGCTTGGGGCATTTGTATTTTTTGTCTCGACATACCAGATAAGACCCGCTCGCTCACGCTTTGACATCACCTCTTCTGAGATCTTTTGCCCATCTACAAAGATCTCGCCATCCTCTCTTAGAAGCTGCATGAGATCAAATTCTTTCGCATTTTCTTTAAAGAGCTTTATGAAATTTGCCACTCTAGTATCGTCATCAATGATGCCAGAGTTTTGGATAAATTTTGACGCACGGATGAGTGAATTTAAGCGCTCATCAAGCCAAATTTGAAAGTTGCTAACGATGTTTTTACTAACTGCGATGTTGTTTTTATCAGATAGCTCGATGATCTTTTCTTTTGCTTTGTTGTAGCTGTTTAGCCCAAGAAGCACGACAAAGAGGCTTGCTAGCAAGATGATCGCATAAATTTTAATATTTTGTGATTTTAAATTAATACCCATGCGCGCAGTATATCCTAAGTTAGCCCAAAAATAGGGCTAACTAAAATTTAATTTTTAAAAGATAAGAGCTTTGAAACAAGCATAAGTGCAAGCACAACAAAGCAAATGCCAAAGCCAAGCAGCGTGCAATCCGCCATTGACATAAATTTAGAAGACGGCACAAGATACCAGCCATCTGCGTAAAGATCCACTATGCTCTTTTGCAAATCGCTTAGCACCGCGCCATCAGGCACCATAGGGCTGTCATAGCCACAATCACCCGTTGGCATAAACCAGTCAGGCGCCCACTTCTCAAGCGGCAAGCCAAATGGATAGTGTGGCTCAGTCGAGCAGCCCTGCACGCCAAATGGATCATCGCCATGCACCGCGTCGTGGATTTTGGCTAGCTTTACGCTATACATTATGCCCTGCACCGCTCCCCAAAAGGCAAAGACGTAGCCAACTAAGGCAAAGAGTAAATTTTTAGGGTTTATGATAGCGATCACGCCGCCAAGCGCCATACACAAAAAGGCAAAACGTATATAGACGCACTGCTCGCAAGGGGGCATATAGGCGTAGTTTTGAAAGAGCGAGTGCGCGATAACGACAAGCGCGACGCTTACAAAGACTAGGATCGCCCAAGAGATGCGTGAGTCTTGAAATTTAGCCATTTTTTTAAAAAAGCTCATGTGGCGCCTTATTTTTTAAGAAGCTCTTCGATGAGTGCTGCCATGCCGTCAAGCGAGCTGATCGATTTTGTCATGATGAGATATTTGCCATTTACGACAAATGCTGGCACGCCTTGAATTTTAGCCACATCGTAGCTCTCATCCCACTTTTTAAGTAGCTCAGTCACTTTTGGATTAGCCAGCTCTTTTTCATAGTCTGCTTTACTAACGCCAGCAGCATCAAGTCCAGTCTTTAAAAAGCCCTCAGCGTCTTTGCCATCGCCCCAGCGCTCTTTTTTGTCGTGATAAGCTTTGTAGTAGGCAAATTTAGCCTTTTTAAATAGCGAATTTTCATCAAATAAGCTCACTCCCTTTGCCTCGTCCATAACGATAAGCACGGCAAAAACCTTGCTCGCAACCTCGCCGTAATCGCCCTTTGTCTTTAGATGAAATGGCTCATATTTTAGTCCAGGGATTTTCTCAACTACCTTTGGAGTGACGCTCTTGTCGTACTTGTAGCAAAACGGGCAAGCGTAGCTAAAAATTTTAACTAGCGTATTTTGTCCCACACTTAGTGGCTTTTCAAGCTTGACGTAGTCCTCGCCCTCGCTAAATGCACTAGCACTGATCACACCAGCAACGGCAACAGCAAAGATAGCCTTACTAAATTTAGATAGAAAACTCATGATGATCTCCTTTGGATGATTTATTTTGAGTTATTCTACAACCAAGCTCAAACGCACTTTTAACGCTAGAATAAATTTTGGCTGAAATTTATCTATTTTAAATTTATTATGATGGATTTGGCGATTTTGTATTTTGTTAAATTTATAAAAATAATATACGTTATCAATAAAAATTATTATTTACATATTTTAATTATTTGGTTATAATCCGCTCGAATTTTATCAAAATAGGAGTCAAAATGAGACAGTACGAAACATACAAATGCGAAAAATGCGGCAACGAGATCGAGGTTCAAAAAGTTGGCGGCGGCACATTAACCTGTTGCGGCGAAGAGATGAAATGCATCACTGAAAATTTAACAGCGGTAAATTTGATGAAGGCATTTGCTGGCGAGTCACAAGCTAGAAACAAGTATGAGCTTTACGGCGACCTAGCTAAAGAAGCAGGCTACCACGCGATAGCTAGACACTTTTACGAGGCAGCTGAAAACGAGAAATGGCACGCAAGGGCTGAATTTAAGAAATATCACGAGATGATGAACGATCCGATCGATAAGATGGATAAAAATTTACTTGACGCTGCAGCTGGCGAAAACTACGAGCATACGACGATGTATCCAGACTTTGCAAAGATCGCAAAAGAAGAAGAGCTAAGAGATGTTGAGAGGCTATTTAACGCGATCGGCAAGGTTGAAGTTGAGCATGAAAGAGAGTATTTGGAGCTTAAAAAGATGCTTGATGAAGAGGGCTTTTTTGAGAGCGATGAAGAAGATATCTGGGTTTGCGAGGTGTGCGGACACGTTCACAGAGGCAAAAAAGCTCCAGGCGCTTGCCCACTTTGCAAAGCTCCAAAAGAGTATTTCAAGCGCGAATTCTTAGGCTAAAAAGCCAAAAAATTTAGCCAAGGCGCCAGTCTTGGCTAAATTTAATAAATTTAAATCTATTTAAAATAAAAAAGTTATATAATCTCCTTAAATTTTCACAAGGAGAAAGAGATGAAAAAATCACTTTTAGTTTTAGCTACTCTTGGCTTTGCACTAAGCCTAAACGCTGCAGATCTTACAGATACTTGCAAGTCTTACTTCTCAGACATCGACAAAATGGTCGAAGCTTACAAACAAGCTGGTCAAGAGCAACAAGTAAAAATGTATGAAGATCAAAAAGCACAATCTATGAAACAACTTGCTGCACTTCCAAAAGAGCAACAAGACGCTACTTGCAAACAAGCTAAAGAGATGTTTGCTCAAGTAATGGATCAAATGAAAAAACAAGGTCTTTTAAAATAAACCTTCACGTGGCTAGGCTCTCTAGCCACACTTCAAATTTATCCCTCTTTTTTACATAAATTTTGCGTGATCTTTGCAACAGACGGCGAAACTAGCAAAAGCACAGGATATGCCACTACAAAGGCTTTTAGATAAGCTGTGAGCCAAATTTTCACAAAGCCATCAACAAAACCAAGGTTTAGATACGTCAGCACAAACGACATAAAAAACGCCATAAATGCTGACATTATAAACGCAAAAACATATCTATAAAATTTCGCTGGTATCATGAAATCTTGCCCATAACAGCCTTAAATTCTCTAACGCTATACTATGCTCGGCAAAAAGCTCCTCAGCTCTCTCTTTTGGTATGAGATCTGTTTTTAAACTAATAGTAACGATAAACATCTTTTTCCTTTAAATTTACTTGCAAACAAATCCGCTCGCCTTATAAATGGCAAAAGCAGATCTTTTTCATAAATCTCCTAAAATTTTACCTTGCTAAATGAGGTCTCGTTTTTGAGAGCAAAGCCGTCAAATTCATCTATTAGCCCTGCTCGCTCTTTAGCGTAAGCCTTGTAGTTTGCGCTGTGGCGGTAGCTTTCAAAGCTAGCTTCGTCTTTGTAAATTTCAACCAACACCCACTTGTTAGGTGCGTCTTTTTGACTAAAGGCAAACTGCGCGTAAGCTCCCTCATCTACGCTTTTTTGCATATATTTTTTCACTAACTTTTCAAATTTCGCATCACTCTTTGCCAAAAGGCTTAAATTTGTGATGTGAAAGTAGGCATCTTTTAGGCGCTCTGGCGTTAAATTTTTTGAAAACGCAGCCCGTTTTTTCAAGCTTATAGCCTTTTTACTAGCCAAAATTTCAGCGCTCGCACTTACAAATTTCTTATAGTGCGCTGAAGCTACATGCTTTTTATAAGCCGCCTCGTCCTTGTAAAACTCAAGGACATAAAACAGCTCTGGCTTGCTCTTTGCGCTTGCAAAAAATATCGCCTGCGTGCCTGGCTCGCTCTTTGAGCTTAGTATATTTTCCCTGCCAAGCTGCTTTAACAAAGTCTTGTTATTTGGCGTTGAAAGCAGCTCCTGTAAGCTCACTTTAGCTTCCGCCCCAAAGACAAAAGCCGCCAAAACCGCTAGTAAAAATAGCTTTTTAAACATCAAATTCCCCTTATCACTTCGCCTTTTTCATATCAGCCTTAGCTTTGATCTCTTCTGCGCCTTTTAGATCGATCTGCGCTTTTTTAAAGGCTTTACGTGCTTTTTCTAAGCGGTTAGAGTTTTTGGTGCTAGGGTTATCAGCATAGGCTTTTTCTGCCTCTTCTAGCTTAAATTTCTTGTCGCCATAGCTCTTTTGTGCTTTTTCAAGGTTATTTGTAGCTTTGTCGCCACCTAGTAGTTCAGCCTTTGATGTGACCTTGCCAGTGACTGGGTTTCTACCGATAGTCATATCTAGTTCGCGTTTAGCTCTAGCAGCTGTTCCGCGATTGACAAAGCACTCTTCTTTTCCACCTATTAGCGTATCACCGATTAATCTCGGTAAATTTTTTGGATCATCACAATCAACCTCTTCTTTTTCTTTAGGTGCTCCCCTCATATGTTTATTAAAAACATCAGAAGATCCATAGTAGGCATTTAAATTTATACAACCAATAAATCCTACAACAAATGCTGCAATTAATGCTTTATTTCTCATCTTTACTCTCCTTGAAAATTTTTAAATTTCTCATATTTTCTCCTTTAAATTATTTTTCTAAAACTCTTTTCATCCAAGCAAAAAGCTCGTCTAAGTCGTAGTCGCCGCCATGTCCTTGCCCCCAGACCGCTTCGAAATCAACCTCTTTGCCAGCATTTTTAAGCGCGAGTGCTAGCATAGCAGGCACGGCAAGGGCTAGATCGGTGTCGTTTGTGCCCTGCCTTATGCGGTAAAATTTCGCTGCGTTTTTGTTTGCGGTGTAGTTCATCGCATTCATCATCTTTATGATATTTTCATCAGCCATCTCGCCACCGCTTCGCTCTTTTGCAAATTTAGTAAAGTGCTTTGCAGGCGTTTTGCTGTCGCCAAAAAGGTCGTTTTCGGCATTTTCAAGAGCTAGACCGTCAAAGGCAACTGGTGCTTTGGCACGTTTTAGCGAGGCGATAAAGTCTTCTAGCTTAAACGTATATCCAAGCTCGCAACCCTGCGTGTCAAGAGTTATAAATTTAGGCGTGAGCGTGCTTTTGTCGCTGCTTTTTGTAGCGGTAAAAGCCCTTTGAAGCAGTGAGTTTATATACTCCTTGAAGCTACCCTCGCCATTTTCATCAAGGCTTAGTGCGTGGCCTTTGGCGTCTTTTAAATTTAGCGAGTTTAGATAGGCTGGGAATTTACTCTTTAACTCGCGTGAGAGCTCTTTTTGTGTGGCGTTTAGCTCGCCTGTGATCATCTTTGGCTTTTTGCTCCTGTCGTTAAAGCTAGCCGCGTCAAGGCTTGCAAAATCAATCCTTTCAAATTTATCCAAATCCCCAAACATCCACTCATACGCCTCATCCTCATGCTCTAAATTTGTCACAGGGCAGTAGGCTGAAGCGGCATAAATTTGATCGTCCGCCTTTGCAGCGCCTAGCTCTTTAAGATAAGGCTCATACTCTTTTGCATTTGCGCTAACGCCTAGAAGTGCTGACATCGCGCCGCCTGCGCTCGTGCCGTTTGAGATGATCTTGTTTGCGTCGCCTGGCATAAATTTGTCGTTAAATTTAAGATATCTAACGGCCGCTTTTAGATCGACTATCGCAGCTGGCGCTTTGCCGATAAATTTCTCGCCATCTTTTAGCGTCCTACCCCTAGCGCCAACGCTTGCCACGACGTAGCCTCTAAGAAGCGCCTCAAGGGTGGCATTTGGCTTTTCGTTTTTAGTTTCTGGCTTTTGGGGTTTGGCTGGCATGTAGCCGCCAATGCCGTTTGGCATAAAAATAGCCGTAGTTTTATCGTCAAATTTACCCTCTGGCACGTAAAAATTTAGCACCTCGTAGTCGCTAGCTGGCTTTGCCACATAGACTATGCCCTCGTAAGCTCTAAATTTAAGCGTCCTATCGCCAACTTGCATGCTTTTTAGCTCAAATTTCTTTTCATCAAATTTAAGCTCGCCGCCAAAGCAAGCGCCTGCTAAACAAACCCCTAAAATAGCAACTCTAACGCATTTCATGATCTGCCTTTTTATTTTGTCCTACTTTTTGTTTCGCTAGCCTTGGCGTAGGCTACCAAGGCTTTAGCGCCTAGTTATCTTTTGGCTCATACTTGACCGCATAGTCAAATTTAGGCTGGTGCAGTGAAAACTCAAAGCTATCTCTATCGACCGAGCCAACGCAGTAGTGGCTATCATAAAGGCGAAGCAAAAACTCCGCCATCTGCTCGCTCGTGTGATACTTTTTAAACGCCTTATCGTAGTCGTAGCTCTCTTTGCTAGTTGCCACCATGCCAAATTCTGTCTTTGTGGCAGCTGGGGCCAGCACTTTTGCCTGCATCTTTGCCTGCTTGTCCTGTGCTAGCTCGTGGTAAAGTCCCTCGCTAAAGGCACTTACGAAAAATTTGCTAGCGCAGTATGTGACGGCATTTGGCACGATTTTGTAGCCGCCTATCGAAGAGATGTTTATAAGCTGCGTATCTTTGTCTTTATATTTTTTAGTAAAGAGCGTTGAGAGCGTGACAAGAGAAATGATGTTTAAATTTATCATCTGCGTCACTTTCTCTAAATTTTGCTCGCCAACCTTGTTATAGTCGCCAAAGCCAGCATTGTTTATAAGCGCTTTTAGCTCAAATTTTTCTAAATTACGCCAAAGAGCTAGGACATTTTCTTGCTTTGAAAGGTCGCAAATTTCTATCACGACCTCTACGTCTGCAAATTTAGCTATCTCGCTTTTTAGCTCTTCTAAAAGCTCCCTGCGTCTTGCAACAAGGATCAAATTCTCCCCGCGCCTTGCAAATGCCTTTGCCACCGCCGCTCCTATGCCTGAGCTTGCCCCAGTGATCACTATATATTTTTTCATTTTGTAAATTCCTCCGGACTATAAATTTTCACACCTTCATTGTGGTCGTCTTGCGCTACTTCCACGATCACTTTAGCGATGTCAGCTGCCCTCATCGGACGATACTCGTCAAAAAAACCTTTTGGGATAAATTTAAACGCCTTTATCGCCAGATACTCGCCTAGTCTAAATTCTTTCCTATCAGCCTCGATAAGTGGCAGCCTAGCGATATGAAATGAGCTATATCCAAGCTCTTTTATCTTCGCTTCTGCTTGACCTTTTGCCTTTAGGTAAAACGAGCCTGACTTTCTGTTTGCGCCTGCAGCCGAGAGCAAGACAAAGCGTTTTGCGCCGCACTCCAAGCCAAATTTGGCGAAATTTATCGGATAGGTCACATCGACTTTGTAAAACTGCTCTTTGTGCTTTGCCGCCTTCATCGTCGTGCCAAGCGCGCAAAATACGTCATCAGCGATAAATGGCACCTCATCTTTAAAATCATCAAAATTTACTATCTTTACTTCAAGCTTTTCATGAGTAAATTCTAGCTCATGCCTAACAAGAGCGACCACCTTGTTATAGTGCTCACTCTCGCATAAATCTTTTAAAATTTCACTTCCTACAGCGCCGCTGGCTCCTGCTATAAGGGCGACTTTTTTCATGTTTATCCTTTGTAAATTTTGGATAAATTCTATCTCGCTAAGGCAAAAATTTCGCTTATGGCCTCTTTTGTATAAATTTGCTCCAAGCCCCTGCCCTTGGCGTAGTCATAAACTAGCGCCATGATCTCGTCTAAATTTGACTCATCAACGCCGATCTCTATGAGGCTTGTTGGTGTGCCGATCTTGCTAAACCACTCTTTTAGCTTTTCAATGCCTGCGTCTGCGTCATCCACGCCAAAAATTTCTTTACTAAAGCGCTTAAACGCCTTTAAATTTCTACTCTTATACCACTTCATCCAAGCTGGCATAACCACACTTAGCCCAGCTCCATGCGCGCAATCAACCACCGCACCTATGGCGTGCTCGATCATGTGATTTGGATATGAGTAGCCAGCCGTGCCGACGTAAGTTAGGCCATTTAGCGCCATCGTAGCAGCCCAAGCAAACTCGCTTCTAGCGTCGTAGTTTTCAGGCTCTTTTAGTAAAATTTCAGTCGTTTTCATGACCGTTTTGATGTTTGCTTCGATGTATAAATTTATGATCTCAGGCTGGATGCTCGCCGTAAAGTAGCCCTCGATGCTGTGAGCGATGATGTCTGAAGCTGAATAGACCAAGTACTCATTGCTAACGCTTGCTTGAAGAAGTGGGTTTATCACCGACACTTTTGGGTAAAGACAAGCGCCGTGCATGGCAAATTTCTCTTTTGTGGCTTCGTTTGTGACGACTGCGCCGCCGTTCATCTCTGAGCCAGTTGCAGCTAGTGTTATGATGTCAAAGATCATAAGCGCTTCTTTTGGGCAATTTCTAGTAAAAAAGTCCCAAACGTCGCCGTTATATCTAACTCCAGCAGCCACGGCCTTGGCACTATCAAGCACCGAGCCACCGCCTATGGCTAGCACGCTATCGACGCCCTCTTTTTTAGCTAAATTTATAGCCTCATTTACCTTGCTAAGCACTGGATTTGACTTCACACCACCTATCTCGCAAAACTCGATGCCATTTGCGCTTAGGCTCTTTGTAGCAACGTCAAAAAGTCCGTTTTTCATGATCCTATCGCTGCCGTAGATGATGAGCGTCTTTTTTACGCCAAATTCTTTCATGTATTTGCCGATGTTTTGCTCTTTGTCTTTGCCAAATTCTATTTTAGTAGGGTTTAAAAAGCTAAAATTTTGCATATTTTTCTCCTTGTTTGTTTTTGTGGTTTGGGATAAATTTTAGTTAAATTTTCTTATTTTTAGCTATTTTTATCAGCACTAAATTTAGAAATTTCGTAGTTTTATAGGTAGTTTTGATGTGATCTTATCTGGATCGAAGCTATTTTTTGGATCGCCTAAGCCTCCAAAATTTTCGCCAGTGTTAAAGAATTTTTGTAAAAAGTAGTTACCTCTGTATCCAAGCTCGTAAAGTAGCTCAGACATTTCGCTGATATCCTTTTCGCTTAGCAAGTCCGCATGCACGGTCGTTCTAACTTCAAATTTAAAATTTATCTCAAGCAGATATCTAAGCGTGGCGGCAAATTTCTCATATAAATTTGAGCCAGTGATGCCTATAAATTTCTCTTTTGGAGCTTTAAAATCAAGCGCGATGTAATCAATCAGCCCCTCATCTATCGCCTCTTTTAAGACGTCGCGATATGAGCCGTTAGTATCTACCTTTAAGCTAAAACCGCGCGCTTTGACCTCGCGTGCCAGCCTTAAAAAAAGAGGGTGTGCTGTGCATTCGCCACCGCTAAAGACGATGCCATTTAGCTTGCCGACCCTGCGGTCTAAAAAGTCGCAAACTTCGCTAAAGCTTATAGTGCCATTTGACTTTACGACCTCGATGTTGTAGCAGTATCCACAGCGCATATTACACCCTGCAAACCAAATGACAGCTGCCACTTTGTCTGGGTAGTCAAGCGTCGTAAATGGCGTGATACTAAAGACTCTTTGCAAGTTTTTGACCCCTTTTTAAATTCAAAGGCACAAGGGGCGTGCCTTTGGCTTGCATTTTAGTTTATTTTTTTAAATTTATTCTTGTTTTTAGGCAAGAAATTTATCTCTTGCAACAACTTGCATATTCATCAAATTTTATTCGCTCTTTGTGTTCGCCTTTTTTGCCGAGGTTAAAGCTCTCAACTGGTCTGTGGTAGCCCATAACACGAGTATAGACCACGCATCTTGTGCGTTTATCTTGCACTTTTTCTAAAATTTCTTTTTCTGTCATTTCCTCTCCTTATTTGGATTTTTTCTTCTCATTTTCTATAAGCTCTGCATCACAAAGTGGGCAAAACTCATGCTCGCCAGCTATGTAGCCATGTTTTGAGCAGACGCTAAAGACTGGCGTTATCGTGATGTATGGGAGTTTGTAGTTTGAGATTATACTCTTTACAAGCTCTTTGCAAGCTTTAGCCGAGCTTATGCGCTCTTTCATATATAGGTGAAAGACGGTGCCGCCAGTATATGCGCTTTGTAGCTCATCTTGCAGATCAAGCGCTTCGTAAGCGTCGTCTGTGAAATTTGCAGGTAGCTGGGTTGAGTTTGTGTAGTAGATATTATCGCCCTCACCTGCTTGGATGATGTCTGGATAGCGTTTTTTATCCTCTTTGGCAAAGCGGTATGTCGTGCCCTCAGCTGGTGTGGCCTCAAGGTTGTATAAATTTCCGCTCTCTTCTTGAAATGTCCTTATCTTATCACGTAAAAAGCCAACCATCTCAAGGGCAAATTCTCGTCCAAATTTAGTTGAAATGTTCTCTTTATCGTCAGTGAAATTTCTAAGTAGCTCGTTCATGCCATTTATACCGATCGTGCTAAAGTGGTTGTTAAAGTGCTTTAGATATCTCGCTGTGTAAGGATAAAGCCCTCTTTCATACATCTCTTGGATAAATTTACGCTTTTTCTCTAGGGTTGATTTGGCTAGCTCTAAAAGATAGCTTAGTCTGTTATAAAGTGCGACCTTATCGCCTTTGTAGTTGTATCCTAGGCGGGCTAAATTTATAGTGACGACGCCGATCGAGCCAGTCATCTCAGCACTTCCAAAAAGACCGCCACCACGTTTTAAAAGCTCTCTTAGATCAAGCTGCAAGCGGCAGCACATAGAGCGCACGTGGCCAGGTTTGTAGGCGTTTTCGTTTTCTATCTTGTTGCCATTTTCGTCATAAGCGTATTGTGAGCCGATGAAATTTTGAAAGTAGCTTGAGCCCATTTTTGCGGTGTTTTCAAAGAGCACATCCGCCACTTCGCTATCCCAGTTAAAATCCTCTGTGATATTTACCGTCGGTATCGGAAATGTAAAAGGCTGCGAGCACTTGTCGCCAGCTGTTAAGACCTCGTAAAATGCCTTATCTATGCGCGCCATCTCAGGCTCGAAGTCCTTGTAGGTCATATCGATCAAATTTTTTCTGCCACGCTCGTTTGCTTTTTTCAAAATTTTCTCATCTTTTACATTTGTAAAAAGGTGTATATCATCGCTCGTTGGTATCTGATCTCTTAGGTCGCTTGGGCAGGTGATGTCTATGGTTACATTTGTAAATGGGCTTTGTCCCCAGCGTGCAGGGACGTTTAGGTTGAAAATAAAGCTAGTTATCGCCTTTTTGATCTCGGCGTCGCTTAGATCGTCTTTGAAAACATAAGGCGCAAGGTAGGTGTCAAAGCTAGAAAATGCCTGAGCGCCCGCCCACTCGCTTTGCAAAATTCCTAAGAAATTTGCCATCTGATAAAGCGCCTCTCTAAAGTGCTTTGGTGCCTTGCTCTCGACCCTGCCACGAACGCCATTAAAGCCCTCATTTAGCAAAGCTCGCAGGCTCCAGCCAGCACAATACCCTGTAAGGCAGTCAAGGTCGTGGATATGGTAGTCGCCGTTTCTGTGCGCTAAACCCTCTTCTTTGCTATAAACAGCGTCTAGCCAGTAGTTTGCTATGACTTTGCCAGCGGTGTTGTTTATGAGGCCTGCGTTTGAGTAGCTTGTGTTTGAGTTTGCAGAAATTCTCCAATCGGTGCCGTTTATGTACTCATTTATCGTTTGGGTTGAGTTTATGTAGGTCGTATCTTCGTTTAGCCCTAAAATTTGCTCGCGTTGGAGCTTATGTGTGTGGCGGTAGAGCATGAAGCTCTTTAAAACTTCAAAATGTCCGCCGTCAAATAGCTCTTTTTCTATCGCATCTTGGATGTCTTCGACTGTTATCGCACTTGATTTTTGAAAGATATCTTGGACTACATTTGTAAAAACTTGCTCGTCGTAAGCTTTATTTTCGCTGGCAAATGCCTTTTTTATAGCATCTACTATCTTGTATGCTACAAATTCTTGCCTTGTGCCATCTCGTTTTAAAATTTCACGCATCACTTGCTCTTTTCTGATTATTTTTTTGATATGGAGTTTAAAAGTATAGGACAAGAAAGCTTAAAAGATAGATAACTATTTTATTTTGTTTAATAATATTTATCAAAAAATATAAAATTTTAGAGAGTTTTATTAAGTATATTTTTACGTATTTTAGGCATTTTTAACTAAAATTTTATTATTTTTACTTAAATAATTATTTTAATTTTAGTTTTTAAAATAGTGGATTTAAATTTTTCTTCCATATAGATCTTTATTTAATTTATGTTAATATTAGTCGATTTTCAAAAAAAGGAGTTTCAATGAAAAAAATCACAACGCTCGTCCTAGGTCTACTTTTAGCTGGCTGTGCATCATCCAACGGTGTAAAATCACCCGAAGATGGCATGATGAAAAGCTTTGCAAAATGCGCCCTAAAATCAGATAGCACAGTCATTATGCTAGTACCAAGTCGTGGCTTTCTTGCTGACGCAATAGCTAGCGCAACAACTAGTGTTTCAAACAACGACGGAGGTTTTTACAACAATCTAACGGATAAAATACAAGAAGGTGTGGATGCCTTTGTCATCTACGGCGAAAGTGGGATGAAAACGGAGTCACTCATGTCAAATGTCTTTACGAGACTAAAAGAGCGTAACGTAAATGGTATGCAGTTTTGTATATCAGCAGGAATAGAAAAGAGCGAGAAGCTAAGCAAGCTAGCAGATGAGCTTGGTATAAAATTAAGTTTTGTGACACTTCCGTAAATTTATAAATTTAATAGACAATTTAAAAAATTTAAGAGAGAAATTTCTCTCTTAAATTTAACTACTGACAACCCTCACACTCGATCGAACGGTCTGCTACGTCGTTTAGCTTTTCGCTGTCAGGGCTTTCAGAGCGTAGATAGTAGGTTGATTTTAGTCCAAGCTCCCATGCAAGCGTGTAAATTTCACTTAGATATCCGCCACTTGCTTTATCTAAGCTCATGAAAATATTTAAGCTTTGACCTTGATCGATCCATTTTTGGCGGATCGCGCCTGCTTTTATAAGAATTCTTTGATCAAGCTCGTAAGCTGGCGTGTAAAACTGCCAAGTATCAGGGCTTAAATTTGGCACGACATTTGGGATCATACCGCTTAGGTTGTGCTCAAACCACTTGCGTTTATAGACTGGCTCGATGGTCTGAGTGGTGCCAACAAGGATCGAGATCGAGCTAGTTGGAGCGATCGCCATTAGGTAGCCGTTTCTCATGCCGTCGCGCTTGACTTTTTCTCTTAGCTTGTCCCAGTCGCAGACATTTTCGTCAAATAGCCCGCCTTTGTCGTTTAAAAGCGCCTTTGCATTTTCGTTTGCAGTGTCTATCGGCATGATGCCTTTGCTCCATTTTGAGCCTTCAAATTTTGGATAGATGCCCTTTTCTACGGCTAAATTTGAGCTAGCGTAGATGGCGTTGTAGCTTATGTTTTCCATTATGCTGTCAATCAGCGCCAAATGCTCATAGCTGCCCCATTTTACGTTTTTCTCAGCTAGCATTTGCGCCTCGCCCATGACGCCAAGGCCGATCGAGCGAGAAGCTAGGTTTGTGTGTTTTACCTTTTTGTGCGGGTAGAAATTTAGGTCTATAACGTTATCAAGCATCCTGATAGCTATCGGCACGACACGCTCGATGTCCTCTTTGCTGTTTATCTTGCTTAAATTTATACTTGCAAGGTTGCAAACTGCCGTTTTACCCTCGATGCTCTCTTTTTCTACGATGAAAATTTGCTTGCCTTTTAGGCTATCAAGCGCGCTAAGCTTTTTGGCTTTTTTAGTTATGCCGCTATCAACCGTGACATCTTCTTCTTCGTCAAATAGCTCCTCGCCGCCGTCTTCATAAGTGATCTTGATCTTATAGTAGTTTGGCGCTGTGTTTTGGAAAATTTCGGTGCATAAATTTGAGCTTCTGATGATGCCCTCGTGGTCGTTTGGATTTGCTTTGTTGGCATTGTCTTTAAAGCATAAAAATGGCATGCCCGTTTCAAAATAGCTAGTTAAAATTTTCTTCCAAAGCTCTTTTGCAAGGATGGTGTTTTTCTGGATATTTTCGTCGTTTTCATACTCTAAGTATCTCTTCTCAAACTCTTCGCCGTAAAGGTCGCAAAGGTCGCTTACTTGAGCTGGGTCAAAGAGGCTCCAGCGGCCATTTTCTTTGACACGCTTCATAAATAGGTCGTTTATCCAAAGCGCAGGGAAAAGCTCGTGTGCACGGCGTCTCTCTTCGCCTGAGTTTTTACGAAGATCGAGAAAATCGCTCACGTCCATGTGCCAAGGCTCGATATAAACAGCGATCGCGCCCTTTCTAGTGCCTAGCTGATCGACCGCTACTGCGATGTCGTTTGTCACTTTTAAAAATGGTATGATACCACCGGCTGCGTTTTTGTGTCCGTCGATACTACCACCCATCGCACGCACCTTGCTCCAATCCCAGCCGATACCGCCGCCAAATTTTGAAAGAAGCGCCATCTCTTTGTAACTATCAAAAATGCCCTCGATATTATCAGGCGTGCTGCCTACGTAACAGCTGCTTAGCTGGTGGCGCGTAGTCCTTGCGTTTGAGAGCGTTGGCGTGGCTAACATCACTTCAAATTTAGAGATAAGATCATAAAATTTCTTAGCCCAGCCTTGACTATCTAGCTCGTTTTGCGCAAGAAACATTGCGATCGCCATAAACATGTGCTGTGGCAGCTCTATGGGCATACCGCTCTTGTCTTTGATAAGATAGCGATCATAAAGCGTCTTGATACCAAGATACGCAAACTGAAGGTCGCGCTCAGGCTTTATGTAGGCGTTTAGGTCCTCTAAGTCGTACTTCTCTTTTAGTCCAGGGATGATGCGGCCTACTTTTTCGCCCTTTGCGAGGTAGTCTTTTAGGTGGTTGTAGCCGTTAAAGCCAGTCACTTTGTGATAAAGGTCGAACAAAAATAGCCTCGCAGCGACAAATGTCCAGTTTGGGCGGTCGATGTCGATCTTATCAACTGCTGTTTTTATAAGAGTTTGCTGAATTTCCTCAGTCGTTATCATATCTCTAAACTGAATTTTCGCATCTACCTCAAGCTCGCTAAGACTTACGTTGCTAAGCCCTAGGACCGCTTCGTTTGTGTATTTTTTGATCTTGCTGATATCAAGCTCTTCTGTTCTGCCGTTACGTTTTATAACTTTCAAAAATATCTCTCCGTTTTAAATTTTAATTTGAGATTTTATCCAAAAAGATATAAAAACTCTCTTTGCCAAATAAATAAAAAATGATAAAAATAGAGCTTATCAAGTGCTTTAGCCAAAGCTCTCATATGTGAAAACAAACAGTGCAAAAACGCTAAGTGTGATGACTAGGTTAAACGGCCACCGTTGCTGCTAAATTTGACACTTTTAGGCTTAAATTTGACAAATAAATTTAAAAAGGTAGCGGTTGATTTGTGGCTGGGGCAAAGTGGCTAAATTTACTCGTGACGGCTGCGATGGATACGCTAAAGCTGTTTGTGATTAAGGTAGTTACAAGGGGCTAAATTTACCCCCTTGCTTTTAAATTTATTTGCCAAAGACTCTGGCGAAAATTTTATCTACGTTTTTAGTGTAGTAGTTGTAGTCAAAGCACTCTTTGATCTCATCTTTGCTAAGGCTCTTAGTTAGGTCCTCGTCATTTAGCAAATTTTGTAAAAATAGGCTGTGGCCTTGCTCGTCTATCGCTTTTTTGCCCTCTTGCAAGTCCGCCCAGACCTTCATGGCGTTGCGCTGAACGATCTTGTAGGCGTCCTCTCTAGAAATTCCACGCTGTGGTAGCTGCAAAAGCACACGCTGTGAAAAGACTAGGCCGCCTGTTAAATTTAAATTTTTCATCATATTTTCTGGATAGACGACTAAATTTGCTATCAAATTTTTGATGCGAACCAGCATAAAATCAGCCGTGATAAACATATCTGGCAGGATAAATCTCTCAACCGAGCTGTGGCTGATGTCGCGCTCGTGCCAAAGTGCGACGTTTTCAAGTGCAGGCGTGACGTATGAGCGTAGCACTCTGCAAAGGCCGGTGATGTTTTCGCTAAGGACTGGATTGCGTTTGTGTGGCATGGCACTTGAGCCCTTTTGTCCTGGGCTAAAGTACTCCTCCGCCTCATAAACCTCGGTCCTTTGGTAGTGTCTAACGGCAACTGCGATCTTCTCGCACGTAGAGGCTAGAACTGCGATAGCGCTTACCACATGGGCGTAGCGGTCGCGCTGGATCACTTGGTTTGACGCTGGGGCAGCTTTAAGGCCTAGCTCCTCGCAGGTCAGCTCTTCAAATTCCATCGGAGCGTGGGCTAAATTTCCCATAGCGCCTGAGAGCTTGCCGTAGCTGATCGTATCTTTTGCGTCTTTGATGAGCTTTAGCGCCCTTGCGATCTCGTCATACCAGATAGCAAGCACTAGACCAAAAGTTATCGGCTCGCCGTGGATGCCGTGGCTCCTGCCGACCATGAGCGTGTGCTTGTGCTCGTTTGCTCTGTCTTTGACCGCCTGCATGAACTCCTCAACGTCGCTGATGATGAGCTCTAGGCTCTCTTTCATCTGAAGTGCGACGGCCGTGTCGATGCAGTCGCTTGAGGTCATGCCGTAGTGCACGAACCTGCTCTCCTCGCCAAGGCTCTCGCTGACACTTGTTAAAAATGCGATGACGTCGTGCTTTGTCGTCTTTTCTATCTCGTCGATGCGAGCCACTTCAAATTTAGCGTTTTTGCAAATTTTCTCGCAGTCGCTGTCACTTATGAAGCCGAGCTTATTCCAAGCTTTAACGGCAGCTTTTTCTACCTTGAGCCAAGCGTCATATTTTGCCTGTATGCTCCACTTTTCAGCCATCTCTTTGCGTGAGTATCTTTCGACCATTGTTGAACCTTTTGTATTAGTTTGCTTTTGTCCTGAAAGTATAAATTTGGCTTTTTGGGCCGGAAATCACATCGTGTAATTTTCCTAAATTTAAGTTTTGATTATATAAAATCCGGGCTGAAATGTCGGTTATACGCTTATAAATTTGGGCTTAAGATAGCTCGCTCATTTTTCAAAAGGATCATTTTTGCCCTACGTAAATAAATTTATCGCCACTGCAGATCATCAAAAAGCTTATGAAATTTTACTGCAAAATGGCTTTAACATGAGCCAAACCCAGCGCCTTATCGATAAAGGCAGGCTGATCTGTGGCGGCAGTGTCGTGAGCGAGAAAAATGCCATTTTGTGCGGCGATGTCTTTTTGATCGACTATGAGGCCGAGGCAAAAGGGCTTAAGCCGATCTTTGAGTGCGAGAGCTTTGCGATATTTGACAAGCCAAGTGGCGTGCTGAGCCATCCAAACGGCAGACACTGCGACTACTCGCTAAACGATGAAATTTACACGCTTTTTGGGCGAGAAGCGAGCGTGGCACATAGGCTGGACTTTGAAACAAGCGGCGTGATAGTTGTGGGAAAAGATAGAAATTCTACGATAAAACTAAAGAAAATTTTTGAAAACAGAGAGGTTTATAAAAGCTACGTCGCGATGGTGCAGGGTAAGATCGAGCGAGAATTTACGATCGATGCTAAGATGGATCTGGCAAACAACTACGACGATGTGAAAATGCGAATGCAAATTTGTGAAAATGGAAAAAGTGCGGTGACTAAAATTTTGCCTATAAAGTATTTTGACGATATCGATACGACTTTGGTTCGGGCTATCCCGCTCACTGGCAGGCAGCATCAAATTCGTTTGCATTTGTTTCATGTGAAACACAAGATACTTGGCGAACCACTTTATGGTTTGTCACGTCCGCAGATCGAGAAAATTTTAGACAAAGAGATGAACGAGCGTGAGCGGATAAATTTAACTGGAGCAAAAAGACTCCTACTTCACTCGGACGAAATTTCATTTAAATTTGATGATATTTTTTACAAGATAAAGAGCAAATTTGACGCCGAAAATGAGTTTTATAAATTTGCAAAAGAAGCAAATAACTAAACTATTTAAATTTTAAAAAGTCTTTCTAGTAAAAATAATCTACAAAAATTTTTCATAATTTTGCTTTTAAATTTTCTTGCGAATAAATTTTATCTTATCGTCTTTTAAATTTAGGATAGAGTTTTTATCAAAATTAGAATTAAAAATTTGGCAATCCTTTTTTAGGCTTTAGTTTTCGCCCATAAATTTCATGCCAAATTTCTTAGACCTTATTTCGAGATTTTATTTTCCTCTTTCAAAACTTTTATGATCAAGCCAAGACCAACGCTAGCAATCAACACTATAAAAATTATCTCGGCGATATCAAGGGCTGTCATTTTTTACTCACGTTATCTTTATCGTTAGCAAGGTTTTCCTGTGCTTTGGCTGCGTTTTTGTCGCTAACGTTAGCTTTAAATTTAGGATTTTCATTTCGTTGTTTTAGTTGTCCGCAAGCAGCACTTATATCAAGCCCTTTGCTCTGTCTGATCGTGCAAGTGACACCATGATCTCTTAGGTATTCTTGAAATTTTAGCATGCTAGAAAGTTCAGGTCGTCCAAATTCACTGCCTTCATGCGGGTTAAAATAGATCAAATTTGCCTTTGCCTTGATTCCATGCAGTAGTTTTACCAGCTTTTTCGCATCACTAACGCTGTCGTTTAGGTCTTTGATAACAAGGTATTCAAACATCACACGCTTTCGCATATCAATAGGAAATCCCCTAACAGCATCCATAACGGCCTCGATATTATAGGCCTTATTTATTGGCATCAAGCGGCTTCTTAGCTCGTTAGTAACAGCGTGCAGCGATATAGCCAGCAAGACCCCAAGGTCCATCTCACCAAGCTTTTTTATCTGGCTACCAAGGCCACTAGTTGAAACGGTTTGACGGCGTGGTGATATGGCTAGACCTTCGTTTAGAGCTAAAATTTTTATCGCTTTACTAACGTTAGCAAGATTATCGAGTGGTTCGCCCATACCCATATAGACAACATTTATGCGCCTTTCGTATGGTATGTTATTCTCTCTTTTTATCCACAAAATTTGCCCTACGATCTCCCCAGCAGTCAAATTTCTAACAAGCCCACCCTTTGCTGTTAGACAAAAAGCACAGCCCATTTTACAGCCAACCTGCGAACTAACACAAACAGTATAACGAGCATGGCGACTGATCTTGCCATCTTCGTCACTAACCTCCTCTTTCATCGGTAACAAAACGCTCTCTATCCTTAGCCCATCTTTTAGCTCAAAAAGATACTTGATAGAGCCGTCACTACTTTGCTCAAATTTCACACATTTTAGAGGATCAAGATAAAATTTCTCAGCCAAATCCTGACGCATATCCCTTGGTAAATTGAGCATTTGGCTAAATTCTGTCGCATTTTTTTTATATACCCACTCATAAATTTGCGTCGCTCTAAAAGAGGGATAGACTAGCTCTTTTAACTCTTCGATGCTAAGATCAAGCAAATTTTTCACATATTTTCCTTTACATATTTTGTTAGTAGCTCTTTAGCAGCGGAGTGATTTTTTATAAAATCAGCATGTGCATTTTCATTACAAAAATTTGTCGCTACGAAAATTCCATAAGCTGGAATTTTAAAAATTTGAGCCACTTTTAGAACAGAAAAAAACTCCATATTTTCTAAAAAATAACCTTTTTTAAACATTTTATAAGCCAAATTTTTGTCTGTCGTTATGAAATTTGATGAATTTGTTTTGATAGTTCCACGTGAAACGATAGAAGAAATTTCACACTCTATCGGCGAATAAGATCTATTTTCTATGCTAGAAATTTCAACATTTGCCCCAACCGAGCTTTCATAAATTTGCAAAATTTCACCATCTTTATAAAGACCTGCCGAGCCAATAAAAACTATCTTTTCTGGCATTTGATATAAATTTCGCTCTGGGTTTTTTGATAAATTTTGGCTTATGTTTTGCAGCTCTGGGTTTGATGAGTTTGCAAATTTAGCCTCGATCTTTGCAAGGTAGTGCGGGTCAATATTTTTTAAATTTATAATCTTTTCATCTGCTCCCACACATGATCTTTTTTGCAAAAACTTTGTCAAATTTATCGCCATATCGACTAGCCCCACCCCCATAGGCAAGGCAAAGTCAAAAATTTCATTTTTTCCAGCGGAGATAACTAACATCAAAGTCTAACCTCAACGCCGTTTGCCTTAAGATACTCTTTTAGCTTTTTTATCTCGATCTCGCCAAAGTGAAATATCGAAGCAGCAAGGCACGCATCAGCCCCGGCCTCAAAAGCATCTTTAAAATGCTCCATTTTTCCTGCGCCACCACTTGCGATAGTCGGTATAGAAAGCGAACTAAAGATCTTTGTTAGCTCCAGACTAAAGCCCTGTTTGACGCCGTCATTATCCATAGATGTTAGCAATATCTCCCCTGCTCCGCGCGACTCGACCTCTTTTGCCCAAGCAAAGGCATCTTTTTTCGTATCGATCCTGCCGCCATTTATAAAAACACTATAACCATTTTTGATCTTTTTGGCGTCGATCGCTACGACGACACATTGCGAGCCAAATTTCTTAGCCGCTTCGTCGATCAAATTTGGATCTTTTATCGCCGATGAGTTTAGGCTCACCTTGTCGCAGCCCGCATTTAAAAGGCGAGAGATGTCGTCAATCGTTCGTATGCCACCTCCAACGGTTAGCGGTATAAAAAGCTTGCTTGCGACCTTTTTTACGACATCAACTATCGTATCACGGCCAAGGTGAGAGGCTGTTATATCCAAAAAACAAAGCTCGTCAGCGCCTTCATCGTTGTATCTTTTAGCTATCTCGACTGGGTCTCCAGCATCGACAAGTCCAACAAAATTTACACCTTTTACGACCCTGCCGTCTTTTACGTCGAGGCACGGGATTATGCGTTTTGCAAAATGATTCAAATTTATCCTTTGTCTATCTTTCTAGCTGCCACCTCAAAATATGGCAAACTCGCCCAATTTTCTCGGTTTCCAACTATATAAATAACCTCTTTTGCCCTTGTTAGCGCCACGTTTAGCAGGTTTGGCTTACTAGCGGCCCACGCTCTAGCACCCTTTGTAGCCCCACCTAACACAAAGACGATAACATCGGCCTCTTTGCCCTGCATAGTGTGGATAGTGCCAGCACCTTTTAAATTTCTACAAACATCTTTAAATGGCGTTATTATCCTGATGTTATAATTCTGACTAGCTAGCTCGCCCGCCAAAAGCTCTTTAACCACCTCACCCTCGGCTTTGTTGTAGTTGCCTATCCACTCCCCAGAGCTAACGTCTATCCACTTTGTTTGCACGTTAGTGTTTGCAAATTTACTAGCCTTATCTCGCCCAAGTATCATCATATCGTCGTATGTAGTCTCGTTTGAGATCTCAAACATAGGGTTAGCGCACCTTCTATGCACAATGAGTGGCGAGCCGACCCAGATACTCTCGCCGCTACCTTTTATATATGTGCCGATCTTTTGCGCTTTGTCGGCTCTTAGCTGCACAGAGGACTTAAGCAAGTTAAACTCATCTTTTGCCTCGCAGTAGCTAAGGATCGCGTTATTTAAACTAACAGGTAGTGTTACGACAGGCTCAAGCTGAAGCGGATCGCCGACCACGACAGCCATCTTTGAGCGAAGTAGTGCGCCTAACGCGTTAGTCAAATTTGCCTGCCCTGCTTCGTCTATCAAAAGCATGCCTATATCGCCATTTAAAAGATCTTTAAAAGTGTTATTAAACGAGGCAAAAGTCGAGCTAACAACTGGCGTTAGCAAAAATAAACCCTTGATGATCTCACGTCTATGTTTTGCGTCAAGGCCGTTTTTCTCAGCCATCTTTTCATCGTTAAAGATAACGCTAAGAGCACGTAAATTTGTCCTAACAGCCTCTTTGCAAGCAAATATCGCTGCCTTATGCAAATTTAGCGCCTCTTTAAAAAGCTCTATCCTAGCTCTAAAAAGCTTTGTCTTGTGAAATTTTTTGTCTATGCCAAATTCCATCATAAATGGCATACTCTTTTGCATTTCGTCATTACTCTCGCTAAAGCTGCCGTTTAGAAAGATATCTAGCTCCTCGCTCCTGCCAAGTATCTTTTGGCGTCTAGCAAAGTCACTTTGCAGCCTTTTGTAAAGATTTATCTTAGTGCCAAGCTCTGCTACCCTGCTCTCAAGCCCTGCTATCTCGCTTTTTAGCTCATTTAGCCTTGCCTCGTTTTTCTCTTTGCTCTCGCCATTTTGCTTGCTAGCTTTTAAATTTTGCTCGGCTATCTGGCGGTTTATCTCGCCGACCTTTAGCGCCTCGTCATTATACTTTTCAAAGGCCTCTGTCTTAAAAATTTGCTGAAAGGCAAAAAAGGCTGGCTTTTGCGGTAAATTTAGATAGTCCTGCAAGGCCTCATTTTGACTAACAACTCTTGTTAGCTCCTCTGCCTCCGCCTTTTTATCTTCAAGCTCGCCACTAACGCTAGCAAATTCGCTCTCAAGCGGAGATAAAAGCTCCTCTATATGCTTGGCTGAGTTATAGCTCTCAAGCCTTCTATCAACATCAGCTAGCTCACTTTTTAGGCTCTTTAGCTCCTCTTCTTTGATCCTGATCTCGCTAAAAAGTAAATTTACCTCGTGAAGTGCGAGATTAAATTTCTCCTTCGCTTCGTCAAAATCATCAATCCCTTCGCCAACTGCCAGATATTTGCCAAGCCCCATCAAAAAGCCATCTTGCTCCAAAAATTCGCCATACTCTTTTGTGATCTTGTCATACTGGCTGTGAGTAGCCTCGATCTTTACGCCATTAATTGCGTTAAAAACGAAATTTGACTTGTTTTGCTTTGAGCCAAGCGCCACGCAAAATAGCCCCCAAGCCGGCTTTGAGATAAAGGACTTCTCGCCAAATTCAGTCTTTTCATCAGCCGAGAGCAGCCTTGTGGCTATAAATTTAAAATAATCAATCTCACCCGCATAATCCCCTATGCTCTTTAACTGGCTTAGCTCCTTGCTCAAAATCTCAACCGCGCCATTGTTGCAAGAGCTAACGACCATCTCGTAGCCTTGAAGCTCGTCATTTAGCCTAAAATAAAGCGCCTTTTCATCACTGTCATAAACTGGCTCAAAGATATCATGTCTGCTCATTTGCGCGAGCTTCATCGCCCTAAGCGTCACCACTTCAGCCATCACGTCCTTTAAAAGCGTCGTTTTCCCCGTGCCTGGAGCGCCATTTACGCTATAAGTCCCGCCGTTGCCTTCTTTAAATTTCTCTATGATGTTATTTAGCGCCATTTGCTGTGAGAAATTTAGTGCAAAATCACTCGCAAAAGCCGATCTTGGGTAGCGCTCAGCCTTAAAAAAGTCCCTAACAGCCCTTTGATTTAGCTCATCTCTAACATCAAGCCTCTCAAATTTATTCTCACCGCCCTCGTCTAAAAACTGATCCGTCAGCTCGTGCGTCCTGCCTGACTCGTAAAATTTGATAAGCAAATTTATATCATCTATAAAAAAACTATTTAAAAGTGCGTCGTTCTCTTTAAAATTTGGGTCAGCAATCCTTACTTCAAGCCTGATCACATCTTTGCAAAATGGCGTCTTTAGCGAGCTTTTTAGCTCCTCATGGGCTGCTTTGACATAGTCGCTAAGCCTCATTTTCTCTTTATGGATAGAAATTTTATCCTTGATGTGCTCGCACTCTTTGTTAAAGTCATTTTGACTGATCTCTTTTAAGTGGTTTAGGCGCACCATCGCCCATGGAGCCGTTGGGATAAAGAGCTCATTTGATGAGTTTGGCGTGAAAAATGGGCTTAACTCATCATCTAAATTTGCATCTTTTAAAGCAAAATTTTGCTCATTTTTGCAAAAGAGTAGATCCCCAGAGAGCTTAAGCTTATAACAAAATGCCTTTTCAAAGCTCGTTTGCTCAGAGCGTAGCTCATCTAAAATTTGCTCTTTTTCAAATTTCACCTTTGCTAGCTTTGATATCGCAAGGGCGAGCAAGTCAGTCTCAAAAATGCCGCCATAAATCGAAATTTCTACACCATTTTTTAAAAGCGACCTGTCAAATGCTCTTAAAATTTGCATAAATTTCTCATCGAAATTTGCTATCTCAAGGTCCATTGATTTTTTAAATTTGCTATTTGTCTTTTTTGGTTCGTCTAAGGTTTTTGGCTCTAAATATTGTGATAATAAAAAGTATTTTAAGGTATTTGCCCTACTCAAATTTGTGCCTTATTTTGTTGTTATTTAGTGATTATAGTCCATTTTATATATGATTAAACTAAACTTGTAATCATTGTATAAGTAATTTTTGGCTAATATCGCGGCTATGATAAAGGCAAAAAAGCACTTTGGACAGAATTTTTTACAAGACAAAGCGACACTAGATAAGATCATCCAAGCGATACCCAATGACGTAGAAAACGTCGTTGAGATTGGGCCTGGCTTAGGTGATTTGACATTTAGACTTTTGCAAATTTATAAGACGACCTCTTTTGAGATAGATTGTGAGCTGTTTCAAATTTTAAAGGTCAAATTTGCAAATGAGATCCAAAATGGACAATTAAAACTTTTTTGTAAAGATGCTTTAGAGCAGTGGCAGCAAGAGGGCGGACTAAGTAGCCAGAACTACTTTTTAGTCGCAAATTTGCCCTATTACGTTGCTACGAAGATGATACTAAATGCGATAGATGACGAAAAATGCCTTGGGCTTATCGTGATGATACAAAAAGAGGTTGCTCTTAAATTTAGTGCAAAGAGCAAGGATAAAGAATTTAGCGCTTTATCGATCCTCGCTTCACTACAAGGCAGGTGCGAGCTTTTGTTTGACGTGGATGCAAAGCTTTTCAACCCACCTCCAAAGGTCACATCTTCAGTCATCAAACTACAAAAAACAAAAAAGATTTTTGGCAAAGACGGGATTTTCAAAGATGCAAAACAATACGAGGCTTTTAAAGCATTTTTAAGAGCTGCGTTTGCTTCGCCAAGAAAGACGCTTTTGAAAAATTTATCCACAAATTTTGACAAAAAGGCGTTAGAAGAAATTTTTGAAGACCTAAGCTTAGCTCAAAATTTACGTCCACACGAACTAGATGTCGATTCTTATCTAAAAGTATTTGAAAGATTAAAGGAAGATAATGAACGACAAAAACGAAGAGAAAGTTGTAACTAACCAAAGCAAAAACAACAAAAGACGAAGATTTAGACCAAAAAACAAGCCAAAACAAGAGGGCGAAACTACCGAGCAAACATCACTAGCAAGCAAAAGCGTGATAGATAACTTCTTTGCAGCAGAGCAGGCTGAAGCCAAAACGCATGCCGAGCCAAAGAGTCAAAATCCTCGCCCAAAAAAGCAAAGAAATAACAAAAATCAAAACAAAACTGGCGAAAACAATAAGCCAAAAGAGCAAAAACAGCAAAAAGAAAAGCCAAAACAAGAGCCAAAAGCTGAAGCTAAAAATGAGGCAAAAGAGCAAAAAGAGAAGCCAAAAAAGGCTAAAAAACCAAAGAAAAATTTACCAGCAAAGCTAAATGGCAACGAGCAGTGGCAACAAGACATCGCAAGCGCAATGGAGGCAAACAAAGCCACTCATGAGCTAAGACTTGAGCCACTAAAATATCTAAACTCAAGCGAGCATAAAATTCGCATAACGCCACTTGGCGGTCTTGGTGAGATCGGCGGCAATATGACCGTCTTTGAGACCGAAACTAGCGCTATCATCGTTGATATCGGCATGAGCTTTCCAAGCGAGAGCATGCACGGCGTGGATATCCTCATCCCAGACTTTGACTACGTTCGCAAGATAAAAGATAAGATAAAAGGCGTCATCATCACGCACGCACATGAGGATCACATCGGCGCGGTGCCTTATTTTTACAAAGAGTTTAAATTTCCTATCTACGCCACACCGTTACCGCTTGGCATGATAAATAATAAATTTGAAGAGCACGGACTAAAACAAGAGCGCTCACTCTTTAGATCAGTCGAAAAAAGAAAACCATATCTCATAGGTGACTTTGAGGTCGAGTGGATACATATAACTCACTCTATCATCGACGCCTCAGCACTTGCGATCACGACAAAGGCTGGCACTATCATCCACACAGGCGACTTCAAGATCGACCACACGCCGATAGATGGCTACCCAACAGACCTTGGCAGACTAGCGTATTATGGCGAGCGTGGCGTGCTTTGTCTATTAAGCGATAGCACAAACAGCTACAAAGAGGGCTTTACGAAGAGCGAAAGCAGCGTTGGCAAGACCTTTGACGCGATATTTTCAAAAGCAAAAGGCCGCGTCATAATGAGCACATTTAGCTCAAACATCCACCGCGTCTATCAAGCGATCGAGTGGGGCTTAAAATACAACCGCAAAGTCTGTGTCATCGGCAGATCAATGGAGAGAAATTTATACACTGCTATGGAGCTTGGCTACATCAAGCTCGATAAGAAAATTTTTATCGATGCAAACGAGGTTGGTAAATTTAAAGATGACGAGGTGCTTATCGTAACTACTGGCTCTCAGGGTGAGACTATGAGTGCGCTTTACCGCATGGCGACAGATGAGCACAAATATATAAAGATAAAGCCGACCGATCAGATCATAATCAGCTCAAAAGCGATCCCCGGCAACGAAAACAGCGTCTCAACGGTGCTAAATTTCTTACTAAAATCAGGTGCGAGCGTCGCTTATCAAGACTTTAGCGAGATCCACGTCAGCGGCCACGCAGCGCAAGAAGAGCAAAAGCTGATGCTTCGCCTCATAAAACCAAAATTTTTCTTGCCGGTGCATGGCGAGTACAACCACATCGCAAAGCACAAAGAGACGGCCATTAGCTGTGGTGTGGATGAGAGAAATATCTATCTAATGAGCGACGGCGATCAGATGGAGGTTTGTCAAAAGTACCTAAAACGTGTAAAAACTGTAAAAACTGGTAAAGTCTTCATAGATAATCAAATAAATAAACAGATAGCAGACGACGTCGTGATCGACAGACAAAATCTCGCTGAAGCAGGTGTCGTCATGATAATTGCTCAAATTTCACGTCACGGCGCAAAACTCATCAACAAGCCTCGCGTCATCAGCTACGGCCTTGTGGGTGACAAGCAAGACGCTGAGTTTAGAAAAGAGATGGAGGGCGTGCTAGAACAATACCTAAGCAACGTCAAAGAGGAGCTTTTGAAAGATAGCAGACTACTCGAGTCACAAGTGCGTCAAGTGATCAGAAAGCACATCTTTAGAAAGGTCAAAAAGTACCCAACTATCGTGCCGATCATCTATCTAATGTAAGGGAAATTTATGCAGACAATGAACCAAATCGCCGCTAGAGTCTTAGAGATAGAAGCAAACGAGCTTTTAAGACACGCTAAAAGCGTAGAGATAGAAGATGCTGTAAATTTGATATATAACGCAAAGGGCAAGGTCATAGTCACAGGCGTAGGCAAGAGCGGTCATGTAGGTGCAAAGATCGCTGCTACGCTTGCAAGTACTGGCACGCCAAGCTTTTTCTTACATCCGACAGAGGCCATGCATGGAGATCTAGGCATGATAGAAAAGGACGATGTTTTGTTAGCCATTAGCTTTAGTGGCGAAAGCGATGAGCTTATAAAAATTTTACCTCACGTAAAGCGCTTTGGCGTAAAGATCGTCGCAATGGCAAGAAGTAAAACAAGCTCGCTTGGTAAATTTAGCGATGCATTTATTAGCATAGATGTAGAGAAAGAGGCCTGCCCACTAAATGCCGCTCCAACAGCATCAACCACACTAACGCTAGCTCTTGGCGATGCGTTGGCTGTTTGTTTGATGCAAAGGCGAGGCTTTAAAAAAGAGGACTTTGCAAATTTTCATCCAGGTGGTAGCCTTGGAAAGAGGCTATTTTTAAAGGTCAAAGATGTGATGAGAAGCGAAAATTTACCGATAGTTCGCTGGAATGCGAGCCTAGAAAAAGCAATCGATACTATGACACACGGTAAACTTGGCACAGTCCTAATCGTCGATAAAGATGGTGTGTTAGATGCTATTTTAAGCGACGGTGACCTTAGACGTGCACTTATGCGAGAGGACTTTGACCTAGAAGAGCCAGCGATAAAATTTGCAACCTTGCATCCAAAAGAGATAAACGACAAAGAGATGTTAGCCGTAGATGCGTTAGCCCTCATAGAAAAGTATAAAATTCAGCTTCTAGCTGTCGTAGAAAATGGCGTGCCTGTGGGTGTTTTACACATCCATGACCTTGCAAATTTAGGACTATAAAATGGAAAAAACAAGACTAAATAAATTTATCTCACATAACACAAACTACTCACGCCGTGAGGCAGATGAGCTGATAAAAGCTGGCAAGGTTAGCATAGCAGGGCGTGTGGTTAGCGACCTTGCTACAAGTGTGGATGAAGATGATAAAGTGCGCATAAATGGGCGTTTGATAAAGCTAAAAAAAGAATTTACCGTTATCGTTTATCACAAACAAAAGGGCGAGCTAGTTAGTAAAAAAGATGACCGCGGACGAAAGACGATCTACGACACATTAGATAAGAAATTTGCCAAATTTGTTAGTGTGGGACGCTTAGACTACGCAAGCGAGGGGCTACTTTTACTAACTGACGCCCCAGCGATCGCCACAGCGCTAATGAATAGCGACTTAGAGCGCGAATACTACCTAAAGGTAAAAGGTGAGGTGACAAAAGAGGTGATAGAGGCAATGACAAATGGCTTTTTTGCCAAGGACGCCACCAAAGGCGCTCACGCAAAAACTACTATAAAATCAATGGAATTTAAGCCATTTCTAGCCTACAAAGTCTTTGGCTCAAGTGGTGGCTATACAAAACTAAAGGTCATCATAAATGAGGGTCAAAATAGGGAGCTTCGCCGCTTCTTTGGCTACTTTGACCTTGAAGTGATGGATCTAAAACGTGTTAGTTTTGGGCGCGTTAGTCTTGATATGCTAAAGCCTGGCAAATGGCGCTACTTTGAAAACAGCGAATACGAAGACCTAAGAGACTTTTTAAAAGTTAATAACGTTAGATACTAACATCAGGCTTGTTTCTCTAACAAAGAGGCAAGCCAAACCACAATAACTACAAATTTACAAAAATGGAGAAAAAATGAAAAAGGCTGTTCTTTTATACACAATCTTACTAACTATTGGATTCTCCAAGGATCTAGTAGAACTTGGACTTGAGGCTTACAGCAAAGGTGACTACAACAAAGCAGTCGAGATATTTACTAAAACTTGTAATGATGGAAATAATGGCAATTGCTATAATTTAGGACTTTTGTATATAAATGGCCAGGGTGTAAAACAAGACTACAATAAAGCAGCTAAATTATACGAAAAGGCTTGTAATGGTGAAATTATTCAAGCTTGTTATAACTTAGGATTTTTATACTATAACGGTCAAGGCACTACACAAGACTACTATAAAACTGCTCAATTGTGGCAAAAAGTTTGTGATGCCAAATATAGTATTGGTTGTTATAATTTAGGGCTTTTATATGAGGATGGTCAAGGTGTAGAGCAAGACCACAATAAGGCGGCTAGATTATACGAGGAAGCTTGCAATAATGGACATGCACTAAGCTGTTCCAATCTAGGTGTTTTATATATAAAAAACCAAGGTGTAGAACAAAACTATAACAAAGCCATAGAGCTATACAATAAATCTTGTGACGGTAAAAATGCTATAGGTTGTTTTAATTTAGGAAATTTATACGAAGAAGGCAAATATCTAAAGCAGGACTACTATAAAGCGGCCAATCTATATAAACAAGCTTGTGATGGCGGATATGCTAATGGCTGCTATAATCTAGGTAATTTTTATGAAAGAGGACAAGGGGTAGAGCAGGACTATACCAAAGCTATCAAACTATATGAAAAAGCTTGCGATGGCAATATCGCCCAAGCCTACCACAATTTGGGAGTTTTATATGTAAATGGTCTGGGTGTAGAGCAAGACTATTATAAGGCAGCTCAATTATGGCAAAAAGCTTGCAATGACAGATACAGTATGAGTTGTTACAACTTAGGAATTTCATACAATAATGGCCAAGGTGTGAAACAAGACTATTATAGAGCGGCTGATCTATACAAACAAGCTTGTGACGATGGAGTTAATGATAGTTGCTCTAATTTAGGAATTTTATATGAAAACGGTCAAGGTGTAGAGCAAGACTACAGTAAATCCCTAGAATTATATGAAAAAGCTTGCGATAATGGATACAATCGCGGTTGTTTTAATTTAGGAGCTTTTTATCTAAAAGGCAAAGGCGCAAAACAAGACTACCACATAGCAAAAGAATATTTTTATAAAGCTTGCGAATTAGGGCTTCAACCAGGGTGTGACGTTTATAAAAAGTTAAACGAAAAAGACCTTTAATACTAAAAATAATCCAACAGGGTTCTAGCAAATTTAGAGCTTCATAAATTTATATCTTATTTTCTGAAAGTAGGATGTTTATGTATGGATTTAGCAGCGTTTCGCCACGTGCTGCATAGAGCAAGACCTCTTTAAAGTAGTTGTCGCATATGCCGTAAGTGTGAAACTCATACGCCCCTATGCCGTATCCCATCGGCGTAATATCAACCCTCGAGTACCAGGCATTTTGCGCTGGGATGTAGCGGTTTGTATCTCTTGAATAGACATATAACTTGATCTTATCTTTGCTCTTTTGCGCCATATACCAGATGAAAGAATTTGTGATGTCGTTAAAGAAGTAGATGTCGCCATTTGGCATGATCGCCTGGGCTGTGTCGTTGTTATCAGCGATGAGCGTTCTACTCTCATAACATATATATTTATTTGACGTGAGCACCTCGATCGGCTCTGATTTGTCACTATGTGAAACTAAAATTTTATCGTCGCTTATGTCGGCATTATAGGCAAGCACAGCTAAGACTAGAGCCAACAAACAAAGAGAAAAAATTTGCTTTATCAAAATAAAAATCCTCTTAACAAATAGTATTTGAGCACGTAAAGCGAGCAGATCAGCACGCAAACACTCAGCCAGATCGATGAAAATTTAAGCTTGTGCGAGTAGTTTGTCTTTGTGATGATCTCCACAAGATATGGCATAAGGCCGTAAAAAACGCCCAAAAATAAACTGCCCCAGATGAGGTAGCCAACGTAAAAATAGTTGCTTCTTAGCATGCAGTATGGGCACTTGTGATTTGGCTGCTCATAAACGTAAAGACCAAAAAAGTAGGTGATGGCGTAGTAGCTAAGCACCAAAAATAGCAAATTTGCCACAAAGCTTGCCATGCTTTGCTTTAAGAAATTTAGCGCCAAAATGGCAAAAAATAGCACGAAAAATACGCTCACTAAGCCAAAATTTGTATAGCCAAAAGGGAGCTTTGGAGCTTGAAAAGTGACAGAGCAGCAAAAGACTGGCACTTTTAGCGGGATGTTATAAAAAAACGAAATTTCTATGCCAAGCTCTATTAGTATCATCACAAAAAGGCAGATGAAAATGGCGTATTTTTTCTTTAGATATGGGAAATTTAGAGCTTGCAAGTCAAGCTTGTTTACAACTAGCCAGATACCAAGCCCAAAGATGAGCAAAATTTTAGTGAGCATCAAGATGCCACCAAATTTATTTGAGCCGATCACGCCAGCTGAGCACATAGCCCCTGGCACGATGTCAGAGAGCTCATTTAGACAAAGTGCGAAAAATATAAACAAAACAATCTTTGCGCAGACGCTAAAGAGCAATATCGTATTTACAAGGTAGTTTTGCTTTTCAAGGGAGTATTGAAGCGATGTTAGCGCGTTATAGTCCCACGACTTCACGATCCTTACGACGTAAAATAGCGAAATGCTCATCAAAACTAACAGCACAAACTCCGCTAACAAAAAGGCGATAACGGCGTTTGATAAAAATACGCTCATACTATCTCTCCGTTTTGTAGGCTAAGAGTCCTATCTGTGGCACCCAGCTCGTCAAAAATGCTATCGTGAGTGGCTACAATAACACTCTTTTTTAGAGCTTTAAAAGACTCTAGTAATCCTAAAAATGCACGCGCATTTTGCCTATCTAAATTTGCCGTTGGCTCATCAGCCAAAATGATATCAGCGTCCATTGACAAAGCCCTAGCCACCGCACATCTTTGGCGCTCGCCACCGCTTAAATTTGATACATTTTCATCTCTTTTGTGTGAGATATTTGCAAGCTCAAGAGCCTTTTTTATCATCTCTTCACGCACATTTGCCTTAAAATTTGTTAGAGCAAACGGAGCTAACAAATTTTCATAGACGCTTAAGCCCTCGATGAGGTTAAAATTTTGAAAGACAAGCCCAAGCCTTTTGTGTCTAAACTCTGAGCAAAATGCGTCAGGCAGCTTTGCGATGTTAGTGCCGTCTATCAAAATCTCTCCGCTAGTTGGCTTTTGAAGTAGGGCTATGAGCGAGAGTAGGGTGCTTTTGCCACTTCCGCTAACGCCTTTTAGTATCACTAACTCGCCGTTACTAACATCTAAATTTATATTTTTTAGAGCGCAAAACTCATTTTGTTTGCCTTGGTTATAGACTAGGCTAACGCCTCTTATATTTATCATTTTAGCCCCTCATTTATGTCGCCACACGCCACACGCCACGATGGGATAAGCACAAATGCCAAAAATGGTATGACGCCAAAGACAAAGATCAAAAAGAGCTTATCAAACTCCAAAATAGGCGTGAAATTTGTAAAATTTAAAAGCTCATCACCTAAAAATATCCCCTTTAAAAATGGAGCATTTAGAACAAATACAAAGAGGTAAGCTAACATAACGCCAAGCAAAAAGGCGCTAACGCTAACGATGAAATTTTGTATAAATTTTAAAAATATGATCTCTTTTATACTAAAGCCGATACTTCGCAAAATGGCTATCTCACGCTTTTTGTTGCCATAAGCAAGTGAAATTTGATTTTTAAGTAGAACGAAAAATATTAGCATAACGCTAACATAGATGCTCATAAAAATTCCGCCCTTATAGTAGTAAAGATGCCTAATGTTTGCTACCTCGTCTTCTATGCTAATGGCAAATGAGTTTGGATATAAATTCTCTATCTTTAAAGCCACTTGACTGATCTCTTCGCTATTTGGCACATCGACATAGAGCTTTGTGTATTCTTCATCTTTTAAATTTAAAATAGCCCTTAGCGTTTTTGGATGCAAAAATATCGCGTTATTTGAGATAAGAGCGCTTTGTTTTGGCATGGTTTTTACTATCTTTACTGGTATCATGCGCTCTTCTGTTAAGAAGTTAAAGCTCTCATCGTAATAAAGCTCGTTCATAGCAGCTTTTACGCCCTCGCCAACGATCATCTCGTCCTCTTTCAAGCTATCATCCTCATATAGATGAAACCAGACGCGCTTTTGCACGAAGTAGTACTCTCCATCCGCCACGCCTCTAACATCGGCCACGCCATCGATCTTTGAGATATCGTAGATGTAGCCAGGGTGCATAAGGTCGTTTTTACCAGCACGAAAGGCGCTAACAACGATGCTTGATCTATCTTTTACTAAGCTTATGAGATCATGCTGGATAGAGCCAGAGATGAAAAGCACCGAGCTTAGCACAAAGATAATGAGCGCAAAGAGGCAAAAGCTAAAGAGATGATCCTTTTTGTCTTTAAAAAGCAGGATCACAGCGTAGTTTATGAAATTTCTACTTATCATAGACAAAGTCCTTTTGCTCTTTTAGACTAAAGCTAGAAGCTAAATTTGCCCTTGTTATCTTTGAAATTTCTCTTAGCTCATCTTGCTTTGCTTTGTGGTCAAAGCTAAGGTAGTGCGCCGCTAAAAGCGTATAAGAGAGTCCAAAAAATAACGCCAAAAATGCCAGAAATTTCACTTTATTTACCGATAAATGTCTTTATCTCGTCAAATTTTATGACACCTTTGCCAGCGTGATCTTTCATAAAGCTATTTGCCTTTGCTTCGTCTTTAAACGGGATAAACTCCTCGCCCATCGGTCCAAAAACGTTTGAGCCATGAACGTAAAACGCCTCTTTTGCATCAAGCTTTTCAAGCGTGTAATAATCACTCACATAAGCTTCTTTCGCCACCTCGTCTGCAAAGTAAAAGTGCGCCATATCTTTTACGCCGTCAAAGTAATAATCCTTGCCACCAGCTTTGATAAGCGTCGCCCACTGCTTGTTTTTTATAGGCATGCCACACACCGCACATCTTGCATCCTTTGGTAGCTCGATGCGCTCTTTTGCCCCTTTATAGGCGTTTATGTTTGCCTCACTCGTCAAATTTCCAGCCCACAAGGCAAAAACTGCGCCAAACAATAAAGCTATAAATTTCATCTTATCTCCTTTAGTTTCTCTTTTTCTAACTCGCCCTTTTCATAGAGCTTTTTTAACATCTCATCATCAAATTCTATCTCGTAACAGCCCTTTACAAACTCGCTAAATTTATCAAACTCATCAAATGCATACCCAAGCAGCCAGCGTCCACCGTTGTTGCCACCGACTAAATTTTGATGCTCCACCCCGTCATACCAGATAAAAAAGGTCGTCTGCTCTATCTCATCTGGCAAGAAGTAAGAGCGAAATTTAGCAGCCTCGCCACTATAAATTTGCTCTATCACGCTTTTGCCAGCACTTAGCGAATTTAGCTCATTTTCATGATCAAACCCTCTAACAAGCACCGCTTCACGCGTAAATATCACATCTAGCAAATCGCCCTGCCCGTTATCTACCACGTATCTTAGGCTATTTTCATCCTCTTTTTTAGAAATGAGCCTTAAGTGCTCCTCATCAGGCTCCGTCAAAGCGTTATCAAGCAGATATAGCGCTTCAAGGCTTGCCTCTTTATTGCCCCAGTTTTTAAAACTCATCAATGCTTTCCTAAAATTTCCAAATTCTCGCACGCCTCTTTTAGGCCATTTTTACAGCTTTTAGTGAAAATTTCACGTGCTTTTTCCACATCTTCTTTCACGCCTTTGCCCTCAGCTAGCATGATAGCGTAGTTGTTGCAGCCCTTTTCATAGGCGTATATGCACGCTTGCTCGTAAAGCTTTGTCGCTTTTGTAAGGTTTTGATCAACGCCTTGCCCATAAACATATAAAAAGCCAAGGTTGTCACATCCTATGCCAGCTTCGTTTGCGCAGGCCATTTCGTAGTATGTTTTAGCTTTTGCGTAGTCTTTCTCGACGCCCTCGCCCTGAGCGTATAGGTAGCCAAGGTTGCTACATCCCATGCCATCACCTGCTTTGCAAGCCTTTTCATAGAGCTCTTTTGCCTTTTTTAGATCTTTTCTCACGCCAGTGCCATTTGCATAAAGCAAGCCAAGCTCGGTGCAGCCTTCGTTGTCGCTGCATGCTTTTTCATAAAATTTAACTGCTTTTGCTAGGTCTTTTTCTACGCCTTTGCCCTTTTCATATACATAGCCAAGGTTGCTGCAAGCCATAGAGAAATTTTGATAGCAAGCCTTTTCATAAAGCATAGCCGCCTTTGCCTCGTCCTTTTTGACGTTGCCATCACCCCTGCTGTAAAGCACAGCTAGGTTGTAGCAGCCTGATGCCTTTTTCTCTTTGTCGCAAGCATCTTCATAAATTTGCGCTAGTTTGTTGTGGTCATCTTTTGCGTTTAAAGCCTCTTTGATGTAGCCAGCATTTAAAACGCACAAACTAGCAGCCAGTAAAACCAAACTCTTCATCATATCTCCTAAACTACTTTTATATCTCTGCCACGATAAGCTAGGGCGATCAGCAAGGCAAGAGCCGCTAAGATCAAGTATATTAGCCCTGAGATGCCAAAGCTCTCACCATTTGCGTATGAGTGAAGCCCACTAAGGTAGAAATTTACTCCAAAATATGTAAAAAGTACCGAAGCAAATGATAGCACGCTAGCTGTTAAAAAGGCGAAAACGCCCTTTAGCTTTGGTATAAATCTTAAGTGAAGCACTATGGCATAGACGATGATCGTGATGTATGACCAGCTCTCTTTGCTGTCCCAGCCCCAGTATCTGCCCCAGCTCTCATTCGCCCAGACGCCGCCTAAGAAATTTCCGATAGTTAGCAAGCTAAGACCTATGATGAGGCTTAGCTCGTCGGTGGCGGCGAGGTATCTTATCTGCTCGCTAAGTTTTTGCTCATTTTTGTCATTTTTTAGAGCCATCAATATAAGTCCCACAAGCCCTAGCACAAAGCCAAAGCCCAAAAAGCCGTAGCTTGCTGTGATGACGCTTACATGCACGCTAAGCCAAAATGACTTTAAAACTGGGACTAAATTTGTTATCTGAGGGTTTATAAAATTTAGATGAGCAACCAGCAAGCTAACACTTGCAAAGAGCGAAGCAGCGCCTAGTGCGAAGCTTTGATGCTTGAAAAATAGCACTCCAGCTAGCACGCTTATAAGCGAGATATAGACCAAACTCTCATAAGCATCACTCCAAGGTGCGTGACCTGAGATGTAGGCGCGTAGGGCTAAATTTAGAGCATGCACTATAAACGCAGTAAAAAACGCAAGGCTAATCGCTCTTTCAAATCTAAATTTCCTCCCAAAAAATAGCCTATAAAAGCCAAGAGCGAGCGAAGCAAGAGCTAGGATTATGTAAAAATAGATAAGAAATTTAAATATCTCCATTTGGTTATAAAGCACTTCAAGGCCGACCTTTGCCTCGCTTGGCGCAAGAGAGCCTAGAGTGCTTCTTTGATAGCTTGATATTTGCTCCAAGCTTCTATTGGCGCCCGCACACTCGCCACTTTTTACGCAAAGGCTTAAATTTTCTATGTAAGCGCCTAAAACGCTTTTAAACTCGTTTGAAATTTCATCTTTGCTAAAGGCTTCATTTACGCCTAGCCACGTGATAGTATCACCATTTTTAGCGGGGATAAATTTTAAAATTTCGCCCTTTAGCGCAAGGTATAAGACATTTAGCCTCTCGTCAAATTTAATGACGTCGTTATCAAATTTATCTCTTTTTGAGGCGGATTTTTCATTTGCAGCCTCTACAAATTTAGCCAGCTTATACTCGCCATTTTCGTTAAAAACGTCATTAAAGCTAGCAAATTTCTCACCAACTCCAAGAAGCTCGCCCACACGCTCACTTGTGATCTTTACCATCCTTTTATCCATCCACTCTTGTGGCGAGATGGCAAAAGAGAGCATGAGCTCATCACTACTAAGCCCAAATAGCGTAGTTTTGGTTGAAATTTTGCTTATTACTGCCCTTGTGTAAGAGCTAGCTGGGGCGATCCTGCTATCAGTTTGAACTAAAATTTTGGCAAATTTATCTGCATGAGCTTTAAAATTTATGGCTTCATCGCTTGCAAAATTTGGCGTGGCATTTAGTAAAAGCAGGGCTAAAAATGCAAACTGAGTGCCTTTTATGAAGTTACAAAGTCTAAAAAATCGGCTCTTTTTGCTAAATAAATTTCCCACAAAGCCAAGACAAAGCAGAAAATATCCGATGTAAGTTGGCACTTTACCAGGATCAAAGCTGATCTCAAAGGCGCTTCCAAGCTCGTCAGCGTCGTATGATGACTGAAAAATTTTATACCCGTCCAGCGTAAGTGGGTGATTTAGCGAAATTTCATGCTCGCTGCCTGCGATGCTTACTTTGCTCGTGTAAGATGATGGGCTATTTAGCCCTGCGTAGCGCTCTAGGATAAATTCCTCAAGTTTTAGCGAAAAAGGTAAATTTATCGCTCGTGAGCTAAAGTAAAATTTCGCCTCTTGCCCGTCAAAGCTTAAAATGCTAGGCTCAAGATCATATCCAGCGCCACCTTTTAGCTTGGCGGTTTTGCTCTTTTCATTAGCAAAGCCAGCCTCTATGCTAAGCGTGGCTGGAGCGTTTTTCTCATCTTTTTTGTAGCCAGTTATCTTTATATCAAATTCTTTGCCATTTATATCTTTTTTAAAGCGAAAGTCGTTTTTGTCAAGCAGACTAAGTCTTAGTGGATATTCAAAACTTTCATTTGAAATTTGCACTCTCAAATATGGCTTTGTACTTTGCATATAGTTGCCGCTCTCGCCCACTCTAAGATGCAATACACCCTCTTCGCCAAAGTATCTTGTAAGCGCAGCACCGATGAAGATAACAATAAAAGCAAGATGTATCAAAAATGCGCCAAATTTCTTATACATCTTGGTTTTTACGATGCTAATGGCTAAGCAAATGGCACAAGCTGCCATGACGCACTCGTACCAGAGCGCTTCATAAACAAGCACTCTAGCCGTCTGTGTGTCATAAAAATTTTCCAAAAAGGTCGCCGCCCCTGCACCAAAAGCAAGGATAAATAATAATATTAAAGACAAGCGATAAATATTTAAAATTTTCATCACCTGCCCTTAAGCCTTAAATGCTATAAGTCTGTCCTGCATAAAGTATAAAAACCCTAAGCAATAAAACGCCAACGACTGCTGCAAATGAGCCAAGGTAGAAGCTAAATTTCATCTTGCCAAGTGCGAAATTTAAAACAAGAGGCAAGACAAAGCCAACTAAAACAACCCCAAGCCAAAAGAAATTTGCCCAAATTCCACTATAAAATGCAACTGCCGCGCCTTGCTGATAGCTTGAACCAAGCAAAAGCGAGACAAAAAGCATTAAAATGAGTAAAATTTCAGCGCATAAGACGTAAAACTCCACGCCATGAAGCGAGCCAAGGTCGCTTGAGTGTGGATCTTCTTTGAAAAATAGTGCCGCTATCAAGCTGCTACCACTTATGCCAGCACTTAGTCCTGAAGCTATGAAAAGCGCTGGTAAAACAGCGGTGTTTAAAAGTGGAAATCTAATAAGCACCGAGATCAAAAAGCCTGTATATGCGCAAATGATAACCGCAAAAAGCAGGCAAAGCGCACTTAAGAGCGGATAAAGTGGCAATAAAATTTTCATCACGCCATCAAAAAAGCCACAAAATGACTTTAACTCCGCGCCAAAGGCGTATAGACACATCAAAAAGCTAAGCGGTATAAAGACACAAAGTCCGGCTACACCGATAGACATAACTGATGTGAAGTTGTAATTAATCAAAATTTTCCAAAACAAAAGTGGCTTTTCAAGGTCAGCTATCAAGCAAACCATACCAAGCATGATGCTAACAAAGGCTAAAAGCGAAGCAGCCTTGAAAAATGGGCTAAAGCTCTCTTGCCTTTTGTAGTGCTTTAGAAGTATGGCAGCTATTAGCGCTCCGCCACTCATACCAGCTAGCAGAAGATAAACAGCGATCGGCCAGCCCCACTCAACTCCGTGCGAAAATGTCGCAGTGAAATTTAATGCACCATCCATCTTACACCCCCGCTTTTACTTTAGGAATATATCTAAGGCTTGGTTTTGTGCCAAGTTCTGCTCTTAGCCTTATGCTATCTTTGACAGCTAGTAACTGGCTAATGTGTGAGCTCTCATCGTTTAAATCGCCAAATACCAAAGCCTCATATCTGCATGCCTCAACGCAGGCTGGATCTTTTTTATCCTTTAAATTTGTATCTATGCAGAAGTTACAGCTTTGGGCTGAGTGACTAAACTTATCGATATATCTCACGTCGTAAGGACAGGCTACGATGCAGTATTTACAGGCGATGCAGTCATCTATATTTGTAGTTTGGATGCCAGTTTTTATGTCCTTGTGACAGGCTTTTGTTGGGCAAACAGCCACGCAAGGCGCATCCTCACACTGCTGACAAGACACTCTTACATATCTTTTATCAAGCAAATTCTTTGGATCAGTCTTATCCTCTACAAAAAGTCTCATCTGTCCTTTTGGGACTAAATTTACCTTTTTGCATGCCACTTCACAGTCCGTGCAGCCAACGCATTTGTTTTGGTCAAATATCATGCCAAAATGTGGTTTTTTCGCACTCTCTTCACTCTTAAAAGCAAAACCACTACTTGCCACGCTAGCACCAGCAGCCACAACTGCCATGCGTTTAAAGAAGGCTCTTCTGCTATTTTGATTTTGCATTTTTAACTCCATTTATGCCTTAATGAGGCTTTTTAATGCCCTCATTTTGCTCTTTTTCATGAATTTTTCTTGCCGCCTCAGCTAGTTCGCCAGGCTTTAAGACCTTAATAAGCTCTATCTCAAAAACGATAGTCTCGCCTCCAGGTATCCCCTCCATGCCGCTATCGCCGTATGCAAGCTCAGGCGGGATGACAAATTTAAACTTCTCTCCCTCTTTCATAAGCATTAGACCCTCTTCAAGTCCAGGGATCAAATTTAGCATCGAAAGATGAGCTGGAGCCTCTTTTGTCTCGTCAAAGACCTTGCCACCAGCAAAGCTTGCTTTATAATTTACTATGATGATGCTCTCAGGCTTTGGAATAGCCCCTTTTGAGCTACTTTTTATGATCTCATATTGTAAATTTGATTTTGTTGTTTTTACATTTTTATTTTTTGCATTTTTTTCCATATAGGCTTTGCCTTGGGCTAAATTCTCTTTTAGCTTGGCAGCCTCTTTTTCTTTTACTATCTTATCTAAGCTTTCAGCTCTTTTGTTTAGTAGCTTTGCTATCTCGTCATCACTTAGTTTTAGCTCGCTCTTTAGCGCGTCGCTAAAGCCTTTTATCACTGCATCAGCGTCATAGCCAACACCTAGTTGCTTTTGATCTAGCAGTCCTTTTAAAACATATCCACCGCTTGTTGCGCCTATGGCGTAAGAGTCGTTTGTATCGACATTTGCCAAGATGCTAGCCACGCTTAGGCTAAGAAGTAGCGAACATTTTAAAAACGCATTTTTCATTTCAAACCCTTAAGATTAAAGGGGCTAAAACTAGCCCCTAAATGCTATAAATTTTTGTTTAGAATTCTCTGAGCTTCTTTTATATACTCTTTAGATGCATCTAGTCTTTGTTTAGTAAATTTAAATCCGTGCATACCCCACGAACCATCTTTTTCGACCATATCGATGATCTCTTGAGCGTTTTGGACAAGCTCATAAACTCTTGCTTTATCACTTGGATCTAGCTTTTTAGTCTCTAGTAGTGAGTAAATTCCTTCGATGCCTATTTTGACCTCTGAGAATTCATTTTTAACTGGAGTTTGCCATCCCATAACCTCATCATAAACTTGTTTTTGGTTTTTAAAATGAAGTGTTGGTTTTAGCTCAGATAGCACTGGGCTATGGCAGCCTTTATTATCTTTCATATCTTTATCAGCCCAAGATGTTCTAGCGCATGCCCACATCAAATCAACATAGTTGTGGCCATTTTTATCTCTCTCAAAGTGCCAATCTTTAGCATCTCTTGGACCTTTAGCAGCGTCGCCTGGGACAAGAGATTTCTCTTTTGGATCGACCATGATCTTCCAGATGTGAGAGCGTCTTTGAGTATCAAAGCCAGCGTTGTCTTGGAACTGAACAGCGTAGAAATTCTCGCAGCTCATCATAAATGGCATGTGGCAAGATGCACAAGTGTTGTTTTTGTGAGTATCTGCCTTTGATGCGATATATGCTTGAGTCTCGTGACAATCTTTACAATCTTTTTTGATCTTTGGTTTAGTGTAGAACGCACTTAGATAGCCTTGATCTGGGTTGTAGTTCATTCCAGTTACACTCTTATCGCCTACAACGTTACCTGTGTTGTCGTGTGGATCGTGGCAAGTGACGCATCTCATGCCTTTATCGTAGTGAGCGGTAAAGTATGATTGTGATCCCTCAGAACCGCATCCTGGTCCCATTGATTTAAATTTAGAGCTAAGTGAGAGATCAAGCTTGCCGTTGTTAAGCGGATTGGCTCGCATTAGATCTGGGCTAAAGTTAAATCTTTGGTGACAGCGTTCGCAGTTTGATGTTCTAAAATTTGTAGCTCCATCAAGGTGACCGCCAGCTCCGTGGCACTCCTCACAGCTTACGCCTTTTGAGATAGTGTGTTTTTGAAGCTCTTTGGCATTACCAAGTGCTGCGTAAAATTCTGCTTTTGACTTAAAGTCAAATTTAACTGGGTGGCAAACCTCACAATATGATGAGTTTGCTTGGAAAAACATCGACTTTTTATGTTTTGCGGCGTATGAGGCAAGACCTCTAACATATCCGCCATTATCGCCATACTCTTCAAGCGTGCCAGGAAATTCTGGGACGAGCTCTTTTATCTTTTTAACAGTTGCGTCGTCTAAATTTAACGCCCATGTTCTTTGCCATTGGTTACCGCCAGCTACGATCTGACCTGTGCCATCTCGTAGCAAACCGCCCTCAACGTAGTAAGTACCGCGAAGTAGCCATGCATCGACGTAGCCCATCTTAGTTCTTAAGTGACCAACGGTTGCGTAGATGACATCTGGAGTGATACCTTTTGGAAGGATAGAAGCGGTATCTTTGTCAAATACTGGCTCAGTTAGGTTGTTATTAACCTCTGGGTGCTCGCCAGGGAAGCGCATAGTAGTTGCGTGGCGAGATCTGCTCCAGACCTCATACTGAGCTGGGTGACACTCACCGCACTTTTCTGGTCCTACAAATTTATTAGGAAATTGAAGTGATGAGGTGGCTGGAATTCTATACATCATAGAGCTATAGCCCTTACCACCATCTCTTTTACTAAGCTTTGACATATCAAAGCCATGTCCCTCGGCAAGCCACTCTAAGCCACGGTCATGAACGACCATTTTGCCGACGGTTTTGCCACCATATTTTGTAAAAATAGGGTGGTTTTTAAATAGCCAGTTATACATCTCTTGCTCTTCTACGACGTAGTCTTGCAAGGAGACAACACCTCTACTTTGCAGTGTGCCTTTAGGATTTGCGATAACATCACGTGCTTTATCGGACATCTGCATATTATGCTCTTCGCAACAGGCTTGTGAAGCAAAGATACTAACACCCATGAGTAAGCCTGCTAAGGCTTTGTGTAAGTTTCTCACGTCTCCTCCTTTGAATTTTTATCCTAAAATCAAAATGATTTCATACTGATAATCTTAACACCAAAAAAGGGCAGAAAAGGGGGAAAATTAACAAATTATAAATTTTCGAAACTAATTGTAAATGCAACGTGGTTTTCATCTACATTTTTAGCAAAGATTATGGCGTTATTTTTGCGAGCGATTAGCTTGCTCATATATAGCCCAAGCCCGCTACCGCTCTCTTTTGTGCTAAAGTGTGGCTCAAAGATGACCTTTAAAAATGAATTTTTTATCGCCCCTGCGTTATTTTGCACGCATAAATTCTTGCGATCATCTTTTAAAAAGGCGCTTATCTTTATCACTCTTGGCTTTGTGTAGCTCTGCTTAAATGCGTCTTTTGCGTTGTTTATGATGTTTATTAAAATTTGGATTATCTCATTGAAATTTGCAAATATCTCAAAATTTTCTCTCACGTCAAGCTGCACTTCGATCTGATACTTTTTAAGCGTTGCGTTTAAAATTTTTATCGTTTGATTTATCACTTCAAGCACCTTAAACTCTTTTCTCAATGTATTTGGACTAAAGAAATTTTTAAAGTCATCAACGGTTTCTGACATGAAATTTATCTGCTTGCTTGTCTCTTCTATAAACTCATAAATTTTCGCTTCATCAAGCTTTTTTCTCTCCTGATAAAGCTCTAAATTTATCAAAGCTGAGCTTATCTGGGCAAGTGGCTGCTTCCACTGGTGCGAGATATTGCCTATCATCTCACCCATAGAGGCTAGGCGGCTTTGATGTATCATCAGCTGCTCAGTCTGCCTTTTGCTCTCTTCGCCACGCTTATGCATCTTATAAACAAGTAGTAAAAATAGCCCAAATATAAGCGTTATGGCACTCATTATGACGATGACTTCTTGCAAGTGGTAGGTAAAAATGGCGCGGATTGGTATCTTAAAAGAGATCATCGCAACCGTTTCGTTCACGTCTGGGATCTCTATGCCTTCCATGCCATATTTTTCTAGCATTTGTTGTGGGGCATTTGCGCTGCTATGACAGGCTAGACAGGTCGGGCTTTGGTTTTTTATAGGCAGACCCACAAATAGCTGTGAGCCATTTTCATCTCTTATTATCCTTACAAATTCTTGAAATTTATTTTCTTTAAAGCCTTGCAAGACGCTCGCTTCAAATTCATTTGGCTGGTGAGCTTTATTTAGCGGAGCGATAGCAACTAGCTTGTAGTCAAATTCAAGGTTGTATTTTTTCTTTTGGATGTTGTAAATTTCACGGCTTATATATGAAGATGATAGAAGTCTCTCGTCAAAAAAGTCCTCTTTTAAGATACCCTGCTCTTTTAACTGCTCGATCAGCGGGCGTTGCACGCCTGAGATGTACTCTCTTACAGAATTTATACTCTCAAGCACATAATGCGCCTCTCTTTTGGCGTCTTTCATCGCTAGGTCGTTGTAAAAATTTAAAACAAGTGCCGAAACTAGCAGATAGACAAAGATAAAAGCACCGACTATTAGCTGAAATTTATATCTCACAAAGGTAGCCCACGCCGTATAAATTTTTGATCACATCTTTGCCAAGCTTTCTTCTAAGCTCTTTTACGATCGTCTTTATAGCCTCTTTTGTCGGCTGCTCGTAGTCCCAGATGTAGTCAAAAATTTGCTCATAAGTGATAGTTTGGTTTTTGTTGTTTAAAAAGTACTCCAAAAGCTTGCTCTCACTCTTGCTTAGATGAGAAATTTGACCATTTACGTAAAGCGCTTTTTTGCCAAAGTCATACTCAAGCTCGTCATTTAGCCTGATGGTTGGCGTGCGCCCAACTAGCTCAAACGCCACATCTTCAAGCGCTTTGATGAAAGATTTTTTATCGTATGGTTTTGCAAGATATCTTGTGATCTTTAGCTCAACCGCGCGCCACAGATACTCTTGCTCGACGTGGCTTGATAAGATCACGATAGGGATTTTTTGATTGATAGCTCTTACTTTTTTAGCGATCTCAAGACCATCGATATTTGGCACGCTGATATCAAGCACTAGCACATCATACGTCCCGCTCATAGCAAGCTCAAGTGCATCAAAGCCGTCTGTGACGCCTTTAACCTCTGCGAAAAATAGCTCCAGCGAGGCGCAAATGTTTCGCAAGATCGCCTCTTCATCCTCTAAGCAAAGGACTTTTTTGTTTGATAAAACATCTAAAATATCATACTCTTGCATACGTCATCTCATCTCTTAAGCCAAAATGCCGACTTAAATAACACAAAATAAAAATTATTTCATAAATTTACATCATGATCGTAAGCTTAAAGTAAAAAATCGGCTCGCTACTTAAGCAAAGAAGTTAAAAGATAAAGTTAAATTTAGCCAAATATTTGGCTAAATTTATCAGGTTCTAAATTTTGAAAGGCTAGTGTTTAGATTATCAGTCATCTTTGAAAGATGAGCAGCTGCAAGTGAGATTTCATCCATGCTTTTTGAGTTTTGTTTTGAAATTTCATCGATATTTACGATGCCTTTTATCAGCTCTTCGACCTTATTTCCAGTCTCTATATAATCCCTCGTAGAGGTCTCATTTAAGCTAACAGTCTCGTTCATTAGCTGGTTCATATTTTCTATTTTTTCATTTATCTGGGCTGATTTTTTGCAAAGCTCACCAGCTTTTTTAGCATTATCGCCGATGGTATGGCTTGAGTTTGAGATCGCTTCAACGATTAAATTTATAGTTGCATTTATCTCGCTTAGGCTATTTTGCGTGCGTTCAGCTAGCTGTCTAACCTCATCAGCCACGACTGCAAAGCCACGTCCATGCTCTCCTGCACGCGCTGCTTCTATGGCGGCATTTAGAGCAAGTAAATTTGTCTGATCAGCGATGTCATCGATGATATTTAAGACATCTTTTACATTTTTAGCTTGATCAGCTAGGCTTTTCATCGAGCTAGCTAGTGAAATTTCGCTATTTGCAGCCTCATCGACATTTTTGCTAAGTCCCAAAACATCGTTTGAAACTTCATTTATATATAGACAGGTTCTTTCAAGATTTTCTTTGCTCTTCTTAGCCTCTTCAAATGAGCTCTTTATCTCTTCTGACATATTTTTTGCCATATTTGTCGTATCTGTGACGATTAGCGAAGATTTGTTGGTTAAATTTGTAGTTTGAGCTGATGTTGAAGAGAGTTGCTCGGCAATAGAAGAGTTCTCATGCGCCAAGCCTTTAACGCTCTCTATCACAGATCTTAGCTCGCTTGTTAGGTCATTTATAGAGCTTTTGATGTTTGAAATTTCATCTTTGCCACTAACTTCAAGCTTTTTAGTAAGATCGCCTCTGCCACTTTTTATCTCATCTGACATCGCAGTTAAATTTGCAACGATATTTTTTATAGGTCTGATGATCGCCCTACTTAAGATAAATAACACGATAGCTATCAAAACAACCGTAATCAGGGCGCAAGCGATGATAAATGTTCTTGTATTTTGGCTGTTTTGCTCATTTAGCACGGCCTTTGTCTTTTCTGTCTCGTCCGCTAAGTCATCGACATATACGCCACTTCCTAGCATCCATTTATATGGCTCAAAATTTGCAGCGTAGCCAAGCTTCTCCACTGGCTCCTGCCCCTCTTTTTTCACCCATCCAAATGTGACAAATCCGCCACCTTGTTTAGCCTTTTCGATGAGCTCTTTTATAAGAAGTAGCCCTTTTGGATCTTTTAGTCCGATTAAATTTTTACCAACAAGCGATGGCTTTTCAGGGTGCATCAAAACAACGCCGTCATAGTCATAAATGAAGATATAGCCGGTCTTGTCGCTAAAGAATTTTAGCTTTGAGACGACTCTAAAAATTTCTTGTTTTATCTCATCGTCGCTTAGCCCTTTTTCTTTGCCGCCATTATAAATTTCACGCATCATTTGATTGATCGTCTCGACGTCATCTTTTAAATTTTCTTTTCTGGCATTTACCAGCTCGTCGTAGGACTTATGGGTGAAAAACTGAGTTAGATCGCTTGAAAATTTGCTATTTAAAAAGATGAGCAAACAGCTGACAAGCAAAACTGAGAAAACAAAAGTGAGAATTATCTTTGTAGATATTTTCATAGCACACATCCTTGCATTTTGGGATCTCCTAAAAATTGCGTGCCATTTTATACATTCAAATCTTAATTATAAATTAACTTTTAAAATTTAAGGAAAAAAAGAAATTTTGATGAGAAAATTTACTCAAAGCCCAAAATAACGAATAAGTTACAAATATTATTATTTTAAGCTTTAAGAGATAAATTTTATAAAATTTAGTTGCCTCTGCTTCCAGGCTTAATAGCCTTGCTACCACTCTTACAAAGCGGACAGTGCTCTGGCTCGTAAATTTCAAATTCAAAATTCCCCAAAGCAAAAAATGGCTTATCACTTGGCAGTTTTGCATTTGCCTTAGCTTCATTGCCTAAATTTGCAACCTTACAAAAACCGCGGTTTGCAAGTGCCGCAAAACCAACCACCTCTCCCCCAAGGCTCTCTATGACACGAGCCGCCTCAAGTGCTGAGCCACCAGTTGTGATGATATCTTCACAAACTATAAATTTCTCGCCCTTTTTCACTTCAAAGCCGCGCCTTAGGCTCATCACCCTATCAACGCGCTCTGTAAATATAAAGCGCTTTTTCGCCGCGCGAGCTAGCTCATATCCAGCTAAAATTCCACCAAGTGCTGGCGAGCAAACGCTATCAAATTTAATGTCAAATTTCTCTATCACAGCGGCAAGCTCATCTGCTAGCTTTGCCGCAAGTGCTGGATCTTCAAGCACCTTTGCACTTTGTAGATAAAACTGCGAGTGGTTGCCGCTACTTAGCAAAAAGTGCCCCTCTAAATATGCCCCAGCGTCCTTATAAATTTTCTCTAAATCCATCGCTTTTTCCTTTTAAAATTTGCCAAAAATCTTAACACATACCCACTTAAGCCACTCTTTTTAAAATTTAATAAGCCCCACGCTTGTATAATTCTTCCAACATACAAAAAGGACACTCATGCTTCTCTTTAACCCTGTTGTTTTTAGCATTTTGGTGATGACGGTGCTATGTTTGCTGCGCTTTAACATCCTACTTTCTATCCTCGTTTCTGCGCTTGTCGCTGGGGTTATGTATAAGCATGGTTTTAGCGGATTTGAAAGTGGCTTAACAAGCGGAATAGATAGCTTTTTTACAGCTCTAAAAGAGACCACTCAAAGCCTCATAAGCGGCATGCAAGGCAACCTTGAAACCTCGCTTAGCTATATCTTGCTAGGTGCTCTTGCAGCTGCCATAGCAAATACAAATTTAACAGCCATTTTGATAAATGCAATGAGTAAATTTCTTAGCTCAAATAAGGTCATTTTTACGCTAACCATCGCCTTTATCGCTTGCTTGTCTCAAAACTTGATCCCAGTTCATATAGCCTTCATACCTATCTTGATCCCGCCACTTCTTGCTCTTATGAATAAGATGGGTATAGATAGACGTGCGGTGGCTTGCGCTCTTACATTTGGACTTCAAGCGCCTTATGTTAGCCTTAGCGTTGGCTTTGGTCTGCTTTTTCACAATATCCTTAAAAAAGAGCTAGCAAACAACGGCATAAACACAACCATATCAGATATCTCATCAGTCATGTGGATAGGCGGTGCGTCGATGTTAGTTGGCCTTATCATCGCTATTTTTGTCTACGGCAGAAAACGCGTTTATAAAACATCTAAATTTGAAAAGGCCGAGCTTGATGAGATCGAGCGCGCAAAAAGCCTTGAGATGACTAAAAAAGAGTGGGCGGTCTTAGCTGGTGCGGTTGTCGCCTTTGTCGTTCAAATTTACACTTCGCTCTTGCCACTTGGCGCGCTACTTGGACTTTTGGTTATGGTCGTTTTTGGCGGAATAGAATATAAAAAAGTAGATAAGATCATGGATAATGGCCTTGCTATGATGGGCTTTATCGCATTTATCATGCTTGTTGCTGCGGGATATGGCACCATTTTAAGAGAGAGTGGCGGTATAGATGAGCTTGTAAAATACGCTAGCTTGGTCTCTGGCGGCAAGATAGGCGGAGCGCTTTTGATGTTACTTATCGGACTTCTTGTGACGATGGGCATAGGCACTAGCTTTGGCACTATCCCTATCTTAGCCTCTATCTACGTGCCACTTTGCCTTAGTCTTGGCTTTGGCGTGCCAGCTATCATCTTGCTAGTTGGTATAGCAGCGGCTCTAGGCGACGCTGGAAGCCCAGCAAGTGACAGCACACTTGGGCCAACGAGCGGTCTAAATGCTGATGGTGAGCACAACCACATATATGATACTTGCGTGCCTACATTTGTATTTTTTAACATCCCACTAATCATCGGTGGCGTCGTAGGTGCGTTGATACTTGGATAAATTTGGCGTTAAAAGCGCCAAATTTCTCTTTTACCTTTTTCTCATTTTGCCGATATAAATTTTGGAACATCTTTTGCTTTAGAAAGATCATAAAAAATTTTAAAACGAGAAAAAGGATAAGCTCATGATGAGATCACTTTGGTCTGGTGTTTCAGGCCTACAAGCCCACCAGATAGCCATGGACGTAGAAGGCAACAATATCGCAAACGTCAATACCTATGGTTTTAAATACAACCGCGCAAATTTTGCTGATATACTAAGCCAAACTCCAAGAGTTGCTACCGCTCCACAAGGTCAGCTAGGCGGTCAAAACGCTATGCAAATAGGTCTAGGAACGACTATAAACTCAACTACAAGAATTTTCTCACAAGGCACACTAACAGCCACTGATAAGCAAACCGACCTTGCTCTTCAAGGAAATGGCTTCTTTGTCGTCTCTCCAGATGGCGGAACGACAAGATACTATACAAGAAACGGCGACTTCGTCCGTGATAAGGCTGGTAACTTTGTAAATAATAGTGGCTACATCGTTCAAGGCTGGACTAGAGATGATGAGACTGGCACTATCGACTCAACAGGTCCTATAAGCAACATCGTCATCAAAGAAGGTCTTACAACTCCAGCAAGAGCGACAACAGAAGTTAAAATAAAAGGCAACCTTGACTCAGGTAACACCATCGGTCAAAGAAGCACGCCTATATATGCACTTGACTCAGTTGCAGGCGGACGTGACTACAATAACGATGGAATTTTAAATGCAAACGAAGTTCATAACGAAAATGATACAAACAACGACGAATTTTATACAAACTCAAGAAACGAGCAAATCTTAACAGAGCGTGGCGTCGATCTTGGTGTTACATTTGACGAGCTTGGAAACGGACTTGCACTAAGAGATGGACAAGGTATCTGGGTAAGCTACGCAAACGCTAAGACTGAGAAATTTTCAGTAGGTAGCGCTCTAGCACAAAATATCGGTCAGATCAACCCACCAGCTACACTTGATATAACACTAAATGGACAAAATATCAAAACTCAAGCTGGCACGATGACAAGCATCAGTGACGTTGCTGCTGCTATCAACGCTCAGTACAACAAAACTGGCGTTAGAGCTGAAATTTCAGAGGGTAACAAACTAACGCTTATAAACAGAAACAACTCAGGCACAACCGAAGAGACAAAAAACATCCACCTAACAGTAAATGCTGGAAACACAGTTGGCGGTCTAGCTAGCAAAGACATCATCACAGCTTATCAATATGTCTATACAAGCTCACAAACAACAGCTGTTCATCCAAATAACGACAAAATCGCAAGACAAATAACAACAACAGAAGATCTTCGTGCAGCTATGCAAGAGGATGCTAGAAACCACGTTGATTATAACGGCGATGGTCAGATCAATGCAAATTCTGACGCACTTGATGCAGCAAAACTTGCAACTGCTGCTCACAAGGTAGCTCCAGGCACTGGTGGCGCAGCTATAACAAATCCAGCTTATGCACTAGCATATAACAACGCTTATGCAGCAGCAGCTGGCACGCCTGATCAAAAACACGCAGCCGGTATCGCAGCACTTCAAGCAGCAGCTGGAGATGATACAAATGACGGCGTAAAGATCACTGTAAATAAACTAGGTCAATTTCAACTAGAAAACCCTACAAACGAAATGGCTGATCAAGCCCTTTATATGACTACAACTGGTCTTACAAAACCAGCTCAAGGCACAAACAACGCAGCAGTAAACGAAAACGTTCGCTTTACAAATATCATGAAAGCACTTGATGGCGCACTAAGCCCAGGTCAAGCACTAAGAGCGAGCGGTAAGATGATGATGTCAAGCCACGGCTCAACGGCTGAAATTTTTGACTCACTTGGCTCAAAACACACAGTTAGTATCAGATGGGCAAAGACAGGTACTACAACAGATGGTGGTACAGAGTGGAATATGATCATCCAAGTGCCAGAGCCTGCTAAGATAAACTACACAGGCGAGGGTCCAGACAACGTCGTAACTGGTTCATTGAGATTTAACTCAAACGGCTCACTCGCTAGCTTTCACCCAGCTACGATAACATTTTCAGCTAACAACGGCTCACAAAGTGGTCAAAATGTTAGTTTAAATTTTGGCTTGGGAACTGATTTTAACGGACTAACAAGCTTTGATAAAGACTCATCAACTGAGTCTATCTCACAAGATGGCTACACAGGTGGCACACTAAACGACCTAAAGATCGATGAGACTGGCACTATCATCGGTGCATTTACAAACGGACAAAGCTTTGGTCTAGCTCAAGTGGCACTTGCTAGCTTTACAAACAACGAGGGTCTTCAAAGTGAGGGTGGAAACGTCTTTTCACAAACTGCAAACTCAGGCGAAGCAGTCATCGGTGCAGCTGGCACAGGCGATAAAGGAACGATCGCGGCTTCAAAACTAGAAGCTAGTAACGTCGATCTAAGCCGTGCGCTAACAGATCTTATCGTCATCCAAAGAGGCTTTCAAGCAAACTCAAAAACTATCACAACAAGTGATGAGATGCTAAACACACTTCTTCAACTAAAACAATAATCATAAAGGGGGCGCTCGCTCCCTTTTAAATTTACAAATAAAATCAGCCTTCTTTTTGTAAAATGCTAAAAAATTTCACAAAAAGAGAAAATATGCAAGTAACACTTCTAAATCACACCCCACTAAATATCTGCTCTCACGCGATCCGCACATGCTGGCAAAGCTTTGAAAAAGGCGACAATGGCGGCGAAAAAGATGTCGAGCTGATAGATAGGGTGGGTAATAAATTTAAACACGCATCAACGCTGGAGCATCTTTACTACAACTTCTACATCCAAGGCATCTCGCGCGCACTACTTCAAGAGCTAGCCCGCCACCGCGTAGCGAGCCTAAGCGTCAAATCAACCCGCTACACGCTAAAAGAGCTAAAAAAAGAGGAGAAATTTGAAGTAGGGCAGTTTGAGCGTGCGGCTAAATTTATCGTGCTAACAAATGACGAAATGGTCGATAACGCAAGCATAAAAGCGCTTGAAAACTTACGTGAAATTTTAGCCTCAACCACAAAGAGCCTTGATATAGTTAAATACTGCTTGCCAGAGTGCTATAAAACTGAGCTTACGTGGAGTATAAATGCTAGAAGCTTGCAAAATTTTATCTCTTTAAGAAGCTCAAAATCAGCCCTTTGGGAGATAAGAAATTTAGCAAATGCTATCTACGACGCCTTGCCAAATGAGCATAAATTTATCTTTGAGAAGTGTTTGCCAGAGGATGAGCAAAACTAACAATTACGTTAGTGAAATTTAGAAGTGATGAAATGAGCGCTAAATTTACTTTTTCAAAACGTAAAGAAGTTCGTCTACGTGGATGTTTCTAGCTTTTAAATTTCTGCTGCCGCGGTAGGCATTATATTTTTGGCGAAGTAGATGAACTTTGCCCATTTTATTTAGGTTTTTATCAAATTCATCTTGGTTGATAAAGCCCTCTGAGTTAAACGAGATAAGCACAAATTTAGCCTTTAAATTTGCTATGAGCTCAAAAAATGCCTCGCTTGCTGACGATTTTTTATTAAAAACTGATCTATTCCAGTCCTTTGAGATGCCTGAAACTTTTGAAATTTTACTTGGCTCAGTGTAGCTTGCGATGAGATTTAGCATGAAGTAGTTTGAGCCGTATGGATGCTGGTTATAAGGCGGATCAAGATAGACTAGATCAAGCCCATCAAGCTCTTTTGCCAGCAAATTTGCGTCCTTTTGATAGACCTCAAATGGCACGCTAAAATTTGAGAAAATTGGTTTTGTCAAATTTATATCAGAAGTGATCCTTGAGATGGCATTTTGCCCTCTGCCGCCAAACTGGCCAACCCCCTCTTTATTTTTATGAAAACCTTTAAAAATTCCACTCGTATTTGCATGCACGCTTGCATTATAAAGTAGCGGAGCTATGAAAAATTTTCTCATCTCCTCTGGCAAGAGCTCATCTATGAGCCTTCTTGCAGTGTCGATGAATATGGCATTTTTTCTTGTGTAAAAGACCCGCTCGCCCCAAGCGATATTTTCGTCATCTTGTGGGGCGTAAAGCCTTGTTATAAAGCCCTCATGAAGGCTATTTTTTATCTCTTTTTCAAGTCTCATTTGCCAGAAATTTATCTCATCTCTTAGCTCATTTGTGGCGTTTTGCAGATAGCATGAGTTTGTGATGAAGCTATAAAGCTCCAAGTCGTTGGCGACTAGAAATTCGCTATTTTGTTTTAAAAACCTAGCCACCACGCCGCTTCCACTAAAGAGGTCACAGCAGCTAAGCTTCTCTTTTTTAAGCTCGTCTTTTGCGTATTTTACGCCTCGCTCGATAAAGCCTAAAAGAGAGCGTTTGTTACCAAGATAGGTTAAAATTTGCTCTTTTAGATAGGCTTGATTTTCTTGTCTAGCTGGTTTCAAATCAGTGCTTTTTTAGTCCCATAGCATCAACGTCAAGCTTGATCTCATCGTTATTTATGATGACTAGGCCTTGTGCTAAAATTTTGCTTGCTATGGCGTGTGCCTCATCAAGTGAGTGCATCTTGTAAGTGCCGCATTGAAATTTATTTAGCTCTGGGATCTTATCTTGATCTTTGACCTCTAAGATATCTTTCATTGAAGCAAGCCATGCCTTTTTTACAGCTTCTTCGCTAGGTGTGCCGATCACGCTCATATAAAAGCCAGTCCTGCAACCCATCGGCGAGATGTCTATGATCTCTACGCCGTTGCCATTTAGATGGTTTCTCATAAAGCCAGCAAATAGGTGCTCTAAAGTGTGAGTGCCCTTTTCTGGCAAAATTTCTTCATTTGGCTTACAAAATCTCAAGTCAAAAACGCTGATATCATCGCCTTTTGGGGTCTTCATACTCTTTGCAAGTCTTACTCCTGGGGCTTTCATCTTCACATGATCTACACAAAAACTATCAAGTAGTGGCATATATTCTCCTTTAAATTTTTGGTAATTTTAGCGTAAAAAAGATTTAAAATTTAAAGGCTCACGTAAATTTACATGAGCCTAGTAGTATTTTTGGGTATTAAAATTTATTTTTTCTAACGTCTGTTAGTATGACCTTCGCCATGCCGTCTATCTCGCTAGTTACGTCGTTTGTGTTACTAACAACGCTTCTATTTTCTTTTGTGACGTTATCTATCTGAGCGACACTTCTATTTATCATATTTATGCCCTCAGCTTGCTCTTTTATAGATTCACTCATCTCGTTAATTGACTGAGCAAGGACATTTGTATTTGCCTCGATCTCACCTAGACTTTTTTGTGTGCGTTCAGCTAGCTTTCTAACCTCATCAGCCACGACTGCAAAGCCACGTCCATGCTCACCTGCACGCGCTGCTTCTATGGCTGCATTTAGAGCAAGTAAATTTGTCTGATCAGCGATGTCACGGATGATAACGATGATGTTTTTGATCTCTTCGCTTTGTCTTATGACGTCCCCTGTCTTTTGTGAGATAGCATTCATCGAGCTACTCATCTGCTCAACCGCAGCCGCGCTCTCTTGGATAGAGTCAGCTTGTTTGCTAGCACCATCAGTTAAATTTCTCATAGACTCAGCAAGCATAGTTGCCTTTTCTTCTAAATTTTGAGCTTGATTTAGGTTGCTATTTAGCATAGCGCTTATAGCATCACCTGCATTATTTATGCCAACTATCATAGCTTTTAGATCAGCTTCTATGTCATCTCTTAGCTCGATCTTAGCGGTGTAGTCGTTATTTGAGTAGGCTTTTAGGATATTTATGACGCTGCCTAAATTTTGACTGATAGAGCTAAAGAAAGTATTTAGCAGATCTTTTAGCTTGATAAGCGATGGGTTATTTGGGTTCTCATTTAGTTTAACGCCTAAATTTCCTCTTATCATGTTATTTGCAGCTACATTTAGCTCTTCAAGCATGGTGTTATCTTTCTTGATGCCAGCTATGACTTTGTCTATGTTTTTATTTATCTCCTCGCTCATCACGCCAAATTCATCAGTCGTGTGGATGTCTAGCTTGCTTGGGGCAGTGCTGCTCTCATAAGTGATAAATTTAAAGGTATCAGAAAGCTTCTCTTGGATAACGCTGATAGGCTTAAGTGAGCGTTTTAGTAGCACGAAAACAATGGCTGAGAGTATGACTATAAAGAGCACTGCAAGCATTAGCTGAGCTTTTAAGATAGGCATAGTATGGTTTGAAAAGGTATCCGCACCTACTGCGACAGTTGCAAGCCAGCCATCATCGTTGATAGGTAAAATTTTAGCCGTTACATCTTGGTTTTTAGAGTTTTTATATGAGATCAGACCATTTTCGTCAAATTCTTTATTGGCATATTTTTCTGAGACGACCTTTGTAGCTGGCAAGATAGTGCCAACTTCTGAAGCTACGTCAGAAAAGAGCATAGTGCCATCTTTTTTCATTATATAGGCATATCCACCATCACCAGTGTTGCCTATCTCGATGATCTTGTCACTAACTTTTTTTACATCTATATCTATACCAACAACGCCAACAAATTTGCCATTTTTAGTAACAGGAGCAGTAAAACTCATAACAAGATCATTTGTAGAAGTGACCCTTGGCTCGGTATAAATTTCTTTATTTTTCTCTTTTGTGCTCTTATACCAGCCTCTAGTTCTTGGATCGTAGTTATCAGCTACGGTTGTTCTTTTACCATCTGATTGGAAGAAGTGTCCATCCTCATCGCCGTAATAAATATAGCTCACCGCAGAGTTTGCGACCTTTTTCTCTGATAAGACAAAGTTCATTATCTCATCGCCACTTTGAGCGCTCTCAACGACTGATGAAATTTTCTTGATATGCTCTAAATTTTCATCAAAAAAAGTGTTTGCAACACTCTTTATATCTTTAAGGACCTGATCCTCTTTGCCACTGACAAGCTCAACGATCTTGTCCTTTGAAGTAAAATAACTAACCGCCGAGATAGCACAAAACGAGATGATGAGTAAGATCATCAAGGCTAGTGCTATCTTATTTGTGATAGAACGAAACACCTCTGCTCCTTTAAATTTTGTTTGAAATCCATTTGCAAAACAAAATCGGAGCAAAAGTATAAATGTTTATAGTGTTCTCATAAATTCGGTGCTATAAATTCCCTCGATGCGTCTTTTCATATCATCATGCCAGCCATTTGTAAGAGTGGTGAGGGCGTTAAATTTCTCTAGTAAATTTAAATTTTCACTTGGCGCGTAAAAGAGCCTATTTATCTCTAAAATGCTCATATGAACGGGGTCATTTTCTATAATCTCTATCATGTCGCCTGCTTTGCATGAGCCTGGCGTAAGGACGCGGTAGTACCAGCCAGTAAGGCCTGTTTCAAAGATATGTGTCGCCATATTTTCATTGCCCCATCTTTTTGAGAGCTTAAAGCATGGCTTTCTAGGCTGCGAGACTTGAAGCACAAGCGAGCCCACCTTGTGGATATCGCCCACATAGACGCAGCTCTCATCAAGCCCATCAACGCATAAATTCTCTCCCATCGCCCCATAAGCCATATTTTTTAATCCTAAAAATTTCTCCCACTCGGCGTAGTTTGCAAATGAATTTGCAAATACAGCTTTCTCAGGGCCGCCGTGATGCTTCGTATCAGCGACGCTATCGCCCTTAAAGCCAAGCTCATTTGCGAAAATTTCGCCATTTTGAGCTACTTTAAAAATAGCTGAGCTCCAAGGTAAATTTAGCTTATCAGTCGCATTTTGCGAGCCGTAGTTTTTCACATCTCCGATTAGTAAAGCTTTTAGTATTGCCATATTTTTCCTATCAAATTTAGTTTATTCTTAAATTATTCGCGTGAGTTAGTGCGATCGCGATCGCATCGGTGATGTCAAGGGGTTTTATCTCTTTGTTTATACCTAAAATTTTCTTCACCATAAATGCCACCTGCTCTTTGTCAGCCTTTGCCTTGCCAGTGACCGTTTTTTTCACTTGAAGTGGCGTGTATTCGGCAAAATCCCCATGAAGCTGCAAAATTTTAAGACTAAGTGCCCCACGAAACTGAGCTAGCTTTAAGACCGTTTTTGGGTTGTAGGCAAAAAAGATGTCCTCTATCGCGACCTCGTCAAATTTATGGTTTTTAAAGATGAGGTCAAGCCCCTCGCAAAGCTCTGTTATTTGGTACTGAAGCGTGTTTGGCTTTATCTTTATAAGCCCAGCTTCAAGAAGAGTAGTTTTAAATTTGCTCTTTTCAAGTATCGCGTAACCGCAATTTTTCGTGCCTGGATCGATTCCTAAAATTTTCATCACAATCTTTTCAATACTTTTTCACGACTTTTTCACGCCGTGAAAAAGTTTGTCAGAGTTTAACAAAGGTTTTATTAAATTTAAGATAAAATCGCTAATAAAATTCATTAAATAAAAAGGGTTGAAATTTGCTAGCAGACGAGATTTTAGAGCTTTTACAGACAAAAATATCAGCTAATGAATTTGACTGCTACATCAAACAATTAAAATTTAATGAAAAGGCTTCAAACGAAGATTTTATAGTTTTTAACGCCACGAGTGAATTGATGGCTAAATTTATAAAAACTAGATACGCCGAAAAGATCGCCTACCTTTACGAAGTAAAAACCGGCAAAAAGCCAGAGGTCGAGATAACAAGCCAAACAAAGCTAAAAAACATAAAACAAAGCCAAGTAAATGTAAAGCAGATCAAGGCGCAAAGCAGTATCTTAAACCCTGGATATACATTTGAAAATTTTGTCTGCGGCGACTCAAATCAGTTTGCATTTTTAAACGCAAAAGCAGTTGCAGACAAGCCTGGCGTGCTTTACAACCCACTTTTTATCTATGGCACAACTGGTCTTGGCAAGACACACCTGCTTCAGTCAGTTGGCAACTACTGCCTAGATCAAGGTAAGGTCGTCATCTGTGTGACGAGCGATCAGTTTATGATTGATTTTACCACGCATCTAAATAGCCACTCGATGACTAAATTTCGTGAGAAATACCGAAACTGCGACGTTTTGCTAATTGACGACGTGCAGTTTCTTGGCAAGACAGATAAAATTCAAGAGGAGTTTTTCAACACATTTAACGAGCTCATTGCCAAAAAAGGTCAGATCGTCATGACCTCAGACCGCCCAGCAAAGATACTAAAAGGCTTTGATGAGAGGCTAAAGTCTAGGTTTGAGCAAAGCATAATGGCTGATATCACGCCGCCTGAGCTTGATACAAAGATAGCCATCATCATCAAAAAATGTGAATTTGACAAAATTTACCTAAACAAAGAGGTCATCGACTACATCGCTACAAACATGGGCGATAATATCCGTGAGATCGAAGGTGCTATCATAAATTTAAACGCCTACGCAAGCTTGATGAGAGTTGAGATAACGCTTGAATTTGCTAAAAACACACTAAAAGATCTCATCAAAGAGAAGCATGAAAATATAAATTTAGAGACCATTATAGAGATCGTTAGTAAAGAGCTAAATATCAAGCCAAGCGACATAAAAAGCAAGTCAAGAGTGCAAAACATCGTAGAGGCTAGACGCATCATCATCTACCTTGCGAAGATGCTCACTACAAATTCGATGCCGCAGATCGCAAACTATTTTGGTATGAAAGACCATAGCGCCGTTAGTCACAATATAAAAAAGATAAACGAGCTCATGGAGAGCAACGAAATTTTCAACCTCAGAGTGACTGAGATAAAGAATAAAATTTTAACAAAAGGATAAAAATAGAATGAAATTCGTGAATAAATGTGAAGAAATGAAAAATTCTTTTCACATTTTAAACAACGATGCTGGCGTGAGAAAAGATGGTTTTCACACTTTCACGCTACCAACTAATACAACAAAAAGAAAATTAAAAATAAGAGGGAGTATTTAATGAAGGTTTTAATAAACAAAAACATGCTTGAGAGCATAGTAACAAACACTAATCCATATCTCGAAAAAAGAGATCTTAGTGCTATCACTTCTCACATCTACATTTCAGCAAAAGATGGAGTTTTAAACATAAAAGCGACTGATCACGAGATAGGACTAGCATATAAACTAAGCAACGCAAAGATCGTTGATGAGGGCTATGCAACAGCAAATGGCAAAAAGCTACTTGACATCATCAAAAGCCTAAAAGATGAAGAGGTAACGCTTGAAACTGTTAATAATTATCTTTACATCAAGCAAAAAAACTCAAAATACAAACTTCCTATGTATAAATTTGAAGATTTCCCAGAGTTTCCAACGATAGAAGGCAAGGCTAAATTTAACATAGACGCCATAATGCTAGGCAGAAGCTTAAAGAAAATTTTGCCATGCATTGATAGCAATAACCCTAAATTTGAGCTAAATGGCGCTTTGCTAGACATAAAACAAAACTATATAAATATAGTAGGCACTGATACAAAAAGGCTAGCTGTATTTAAATTTGCAAATGAAGCGAGCAATGAGTTTTCACTCATCATCCCTAAAAAGGCGATAAATGAAATTCAAAAGCTATTTTTCGACAAGATAGAAATTTATTATGATGAAAACGTCCTCATCGCTCAAAGCCAAAATTTTGAGTTTTTCACAAAACTGATAAATGGCAAATTCCCTGACTATGAGCGCGTTATACCAAAAGATATTGCTATAAGATTTGAGCTAAGCAGAGATAAGATGGTTGAGGGTATAAAGACTATATCGATGCTAAGCGATCAGATGAAGATAACTTTTTCAAAAGAGAGCATCACGTTTGAGAGCATCATCGAGGACAACTCAGAAGCCAAAACGATGATAGAGTTTCAAACTGGACTTGAAGAAGATATCAGCATAAATGTAAAAAATAGAAATTTAATAGACTTCTTACAAAGCATAGAAGATGAGAAATTTGAGTTTGGATTTAAAGATAAAAATTTACCTTTCGTTGTTAGCTCAAAAGAGCTTCTAACAGTTATAAGTCCATTAAATATATAAGTTAAAAAAGGTTTATGATGGAAAATAATTATGGCGCAGAAAATATTAAAGTACTAAAAGGTCTTGAGGCGGTCAGGAAGCGCCCAGGCATGTATATAGGCGATACTAACGTTAGCGGTCTTCACCATATGATCTACGAAGTCGTTGATAACTCTATCGACGAGGCTATGGCAGGATACTGCGATACGATAGATGTTGAGCTTACTCGTGATGGCTCAGCGATCATTAGTGATAATGGTCGTGGTATCCCAGTAGATATGCACCCGACTGAGAAAATTTCAGCTGCGACTGTTGTTTTAACTGTGCTTCACGCTGGTGGTAAATTTGACAAAGATACTTATAAGGTCTCTGGCGGTCTTCACGGCGTTGGTGTATCTGTTGTAAATGCCCTTTCTAAAAAGCTAGTCGTAAATATCAAACGTGATGGCAAACTTCATAGACAAGAATTTTCATGTGGTATCCCACAAAGCGATCTTGAAGTTATAAAAACTACAAACCGCACAGGCACGCAGGTTGAGTTTTGGCCAGATGATAGTATATTTGAAGTGACTGAATTTGACGATGAAATTTTAGTAAAAAGATTTCGCGAGCTAGCCTATCTAAATCCAAAGATAACTATAAATTTCAAAGATCAAAGAAATGGCAGAAGCGAGAGCTTTCATTTTGAGGGCGGTTTAGAGAGCTTTGTGACTGATATGAACAAGGCAAATGCTGTCAGCAAAGCGGTCTCATTTAGCGGCGGCGAAGATGACGTACTTGTTGATTTTGCCCTGCTTTACAATGACACTTATAGTGAAAATTTACTAAGCTTTGTAAATAACATCAAAACTCCAGATGGCGGTACTCACGAAGCTGGCTTTAGAGCGGGCCTTACAAGAGTTATCACAAACTACGTTCAAGCAAACGCTGCTGCACGTGAAAAAGATACAAAGATAACTGGTGAAGATATCCGCGAGGGACTTATCGCAGTTGTGAGCGTAAAGGTGCCAGAACCGCAGTTTGAGGGACAAACAAAGGGCAAACTAGGTTCAAGCTACGTAAAACCTATCGTTCAAAAGATGGTTTTTGACGTGCTTACAAAGTATTTTGAAGAAAATCCTATCGAAGCAAGAGCGATAATGGATAAAGCTCTAATGGCAGCTCGTGGTCGCGAGGCTGCTAAAAAAGCTAGGGATCTAACTCGTAAAAAAGAGAGCATGAGCGTAGGCACACTCCCTGGCAAACTAGCTGACTGCCAGAGTAAAGACCCAGTTATCAGCGAGCTATATCTAGTGGAGGGCGACTCTGCTGGCGGTTCTGCAAAGCAGGGACGTGATAGAGTTTTTCAAGCGATATTGCCGCTTAAGGGTAAAATTCTAAACGTTGAAAAGGCAAGACTGGATAAAATTTTAAAGTCTGACGAGATAAAAAATATGATAACAGCGCTAGGCTGCGGTATCGGAGATGAATTTGACGCTGAAAAGCTTAGATATCATAAGATCATCATCATGACCGACGCCGACGTCGATGGTAGCCACATCCAGACGCTGCTTTTAACTTTCTTCTTTAGATTTTTAAATAAAGTTGTAAAAAACGGCCACATCTACCTAGCTCAGCCGCCACTTTACCGCTATAAAAAAGGTAAAAAAGAAATTTATCTAAAAGATGAAAAGGCACTAAACGAATTTCTTATCGAAACTGGTATCGAGGGCGTTGATATAGAGGGTATCGGCAGTGCTGATCTCATCGACTTCTTAAAGATCGTTGCAGCTTATAGAAGCGTCTTAAAAGAGCTTGAAAAACGCTTTAACGTCCTTTCAGCGATCCGCTATATGATAGAAAATCCAGACATCGTCTCAAAAAGCTACAATGAAATTTTTGAAATTTTGAGGGATTTCTTAAAAGCTGAGGGTCATAACATATTAAACCACTACGTTAGCGAAGATGAGGTTAGAATTTATGTCCAAACAGAGAGCGGACTAGAAGAGCTTGTGGTAAATGAAAATTTATTTACAAATCCACTCTATGAAGAGGCGCTTTATATCAGCCAAAAGATAAAAGAGCGTGGATTAGACTTGCATAGTGACGTTATAGACGTGCTTGATGAAGTAGAGAAGAATGCGAAAAAAGGTGCATATATCCAGCGCTACAAAGGTCTTGGTGAGATGAACCCAGAGCAGCTTTGGGAGACTACTATGAACCCTGAGAACAGAAGACTTTTAAAGATCGATATAAACGACGCTATAAGCGCTTCTGACACGTTTAATCTCTTCATGGGCGATGAGGTCGAGCCAAGAAGAAACTACATCCAAGACCACGCAAAAGATGTTAAACACTTGGATATTTAAAAGGTGATCAAATTTAAATTTGACCTGGTTAGTAAAAATATAAAGGATAAAAAATGAGCGAAGAGATAGAGATAGAGATGAAATACGGCGAGAAAATTTTGAAAGAATTTGACGTAGAGAGTGACCTTGAGGTCTGGGAAAATAAACAAACAAGGGACTATGTCATAAAGATCACTCTGCCTGAGTTTTGCTGCCTTTGCCCTCGCTCTGGTTATCCTGACTTTGCGACGATATACATTGAGTACATACCAAACAAGCTTGTTGTAGAGCTAAAAGCGATAAAGCTTTATATAAATAGCTTTATGAACCGCAACATCAGCCACGAAGATAGTATAAATGAAATTTACTCTGTTTTAGAGAAAAAGCTTGAGCCTAAATTTATGAAGATAGTTGGCGACTTTAACCCACGTGGAAATGTCCATACGGTTATCGAGATCAGCTCTGATCTAGTCGTAAAAAAGCCAGTTGAGGAGAAAGAATTTACTCCAAGAACTAGAGAAAGAAGTAGCTTTGGCGATAAGCCACGTGAGAGACGTAGCACAAGCGATCGCGGTAGTAGCAGGGGCAGCAGTAGAGTTGGTGGCAGCAGAGGTGGCAGAGATGATAAATTTCAAAAAGATGACAAGCCAAGAAGAAGTTCAAACAAAGAGGGCTTTAGAAAGATAAGCTACGCCGATGATAAGAAGCCAAAAGTAGTCAAAAAGGATAAATAATGATAAGTGCTAAGCTTATAGAACATATCTTTAAAGCAGCATCTATATCACGTTGGAACGACTATCCAAAGATGACAAATTTAGTCGAGCTTGACAAGCAGGCTCATAAATTTATCATTGCTTATTTCATAGCAAAACAAGAGCAAAATGCCGATATGAACTACATCATAGAGGCTGGAATTTTTGAGTTTTTAAGCAGGGTCGTAGTCACAGACATACGTCCTGACGTCTTTCACCACATCCAAAAGACAAAAAAAGAGCAGATAAATAGCTGGGTTTTAAGCAACCTTGAGACGCTCATCTCAGATATCGAAGGTGGCGAGTTTTTGGAGAGATTTAAAAACCACTATAAAAACGACAAAAGTCACGAAAAAGAGCGCCTTATACTAAAAGCAGCCAGCTATCTTGCCACGAGGTGGGAATTTTCTATCGTCTATCAAACGAGCCAGTTTTTAAGCGATATCGACGAGCTTAAGGCGAAGGTTGAGGAGGAGATGGAGGATTATTACGAGTTAATTGGCGTTAGAAAGATCGCTATGAATCAAAAACTAGCCCGCCTTGTTGATCTAAGCGGCAGGCTAAGGTTTCAAAAGCGCTGGGCACAAACGCCTCGCATTCCTGAAACTGCGGTCTTAGGACATATGCTAGTTGTTGCGATACTTAGCTACTTTTACTCACTAAAAGCAAAAGCTTGCAAAAAACGCTTAGAAAATAACTTCTTTTGCGCACTATTTCACGACCTTCCAGAGAGCCTTACAAGGGATATCATAAGCCCTGTAAAATACGGCGTAAAAGGGCTAAATGAGATCATCAGCGAGTATGAGATGAGGCTTATTGATGAGAGGATTTTGCCATTTGTGCCAGAAAAGATCAAAGATGAGTTTAGCTACATCCTTGGTATCAGAAAAGATGGCGAGAAATTTATCAAAGATGAGTTTGAAAATAGGACTTACGAGCGCAAGATCATCTGCCACGAAGGGACTATGGAGAACGTAAATGAGGATAAATTTAACCCGATCGACGGCAAAGCACTAAAATACTGCGACAAGCTCTCAGCCTACATCGAAGCTGGAATTTCTATAAGCTACGGCGTCAAGTCAAAAGAGCTAACTGATGGCTTTAATAATATGTATAAATTTTTTAGCGAAAAACCTAAGATCGACGGAGTGGATTTTTTAGAAATTTGCGATGATTTTAATGAGCATTTTGGTTTAGAAAGACCCCCTCTCAGATGACTGCGGCACACACTTAATACAAGTGCTCTGCTGTGTTCCCACCCTGAAGCGGTGCTCATAAAAAGCATTGCACAGGTCTAAGAAGGAGCTTCGCAATCATACAAAAACTATACTTAAATTTAGTTTTATAGTTACATTTTTAAAAATTTAGCTTTAAGAGTATATAATCTCACATAAATTTCACCAAAAGTAGGGCAATGTCAGGAAAGATCAAACTTCGTTTTTTATCGGCTTTTAGGGATTTTTTCATCTATCATCACAAGTCTTTAGAGTTTCGTGCCAAAATTTTTGCTGCGATTATCTCGGCTAAATTTGACCCAGACGAAGATGATTTTTCCATCTTAAATGACATCGTAAATGAAATTTATGAAAACGATCAGACTAGAAAAGACTTCTTAATCCAAACCGTTAGAGAGTACGTGGCAAGGGTCAAAAGAAACGATAGAATCACGCTTGACACGCTTCTTTTATGCATAGATAAAGATATGAAAGACCACAAAAGATACGCTAAAAAGATAGACTTTTCGCACCTTCGCCGCTTAATGAGTGGCTGCGAGGAGGAAATTTTAGTGCAGCAAAGGGTCTATGAGTTTTTGATAAATGAGGTCAAACTCTACTCGCAAAGCGCTTAAATTTCACTCAAATTTAATCAAAAATTTTCCGTGGCTTGTAGCTAAATTTACATTGATAAATGTGCATTATTTTGTGATAAAGCTGTTGCCAAGATAAAAAATTAAGCGTATAGATTAGCCCGCTTGTGATGAGTGGGACTGGTTACACTTTCTTGGCGTCGCTTGCTTGGCTACCTTGAAAAGGGCAAGAGCCTAGAGGAGGCTATAGGGCTTTCAAAAGAGTATTCTGCTCTATTATAAAAGAGAGTATCGACACAAAGCTAGGCAAAAACCGTCTACTTTGGAACGGAGCGAAGTAAATTTAAACTGCTTTTTGCACTGCGGCTGAGTGAGTGATGATGTCGTGTAAATTTAGCTTGTCTTTTCTAAAAAAGCAAAGGCAAAGTCCGATGATGCTAAAGCCAGCAAACGCAAAGCATATTTGGCGCAAGATCGCGTGAAAAAGGCTTAGTTTTTTGCCAGTTTGTAAATTTATGAGATAAATTTCTTGTGCCTTGTAGCCTGGAGTTTGCGCCTTTATGCTAAAAAATAGGCACATTATAAGTGAGATGATACTATTTACCACAAAGATCGCAAGCTGGTTGTTTAAAAATTCCTCTTTACCGCCAAGAACAAGATATGTGCTGATGTAAAATACTGGCATACCGATGATAAAAAGATCGATGATAGAGGCCTTTACTCTAGCCCAGATCGGTGCGATTTTTGCCTTTTGTTTTGCCAAGTCACTTTCCTGTATTTATGTAGATACGGCTAAATTTCTCGCCGTTGTCTTGCATGATAGGCAGCATGCCTGATCCTCGCGAGACCTCACACCAATACTCATAAAAATCAAGCTTTTTGATATCGCTTTCTAGTACACCAAAATAGCCTATATATTCATAAATGCTAAGATCAAAAAAGCTTTTATTTTTGGTTTTTAGCAGACGTTTTTTGCTAAATTCTTGCATCAAACTAGCTCAACGCCTTTGCCACTTACCACTTCACCGATCACGTAGCCATCGCTATTTGCTAGCACAGCATCTACGTTTTCTTTAGGCACAACAAGGATCATGCCAACACCCATGTTAAATGTCCTCATCATCTCACTATTTTCAACTTTTTGCGCGAGGATTTTAAAAATTTCAGGCGTTTTTATAGCGCTTTTTTGCACCTTCGCACCAAGTCCAGCAGGAAAGACGCGAGGCAGGTTTTCAACTATGCCACCACCCGTTATATGCGCCATCGCTGTGATCTTATCTTTTAAGTTTAAAAAGTCGCTCACGTAAATTCTAGTTGGCTCAAGAAGCACGTTGATGAGCGCTCTATCGCCCACTTTTTCGTCAAATTTAAGTCCAAGCTCGCTTACTACTTTTCTTGCAAGAGAGAAGCCGTTTGAGTGCAGGCCACTACTAGGAAGTGCGACTAAAACGTCGCTTGCTTTTACAAATTTGCTCCTATCGATCTCGTCAGCCTCAGCTATACCCACGGCAAATCCGGCAAGGTCAAAGTCGCCCTTTTCATACATCGACGGCATCTCGGCTGTCTCACCGCCTATCAGCGCGCACTGCGCCTTTTTGCAGCCATTTGCGATGCTTTTCACCACCTCTTTGGCACTCTCTATCTCAAGCTTTGCAGTCGCGTAGTAGTCGAGAAAAAATAGTGGTGTGGCGAAGTTGCAGATGAGGTCATTTACGCACATGGCGACTAGATCCTCGCCCACGCCCTCAAATTTCTTAGCGTCGATAGCTAGGCGGAGCTTCGTGCCAACGCCGTCGGTCGCGCCTAAAATGGCTGGATTTTTATATCCGCTTGGCAGTCTGACCGCACCTGAAAATGATCCGATGCCGCCTATGACGTTTGGTGTTTGCGTAGATTTTACGAAAGGCTTGATCGCCTCAACAAAGCTATTTCCAGCATCTATATCGACTCCGGCATCTTTATAACTTATCATTTTCGCCCTTTTGGTTATTTTTTAAAACTTTAGCCAAAAGTTGCTAAAATTGTTATCAATTTTCAAAAATGGAGCGACTTTGCAGAAATTTCCAAACGCCTACGTCATCACAGGCTCGATCGCCAGCGGCAAAAGCACGGTTGTAAATTTACTAAAAGAGCGAGGTTTTAGCGTGATCGACGCAGACGTGATCGCACACGAGCAGCTTGAAATTTGCAAACGAGAGATATTAGAAGTTTTTGGCGAGCAAATTTTAGATGAGGCTGGCAAGATAGATCGCAAAAAGCTTGGAGCCATTGTCTTTCATGAGCCAAAAAAGCTTAAAAATTTAGAGCAAATTTTACATCCAAAGATAAAAGCTGAAATTTTTTTCAAAGCCTCACAGCTTGAGAGTTTGGGGCAAGTTTATTTTGTCGATATCCCTTTATTTTTTGAAAAAAAAGAGCGTTACGCTGAGTTTAAAAATGTAGCTGTGATCTACGCGCCAAAAGAGCTTTTGCTAAGCCGTCTAATGAGCCGAAATGGTTTAAATTTAGAGGATGCAAAAGCTAGAGTAGAGCTTCAGATGGACATCGAGCAAAAGAGAGAAATGGCAAAATTTGTTATCGATAATAGCAATGACAGGGAGAATTTAGAGCTGGAGCTAGAGAAATTTTTAAAGCAGATCGGCGCTACTTCTTGATAAATTTACTAGCAAATTTATATGTTTGCATGGCTTCTTTACTACCCAAATCCCAGCTATCAAGCTCAGCTTTTACTAAATTTGGAAATTTCTTGCTTATATCTTTTAAAGCATTGCCAACCGACTTTCTAAGATACTCGCTCTCGTCTTCTTTTAGGCTGGCTAGGCGCCTAATGGCCTCATCTGGGTTATCTTTAAAATAGGGCCTACTAGTCCATATTCTAAGCCCCTCGCTTACGGCCCTTTTTGCATTTGCGTTGCCATTTTCTAGCCACTCATCAATGGTTAAAAGTGCCTGCTCGTAGCCAACCTTTTTACAAAACTCATCAAACGCCTTTGCCAGCACCTCTTGAACTCGCCAGTTTTCATCTTTTGAGACTTCATCTCTCATAAATGCCAAAATTTCTTCACGATCCGATAGGTGACCAAAGAGAAAAACCGCATACATCCGCACTTGATAGAGCTTTGAGCTGTATGCTAGGTATGCAAGCTCTTTGCAGTGCGAAGCTCCCTTTGCTTTATAGTCAGCCAAGGCCCTACTTTCTTGCTCTTTAAAGCCATTTTCTATCAAAGAAAACTCTTTTTCTAAATTTAAGATGTAGCTCTTCAAGGTGGCTCCTTTAAATTTATTAACAACTCTTACCTAAATTTTAGTAAAATCACGCAAAAAATAAAAGGACAGCTCATGCAAGTCTCAAAGTACAACGCCAGCGGCAATGATTTTGTCATATTTCACACATTTTTAAGCAAAGATAGAAGCGAGCTTGCAAGGCAGATTTGCAGCCGGACAAACGGCGTGGGAGCTGATGGGCTCATCGTGCTTTTGCCTTATGAAAAGGGCGTGAAATGGGAGTTTTACAATAGCGACGGAAGCTACGCTGCGATGTGTGGCAACGGCTCACGCGCGGCTGCTAGATATGCCTATCTAAACGGCCTTGTAAGTTCGAGCGAATTTGCCTTGCTGACTGGCAGCGGCGAGGTGATAGCGAGCGTGAAAGATGAGTGCGTTGAGGTCGTGCTAACAAGTCCAAAGATTTTAAGTGAGCCACTAAATGAAGGTGGCAAAACTTGGTATTTTTACGATACTGGCGTGCCTCATCTTGTAAATTTCACACAAAATTTAGATGAATTTGACATCATAGAGTGTTGGACACTTCGTGAAAAATACAATGCAAATGTAAATTTAGCCAAATTTGATGGCGGAGTTTTAAAAGTGAGAACCTACGAAAGGGGCGTGGAGGACGAGACGCTAGCTTGTGGTACTGGCATGGCAGCTTGCTTTTACGGTGCTACTTTAAATTTAAACGCACCGCAAAGCCTAAAAGTCTATCCAAAAAGTGGCGAGGAGCTTGGACTTAGGCTAGAAAATGGCAAAATCTTATTTAGCGGAGCGGTGAAACACTGCTTTGATACGAGTATTGAAATTTAAGCTTTTTTGGCTGCTAGTAGTTAAATTTGGCTAGTAGTTTGTAAAAGTCGTGGGTAGTAAATTTAAATTTCATATCAAATTTTGTGTAAAACAAAGAGTTTTTGTTATTAAATTTTAAAGTATAAAAAAGAAGATCTCCGCCGAAGCGGAGAAAAGGTTTATTTCAAAGCATCTTTTGCTTGTTTTGCAAGTGCCGCAAATGCCTTCGCGTCATTCATAGCTAGATCAGCTAAAATTTTTCTATCAAGTTCGATCTTAGCTTTGTTTAAGCCGTTGATAAATCTTGAATAGCTAATGTCGTTTAGTCTGCAAGCTGCGTTTATACGAACGATCCATAAACGTCTGAAATCACGTTTTTTCTGGCGTCTGTCGCGATATGCATAAACTAAACTTCTCTCTAGTTGCTCTTTAGCTTTTCTAAAGTGTTTATGTCTAGCACTGAAAAAGCCACGTGCTAGCTTTAAAACTTTCTTATGGCGTCTTCTTCTAACTACGCCTGTTTTTACTCTTGCCATATTTATCCTTTTACAAATTGGCGCTCACAAAGTGAGTCTTGCCCCTAAATTTGGGGGAGTTTGAATGACTTTTTGTCAAAAACTTAAATCTACAGCTGCTTATACGCCGAGCATTTTGCGAACGGCTGGGACATTTGTGCTGTCCACGTATTTTGGGCCACGCAAATCTCTCATACGCTTAGTAGGTTTTTTTGTTAAGATGTGGCTTCTAAAAGCAGAGCCTCTTTTTATCTTATTTTTACCTACTTTAAAGCGCTTAGCAGCACCGCGAACGGTTTTCATCTTTGGCATGCTAATCCTTTTTGAAATTTTATACGCAAGTGCGTAAGATTTGGATTATAGCGAAAAATCCTTTAGAAAATTTAAATTTCACTTAGACAAAATTTGCAATAAATTTACATTAAACTTAAAAGAATTTTAAAATTTATAATTAAATTATTAAATTTGACATATAATCACATATAAGAAATTTATTTTACTAAAGGAGTAAAAATGAAAGGGAAAATTCTCGCATCAATCGTCGCTATGAGTGCGATTTTAGGCACAAGTAGCTTGGCATGCACTACCATTTTAGTAGGAGATAAAGCCTCAAACGACGGCTCTATGTTAGTGGCTAGAAGCGCTGATAGCAAGGCCATAAAGGCTCAAGTTTTTTTGATACATCCAGCTACGAAAAACCAAACTGGCATGCACAGCTCAAAGGCACATGACGGCGCAAATGACTTTACATATCCACTCCCAAAAGATGGCATGAGATACACAACTATCGCAAACTCACACACAAAACTTCACGGAGCAGTCGGCTACAACGAGGCTGGCGTAGGACTTAGTGGCACTGAGACCATCTATGCAAAAGATGAGCTTTTAAAAGTTGATCCATACAATGAAGAAACCGGCATCACAGAAGATGACATCCCAGACGTGCTTTTGCCGCGCATCAAAAGCGCAAAAGAGGGCGTTAAACTTCTTGGCGAGATAGTGGAGACAAAAGGCGCTGGCGAGGGCTTTGGCGTGGTATTTGTCGATGCAAATGAGCTTTGGTACTTTGAAACTGGCACAGGCCACAAGTGGATCGCTTCAAAAATCCCACAAGATGAGTATTTTGTCACTGCAAACCAAGGCAGACTTCACACTTATAAAGAGAATGATCCAAATTTCATGGGAGCAAAAGATGTCATCAAATTTGCGATCGATAACAAGACTTATGACCCTGCAAAAGACGGAGAATTTAACTTTACAAAGGCCTATACAAGGGATGATGAGAGAGATGTGACTTATAACTACCCACGTGTTTGCTGGGTTCAAAGTATGTTTAACCCAAGTCTAAAACAAGACTTCGCCGATGGTCAGAAATTTCCAGTATTTTTAAAACCAGAGAAAAAACTAAGTGTTGAGGATCTAAAAGCTGCGATGAGAGCCCACTACGACGGCACTGCGTTTGATAACTACGCTAGCAAAGATGAAGATAAGAGAAACATCTACCGCGCTATAAGCGTCTTTAGAACATACGAGTCTCACGTCATGCAGGTGCGCCCATGGTTACCAAAAGAGATCGGCCGTGTGACCTACGTCGCTCTTGGCATGGCCGATCTTAGCGTTTATTTGCCGTATTACGAGGGGCTTGATGGCTTTATAAAAGGCTACTCAGACGGCTCATACGATGCTGATGATACTTCGATATACTGGGTTTATAGAAAGCTTCAAACCCTTGTAATGACTGATTATGAGAAGTATTCGCCAGTGGTAAAAGAGGCTTACGCTAAATTTGAAAAAGAGTTGGCAGTAAAACAGGCTAAATTTGAAGATGAGTACGTAAAGCTTTATAAAAAAGATAAGAAAAAAGCGGACAAACTCTTAAATGAATTTAGCCAAAAGACTATGCAAGAGGCTAAGGATTTAACCCAGGAGCTTACAAACAAAGTCTTTACTATGCTTACAGCCGATATGGATGCTAAGCTAAAATCCCTAAATAAAGGCAAAAAAGACTAAATATTCTGGGCGTGAAATTTAGTAGCGCCCAAACTTTAAACAAAAATTTGGCAAAGAGCGTTTATAATGCGACAAAAATTCACTACAAAGGAAAAACGCTGATGCCTTGTCCCATGCGTAAAGCTCATTAATCTCGGCAAAAAACATATCAGCGATTTTCAAAAAACACGCAAATTTTTAAATGATTTTACATTTTTTCACATTGAGATAAATCCATTTTTGCTAGCAGGTCCGCTGCATTGTAACTGCATTTTTAACAGCAAAGCTAAGCAATGCCTGAAATTTGGCAAGGACCTTTTTAGCAGGGTTTTTTATAAATTTTACTTTAGTTTAAGAAGAAGCGGGTGTCATCCACCGCATGTGGTGTGATCCAGACTTGTGCGCAGCGCAACAACATTGAACGTGCTGGGGGGGGGTTGGGTCGCAGGGATATACCTGCATAAAAAATATTCAAGGTGGCTGCGCCTTGCGCAGTTTTAATTAAAAAATAGAAATTTATAAAGGATAAAAATGATAAAAAGTTATGTTTTAGGTTTTCCAAGAATCGGAGAAAAAAGAGAGTTAAAGCGCGCATTAGAGGGCTTTTGGGCTGGTAAAGAGGGCTTTAGTGAAGAGAATTTGCAAGAGACTGCAAAGACGCTTCGCCAAAGACACTGGAAATATCAACAAGATGCTGGCATTTCGGCCATTAGCGTTAATGATTTTTCATTTTACGACCTAATGCTTGATAATATCATCGCTTTTGGCGCTACGCCTCCAAGATTTGCAAATTTAAGCGGCTTGGAGCAATATTTTGCTTGCTCAAGAGGCAATAAAAATGGCGTTGCGATGGAGATGACAAAGTGGTTTAACACAAACTACCACTACATCGTGCCAGAGCTTAGCAGCGAGAGTAAATTTAGTCTAAAAGCGGATAAAATTTTAAATGAATACAAAGAGGCGAAGGCTAACGGCGTAAAAGGCAAGGTAAATTTGATCGGCCCTATCACATTTTTGGCTCTTTCAAAGACAACTGATGGCAGCTGCCCATTTAAGCACCTTGACGCGCTTGTAGGCGAGTATAAAAAGCTACTTGAGCAAATTTCTAAGCTTGATGATGAAATTTTAGTGCAGTTTGACGAGCCGATCTTTGTAACTGACAAAAACGAAAGCGACCTTTTGCCACTTATCACAAAGGTTTATAACGAGCTAACAGGCGTTGCTAGCAACATCAAGATCGTGTTTGCGACATATTTTGAGCATGCGATCAAGGCAGTTAGCGAAGTGGCTAAAACTAAAATTTACGGCATCGCACTTGACTTCATCCACGGCAAGAGAAATTTTGAGGCACTTGAGACTATCAAAAATAGCCATTTGACGCTATTTGCAGGCGTGATCGACGGCAGAAATATCTGGAAAAGCAACATCGATGATAAGGTAAAACTTGTTCGTGAAATTTCAGATAAAATAGGCGGCAAAGACTTTTATATCGGCACTTCATGCTCACTTCTTCACGTGCCATACACTCTAAAATATGAAGAGAATTTAAACCCTGAGATCAAAAGCTGGTTAAGCTTTGCGGTCGAGAAGCTTGACGAGATCAAGATCATCACAAAACTAGCAAATGGCGAGAAGTTAAATGAGGCTGAGGCTAAAATTTACGAAGAGAATAAAAATGCTGTTAAAACTCGCGCCACTTCAAAGCTCATCCACTCTGAAAGCGTTCAAAAACGTATCAAAAATTTAAGCAAATTTGAACGTGATGAGAAATTTGAAGACCGCATCAAAATCCAACGTGAAACGCTAAAATACGGCATATTGCCAACAACAACGATAGGTAGTTTTCCTCAAACGGTTGATCTTCGCGTACTTCGCCAAAATTTCAAAAAAGGCGAGATCGACGCGGCTGCTTATGAAGCAGGCATCAAAAAATATATCGATCACTGCGTGAAATTTCAAGAAGATATCGGCCTAGACGTGCTAGTACATGGCGAGCCAGAGAGAAATGACATGGTTGAGTACTTTGGCGAGCAGATCAGCGGATATGCATTTAGCCAAAATGGCTGGGTACAAAGCTACGGCAGTCGCTGCGTCAAGCCACCACTTCTCTTTGGTGACGTAAGCCGCCCAGAGCCGATGACTGTTAAGTGGATGAAATACGCTCAAAGCATCACAAAACACGTAATGAAGGGCATGCTAACAGGTCCTGTGACTATGCTAAACTGGAGCTTTGTGCGTGACGATCTGCCAAGAAGCGAAGTAGCAAAACAGCTCGCACTTTGCATCTACGACGAGATCGCAGACCTTCAAGATGCTGGCATCAGAGTGATCCAAGTCGATGAGGCAGCGTTTAAAGAGGGCTATCCGCTAAGAGCTGAAAATATCCCAGCTTATGAGAAATTTGCGGTTGATTGCTTTAAGCTTTCAGTAAGCTCAGCTGAGGCAAAAACTCAGATCCACACGCATATGTGCTACTCTGAATTTAACGATATTATTAAGACCATTGAGGCTATGGATGCTGATGTTATCAGTATCGAGACTGCAAGAAGTGGCAACGAGCTACTTAAAATTTTCAAAGCCGTTGGCTACAAACAAGAGGTCGGACCTGGCGTTTACGACATCCACAGCCCACGCGTGCCAAGTGTCGAGGAGATCGTCGCTCAGATCAAAGCTCTGCTTGAAGTCTTGCCAAAAGAGCAACTCTGGATCAACCCAGACTGCGGCCTAAAAACTAGAAAATGGGAAGAGGTCGAGCCAAGCCTTAAAAACATGGTAGAAGCCGTCAAGATCGTAAGAGGTCTATAAAATTTAATTAAAAAGGATTTGAAAAATGAAAAGGATTTTTCTATTTGTAATATTAGTTATCTTTGCGTCCGGATGTAGTTCTGGACGCCACTCTATACCACTCAACAAAGGTGCGTATAAGCAAACAAATATCTATAGTATCAGTGAGACTTTAAATTTAGAAGCTGCCAAAAAAGAGCTAGCAGGCTTTGAAAATGTGAGGCTTGAATTTGGCTCAAACGACCAAAATAAAAGCGTCATCAAGGCAAATGTAAAGGTTCAAAGATTTATCACTGATAGCGGAGATATAAAGGGCTATTGCCAAGAGGCTTTTGTCGCTGTCATAAAAAGATATATGATAGCTGCTAAAAAGCAAAATGCCGACGTAGCAAATATCGTAAGCTTTTGGCGAGCCGACGCAAAATACCTAAAAGACGAGTTTGTCTGCATGTCGTCAAAAAGTTCTGTTGGCGTGGTGATGAGGGCTGATCTAGTTCAAAAGTGAGAAAATGCTAAAAGAGAAAATTTTAAATAAAGAAAAAGGGCTCGTGCTATATGGCCTTACGCCGCCAAAGGCCGAATTTGAAGAGGCAAAGCTGCGTGAGATATCTGAGCGCTGGACGGGCCGGATAAATGATATCAAGGCCGACGGGCTCGTGCTTTACGAGGTGCAAGACGAGAGTGAGAGAAATGATAGCGAGAGGACATTTGAGTTTAGTGGGACGCTAAGCCCAGAAATTTACTACAAAAAGTATCTAAACGTCGCTACTCCTAGTATATTTTACCGCGTGGCTAGCGGATACGGCGAGGATGAATTTCGCGCAGCACTTAAGGCTCAAAGCTCAAATTTAAACGTGCTAGTGGGGGCAACTTCAAGCACGCAAAAAGTAAGGCTAAATTTGGCTCGCGCTTACGAGGTCGCTAGCGAATTTAAAGAGTTGGCAGTGGGCGGCGTCTGTATCGCAGAGCGTCACGGCAAAAAGGGCGATGAGCCACAAAGGATGCGTGAAAAGATCGCAGCTGGGGCTAAATTTTTCATATCGCAAGCGATATTTGACGCACAGCTAGCGCGTAAATTTTTAGAGGATTGCGCGGTTGCAAAGATAAGCGAGCCGATATTTCTTACATTTAGCACAGCAGGCAACCCAAAAACGCTTGAATTTATCAAATGGCTCGGAGTGAGCGTGCCAAGCTCGGTTGAGGAGAGACTAAATTTAAGCTCTGACTACCTAGCTAGTAGCTGCGAGATCATCAAAGAAATTTGGTGCGAGCTAAAGAAATTTGGCGACGAAAATGGACTAAATTTAAGCATAAATATAGAAAGTGTAATGGCAAAACGTGCCGAGATCGAAGCGAGCCTGGAGCTTACAAAAAGCATAAGAGAGTTGGTGTAAAGCCAGCTCTTGCAACAAATTTCTACAAGTTCTTTCTTGATGGTGCAATGGCGCCACAAATCCACAAAGAATAGTCGTTATCATTAGCGATCACAAGCTGTTTTAAGGTCGGTTGCCACTGCTTGTCAAATTTTAAAAACTGCTATAGCAAAAATAATATGGCTTTATGTAAGAAATTTTACGAGATATACGAATACGACAAACTGCTAAGAGAAAAAGGCGGTGCTTTGGTAAGGCAAATTTATCAAAGGTGCTGTGAAAATCGTTGAAGTCAAAATAGCCAAACAAGCAAGAGTTTTTGCAAATTTAAGCAAATTTGATCCAAAAGTATAGAAATTTAGCCCTCAAACAAGATCTAAATTTGACTAACCCCCCCCACTCCACCTTATATCCAGTGCCTCGCACGGTTTTTAAGCATATATTTGGAATCTTAGCTCTTATCTCTCGCACGAGCGATCTTATGCGGTCTTGCGATAAGGTTTCGTTTTTATATAGGTGGTGATCTATCTCGTCGTAAGTGACGACGTGTGGCGAGTTTTTGCATAAAATTTCAAGTAGCTGGCTCTCTTTTTTGCCAAGGTAGATGACCTCGTCCTCTTTTCTTATGCAAAGGGAGTCTTTGTCAAAGACTAGGCCATTTTTTAGCTCAAATTTAGAGCCCAAAAGCACCTTACAAAGCCTAAAAACGTGAAATAAAAACTCTTCAGGGCAAAATGGCTTAATGATAAAGTCACTCCCATAGCGTAGTAAATCCTCTTAAAAACGCTAGGGACGCTAACATCTAGCAAAAGCATAATGGGAGTGATATTTTGGCTATCTCTTATAAATTTAACTAGATCAAGGTTTAAATTTCTTTATCTGTTGCCGCACTCAAAGTCTTTGATGACTTCGCTGGCGCTTTTGAGCTGGATCATCCTAAACCCAAAGCGGTAAAGCGATGCATTTAGGATGACATTTTGCTCAAAGTCGCTTGAGAGCAACAATATCTTCTTCATCAGCCAGCCATGCCACCGCCGACTGGTTTTTTGGCGTCTTTTTCAGCCTTTTGTTTTAAAAATTCCTCTTCGTCTTTTGTAGGTTTGTACTCATCTTTGAAGAATTTTTGCTTAGTTTCGATCCTCTTTTCAAGCATCTTTTTATCATAAATTTTATATGACGGCTTCCAATACTCAAGATAGTTTCTAAAGCCAGCGCCGTGACCTGCGTCATAGTGGCAGCTTACGCATTTTAGCTCTTTATCGCTGCCAAGAAGCTTTTTGTAGTGAGCGTGCATCTTTTGAGCTTGCGCTGAAGTGTTGTTGCTATCTATCACGTTTGTGTGGCAGCTTGTGCAGCCGTTGTCAAAGACGAAATGCTCGCGGTTTTTGAGGTTTTTGTGCCAATCAATAGCACTAGGATCGCCAAAGAAATGCACCCAGCCCTCTAAAATGCCGTTTTTCGCCTTTGTTAGGGCGTATTTTGCGATGTTATCATGTGGTATGTGACAATCCACGCATCTTGCTTTGATGCCAGTTTTGCCCTTGCCGCTGTGGATATCGTCGCTGTAGGCGATAACCATAGGATCCATCTCGTGGCAAACGATGCAGAATTTATCCCCACTCGTCTCATCAAGCGCGTAATGAACTGGCAGAACGACTAAAAATCCAACAATTCCGCTTATGAAGATTATAAGCGCTAGTAATTTTTTTGAAATTTTCATGGTGTTACTCCGTTCATCCATTGTGGCACCTCGTGTTCATGGCACTCAGAGCACATGTTTGTAGATGGTTTGTGTTCGTTGTGGCATTCGTCGCAGTACAAAGTCGGACCATCGTGAACAGAGTTGTGAGGATTTGCCTTTAGAGTATCCATAAATTTTAGCCTCTGGGCTAAGAGCTTTTTGCTCTTATGACAGGATAGGCAGCCAGCGTCGCCGATCGCTTTAAATTTGCTAGGATCATCGCCTTGGTTTTGGTGACAATCAACGCAGTCAAAGCTTAGGTGTTCATGATGAGGTTTGATCTTATACTTGGCTCTTAGCTCATCAGAGACTACTACTTTTGTGACGTTTAGATCGCCCTTTGGCATATCGGCACCAAAGAGATGAAGCGAAAATAAACAGGCAAAAATAGCGATGAATTTAAGCTTATTCATACCCTTTTCCTTTCTTTTAAGATTTTATAAACATCAAATTTCAACGGAAAACTAATATTTTTGCTTAAACTTACTTTTATGAAATTATAGTCCTTGCTTGATTAAATCTGCATTAATAATATTTTAGAGTGCTAAAATATAGACTAGTTTTATGAAGTTGAATTTTAAAGAAAATGGTAATTAAGCTAAATAAAATGGAAAATAAAATATAATCCCAAATCTTTGGTCCCGTAGCTCAGTTGGTAGAGCACTACCTTGACATGGTAGTGGTCGATGGTTCGAGTCCATTCGGGGCCACCATTTTTATATCAAATTCTCCAGAACACAAAAAAACTAAAAAAATAAAATTTAAAAATATTTTTTGTAACTCTGCTGTTTTTAAATTTTTAAACTAAATTCCTAAAATACGGCAAATTTTTACTAAATTTAACTCAAAAATTTACAACTTCATATTTCTAAAATGTCACAACTGTACCAGAGTACAATAGCAAAGAACTAAAATATTTACTTATAATTGCAGCATAAAAACTAAAAACATAAAAAGGAAATGTTATGAGTAAAATTAAAGGACTAATAAAATCAATAATCGGCACGGATGCCATCGTCGCAGTTGATGCTAATGGAAATCAAAGAACTCTAAAAGCTGGCGACGTGATCTATGACAATGAGGTCATAAAAGAGCAAGACGGCGTAAAGGTTGAGGTGCAGGCTGCGCAAACTCAAAATGAAAATGCTAGCGATGAGACTGGCAAAGAGATAGCATCACTACAAGAGCAACTACTAAATGGTAAAAATATCTCTGATCTTGAAGAGACTGCAGCTGGAGGCACTCAATCAGCAGGCGGAGTAAGCTCGAATGGCGTGAGCCTTGGCGCTGCTGGCTTTGCAAATGGCGGTCACTACTCAAACGTAAATGCAAATTTTGGCGATCTAAGCTCTCAAGCAAATGCTAGCGCAGAGGCTTTTACAAATGTAAGCGGTGGCGCAAGCGAGGAGGGCTTTAGTCTTGATATACTTGCAGCTGCGATAGATAATGCTTACAATAATATACTTCCAAAGACGCTAGAAGTATCTGTTACGGCAGTGGATGATAACGTAGTGACTGGTAATACAGATCAGGCAGTAAGCGGCAACCTTGACATCGAGGGCAATATCTTAGAGCATGAAAATTCACAAAGAACAGGTCTGCATATCACAAACGATAACACTCCAACTTTAGTTGGTAAGGCTACTTCAAACGCTACTATAAGTATATTTGATGGCGAAGGTGAGAGCGCACCGCTACTTGGTACGACAACTACTGATAATGATGGCAACTGGTCATATACTCCAACTTCACCTTTAGCTGATGGAGACCATAAATTTACAATTGAAGCTAGCAAAGTAGCTGCAAATGGCGAAGAGCTAAAAGCTACAAGCACGCAAGAGATAACTGTTGATACAGACAATAGCACCTTGTCTATCACAAAAATATCTACTGATGACTTTTCTGACTTGTCACACTATAACACAATGTATGATAGCAATAAACAATACGACTTTTCACCGACTATAGAGGGCAAAGCAGAGCCATTTGCTGATATAAATTTAGTCATCACAAAAGCTGAAGTTGTTTACAATGATGGCTTAGGTAACTCTTGGGTAGAGCAAGGCAACGAAGCTCATGTAGTTGAAAGACTAAGTGCTAGGGCTGATGCTGATGGCAACTGGAGAGCTGAGAGTAGTGTGTTGGATACTCTTGATACTAACGAATACACAGTCCAAGCTTCATCAGTAGATGAGGCTGGCAATAAATACGCAGAACCTCAAGCAACGACATTTTATATGCCACTTGAGCCTATAACTGTTGCTCCAACAGACCACCTATAATCATAAATTTAATGTGGAGAGACCTCTCTCCACGACTTTTAAATTTACTTCAAATACTCTTTTACGTCGTACTCTTTGCCAGCGTCGTGATCTTTTAAAAGTTTAGCCACGACTGGGCTTAGAAGGATAATGGCGATTAAATTTGGCACAACCATAAGGCCGTTAAACATATCAGCCAAGCTCCAGACGAAATTTACCTTTTGCAAGCTTCCCAAAAAGACAAAAACGACTACCAAAATTTGAAACGCCCTGACCGCTTTTGCGCCAAAAAGGTAGCGCACGTTGATCTCAGCAAAGTAGTACCAGCCAAGTATGGTCGTAAATGCAAAGAAAAATAGGCAGATCGCCACAAAGCTATAACCGCCAGTTTTGCCAAAGATGTGCGACGAGAACGCCTCTTGCACCAAGGTGATGCCTGTAAAGACTGCCTTGCCGTTTTCAAAGCTGATGACATTTGCGGTTAGCACCACAAAAACGGTGATGTTTAGCACGATAAATGTATCTACAAAGACGCTCATTATGCCAAGTACGGCTTGATCGACTGGGTGTTTGACGTTTGCAGCAGCGTGTGCGTGCGGAGTCGAGCCCATGCCAGCTTCGTTGCTAAAAAGTCCCCTTGCGATGCCGTATCTCATAGCAGCTGCGATGCTAGCGCCAGTTGCGCCGCCCCAAGCAGCAGAAGGATCAAATGCAGCTCTAAATATTAGCGAGATCGCCTCTGGGATATGCTCGAAATTTAAAAATATGATAGTAAGACCCACGCCAACGTAGAGCAAAGCCATGATAGGCACGATCTTTTCAGCGACCCTTGCGATCGCTTTTACGCCGCCTATAAAGATGACTGCGCAAATGAGAGCCAAAAACGCCCCTGTTAGCCACTGCGGTATGCCAAAAGCGCCGCTAAAGCCATCAGATATGGAGTTTGCTTGAACCATGTTGCCGATAAAGCCAAGTGCGATGATGATAGCGATAGCGAAAAATCCAGCTAGAAATTTCGCCCAGCCGCCCTTTAAACCGCGGCTTATATAAAACGCTGGGCCTCCTATCGTGTGGCCGCTGTCGTCTTTGGTGCGGTAAATTTGAGCGAGGCAAATTTCAGCAAAATTTGTAGCCATGCCTAAAAAGGCTGCGCACCACATCCAAAATATGGCTCCAGGACCGCCCATGATAAGAGCTGTCGTCGCACCCACGAGGTTTCCAGTGCCAACTTGCGCTGCGATCGCTGTTGCGACTGCTTGAAACGAGCTCATACCAGCCTTTCCAGCGGCCTCGCCGTGAAGCGAGAAATTTCCAAAAAGCTTGCCTAAACCCATCTTAAATTTAAAAATTTGAACAAAGCCAAGTCTAATGGTGAAAAATAGTCCAGTGCCGCAAAGTAGGGCGATTAGGAAGTATGGACCCCAAAGAAATGAATTTATACTTTCAACGCAGTTATTTAAAATTTCAGCAAAATTTGTAGGCATTTTTTAACTTTCGTGATTGATTTGGATTTGAGAAGTATATTTGAAAAAATATAAAATTTAAATTAACTACTAAAAAATCATACCCAAGCTAAATTTTTATAAGAGAGCCCTGCAAAACCACGCTTGAATAGTAGTAAAAGCTGTAAAATAGCCTATCGTCATAGTTTAGTTCATCTTGTTCGATGATCTCAAGATACTTTGGCTCTAGCATTTGCTTCATCTTTGCAAGCGGCTTTGCGTGATCCATCTGTTCTATTTTTTCGCAAATTTCAAGCATAAATTTAAAAAAGACTTCAAGCTTACACGAGATAAATTTAGCTACTTCGCCTTTTTCGCCTAGCGCACTTTTATAAATTCGCACCAAAAAAACGAGCGCAAATGGCGTTGCATGCCAAAATGTCTCTTGATATTCACACTCACCAAAGATATCATCAAGCAGCTCGCTAAGCTCTTTTTCATCAAATTTAGACTTTTTCACAGCCTTTGCAAGTGTGTTTAAAATTTGTGCAAAAAGCTCCGCCGTGCCGTAACTGCAGCTTAGTCTATCCCACGGCACGTCTTTTAGTTTTAAATTTGCGATATATTCTAAATTTTGCTCGACCATTTGCGTACCTTTTTAAATTCAAAAGAGTAAAGCCCAAAATTTAGCCCTTTGACCTTATCTTTTCTAGCCACTCATTTAGCGTCTTTTCAAAGCCTATGCCCTTGTTTTTGTAAAAAACGAGCGGTTTTTCTAGGTATTTTTGCTCGACCCAGCCGCCAAAATCATGCGGATAAAGGTAGTCTTTGCTCTCTTTTGTGTGATTTTTTAGATATGGCGGGATCTTTAAAATTTCTTCGCTTTGCACGTATCTTAGGGCGGCATTTATCGCATTGTAGCTTGAGTTTGACTTTGGCGAGCTGGCTAGATAGACGGCGCACTGAGCCAGTATGATCCTAGCCTCTGGAAAGCCTATCTCTTTTACCGCGCTAAGCGTGCTTGCGGCTAAATTTAGCGCATTTGGGTTTGCGTTGCCGATGTCTTCGCTGGCAAATATCGCCATGCGTCTAGCGATGAAGTCAGCGCTCTCGCCAGAGTCTATGAGCCTTGCGAGATAGTATATGACGGCGTTTTCGTCGCTTCCGCGCAGGCTTTTTATAAAGGCGCTTGCTAGCTCGTAGTGCGTGTCATCCTCTTTTGCCCCCTCTTTTAGGGCATTTTGGCGAAGTGTTTTTAAATTTTCTAAGCTCACATTTTCATCAAGCGTGATGGCAAATTCTAGTAAATTTAGCATAGCTCTTGCGTCGCCGCCACTACTTTTAAAGAGATACTCTTTGGCATCTTCATCTATGCTAAATGAAATTTGCTCTTTTATCTTGCTAAGAAGCTCTTCAAAGTCGCTACTGCTAAGCGGTCTAAACTCAAAGAGCATCGAGCGACTTCTGATGCCTGAGCTTAGCGTGAAAAAGGGATTTTCAGTACTTGCACCGATGACTAGGGCTTTGTAGTTTTCCATGGGGATGAGCAGCGCTTCTTGCTGGGTTTTGCTAAGGCGGTGGATCTCGTCTATGAAAAAGAGCGGTTTATTTAGGGCGTTTTCGTAGTTTTTTAAAATTTTACGAAAGTCATCTATCTTTAAATTTCCGCCGTCAAACTCGTAAAAGTCGTAGTTTGCCCCACTCGCCACGGCTCTTGCAAAGCTCGTCTTGCCACAGCCTGCTGGACCATAAAATATGGAGTGCGGTATCTTACTTGTGGCTATAAATTTTAAAAAGGCTGCTTTAACCGCCTTTTGACCACAAATTTCATCCAAGTTTTTTGGTCTAAACATCAGTGCAAGTGAGCTCAAATTTACTCCTTAACCGCTTTTGGCAAAATTTTGGCCTTTGCGCTAAGACTCTCTATCTTTAGCTCATAAATTTTCATGTTTTTTAGCCCATACTCGGCCGCCACGTCAAAGGTGCTCATCGCGTAGGCGGTGTATTTTTGGCTGAGAATTTTTAAAATTTCATATCTTTTTGCTTCATCTGTCACTTCGTAGGCTCTTGTTTTTGCGATGGCGCTTTTGTATTCAGTCGTAAAAACCTTGCCGCCAAGCGCCTTGCCGTCGTCTTTTATCGCCTCTAGCTCGCTATCATTTAGTTGTGGGACTTTGTTGAAGCTAACGCAGACAAACTCCACTTTTCGCCCATTTTGAAGTAGTTTTGCCTTGCTACCAGCGGTCGCTCCGTGGACAAAAATGCTCTCACCAACCCTAACAGGCGAGATAGGCACGCTAAAAATTTCTCCCTCATCATCTACGCATGAGATCACGCTGTATTCGCAACTATCGATAATGTCAAGTGCCTCGTCAGGGCTTAGTTCTCTATCTTTTCGTCTCATTTTTAATCCTTTTTTTGCAAAATATTTTAAAATTTAAGTGCTTAAAGGCTAGTATAACGCAAAAATTTCAAGGAAAAATATGAAAAAATTTGCCATTTTTGCCCTTTTGTTGGGCGTAAATTTATTTGGTGCAAGCGAGGTTTGCAAGGAGTATGTCAAGCAAAGTAGGCTCTATCTTGATGAGCTTTACGCCAAAGAGAGCAAGAAGCTTGCGGGTGATGAGAAGGCGCTAAGGCTTTTTGAGCTTAAATTTGACGAGTTTAAGCAAAGGCAAAGCGGCCAAGAAGCGATGATAATGCAAAATAACGATGAGAAATTTTGCAAAAGCGAGCTTGAAAAGGTAAATAAGCTTCTTGCTGAGCTTAAAAAATAGCTTAAATTTGAGCGTTTAAGTCCCACTCAATGGGCGTTTTGCCGTGGTTTGCTAGGTAGATATTTGCCTTTGAAAAGTGTCTGCAGCCAAAAAATGCCCCACGAGCTAGCGGACTTGGGTGCGCTGCTTCTAAGATAAGGTGCTTGCTGGCGTCTATAAGTGGCGCTTTTGCCTTGGCTGGGTTGCCCCAGAGCATGAAAACTACGTTTTGTAAATTTTCACTTATCTTTCTTATGACGGCGTCTGTAAAGCCCTGCCAGCCAAAGCTAGCGTGAGAATTTGCCACTCCTGCACTAACGCTTAAAGTCGAGTTTAGTAGCAGCACGCCTTGCCTTGCCCACTTTGTAAGATCGCCGCTATTTGGCTCTTTTATGCCAAGATCGGCGTAAATTTCTTTATAAATATTCACAAGGCTTGGTGGCACTCTCACGCCACTAGGCACTGAAAAGCTTAGCCCCATGGCTTGATTTGCACCGTGATATGGGTCTTGGCCTAGGATGACGACCTTTACGGCGTGAAATGGCGTTAGATTAAATGCGTTAAATATAAGTCCGCTTGGTGGATAGACGACGCCAGCGCTCTTTGCTTTTAAGAAATTCTCTTTGATGCGTGCAAAATTTTCACTCAAAAACTCATCTTTTAGCACCTCTTTCCAGCTTGGCTCGATCTTTACATCATCTAAATTTATCTGCATTTTCCTGCCCTTTTTTGGTTTTAGCGGTATAATTTTAACTAAATTTATCCAAAGGAAAGAGCTGTGTCAGAGCAAATTTTTAATAAAATCCACGAGCTTCTTAGCAAAAATGGGGCTAAATTTAGAGTAATAGAGCATGAGAGTGCTAGGACTTCAGATGAGGTTGCGAAGATAAGGGGCACTAAAATGAGTCAGGGCGCAAAGGCGCTGGTCTGCTCTATAAAAGGCGTTGATGAAGAGAAATTTAGGCAAATTTTTAAAGATGAAAATGTGCTAGATGGCTACTTGTTGGATGACGAAAAGCCAGCGATGAAGGCTGGTAAAATTTACTTGCTAGCGGTCTTGCCAGCTGACGAGCAGGCTGATCTTGACGCGCTTACGCAAAAATTTGATGGTAAAAGAGCGAGCCTTGCTAGTCCAAAGGAGGTTACGGCCTTGGCTGATTGCGTATTTGGCTCGGTTCCGCCATTTAGCTTTCATAAAAATTTGCACCTTGTCGTGGATGAGAGTTTGCTAGAGCGAAACGATGAGATCGCCTTTAACGCGGGGCTTCTTGATAGATCGCTCATCTTAAACGCAAAAGACTACGCTAGGATAGTAAAGCCAGTGTTTGTTAAATTTGCAAAAGAAAAGTGCTAGGCTAACCACTTCCTAGCACTAAATTTGTCGGGAGAAAAATGAATTTAAGTAATGCAAAGACGAGAAATTGCTAAATTCATTTCAGGAGCAAATATTATCAGTGGTAATATTAAAATATAATAAATTATATTGATAAAATACGTATATTTTAGGGATTATTATATTTATATATAAAAAAATATATTTTAAAATCCAAAAATTTTGGCTCAAATTTCATTAAATTTAAAAAGAATTTATAAAAATTTGCTTAGCAATTATTAAGTTTAGCTTAAAGCCCATTTTGATAAAATCCTTAATCGTTCTTTTATCGTAAAAAAGACAATTTGATATAAGGAAAAACAATGAGCGATATCATCGCATACAAACTAAATGGCGAAATAGTCGATACTCAAAGTATCGCGGGGCGTGAGAGTAGTGCTGAGCCTATCTATTTCGACAATTCAAAAGAGGCACTACACGTTATCAGACACTCCTGTGCGCACCTCATGGCACAAGCTATCAAATCACTCTATCCAAAGGCAAAATTCTTTGTCGGCCCAAACGTAGAAGATGGATTTTATTATGATTTTAGAGTTGATGATGAGGGCACGAAGCTAGGCGAGAGCGATCTTGCGGCGATCGAAGATAAGATGAAAGAGCTTGCTGAGAAGAAATTTGACATAGTTAAAACCTGCTCAACCAAAGCTAATATGAGCGATAAATTTAAAGATGACGACCTAAAACAAGAGGTCTTAAAAAGAATTCCAGATGGCGAAGTGAGTAGCTATCAGCAGGGTGATTTTGAGGACCTTTGCCGCGGACCACATGTGCCAAATACTAAATTTTTAAAATTCTTTAAGCTTACACGCGTGGCTGGCGCATATCTTGGCGGTGATGAGAGCCGTGAGATGCTAACTAGAATTTACGGCACAGCTTACGCAGACAAAGAGAGCTTAAAAGAGCACATCCGCATCATCGAAGAGGCTAAAAAGCGCGATCACAGAAAGCTTGGCGTCGAGATGAAGCTATTTACATTTGATGAAGAAGTGGGCGGTGGTTTGCCTATCTGGCTACCAAATGGCGGACGCTTAAGATCAAAACTAGAGCAGCTCTTATACAAAGCTCACAGAGATCGCGGCTACGAGCCAGTGCGTGGGCCAGAGCTTTTAAAGGCTGATGTGTGGAGAAGAAGCGGTCACTACGCAAACTATAAAGAAAATATGTACTTTACAACGATCGATGAGACAGAGTATGGCATCAAGCCGATGAACTGCGTTGGTCACATCAAAGTCTATCAAAGTGACATCCGCTCTTACCGCGACTTGCCGCTTAAATTTTTTGAGTACGGCGTTGTGCATCGCCATGAGAAAAGTGGCGTGCTTCACGGACTTTTCAGGGTGCGTGAATTTGCACAAGATGACTCACATATCTTTTGTATGCCAAGCCAGATAAAAGAAAATATCCTAGAAATTTTAAAATTTGCTGGCACGATAATGGAAAATTTTGGTTTCCACTACGAGATGGAGATTTCAACCAAGCCAGCCAAAGCTATCGGTGGCGATGAAATTTGGGAAACTGCTACAAAAGCGTTAAAAGAAGCTCTTGATGAAAACGGCTTTAAATACGGCATCGACGAGGGCGGCGGCGCATTTTATGGACCAAAGATCGACATTAAGATCACCGACGCACTTAAGAGAAAGTGGCAGTGCGGTACGATACAAGTCGATTTTAACTTGCCAGAGCGCTTTGATCTAGGCTACATCGACGCAAACAACGAAAGACAGCGTCCTGTAATGCTTCACAGAGCATTGCTTGGCAGTTTTGAGAGATTTATAGGAATTTTACTTGAGCACACTGCTGGCGAGCTGCCATTTTTCATAGCTCCAACGCAAGTCGTCATCGTACCTATTAGCGACGCGCATTTAGACTATGCAAAAGAAATTTCACGTGAGCTAAGAAAGATCAACATCGATAGCGAGATCGCAAGTAAAAATGAGAGTTTAAATAAGAGAATAAGAACGGCAGAAAAACAAAGGGTGCCTATGATAGTCGTGCTAGGAGACAACGAAGTAGCGAACAAGAGCGTTGCGTTGCGCGACAGACAGGCTAGGACGCAGAGCGATATGAGCTTGGCGGAATTTATAAATTTAACGAAGGAGAAACTTAGTGAGGTACATTTTTGAGTAAGGAAAATGAAGTATTGCTCAATGAGGACATAAGGGCGAGAGAGGTAAGATGTGTAGGGGATGATGGCACGGCATACGGTGTCATCTCAAGAGATGAGGCTTTAGAGATCTCAAACAAGCTTGGGCTTGATCTAGTGCTTATAGCGCCAGACGCGAAGCCGCCAGTTTGCAAGATAATGGACTATGGTAAATTCCGCTATCAGCAAGAGAAAAAGCAAAAAGAGGCCAAGAAAAAGCAAAAAACCATCGAGATAAAAGAGATAAAACTCTCTGTCAAGATCGCCCAAAACGATATAAACTATAAGGTTAAACACGCAAGTGAGTTTTTGCAAGATGGCAAACACGTTAAATTTCGTGTATTTTTAAAGGGTCGCGAGATGAGCACCCCAGAGGCTGGTGTAGCCATGCTTGAGAAGGTCTGGGAGATGATCAAAGATGAGGCTGACCGCGACAAAGAGCCTATAATAGAAGGTCGTTATGTAAATATGCTTGTAACTCCAAAAAAGGGTTAAAATCTCACAAAGAGCAGGCTAGGGCTTGCTCTTTTACTAAATTTTTAATACAAAAACTTATAAATAACTATTTCTCAAAAATTCTATCATTTTTATATTTGCTAAATTTACGCTGGGGGCACTTTCTGGGCTGATGTGGCTTGCGGTTAAATTTTGAAGGATTAATTTAGACATGTTTAAATTTAGTAAATTTTGATTTTTGCTTGCTGGATTTTAACCTTTTTTGTTGTCACTTGCATTGGAGCTGAAATTTGACTAGGTTAAAAACTCTTTGTTGGAGTAAATTTGATAGCTTTTTGTAGGTTTGTTTTATTTGCTTGCGTGAGTTTTTAAACTAAATTTCGTCTGTGAGCAGGCTAAATTTGGTAAGAAACTCGATTATTTGTAGCTTAAATTTAGTAAATTTTAAATTCTCTTGTCCGAATTTTATTATCTTGCTGCCACTCGAAAAGCGCTGTGCTGAAAACTTCTTGTGAGTTTTAAAATTTGTTTATAGCTTGTATGAATGTTTTAGGCTAAATTTGACAAGAAATTTGTTTGTTTGTAGCTTAAATTTATAAAATTTTAATTTTTGCTTACCAAAATTTATCCCACCTTTTTCTGTCAACCATTACATGGGTGTTTTGCTGAAATTTGACTGGGTAAAGTCGCCTAGTAAAGTAAATTTGATAACCATCTTGCGAGTTTATAAATTTATGGTGCGTGTAGAGTGTTTTTTAAGCTAAATTTGGCAAAAAATTCGTTTTTTTGTAGCTTAAATTTATAAAAGATATTTTAGGATGGGCGAGCCTAAATTTACTAAATTTCATAAGTCATTTCTTGTCAAAAAAAGCTCTGTTATCTGCTTGAGAAATTTTAGGCCTTGCTCGCTTTTTGGTAGGATTTTGTCATTTAGCCTTACTATGTCGAAGTTGCAAGTGCCATGAAATTTTTCGCTCGCAACGCATTTGCTGCAAATTTCTTCATCGCCAAGTAGCCACGCATAGACTGCACCACCAGTGCAATCAAGTAAAAATATCCACAGGATGCTCCATGGCAAAAACTTTCAATTTTACTGGATGAGCCTTGCCATACCACCATTTGCCACTATATTAGCTCTTTTGACAAAATTTCTATAAAAAGCTCTAAAAAATGTGGTCTGCTAGCCACCCTAGTGAAATTTAGTCAAACTTCAAATCCACATCTATCACTCTAGCGCAAATTTACCAAAAGAAACGCTCTATATGCACCGCATAAAATGTCTCGATCTAGCGTAAATTTGATAGCTTGCTAGTAAAATTTGCCATATAAAAGGCAAAACTCTTTTTTGGCTAAAAATCATAGCCTGCCTCGTATCGATTTACGCCCAAATTTAACTTGGACGTAAATTTGCAGAGCCAAATTGGCCTACACATATCCTTGATCTATCATCGCATCAGCCACTTTTCTAAAGCCAGCGATATTTGAGCCAAGCACCAAGTTGCCCTCATCGCCAAACTCTTTACTTGTCTCGTAGCTTAGTTCAAAGATGTGGTTCATGATGCCATGAAGTCTGCGATCGACCTCTTCAAAGCTCCACGAAGTCATGCCGGCGTTTTGCATCATCTCAAGTCCGCTCGTGCCCACGCCACCAGCGTTTGCTGCTTTTGCTGGAGCAAAGTTAAAGTCTTTTTGTGCAAGCATGAAATTTATCGCATCAAGTGTGCTTGGCATGTTTGCGCCCTCAGCCACGAAGCGGCAGCCATTTGCGTAAAGCACTTTTATGTCAGCTAGGTGAAGCTCATTTTGTGTCGCACACGGGAAGGCTCCGTCGCATGGTACGTCCCAGACGCCGTTTCTGCCCTCTTTGTACTCGCTCACGCTTACATATTTTGCATTTGGTCTAAATTTGGTGTATTCGCTAAGGCGAGCGCGCTTGACCTCTTTTAACTCTTTAAGTACCGCTAGATCGATGCCTTCAGCGTCATAGACGTATCCGTTTGAGTCAGAGACGGTGATAGGCAGTGCGCCTGCTTGATAGAGCTTTTCGACCGTGTAGATGGCGACGTTTCCGCTACCGCTGATGCTGCATTTTTTGCCCTCTAGATCAAGTCCAGCTTTTTTTAGCATGTTTTGAGTGAAATATACTAGTCCGTATCCAGTAGCCTCTGTGCGCGCTAGGCTGCCGCCCCAGTTTAGCCCTTTGCCAGTTAGGATGCCATCAAACCTGCCAGTTAGCTTTTTATACTGACCAAACATATAGCCGATCTCTCTAGCGCCCACGCCGATGTCGCCTGCTGGCACATCCACGGTGTTGCCGATGTGGCGGTAAAGCTCACTCATAAATGCTTGGCAAAATCGCATTATCTCGCCCTCGCTCTTGCCCTTTGGATCAAAGGTGCTGCCGCCTTTTGCGCCGCCGATATTTACGCCAGTGAGCGAGTTTTTGAAAATTTGCTCAAATCCAAGAAATTTTAGCACGCCAAGATCGACGCTTGGGTGGAGCCTTAGACCGCCCTTGTATGGGCCAACAGCTGAGTTAAACTGCACGCGGTAGCCGTTATTTACCTTTGGTCTGCCATCATCGCCTGTGTATGTCACGCGAAAGATCACCGTGCGCTCAGGGATGACGATGCGCTCTAGGATCGCGTGTTTTTGGTACTTGCTCTCTCTTTTGATAAGCGGCTCTAGGCTATTTAAAACCTCAGTCGCAGCTTGGACAAAGACGCCTTGACCTGGGTTGGTCTTCTTTATCCACTCCATCGTTTGTTCGATGTACTCGCTCATTTTTGCTCCTTTTTTCTTTTTTTGTAGTTAAATATTAACTCGGCTAGAAAAAATTTTTATTTAAAGATATTTTAATATTTTTATTTTGGGCAATGAGTGTTACATATCGAAACTAAATTTATAAAAAGTGGTTTTTGCATCATTTATTGGGATAAATTTATAAAAGAGGATTTGGTTAGAGTGAGCCTAAATTTACTAAATTTGCGCCATCTCTTGCCAAAAATCAAGTGCCGCGTCGTCTGCTTGGACAAAATTTAGGATTTGCTCGGATGATGGCATGGTTTCGCCATTTAGTCTTGCTATATAGGTGCTGGCAAGCGCTATGAAAAATCTCTCAAAGTCACTCGCAACGCGCCTACTGCAAAGCTCCTCATCTCCAAGTAGCCACGCATAGACCGCACCGCTCGCGCAATCAAGCAAAAATATCCAAGGATCTCCCACGGCAAAAACTATCAAATTCGCTGGCCTCTCCTCGCCACTCCACCATTTTCCACCAAACTCATCTACGCTGTTTAGGCGCACTAGCTCGCTTGCGTAGTCGCCTCTAGAGCCAAAGCTGACATTGCAAATTTCAAAGTTGCCAAGGTCAAATTTGTTTAAAAGCTCTGTAAATTTAGCTGGAAAATTTACGCCAAGGCTCTTTTGCGCTTGCATAAACGCCGAAACGTCCTTTTGCGGCAAAAGCCTCATGCCAGTCATACCCTCTTGCTCTAGTAGCAAGAAAATTTGATCTAGCTTCCTAGTGATCTCATCTAATTTTAAAAACATATCGGTCCTTAAATTTGATAAATTTTGACAAATTTTATCAAATTTAGCCCAGTGCGCTTTAAAATTTGGGTTATAATCGCCATAAATTTAAGGAGCTAGCATGGTTAGATCATATCCTCTTGATATGCCTGGCGTGGAGTTTCGCGGGCACGGTGTAACTGGCATTTACGAGATGGGTGAGCGCATTGCATTTGTGCATTTTGCTTTTGGGGTGCCTAGCGAGTTAGAGATAGCTCAAAAACTAACGCCAAACTACGTGCTACTAGATACATTTTCACGCGACTTTAGCGAACATAAGAGATCAACGCTTACCTATAAACAAAGCGAAATTTTCATAGCCAGCGACGCACTTTGCTACCCAGAAAATGGCCACTTCGTGCTAAATACTAGATACTACAATGGCTACATAAACTCCCCAGCAAAGCTTATAAAGATAGATAACGGGCTGATGAGCGAGCTCGGCGTTGCTAATGAGCCCATAAAAGAGATATATAACGACGCTAAAACTTATGAATTTGATGGCTTTTGCGTGCGAATGAGTTCGCCATTTATGATGGAGTGTAAAGAAATTTTGGACAGCGCAGAGTTCAAAAGTGCGGCGAAAGATGAAAATTTAAACGCTAATTTGCCGCCCAAAGAGCAGGGCGTAAGGATAGGCAAGACCATCTGGCGGCTAAAGCTTGGCGCATATCTCTACACGCCAGTTTGCCTGCGTGAGGGAGTGCTTTACTTTGGCACCGCTGGCAAGGGCGGAGATCTATACGCCGTGGATGCAAAAAGTGGCGAAGTGGTGTTTAAGTTTAAAACCAGTGGCACGGAGCATTTTGTTTGGATCAAAGGTCAAATTTTACTCGCAAACCGCAAAAATAAGCCAGTTTTGATAAGCGCCAAAGATGGCTTGCTATTAAAAGAGATAGAGTTTGAGAAATTTAGCCTTAGCGCAGATCAGATCATGCTAGTAAGCGGTGGTAGGCTCTACGCTGTGGCAAATGATGGAGCTAAAATTTACGCAGTTTGCGCGGAAATTTAGCCTTGGCGAAATTTATCGCCAAAGCCATAATGAGATAAATTTATCTCTTCTTTTTATATCTTTTTATCGCCTCTACGATGACCTCTTCTAGGTCGTCATTTGGCTCTTTGTTCATATCATCATAGGTGTTTTCAAGGATAGTTTTTAAGTTTTTCTCAACGTAGCTAGTATCGAAAAATCCCCTTCTAAATTCCTTGCTCTTGCTGATCGTTAGCAAAAATGGGATGATCGTTCGCACGCCCTCGATGGTAAATTCTTCAAGTGCTCTTTCAAGCTTATTTACCGCTAGATCATAATCAGTCGCCTTGACGATCAGCTTTGCGATAAGTGAGTCGTAAAATGGCGGTATGGTGTAGTCCTTATAGACGTGGCTATCGACGCGTACAGATGGGCCAAGAGCTGGGTAGTAGCCCTCGATCGTGCCTGGTGCTGGGATGAAATTTTCCCAGACATTTTCAGCCGTGATCCTTGCTTCTATCGCGTAGCCGCGCGGTTTGATGTCGCTTTGCTCGATCTCTAAAATTTCACCCGCTGCGATCCTTATCTGCCTAACGACAAGATCATGTCCTGTGATCTCTTCAGTGATGCCGTGCTCCACTTGGATACGGGTGTTCATCTCCATGAAGTAAAAGTTATTGTAGTCATCTAGCAAAAACTCGATCGTTCCGACGTTTGAGTAGCCCACAGCCTTTGCAGCGGCCACAGCAGTCACACCCATGATCTTTCTTAAATTTTCACTAATCGAAGGGCAAGGTGCGATCTCGATGATCTTTTGGTGGCGCCTTTGGATAGAGCAGTCACGCTCGCAAAGATGGATGATGTTGCCGTAGTTGTCGCCTAAAATTTGAAACTCGATGTGGCGAGGATTGACGACAAGCTTCTCCATAAAAACTTCGTCGTTGTTAAAGTATGCTTTTGCCTCTCTGGTGCACGACTCAAAGGCATCTTGCATATCTTCTTCTTGCCAAACCTCCCTGATGCCACGGCCACCACCACCACCACTTGCTTTTAAGATGACTGGATAGCCGATGCGTCTAGCGTGCTCTTTTATGGCGTCCATGCTCTCATCATTTAGCTTTTCAGTACCTGGCACTATTGGTATGCCGTTTTTCTTCATCAGATATCTAGCGATGTTTTTATCGCCCATTTTCTTGATGACTTCGGCTTTTGGACCGATGAAGATGAGCCCAGCATCCTCAACCGCCTTTGCAAATTCGTAGTTTTCGCTTAAAAAGCCGTATCCTGGGTGTATCGCGTCAGCCCCGCACTCTTTAGCAAGCTTTACGATCGCTTTGGCGTCAAGATAGCCTTTGATCGGATCTTCACCCACTTGATAGGCCTCATCAGCGATCCTGACATGCAAGCACTCGCTGTCTGGTGCTGTGTAAATTCCTACGCTTTGAATGTGTAAATCCCTACAAGCTCTGACTATCCTAACTGCGATCTCACCACGATTTGCGATAAGAATTTTATGTATCATAGGCTATCCTTTTTGAGTTTTTCTTATCATATAACTATTCGATTTATTTTTAGATAAATTTGTTAAGTCTGGTTTTAAAATTTGAGTGCAAAGGCTAAATTTACACTCAAATTTCTTTATTTGCTGATGATTTGTGGGAAAGGTGTGGCTAGGGCTTTTTTGCTAAAGTCTTGCGACTCGATCGTGAAATTTGTAGCAAATCTTTGAATGCCATCTTTTTTATAAGCACGCCTTTGGATGGTAAAAAGGACTAAATTTCCGCCTTGTTTGGTGTAGCGATATATCGAGTGCTCGGCTGTTGGAGTGCCATTTAAATTTGAAAATATCGTGATATCAAGATAAATTTCATTTGCCAGTGAGCCCTTTTTATAAGCCACTTTTAGCCCTTTTGCTTTTAGCTCTTTTAGATCATTTATCTTTTGCTCGACCGCTTGTTCTGGCGTAGCGTCAAATTTAAGGGTATTTAGCGAGAGCATGTAGCTAAAACTATCTAGCTTCTCGCCAGGGAGTAAGTACTCCTGCGTGAATAAATTTGGCACAGGCTTGGCTGAGCCTGCTAGCGAGTAGAGTCTGTTGTCAAATTTTATCTGCATCGGCTCAAAATACTGAGTTGCTGCGAGCAAGAGCGCTGGCAAAGCGATAAATGCTAAAAATTTCTTCATCAAATTCCTTTAAAATGGATTTACTATCATTACCCAGATGATGATGAGCATCGCGATAGTTGGCACTTCGTTGTAAGCTCTAAAGAAGATGCCACTTTTGTTACAGCGTTTCTCTTTGAGCTGCTTCATGTAGCGTCCAAGGTCTAGGTGATAGATAGCCATTAAGATGACAACTAAAATTTTGACATGTATGTGGCCAGTTTTTATAAGATCAGGCATCGCGATAAGTATCAAAATGCCAGTGACAAATGAGCCGATGAGTGCGACCCAGCCGATGTAGTGATACATCTTATACTCCATCACCTCTACCACTTTGACAAAGTCAGGCTTGTCCATATTTTCTACGTGATAAACGTAGAGCCTTGGCTGATAAAACAGCACTGCCATCCACGAGATGAAAAACAAATAGTGGAGGTATTTTAAGTAAAGATAATATTCTGCCATAACGTCTCCTTATCTAAAAAGTATCTCTTTTCTAGCTTCAAATTCAGCCTTGCTGATCGCACCACTCTCAAAAAGCTCGTAAAGCCTTTTTAAGTCATCTTCTTTATCTTTTAGTTTTAATCTCTCTTTTAGCTCGACTTTTTGTAAATTTTTCTCGATATAAGCACCAACTAAAAATGCATCGATAAGCCACCAAATGCCCCAAATTATTAAAAATGGTATGCCTATAATGAAATAAAACGTAGAGTAGCCAACGAAAAATAGTCCCATCATCAAAAAGCCAGTAATAAATTTACCAAGGTAAATTCTATGCGCTCCAAGCCAGCCAGTAAGTAGCCAAAGCGCGTATGCGACGTAGATATTATTTCCCACTCTCTCTCCTTTTTCTAAAACTTTGCCAAAGTATCATCACAACGCAAAGATCGATCATCACATCAGCGAAGTTAAAGACTGCAAAGTTAAACCACTTATGCCAAAAGACGTAATCCACGACGCCGCCATGGATAAATCTATCTGTGATGTTTGAGCTGCCAGCTCCTAGCAAAGCCCCAAGCCAAATGGCATGCGAGCAAAGCAGCTTTTTCTCGACGACCAGATAGACAAAAACGCCTAAAATGAGGGCGATCTGGATAAATTTAAGCCACTCATCTAAAAAGGCAAACATCGAAAATGCAACGCCCTTATTATATGTAAGAACTAGCGAGAAAAACTCGCCCTCCCACGAAAAACCATCTATAAATATCATTTTTATCGCTTGATCAACGATAAAAATGAGAAAAAATGCGATGAAAAATTTAATCAAATTTTTACGCATTTAGGGCTTTTACAAAAAATTTCTCAACTTCATCCATGCGTTTTTCAACTAAAGTTTGATTTTTACCCTCAAGCAAAAGTCTGATCAAATTTTCAGTGCCAGAGTATCTAAAGAGCGATCTTATGCCCTCTTTTGCAAGGCTAGCCTCAAGCTCTTTTAGCCCCTCTATCTTATCAAGCGGCTTTTTCTCTGTGATCTTTAAATTTAGTAAAATTTGTGGATACGGCTTTAGCTCGCCAAAAATTTCACTAGCTTTTTTACCTTTTTTAAGCATCATAGCAACTACTTGCATCGAAGTAACAAGGCCGTCCCCAGTCTTGGCGTAGTCGTTAAATATGACGTGACCGCTTTGCTCGCCACCAAAATTTATGCCATTTTCTTTCATCATCTCAAGCACGTATTTATCGCCTACGTTTGAGCGAAGTAGCTTGATCTTGTGAGCCTTTAGATAGTCATCAAGTGCGGCATTACTCATCACCGTAGCCACGATGGCTCCACCTTTTAGTGCCTTTTGCTCGTGTAAAAATGCTGCAAGTGAGCCAAGTATCGCATCTCCATGCACAACTTCGCCGTTTTCATCGACAACGACAAGTCTATCAGCATCGCCGTCAAATGCAAAGCCGATGTCAGCACGAAGCCTTTTTACCTCGCTTGCTAGATCTTCTGGGTGAAGTGCGCCGCAGTTTTGGTTGATGTTGCTACCATTTGGTTCGTTGTTTATGACGATGACATCGGCTCCAAGCTCGCTAAATACAGTTGGCGCAACCTTGTAAGCAGCTCCGTTTGCCACGTCTAAAACTACTCGTAAATTCTTTAAATTTAGCTCTTTTGGGAATGAATTTTTTATCTGCACGATATATCTGCCGATAACATCATCGATCCTCTTGTTTGCGCCGATCTCTGTCATCGTTTTTTGGGCGTTTGCGATGAGCTCGTCGTCGTAGAAAATTTTCTCTATCTCGGCCTCTATCGTCTCATCAAGCTTGTTGCCAAAGCTATCAAAAAATTTGATGCCGTTGTCGTAGTATGGGTTGTGTGAGGCGCTTATCATTATGCCAGCGTCACAGCGCATATTTTCTGTTAAAAATGCGATCGCAGGTGTTGGCATAGGGCCTATTTGAAGGACGTTGTAGCCAACTGCAGTTAGCCCTGCAACGATGGCGGTTTCTATCATATAGCCACTTTTTCTAGTATCTTTTCCAACCAAAATCACATTTGTCGCTGAGGTCTTTCTAAAGTAAATTCCAGCAGCCATTGCAAGGCGCATAGATGTTTGAGCTGAAAGCTTTTCGCCAGCCTTACCACGAACTCCGTCTGTTCCAAAAAGTTTCATAAAATTATCCTTTTTATTATAAAATGGTGCTATTTTATCAGAAATTATCAAATTTAAAATCTAAAATTTTATTTGTTTTAAAGCAGACTTAAATTCAGTTACAATTAAATATATTTTTCATATAATCACGGACTAAAATTATCAAAAAAGGTATATTATGGCAAACCATAAATCTGCTGAAAAAAGAGCTAGACAAACTATAAAAAGAACAGAAAGAAATAGATTTTACCGCACTAGACTTAAAAACATTACAAAAGCAGTGCGCGTAGCTGTAGAAGCTAAAGATCTAAATGCTGCAAATGAAGCTTTAAAAGTTGCTAACAAAAGCATTCACAGCTTTGTAAGTAGAGGCTTTTTGAAGAAACAAACTGCTGCTCGTCGCGTTAGTCGTCTTGCTCAATTAGTAAATACTCTAAAAGCTGCTTAATCTATTAAATTTTAATGTTTGCTGATAAACTTCATCCATTTTTGGATCGCTATAATGAAATTTCTACGCTTCTTAGCGATCCAAATATAGCAAACGATATCGAAAAGATGACAAAGCTTTCAAAAGAGCAGTCATCTATCGAGCCAGTCGCAACCGCCGCAACAAAATATCTACAAATTCTAAATGACATCGAAGAGAATAAAGCCTTACTTGAGGACTCTGAGCTTGGCGAACTTGCAAAGGATGAGCTTAAAAATTTAGAAATTTCAAGAGAGAAGCTTGAAGAAGAGATCAAAATTTTACTTCTTCCAAAAGATCCAAACGATGACAAAAATATATTTTTAGAAATTCGCGCAGGCACTGGCGGCGACGAGGCTGCACTATTTGTTGGAGATCTTTTTAACGCTTACATAAGATATGCAGAGCTTCGTGGATACAAATTTGAGATCGTTAGCCAAAGTGAGGGCAACACTGGCGGCTTTAAAGAGATCATCGTGCTCATAAAGGGCAAAGGCGCTTATTCTAGGCTAAAATTTGAAGGTGGCACACATAGGGTTCAGCGTGTGCCAGAGACTGAGAGCCAGGGCAGGGTGCATACTTCGGCTGTGACTGTGGCTATCATGCCAGAGGTTGAAGATAGCGAGATCGAGATCAATCCAAATGATATAAGAGTTGATGTTATGAGAAGCTCGGGTCACGGCGGTCAGTCAGTAAATACAACTGATAGTGCCGTTAGGATCACGCACATACCAACGGGTCTTGTTGTCACAAACCAAGATGGCAAGAGCCAGCACAAAAACAAAGAAGCTGCGATGAAGGTGCTAAAGGCTAGGCTTTATGAAATGCAAGAGCAAGAGAGGCTTGCAAAAGAGACTAGTGAGCGCAAAAGTCAGGTCGGTACTGGCGACCGCTCTGGCAGGATAAGAACTTATAACTACCCACAAAACCGCATAAGTGATCACCGCATAAATTTAACTCTTTACCGCCTTGATGCGATCATGGCTGCAGGCCTTTTTGACGAGATCATTGAGCCACTTATCACACACTATCAAGCCGAAGCGATGCTTGAAGCTGGAATTTAAACACCCTAACTTCTACTATTTCTAAACTCAAATTTATAAATTTCTCTTGTTTAAATTTAAAATTTAGAGTCAAATTTTATAAAAATAAGGTAAAGGTAATATTTAGTAATATTTATTTGAAAAAATTATTTAAATTATTTTTGTAAATTTGACCTTATAAATAGCGTTATTTTAGCGTTTGAGAAGTTCTAAATTTTAATTTTTGATATTATAAAATTTCATATAACAATTTTAAGTTTGCATTAAAAGTATTACTTTACAATCTCAAAACAATTTAAATCATAAAAAGGAAAAATATGTCTCTAAGTGCAAGAAATCAACTAAATGTTGAGATATCAGAAGTAAGAACAGGTGCGGTAAATTCGCTAATAGCTGGTAAAATCGCAGGTGGTGAGGTGCTAAAAGCAACTATTACGGTTGATAGCGAGAAAGCTCTTGATCTTAAAGTTGGCAAAAAAGCTATATTTTTATTCAAGGCTTCAAGCGTTATCGTTTCAAAAGATGACAGCATAAAACTTAGCGCAACAAACCAAATCAAAGGCGTTGTTAGCGAGATAAAAGACGGCGCTGTAAATGCTGAGGTTATCATCGACGCAAATGGCAGCAAAATTTCAGCTATCATCACTAGAGAGTCAGTTCATAACTTAGCTTTAAAAGTAGGCGACAAAGTAACTGCTATCATTAAAGCAACTCAAATAATAGTTGGTGTTAAATAATTTTCGGAGCAAATTTGCTCCGATCTCCCTTTAAACTAATATTTTTTATTAAGCTAAAAAAGAAAATCCTCCCAAAAATCTAAAAAAATTGATCTATAAAAAATTTAATTCATATTTATTTCTGGCAAATTTTAAAATTTAAATTTCTAAACTTTATGCTAAATTTACTTTAAATGCCTATTTTACGTCAATCCAAAGTCAAATTTGGATAAAAATAGTGTCAATAAATATTACCAAACTACGCTCCTTTCGCACTTAGCTTTAATAAAATTTAATTTAAAAAATTAATTATACTATTTTAATAAAAAAGTCGTATAATCTAGTTAGCAATTATCTTACTTCAAAGGAGAGAGCATGAAAAATTCAGGTTTATCTAGAAGAGATTTTGTCAAATTTAGCGCTATCGGTGCTACGGCACTAGGCATGGGCGCAACAAATTTAATGGCCACACCAATGAACGAAAAAGATGTCAAATGGGACGAGGAGTATGACGTAGTCATCATCGGCTCAGGCTTTGCAGCTCTTGCAGCTGGCGTGACATCAGCCAAAAAAGGCAACAAAGTCGTTCTGATCGAAAAAATGGGTCGCACAGGTGGCAACTCTGTCATCAATGGCGGAATTTTTGCCGTTCCAAACAGCGACATGCAAAAGAAAGCTGGCATCAAAGATAGCACCGAGCTATTTATCAAAGACTGCTTGAAAGCAGGTCGCGGCATCAACCACGTTGATCTTTTGGCAAAGATCGGCGAGAGAGCGCAAGATGCTTACAAACTCACAATTGATTGTGGTGCAAAATATATCGACCAGATCACTCACGCGGGCGGTCACTCAGTGCCAAGAAGCCTTCAAACAGAGGTCGGCAGCGGCGCTGGCATCGTGCTCCCTATGACTGCGACATTTGAAAAGTTAGATGGCGCATCGATCAAAAAAAGGACAAAATTTGATGATTTCGTCTTTGACGACAAGGGCGCAGTTGTGGGCGTCATCGTCAGAGAAAACTACAAATTTGATGGCAATTTGATGAGTGACGATGTCGAAAACAAAGGCGGCGATACAAAATATATAAAAGCCAAAAAAGGCGTCGTACTAGCAGCTGGTGGCTTTTGTAGGGATAAAATTTTTAGACGCCTTCAAGATCCAAGGATCACACCTGAGACAGACTCGACAAACCAACCAGGCTCAACAGCAGGCGCGCTTCTAGCGGCATTTAGAGCTGGTGCTTATCCAGTTCAGCCAAGCTGGATCCAGTACGGCCCTTGGGGATGTGCCGATGAGACAGGCTTTGGCGTGGGATCGATGTTTAACGTAAATGGAGCTTTTCCGTTTGGAATTTCAGTCAATCCAAGAACCGGCAAACGCTACATGAATGAGCTTGCAGACCGCAGGACAAGAACAGAAGCGATGTTTAAAGTCATTCATGAAAAAGGTGAAGACGATAAAAACTTCCCTATCAACTTCTGTGACTCAAGAGCCCTTCCTCACATGCTTCCAGCCCACTATGAAAAGGCTATCGCAGCTGGAATTTGCAAGAAATTTGACACACTTGATGCCTTGGCAGCTGAGTATAAGATCCCAGTTGATGAGCTCAAAAAAACAGTCGCAAGATACAACGAATTTGTCAAAAAAGGCGTTGATGAGGACTTTGGCAAACCAGTTGTTGCGACTACGACAAAGGGCATTGATATCTCAGTCCCGCCGTTTTACGCAGAGCGTGGCACGCCAAAAGTTCACCACACAATGGGTGGCCTAAATATCAACACAAAAGCCCAAGTCATGAACTCTCAAACAGCTATGCCTATACCAAATTTATATGCAGCTGGCGAGATCACAGGTGGCGTTCACGGAGCCAGCCGTCTAGGATCAGTGGCTATAACTGATTGCTTGACATTTGGTATGATCGCTGCTGAGACCATAGGCTAAAACTACTAGTGGCAGGCATTTGCTTGCCACTATAAATTTTTAAATCTATAAACCCCGTTTTTTACTCGCTCAAAAATTTTCTTCTCTTCAAGCAGCTTAAATGTGCTTATCACGGTTGGTTTGCTCACATTTAGCTTTTCACAAATTTCTGAAATTTTAAGCATGATAAAGCCATTTTCATCGCTTAGCTCGCAAAGTAAATTTATGATCTCAACCTTTTTCTCGCCAAGAAGCGCCTTGTAAATTTGCTCTTTCACGCTAGCTCCAAATTTTATAGCACACAGCCACGCACCAAAGCGCGCCACATAAGAAATTTGCGATCATCACGGCCGCACTTCCAGCGTCCTTTGCCGCCTTTGCTAGGGCGTGATAGTCTGGGCTCGCAAGATCAGTTACGCGTTCAATGGCTGAATTTAAGCACTCGCAAACTAGCACAAATGCCATGCTAAAGATCAAAAATAGGTTAAAAATAAGGTCAAATTTCCAAAAAAATAGCGAGATCGTAGCTACCAAAAATATACAAATTTCTATGCGAAAGCTCTTCTCGTTTTTAAAAATTTCAGCCAAACCCTCTCTTGCGTAGCCAAAATTTTTAAAAAATTTATACTCTGGCTGGTTTCTCATAACATTCCTTTTTGTGATTTTTGGCATAATTATAATTAAAAAAAGGATGAAATTTGAAACTTATTAGCTGGAACGTAAATGGTCTGCGCGCAGTCGTGGCAAAAGATGGCTTTGGCTGGCTTGATGAGGTTAGGCCTGATTTTTTGGGACTGCAAGAGATCAAGGTCAAAGAGGACGACGTGCCAAAAGAAATTTACAACCTTGGCTTTAAAGATATCAGTGTAAATTCAGGCGCAAGGGCAGGATATTCTGGCGTGATGAGCCTTGCTAAATTTGACGTGCAAACGCAAAAGGCGGCCTTTTTTGACGACACGGAGGGGCGAGTTTTGGAGCATAGATTTGGCAATATCGTGCTTTTTAACATCTACTTTCCAAACGGCCAAAAGGACGACGAGAGGCTGGCATTCAAGATGGACTTTTACGAGAAATTTCTAGCTTACTGCAAAGAGCTTGTAAAAAGCGGCAAAGAGGTGATATTTTGCGGCGACGTAAATACCGCTCACCGCGAGATCGACCTGAAAAATCCAAAGGCAAACGCCAAGACTTCGGGCTTTTTACCTATCGAGCGCGCGTGGATAGATGAGGTGCTAAAAAGCGGCTTTATAGATACATTTAGAGCCGTAAATGGCGATGTTGCGGACGCTTACTCGTGGTGGAGCTACCGCTTTAACGCAAGGGCGAAAAACGTCGGCTGGAGGATTGATTATTTCTTCATCTCGCAGGGGCTAAAAGATAGGCTAAAAGACGCCTTTATTTTGCCAGAGATCGTTGGTAGCGACCACTGCCCAGTTGGCATAGAGATAGAAATTTAGAGCACTCCCTCTTCTAACAGGTGGGTGATGAGGATTTTAAAGCCTAGAAATATAAGTATCGCTCCGCCCAAAAATAGCGCCTTTTTCTCTAAAATTTCACCCATAAATTTACCGATGTAAAAGGCGGCTAGGCTTAACGCAAAGCAGACTATGCCGATGATGAGCGCACTCTCAAATACATTAACCGCTTCAAAGCTAAGCGTGACGCCAACGGCAAGTGCGTCGATGCTCGTGGCAAATGCGCCTATAAAAATGGTCTTAATATCCATGCCCAAAGAGTCGCCAACCTCGCTACTACAGGCCTCTTTGAGCATTTTAAAGCCAAGAAAGCAGAGTATAAAAAATGCGATGAAGTGATCAACGGAGCTTATAAATTTAGCAAAGCTAATGCCTAGAAAATAGCCAAGAAGCGGCATGAGAAACTGAAAAAAGCCAAGCATAAAAGCGATAAATAAAATTTTGCCAAGGGCAAGGCTTTTATACCTTGCGCCGTTTGCCATATTTAGTGCTGCGCTATCCATGCTAAGAGCGAAGCTAAGAAGTAAAAGCTGCATAAATTCCCCTCAAAAAAGGGTGAATTTTAGTGCAAAAATATTAAATTCATTTTAAGCGTTTAGATATTTTTTGTATGATTTTGCTTTAAATTTAAAAAAGGAGAGAAGATGAAAAGATCTCTTGTTATTCTTTGTGGCGCGCTTGCTTTAAATTTACAAGCCGCAAGCATGGATGATATGATAAATAAAGGTGTGAAAATCGCCACTCACGCATCAAGCGGCGACTATAAAAGCTTAGTTAGCGAGACGCTAAATGCAGCTGTTGGCGAGCTTTCAAAAGAGGGCTTTATAAACAACGCTACAGCTAAAATCCCACTCCCAAAAAGCCTTGAGATGGCGTCAAATTTAGCCAAAAAAGTGGGCGGCGAGAAGTGGGCGCAAGACCTTAGCAAGTCGATAAACAACGCCGCAACCACGGCCGTGCCAAAGGCAGCTGAAATTTTTAGTGAGAGCATAAAAAATATGAGCGAGGCTGATGTTAAAAAGCTCTTTAACGGCGGCAGCGACAGCGTTACGAAGTATTTAGAGAAAAGCTCCAGCCAAAAGCTAAAGGCGGCATTTACGCCGATAATCGAGAAAATGATGAGCGATAATAGCTTTGCGACAGCCTATAATGGGCTAAATTCTTTCATCGGCGGCTCAGCAAAAAACAACGAAACGATAAAATCAGTCAAAAGCCTAGCTAAAAATTTAGGCGCAAGCGAATATGTGCCAGATGATGGCGAAGACCTAAACGCTTATATCACGAGAAAGACGCTAGATGGGCTATTTAACGTGATGAGCGAGAAGGAAAAGGGGCTAAGAAGCGGCTTTAGCCTAGATAGCGGCAAAAAGGTGCTAGACTCGATCTTTAAATGAGAAGTTTAAGCGCTCAAAACAAAGCCGACATCGCTCTTATCGTAGTTGCCGTCGTTTGGGGCGCTACGTTTTTACCCATGGCAAACGCGCTAAAGACAAATGGCGTCTTTGTCATGCTCTTTTGCCGGTTTTTTCTCTCGGCTATCTTTATGGGCTTTGTCGCACTTAAATTTACTAAAAAATTTGACAAAAAAAGCGTTATCTACGGCGTTATCCTTGGAGCGGTTCTCTTTTTATCATTTGCCACACAAACTTACGCCCTAAAGCTTACTTTTAGCTCGAGCGTCGCCTTTATCACGGGGCTTGAGTGTGTTATAGTCCCTTTTATGGCGGCTATCTTTTTTAAAAATAAGATAAGCATTTTTGCCATTTTGGGCGCTATGATTGCTATTTTTGGGCTTTGGCTTTTAAGTGGCGCCACGCTAGCACTTGGGAGCGGCGAGGCACTAGCGCTTGTTTGCGCGATATTTTACGCACTTTATACTACACTAAATGGCCATTTTGTAAGAAAGAGTGAGCTTTATTTGCTTGTCTTTGTGGTCTTTCTTACAAATGCCATGCTATCGCTTGTTTTTGCGCTTTTTCAGGGCAGTATCGTGCCAAAATTTGATAGGGAATTTTTCATAGCTATATTTATCACGACGGTTATTGGCACCATATTTTGCTACTTTGTGCAAACGATCGCTCAAAGATACACGACCGCTAGCAAGGCGGCCTTGTTTTTCTGCCTAGAGCCAGTCTCTGCTGGGCTAATTGGCTATTTTATTGCTAGCGAGATACTTAGCATCTGGCAAATTTTTGGAGCAATGCTCATCATCTTTGGCGTCATTTTTAGCGAATTTGGCAAGCAAATTTGCTCTAAATTTAAGCTCTAAAAGACAAAAAGCTTCATTTGCGAATCTATTTTCTCATCTATAAACTCGCCCTCAAATCTCTCTTTTAACATCGCTAAAACCGCCTTTTCATCGTAGTTTTTAGCCCCATTTATCTCAAGGTGCCAGCAGATATTTTCAGCTGCTTCTTGCACGCTTCGTCTAGTGATCCTTGTCTCATTTAAAATTTGACTCTTAAAAGCGATGCCTTGCTCATTTAGCCACGCTTCAAGCCTATCTACTACGTTTTTTTGAGAGAGCACGCGGCCAAATTTTTCAAAAAATGGCTCAAGCAGATCAGAGCTTCTAGGCTTGTCCCAGCCAAGATAGAGCTTTTGCTTGGCGCAGTTTTGAAATTTAGCAAAATCTTCATCGCTCGCAATGGCTGGGCTCATCGTACAAATAGCGATATCAAAGAGTCTTGCTGGCTTAAATTCTCTCCATGAGCAAACCTCGCTGGTTAAATTTGTCACGCCAAATCTCTTTGCGTCCTCGTTTAAAATTTCTATCATCTTTTCTGAGCTATCGATGCCAGTTATATGCTTAGCCGTTTTTGATAAAAATATGCTCCAAACGCCTGTGCCACAGCCGATATCAAGGATATCTTTGCTACTAAAATCAACTCCCCAAGCCAAGGCTTTGGCATAAATTTGCTGCTGGATAGCGCTGATCTTGCCGTCAAATCTTTGGTAGTTTGACGCCTTTTTATCCCATAAATTTTGCATATTAGCTCCTCTTTTTGGTTATAATTTTAGCAAAAAAGGTCAAAAATGAGAGATTTTATATATCGCGTCATCATCCCGCCACAAGCCATCGATATGCACGGACATATGAATAATGTCTATTATTTCACGCTTATGCAAGAGGCCGCATTTGCCCACTCTGCCGCAGTTGGCGACACGGTTGATGCGCAGTATAAAAGGGGTGAAATTTGGCTCATTAGAAAAAATGAAGCAAAATATATAAAGAGTGCAAAGCTGATGGATAAGATAGAAATTCACACCTACACACAGGCCGATGGCAAGGCCACTTCAAGCAGGTATTTTGAGTTTAAAAAGGATGGCGAGCTAATAGCAACTGGCAAGACCGAGTTTGTCTATATCGATCTAAAGACAAACCGCCCAAAAGCGATCCCAGCGGAGATCATCGCGCTTTACTCGTGACCACACTCGTCGCAAACGCCCTTTATCACGGCGCTTTTTATATTTTTAGCGACGCTTAGGTGTGGCATGTCGATGTTTGTTACTTTGTGGCAGACGTCGCAGATAAAGTAGGCTTTGGCTTCATTTGCCAGCTCGTAGTAGCTCTTGTGGTTGTTTTCGGTTTTTATCACGAGATTTTCTTTTTCAAAAATTTCCATACTTCTATAAAAGGTCGTCTTGTTTGCGTCAAGGCTCTCTAAAATTTCATCGTAGCTTAGCGGTGTTTTGGCGTTTTGTAAAATTTCAACAAGCTTTATACGAAGCGTCGTAGCCTTGATATTGTGCTCTTCTAAGAAATTTCTCGCGTTCATCTTTGCCCTTTTCATTTTTCGTATATTAACGCTAAAAGATTTAAACTATATTTAAAAGAAAAGGCTAAATTTAGGCATTTGCTTTTTAAGTTGCAACCAAGTTGCATTTTGCTAAACTTCGCAATTATTTTTTAAAGGAGAGATAATGAGAAAAATTATCGTTTTTTTAGCTGTTTGTGCTTTGTCTCTTTTTGCAAAGCCGGTTGTGACTACTAGCATACTGCCAACGAAATTTTTTGTCGAGCAGATCGCTGGAGATACGCTAGATGTAAATGCGATGGTTGGCAAAGGCGCTGATCCGCACACTTATGAGCCAAAACCAAAGCAGATGAAGGAGCTTGAAAAGAGCGAGCTTTACTTTGCTATCGGCATCGAGTTTGAGGATGCGTGGCTTGATCGCTTCTCAAAGACGTTTAAAAATTTACGCATCGTAAAAACGCAAGAAGGCATCGAAAAGATCGCTATGAGCGAGGAGCATGAGCATGAAGAGCACCACGAGCACAAGCACGAGGGTGAGCATAAGCATGAGCACCATGACCACGAGGGCGAGCACCATCATCACCACCATGACGGCCTTGACCCACACATCTGGCTTGACCCTATCTTGGTAAAAACTCAGGCTGATAACATCGCAAAGGCGCTAATAGAGAAATTCCCGCAAAATGCAAAGCTTTATGAGGAGAATTTGGCTAAATTTAAAGCTAGCCTTGATGAGCTTGATGGCTTTATCAAAAACGAGCTAAAAGATGTCAAAACTCGCGAATTTATCGTATATCACCCATCTTGGGGCTACTTTGCAAAGCGCTATGATTTAGAGCAAATCGCCATTGAAATAGAGGGCAAAGAGCCAAAGCCAGCTGAGCTAAAAGAGCTTATAGAAGAGGCTAAAGAGCACGGTGTAAAGGTCATTTTCGTAGCTCCGCAGTTTCCAACAAAGGCTGCAAATTTGATAGCAAAAGAGACTGGCTCAAAGGTCGTCATGATAGATCAGTTGCCTGAAAACTGGCTAGCTGAGATGAAAAAAACGGCTGAAATTTTCGCAAAAAGTCTATAAAAATGTTAGCACGCCTGATCGTCATTTGCCTACTAGCCATAAATGCTTTCGGGTGTGCTCTATGCTCGCTTTACAGCCCCACAGCTCATGTTAGCGCGAAATTTGTCGCACACGAAAATAACATCACGCAAATAGCCTTTACTTGGACCTTTTCGCAAAATTTCTCAGAGCTGATGAAGCAAAATTTTGATCTCAATCAAGATGAAAAGATAGATGATAAAGAGCTTAGAAAGATCCGCTTAAATTTGCTAGACTACCTCGTGCCAAGGCACTATTTGACGCAGATTGAGTATTATTACAAGGACGAAAACGCCACTAAAATAGAGCCAAATTTAAATGAATACAAGCTCTACTTTGACGAGGGCAGGCTTAAATTTGATGTTAGTTTTAAGACAAATTTAGTGGTCGCTGACAGACTTGTCGTGTCGGTTGATATGGAGGATAAAGAGGGCTATTTTAACTTCAAATTTACGCAAAATAACGCATTTTTGGTGGGTGAAAGCTTCTGGGCGATACCAAATTCAAACTCAAATTTGATATTTTTTACCTTTTCAAGCAGGGCAGCTGCCAAAGCTCACAACGAAAAGCCAGCACTTAAAGAGCTGCTAAAAGAGCCAGTAATAGGCGCGAGCGATGAAAATTTAAGGCAGATAGACAAGATTGATGAGGCTAAATTTGACATCGTCTCAAAAACTAGCCTAAGCTTGCTTGATAGGCTAAAGCAAATTTTAAGAAGCGTGGATCACAAAAGCCCGCTTACGATGCTATTTTTGGCGTTTATCTCATTTGGCTATGGCTTCTTGCACGCTGCTGGAGCAGGTCATGGCAAGGTGCTAACAAGCTCATATTTTGCCGCAACTGGCGGCAGCTACAAAAGGGCGTTTTTATTTGCGTTAAAGATCGGTTTCATGCACGTTATAGGCGCATTTGTCTTTGTCTTTGCTAGCTTTTTGTTGCTACGAGAGGTGAGTAACGACCTTACAAAGGACACAGCTAGCATAACGACCGCGTTTTCAGGGGTCGTGATCTTTTTTGTGGCGATTTTTATGCTCGTTAAAAAGATCAAATTTTATCTCTCAAACAAAAATGAGACTAAATTTTATATTTTTAGATCAAATCTAAGTCAAAATTTGAGTAAAAATACAAAATTTAAAAGTGATTGTGGCTGTCAAATTTGCTCCACTAAAAAGCCAAAGAGCAAAGAGGAGTGGCTAGTAGCGGCAGCTGCGGCTCTTGTGCCCTGTCCTGGCACGATACTAGTCTTTGTGCTGGCAAATGAGATAGGTAGCTACTTTGCAGGCGTGATAAGTGGCCTGTTTATGGCGCTTGGCATGAGTGTGGTGATATTTGTAGCGGCAGTTTTTGGCTCAAAGATCAGCACGAACATTAAGCTAAAAAAGTTTAAAATCTACGCAGAATTTGCAGCCCTTGGCATCATGCTTTGGCTTGGACTTTTCATTTTTATCACGACATTTACGCAAAAGAGCCTATTTTGAAAGATATTATAAAAATTAGAAATTTAAACTTTAGCTACGATAAGCAAGTCGTTTTAGAGGGTATTAACTTAGACTATAGTAGCGACGAGTTTTTAGCGATAATTGGTCCAAATGGTGGGGGCAAAAGCACACTTTTAAAGCTCATTTTGGGTCTGCTTAAGCCTCAAAGTGGCGAGATCAAGCTCTTTGGTAAGGCCCCAAGCGAGGTAAGTAAATTTATAGGCTACGTGCCGCAAAATTTCCTCTCAAATCAAAGCTTTCCGATGATGGTTTTAGAAGTCGTGTTAATGGGGCTAATCGATAAAAAAATCTTTGGTTTTTACTCAAAAGATGAAAAAGCCCTAGCGCTAAGTGCCCTTGAGAAGGTCGGTATGAGGGAGTTTGCAAACGCGAGGATCGGCGAGCTAAGTGGTGGTCAAAGGCAGCGCGTCTATATCGCTAGGGCGCTTTGCGCAAATGCAAAAGTGCTCATCTTAGACGAGCCAACAGCCAGCATCGACACAAAAGGGCAGGCTGAAATTTATGAAATTTTAAAGGGCATAAACGCAAATGGCGTGGGCGTGGTTTTGGTAAGTCACGACCTAAATATCGTGCTAAATTACGCTACAAAGATCGCTTATGTGAGTAAAAATTTACACATTCACAAAACCCATGAAAATCTTGCAAAGAGGGAATTTATCGAGCATCTAGCTAGAACGCACAGCCATTTTTGTGATGTCGAGATTGCACTTGGTGAGTGCGGTTGTGAAAAAACAAAGAGCAATGTTTTTAAATTTTAAAGAGAGAAAATGAGTGAAATTTTAGAGTTAAATTTTATGCAAAATGCCTTTATTGCGGGCATTTTAGTAAGCATAATATGCGGCATGATAGGCTCGCTTGTCGTGATAAATAAGATGACTTTCATCGCTGGAGGCATCGCACACGGCGCGTATGGCGGCATAGGGCTTGCATTTTTCTTCTCACTCGAGCCACTTTTTGGAGCGAGCATATTTTCACTATTTTTAGCGCTCATCATCGCCACGATCACGCTAAAAGACAAGACAAACATCGACTCCGTAATAGGCGCTATTTGGGCGATTGGCATGGCTATTGGTATCATTTTCATCGACCTAACGCCTGGCTATAACGCTGATCTTATGAGCTATCTTTTTGGCTCGATCCTTGCAGTTAGCGGCACAGATATTATCTTTATGAGCGTTTTAGACCTCTTGTTTTTGGCGCTCATCGCACTTTTTTACCGCCAGTTTGTGGCGATCAGCTTTGATGCGGAGTTTGCAAAACTTCGCGGCGTAAATACGACATTTTTTCACTATCTTCTAGTTTGTATGATGGCGCTTTGCGTGGTGGCTACGATACGCGTCGTGGGGCTAATACTTGTCATCGCGCTACTTACCATACCGCCATATATTGCTCAAATTTTTGCCAAAAGACTTGGGCTAATGATGCTAATCTCAACTATTTTTTCTATCATTTTTTGCTTTAGTGGCCTTGTGATCAGTTTTTATTTCAACCTCACAGGCGGAGCTAGCATCATCTTAGTCGCCTCACTTTGCTTTTTTGCGTTTAGCTTTAAATTTAAAAGCTTGCGCTCGTAGCTCTTTTTAACCTAAAAAGCGTCCAAGCCAAAAAGCAAATCGCCGTAAAATAGACGCTAAAAAATAGCGCTAGCCACATAAATTTGATCTCAAGTCCTAGCCAAAAGACTACCACGTAAAAGAGTGAGCATTGAAGCAAGAGCTGTCTAAAGCCATTTAGCAAAAAGATCGCCACTGGGCGTTTTATAGCCTGTAGCGTGCTGCCTGAGATGTTGATCGTGCCGTAAGCCATGTAGGCAAGTGAGTTGATGCCAAGGTAGAGCTTTGCCACTTCTAGCACGGCTGGCGTGCTGTCAAAGAGCTTGATCGCGCTCTCGCCAAAAAGCCTGATAAAGATGTAGGCAAAGACGCAGTAGATGAGCAAAAAAAGAAGCGATAGTTTGTAGCACTGCATCGCTCTTTGAAAGCTCTTAGCGCCGTAATTTCTTGAGATGATGCTAAGCACTCCTGCTGCCATGCCGATGGTTGGAAGCACTAAAATTTGCTCGATCCTTAAGGCTATGCCATAACCTGCCACTGCATTTACGCCGTAAAAGCTTACAAATTTTAAAAGCACAAGCGAGCCAAGCGACATTGAGAGGTAGTTTAGACAAGCTGGCAAGGCTTGCTTTAGTATCTTTGCCCAGACGGCGAAATTTGGCACGAAGTAGCCTAAATTTCTAGGCTCTATCATCTTGCTTTTTCTTACTTTAAAAAAGAGATAGATCATGCCTAAAAACTGCACGCTAGCCGTTGCTAGAGCAAGACCCTTTACGCCAAGAGCAAAGATAAAAGCAAAAAGATAGCAAAAAAATGCGTTGATAAAAAGGCCACAAAATAGCCAGTTGCGGTAGCTTTTAGTATCGCCAAGTGCGACCAGTATGCCATTAAGCGATTTTATAAGCAAGAAAAATGGAGCTGCAAGAAAGATGACGCCAGCATAGTCGAGAGCCTCTTTTATATAGTGGTGATCGGCGCCTAAAAGGATTAGTAAATTTGGTGCTAGCAAGTAGCCACAAAGTCCCATAAAAAGGGCAAAAAGAAGCACGAAGATGATGCCATTTGAGGCGTAAAGTTTAGCCATTTTTGGTTTGTTTGCGCCTAGGCTGTTGCCTATTAGCGCGGTGAGTGCCGAGCCAAAGCCAAGCCCGATGCCAACGACGCTTAGATAGAGCAAAAAGCTCATCGCCATGCCAGCAACTGCTATGGTAGAAATTTTAGCGGCGAAAAATGTGCCAGTGACGTTGTAAAGGGTGTTAAACATCATGCCCACGCCAGCTGGCAGCGAGAGTGAGATGATTAGTTTATTTAGCGGGTCTTTTAGTAGGTCCAAGCTGCCTTCTTGTTAAATTTCATATGAGCTAAGTTCTATCAAATTTCCATCAAGGTCGTAAATATATAAACTCTTCATTGCTCCCAGAGCTCCGTTTCGCTCAACGACGCCAAGCTCGATCTCTACGCCCTTTTTAAGTAGCTCCGAGCGCACTTCTTCTATGTTGTCTTCAACTATTAAACATATATCAGCACTGCCCTTTGTTGGGTGCTTTGCCGCAGGTAAAAACTCGCCCTCAAACCTATGTAAAATTATCTTTTGTGAGCCAAAATTTAGGCTAATGTGACCGTCTTTCTGAGCTAGTCGCATGCCTAAAATGTCGCAGTAAAATTTAAGCGCCTCTTTAACGTCGCTTACTACGATCACGATGTGATCTAAATTTTTTATCTGTATTTTGGCTCACATCTTTATTTTTGATCTCTTAATGCCCTTTTTCTAGCGTAGATATTTATGCACTCAACCGCCAGCGAGAAGCCCATAGCAAAGTAGATGTAGCCTTTTGGCACATGTACGCCAAAGCCATCAAGCACGAGCGCAAAGCCTACAAGCACCAAAAATGCTAGTGCGAGCATTTTTATCGTTGGGTTGTTATCGACAAATTCTGAGATCGCCTTTGAGGCAAACATCATCACACCAACTGCGATGATGACAGCAAGTATCATGATATCGATGTGCTGAGCCATGCCAACTGCGGTGATAACGCTATCAAGCGAAAAGACTATGTCTAAAATGCCTATTTCTAGGATAGTCGCAAAAAATCCTGGATGAGACTTGCTCTCGTGAGCCTCTTCATGCTTGCCAGTGGCGTTTGCGTGGATCTCCATTGATGATTTTACTATCAAAAATAGACCGCCTATTATGAGCACTAGATCGCGCCCTGTGATGCTAAGCTCGCCTATGCTAAAGAGCGGCTTTGTAAGCTTCATGATCCAAAATAGCGAAAGTAGCAGTATGATCCTAGTGATCATCGCAAAGCCAAGCCCTAAAATACGGCCTTTGCCCCTTTGCTCTGGCGGCAGTTTGCCTACTAAAATAGCGATAAATATGATGTTATCTATGCCTAAAACTATCTCCAAGCCAGTTAGCGTAAGTAGCGATATCCACGCCTCTGGCGAACTCAACCATTCAAACATTCGTTGTTTCCTTTGTTAAAATTTTTATTATGCTTTGGGGCAAAATTTCATGCTCTATGGCGTGGATTTTCTCCTCCCAAGCCTCTAAACTCATGCCATCTTCACGCTCAAACGCCCTTTGCGCGATTAGTTTGCCCCCATCAAGCTCCTCACTCACATAATGCACGCTCACACCGCCTATCATCATATCGCTCTCAAAGCTCTCCTTTATCGCATGCGCGCCCTTAAAAAGCGGTAAGATAGAAGGATGTAAATTTATAGCTTTTACTTGCGTCGTAAAAACTGGCGTTAGTATCCGCATAAAGCCAGCAAGCACCGTTAGATCAGCCCCGCTTTTTAAAATTTGCTCCACCAAAGCTGCGTCAAATTCCTCACGTTTGTCAAATTTAGCACTTTCTATTATCGTCGTTTCAAGCCCAAATTTTTTAGCTCGCTCGATGCCAAATGCACCAGGTTTATTACAGATACAAAGGCAAACTTCGATCTTTACACCGTTAAAAATTTGATTATGAACTTTTTTAAGTATCGCTTCTAAATTTGAGCCACTGCCGCTAAAAAGCACGGCTATCTTTTTCGTAAGCATTTTACTCCTTTGATGATGTCTGTTGGCTCCAGCGCGTAGCTGTTTTTGTCAAAATTTCTAAGGCTAAGCGCATGAGCTAAAGTGGCTGAGATGGCAGCATTTAGTGGCTCGTAGCCTTGAGCCAAAAGTGCTAGCACAAGACCGCTTAGCACGTCGCCGCTGCCGCCTTTTGCAAGCGCGCTTTTACCATAAGGCATGACGTAAATTTGCCCATCTTTGGCGATTATGGTATTTGCCCCTTTTAGCACAAGAACGGCCTTAAATTTCTCGCTCCAAGCCCTCGCGTAAGCGTATCTGTTTTCTTGCAAAGTTTGCACATCTATATCGGCCATTTTGCAAATTTTTAAAAGCGAGCAAAACTCCTTTGGATGAGGCGTCAAGACGCAGTTCTCGCTTAGCAAGTCAAGCACTTTTGGGCTGTAAAAGATATCAGCGTCAAGAACGAGCTTTTTGCCTTTTAAAATTTGCACCTCAAGCTCTTCTACGCCCTTTTTGCCAAGCCCCATGCCAAGGGCTCCAGCGTTCATTTTCTCGCTTATCTTGCTAGCTTGCATGATATGCGTTGGTAAATTTAAACCTTGCTCGCCTATCACGCTAACTAGCCCAGCCCCAAAGGCAAATGCTGCCTTTGCGCAAAGCTTGCTAGCCCCTATGTGCTCGCCAGATATGATAAATGCGTGGCCAAAATCGCCCTTATTTACGCACTGATTTTTTCTGTTTGGAAGCATGAGATTGCATTTTTCAAGCAAGTGATAGTCGCTCTCGCACTCGTAGTTTTGCGCGCTTATGCCAAGAGTAGCGAGCTTTATCTTGCCCACGTAGTCCTTTGCTGCGTCACTATAAAGCCCTAGCTTTCTAGCTCCCATCGTGATAGTAGCGTCTGCTTTTACGCAAGCGCCAAGCACCTTGCCTTCGCTACTTAGCCCACTTGGCACGTCACAAGCGATGATGTAAGCAGGGCTAGCGTTTATTTTTGAGATGAGCTCTATGTGCTTTTCGTCTAAATTTCTATTTAGCCCTGAGCCAAAAAGCCCGTCTATGAGGCATTTTGCGATATTTAAGCTACTTTCTACGTCTTTGCTCTCTCGCACGCCAGTAAATTTAGCCCTTTCAAGCTGTTTGGTGGCAAGTGGCTTTAAATTTTTACTAGCTAGGATAAATTCACACTCAAACTCGCCCTCTAGCATCCTTAAAGCGCAAAGCACGTCAGCGCCGTTATTTCCACTACCGCAAGCGCCAAGCACCCTCTCGCCTTTTTTAAATTTCTTACGGATAAAATTTGCTATGCCTGCGGCTGCATTTTCCATCAAAAGCTCTTCGCTAAGGTCAAATTTCTCGCTTGCTCGCTCGTCTAAAACTCTCGTGTCTAAATATAAATTTTTCATTCTATGCCCTAAAACTAAGCGCCTCTAAGATGTGGGGCTTTAAAATTTGCTCGCTCTCATCAAGATCAGCGATACTTCTAGCCACTCTAAGTGTCCTTTTTATGCCCCTTTGAGAGAGGTTATACTTCGTGGCAGCCTTTTGTAAAATTTCACTCGTCTCGGCGTTTAACGTGCAAAATTTAGCCACCTGCGCGTCACTAAGCTTGCCATTTAGTTCCTCTTGAGCACGCTTTTTTTGAAAGATAAAGGCTTTTAAGACCATCTCGCTCATCTGCTGCGAGCTCAAACTAGCCTTGTCATCTGGCGAGTTCTCGTCCATTGCGACCTTTAGATCAATGCGGTCAAGCACTGGGGCTGAAATTTTGGCTTTGTAGTTTTTTATCTCATTTTCGCTGCATTTGCAGTTTAGGTTGCGGGAGAATAAATTTCCACAAGGGCAGGGATTTTGAGCGGCTACGAAGATAAATTTGGTCTCGTAAGTCACTTTTGAATTTACCCTTGCGATGTGGATTTGATTATCTTCAAGTGGCTCTCTGAGGCTTTCTATCACCTGTTTAGCAAAGTGTGGGAACTCATCAAAAAATAGCACTCCACCATTTGCAAGTGCGATCTCGCCGATCTTTGCGACGTTTGAGCCACCGCCAAAGATCGAGCTTTTAGTCGAGGTGTGATGTGGTGAGCGAAAGGCTCTGGTGCTTGTAAATTCGCTATCTTGCAGGTTTAGCGAGCGGTAGGCGGCGGACTTTAGCACCTCTTCTAGGCTTTGTGGTGCCATGATATAGACGAGGCGTTTTGCGCACATGCTCTTACCGCTGCCTGGGCTACCTTCAAATAAGATATTGTGCATGCCAACAGCTGCGATGACGCAGGCTCTTTTGGCCCTTTCTTGACCCAAAACGTCCTTAAAATCAAGCTCGAAATTTAAATTTGGAACATATCTTTTGCCGCCAACTTCTATCACATTTGAAAATAGCTCGTGCGTGGCGCTAAAATGCGTGCTTTTAGCAAATTCTGCGTCGCTAAAAAACTTTATCGCCTCTTCTAGTGTGCTAATGCCATAAACCTCTAAATTTGGGATCATCGAAGCTTTTGCAGCTATCTCGCTAGGCACTAAAATTTTTGCCTTTTGCACCTGCGTGCTTAAAAAAAGTAGGATTGAAAACAAATTTGCCGTGCTTTTTACGCTGCCATCAAGCCCAAGCTCGCCAAAAACAAAAATTTTCTCCAAGCTCTTTGCCTTTTGAAGAGCGATTAAAAGGGCTATGCTTAGATCAAAGTGCGAGCCACTTTTTGGTAGGTCTGAGGGGGATAAATTTATGGTTATTTTCTGAGCCGGAAAGGCAAAGTCAAGCGCTAAAAGTGCCGCCTTTACACGCTCTGTGCTCTCTTTGATGCTGGTGCTTGCAAGGCCCACGATACTAAAGCCAGGAAGCCCACGAGAAAAGATCGACTCAACATCAATGATCTTTAGTCCGTCGCCATAAGTAGCACATTTTAGGGACTTCATGATGTCTTTTCTTTTTTTTGCTTTTTGTATTCCTTGTCGAATTTTTTACGTTTGTTAAAGCCTATTTTTTCTATAAAAAGATGTCCGTCTAGATGGTCATTTTCATGCTGGATAGCGATCGCTAGTAGCCCGTCAGTTTTTAAGGTCTGCTCTTTGCCAAAGCGGTCTTGAAATTTGATGCTAACGACCTCACTTCGCTTAACGTCCTCGTAGTAGCCAGGCACGCTAAGGCAACCCTCTTGATAGACGCACTCGCCCTCACGTAGCTCAAATTTTGGGTTTATGATCTCGATTAAATTTTCTCTATCTTGCACACCCTCTTCGTTGGCTAAATTTATGATAAAAATTCTCTTTGCAACGCCTATTTGTATGGCCGCAAGACCGATGCCTTCTTTAGCGATCATCGTCTCATACATATCATCAAGAAGTTTGTGAAGCTTCTCATCGAAAATCTCAACCTCTTTTGAAATTTCATAAAGTTTTTTATTTGGATAGGATAAAACGTCTAGGATCAAACTAATTCTCTGCTTTCTCGTCTAAAAATAGTGGCTCGTTTAGGTCTTGGTTGGTCTCTAGCTTGTCAAGTGCGTGTGAGAGCAGCTCTTCTGTGCTCTTTGTCTTTGAGATCATGCTTGAGACTATCTGCACTTCGAGCTTGCACTCTTCGTTGTCGATCTTCCAAGGCATAGATGAGAGCATGTTTAAAATTCTAGCGCACGCTTGCTTTGTGCCGTTTTCGTCGGTGTATTTCATCACCATAGCAAAGCAGCCATCGCCGTAGTGTGCGACTATATCACTTCTACGTGAAGTCCTTAAAAGAAGCTGTGACATACTTTTAAACATATTGTTTCGCTCTTTTAAATTTTTAACGCGATTTGCAAATTTGTCTTTTATCTTAACTAGCAAAAATGAGGCATTATAGCCGTAGCGCCTAACAGACTCGATCTCGCTGCTTATGGTCGCTACTAGAAATTTCTTGTTATAGACCTCATAAGTCGTATCGTAGATCGACTGCTCTTCGATCGCCTTAAACATCTTGCCGACCTCTTCATAGCTCATCTTGATGACGTCAAGGTGCTTATCCATGAGGTCGTTTAGCTTGATGAGGTCTTGATTAAAGGCGCTTAAAACATTTTGGAGCGCAAGGACATTTGTGTTGTTTTTAAGCCCATCCATGCGCTTTTGCACTAGGCCTCTCATAACGCCTAAATTTTTATAGATGAGCACGACAGCTTGAAGCATGCTCTTTATCTGGATAAAGCCTTGTTTTACCTCTTTTTCGATAGAGATGTTGCCATTTGTTGGCACCGAGCTTTCAGAATTTGCCACAATGATATCGCCGATCTCTTTTCTAAACTCATCTGACTGCCCATCAAGCATCTTTTCAAAATATATTGAGTAGTTTGTCGGCGTAGATGGGACGTTGTCGTCGCTTAGCTCGTGTAAAACGTCCTCTGAAAATTTATAGATATTTACCTTTTCTTTTTTGACAGCTGGCTTTGCTTCAGCTGCTTTTTTCTTTGGATCTGGTGCGTTATCTATCTTTATCACTTTGGGCCTTATTTAAAACTTTTCTCCAAAATTTTATCGACAAGTCCGTACTCTTTAGCTTCAGCTGAGCTCATAAAGAAGTCGCGCTCAGTATCTTTTACGATCTTGCTTAGCTTTTGACCTGTATTTTTTGCCAAAATTCCATTTAAAATTTCTTTCAAACGCAAAATTTCACGAGCTTGTATCTCGATATCAGTCGCTTGTCCTCTAGCGCCACCAAGTGGTTGGTGTATCATGATACGAGAATTTGGTAATGCATATCTCTTTCCAGGTGCGCCACAGCTTAGTAAAAATGCGCCCATACTAGCGGCCTGACCGATGCAGATCGTGCAAACATCTGGCTTTATGTAGTTCATCGTATCATAGATGCTAAAGCCACTTGTTATCACGCCGCCTGGTGAGTTTATATAAAGGTAGATATCTTTGTCTGGATCTTCAGCCTCTAAAAATAGCAGCTGAGCGACGATAGAAGCAGCCATGCCGTCCTCTATCTCGCCACTTAGCATAACGATCCTGTCTTTTAAAAGACGGGAGTATATATCATAGCTTCGCTCACCTCTACTAGTTCTTTCAACTACGACAGGAACGTAATAGCTCATTACTCAGCCTTCTCTTTTTTGCTTGCTTTTTTCTCGTCTTTTTCTTTGTTGAAAAGCTCGCTAAATAGCTTTTCTTCGATCATCGACATCTTTATTGCTGGAAGCATGCCTTGGTTGCGGTACATTTCAAGGTGCGCTTTTGGATCTTGACCGCTTCTATACGCCTCAAAATAGATCGCTTGAACGACCTCTTGATCGCTCACTTTCACGCCTCTTACGCGAGCTAGCTCATCGATGATGAAAGTTAGGCGAACGCTATTTTCAGCATCTTTTCTATACTCGTCACGTTTTTTAGCTAGAGCGTCTTTGTCTTCTCTAAATTTCTTCATATCGTCTGGAGTAAATGAGCTCCATGCGTTTCTAAACTGCATATCGATCTCTTGCTCGACGATATTTTTTGGCACATCAAATTTAAATTTCTCAACCGCAGCTTCAGCAAATTTTGGTTTTAGCTCTTCGTTTATAAGTTTATAAATTTTCTCTTGGCGAATTTGCTCTTTTATGCGCTCTTCAAGTAGCTCTTCAGTTGGTTTTTCTTCGTTTGGAAGGATAGTTTTTAGCATCTCTTCATCTAGTTTTTCAGGGATCTTTCTCTCTTGAATTTCGTGAAGTTTGACTTTAAAAACAGCATCTTTGCCAGCTAAATGTGCAGCGCCATAGTTTTCTGGGAATTTAACGTTTATATCTTTTTCGCCGCCAGCTTTTATGCCTACCATGCCATCTTCAAAGCCTGGGATGAATTGATTTGAGCCGATCTCAAGCACGTAGTTTTCAGCCTTGCCACCTTCAAATGCAACGCCATCAACAAAGCCCTCAAAGTCAAATTTAGCAAAATCGCCCACTTTTAGGCCTCTTTTGCCCTCTACTTTTTCAAGCGGAGCTATCATTTTTAAAAGCTCAGTTTTCTTCTCATCGATATCTTTTTTCAAAACGCGTGGGTTTGAAAACTCAGGTATCAAGCTCTCATAACCGCTCACATCAACGCTTGGCTTAAATGAAACTGTTAGCTCAACGTCGATCTTGTCATCTTTTTTGTCAAATTTTGAAACGATAGGCTCGCCGATAAGGTCGTCATTCTTCTTGCCTGCTTTTTTGATAGCCTCTTCGACTACATCTCTTAAGACATCTTGCTCAGCGTCGTTTGTTAGCTCTTTCTCGTAGCGTTTTAGCACGACAGCGACTGGCACATGGCCTTGTCTAAAGCCATCTACTTTCATAGTTTTTGCCGCTTTTTTTGCTAGTTTTTCTACGCTAGACTTTATAGTATCTGCACTTACAGTCGTGCTTGCTAGGGTATTTACGCTATCTAGAGCTTTGATTTTGATTTCCATCGAATTCCTTTATGAATACAAATTTTTAGCCCAAAATATAGCAGAATTTTCCTTATTTCATTGTAAATTTGTAAATTTTTATAGATATAAAAGGCGTTTTAACGTAGAATTTGGCGATAAAATTATGGAGAAAATTTATGCAAGAGAGTTTTGAAAATTCAGTTAAAAATATGCTAACTATCATCGGCGAAGATCCAAACAGAGAAGGGCTTATTAAAACCCCAGAACGCGTTTATAAAGCTTTTAAATTTCTAACTAGCGGATATGAGCAGGACCCAAAAGAAGTCCTTGGTGACGCGCTATTTACTAGCTCAAATAACGAAATGGTTTTAATGCGAAACATCGAGTTTTACAGCCTTTGTGAGCACCATTTGTTGCCAATAATTGGCCGTGTGCATGTGGCATACATCCCAAATGGCAAGGTTGTTGGCCTTAGTAAAATTCCACGCATGGTAAATATCTACGCCAGACGCTTGCAAATTCAAGAGCAGATGACCGAGCAGATCGCAAAGGCGCTTGAGGACGTGATCGCTCCAAAAGGCGTTGGAGTAGTCGTCGAGGCAAGGCATATGTGCGTTGAGATGAGAGGTGTGGAGAAGATAAACTCGACTACAACGACCTCTGCGCTTAGGGGCTGCTTTATAAAAAACGCCGACACAAGGCGAGAGTTTTTCTCGCTTATAAATTCGCCTAGGGAAACGCATTTTTGAGTTTAGAGCGTATAAATTCAAGGCTTAAAGAGGGCGTGAAGCTCTCAAATACTTTTGGCGTCATCACAAAGATCACAGCTACTACGATAGAGATCACTGGACTTCGTCCAAGTATCGGCGACATCGTGCGAATAGTCGCAAAAGACAAGAGTAAAAACGGCCTTGGCATGGTCACGCAGATAAAAACAGATGGCGCTTATATCAGCCCGTTTGGCTTTGTCGAGGGCTTTAGGATAGGTGACTTTGTCTATGAGAGCGATCAAGGCATGAGCATACCTGTGGGGCCAAATTTGCTTGGTCGCGTAGTCGATCCATTTATGAAGCCCATTGATGGCAAAGGGGCGATTGATACGACTGAATATATGCCGATCATGAGAGCGCCGATAGATGCGATGAAAAGGGGTCTTATAAATGAGCCTTTTAGCGTTGGCATAAAGACGATAGATGGGCTACTTACTTGCGGCAAGGGGCAAAAGCTGGGAATTTTCGCAGGTTCAGGCGTAGGCAAATCAACCCTCATGGGTATGATCGTAAAAAATACGCTAGCGCCCATAAAAGTGGTCGCATTAATAGGCGAGCGTGGCCGTGAGGTGCCTGAATTTATAGAAAAAAACCTAGGCGGCGACCTAGAGGGCACGGTCATCATCGTAGCGACCAGTGATGACAGCTCGCTCATGCGAAAATACGGCGCATTTTGTGCGATGAGCGTGGCTGAGTACTTCAAACAGCAGGGCAACGACGTGCTTTTTATCATGGATAGCGTGACGCGTTTTGCGATGGCGCAGCGTGAGATCGGTCTTGCGCTTGGCGAGCCACCGACCTCAAAGGGCTATCCGCCAAGCTCGCTCACACTCTTGCCACAGCTAATGGAGCGCGCCGGCAAAGAGGAGGGCAAGGGCAGTATCACGGCGTTTTTCACCGTGCTAGTCGAGGGCGATGATATGAGCGACCCCATAGCCGACCAAAGCCGCTCTATCCTAGACGGCCACATCGTGCTAAGCCGCGAGCTAACGGACTTTGGCATCTACCCACCTATCAATATCCAAAACTCGGCCTCGCGTGTCATGGGCGACGTCATCGGCAAAGAGCACAAGCTAAATGCGATGAAATTTAAGCGCCTTTACTCACTTTTAAAAGAAAATGAGGTCCTGCTTCGCATCGGCGCATATCAAAAGGGCAGCGACAAGGAGCTCGACCTTGCGATCTCAAAGAAAGAATTTATGGAGAGCTTCTTAAAACAAAGCTCAGAAGAGGCCTTTGCGCTTGAAGAGGTCGAAGAGTTGCTTGATAAGATCAATCAGTAAATTTCTGAAATTTGCAACCTTTTTATAAATTTGACTACTAAAATTTCATAATCTTTTATTAAAAAGATCGGTAAATTTTGCATTTTTTGGTGCGAAAAGTGATGTTGCAAAAGTCGCGGGGTAGAATTTAAAATTTATGTGATTTTGCGAGGTTAAATTTCGTGGAGTGGGCGGCTTTTTGTGTTAGGCAAAAAACGATAAAGTATTATAAAAAAGCAGTCACGTAAGCGCTTTAAATGGCAGATAAAATTTAGAATTTTTGGCTTTTTTGTTAAAAATGCTTGTTTGTAAAAAATGTGACATTAAATTTGAAATAGCATTTATCTTGCTTGTGGCTTTTGCAAATTTGCATAGATAAAAACAAAATTTAATGCAAAAGTATGCGCAACTAGAGGCGACAAAGCGTTAAAACAGCTTATATAAAAATTTATCTGCCTAAATGAGAGTTGCAGAGTGGATAAATTTTTAAAATTTGAGACCATCTGCTTGTTTGTAAAGGTTGCAGTAGTAAATTTATGGCAAGCGAGTGAGTTAAGTTTATGCAAAAAGCCTATGGGCGAGTGCCTATCCTATCGTAGCTTTTGCCAAAAATTAATTGTAAAAAATTTCACGTTTAGTTTGGCAAGTACTGATATTTTAGACTTTGTCTTCTGACGCAAAGCGTATATTTAAAAAAGCATAAGAGAATTACGCCAAAGATCAAATTTGTTTCGCATTTTCTATAAATTTTTAGTGGCAGGCTTCTTGTAAATTTAATAGATAAAAGCAAATTTGATAGCCGCACTTTTGCCTTTGTGGTTGCGTAAAACTTGCAACATACTTTAAAAATCTAAGTGCAAAATTTATCTTTCTATTCTCATCAAAGCTCGAATTTAGCCCACTTTCCCTATTGCTTTTAGGGACATGCTCCGTATAAAAACAAAATTTCACACTCTCGGCAGTTATCTATCTTTTTCATCGTCAAAGCTTAAATTTAACTCGCCTTTTTCGTGATTTTAGCGGCAAAACTCATCTAAATTTTATTGAGTAAAGCAAATTTCTCATCATTCCAGCGGTTTTGTGTAACGCAAAATCAAATTTATAAAATAAGATAAGGCCTAATAGCCAAATCCCATCTTTTTATCCTCGCCAAAGCTTGAGCTTAGCTCGCGCTCTATCGTCGTTTTGAAGTCCTCAAAGGTAAAAATCCCATCATCTTTTATAGCCACTTTTAAAGCGGTATTTTTTAGCGCAAGGACGATCTGAGCGCCACTTAGGTTAAACTCAGCCAGCCTTTCCACGCTAAAGCCATCTTCAAAGCTCGCATTTTCAGGCAAAATTTTACGCCAAATGGCAAGCCTACCGTTAAAATCAGGCTTTTTAAACTCGATCTTATAGTCAAACCTTCTAGAAAACGCCACGTCAAGGCTTTGCAAGAAATTTGTCGTTGCGATCAGCACGCCCTCAAAGCGCTCGATCTGCTCTAAAAAGATATTTTGCATTTGATTATGCATCTTTTCAGCCCCGCTTGAGCTCTCGACCCTTGTGCTTAAAAACTGATCGGCTTCGTTTAGCAAGAGCACCGGCTCGCTGTCGCTTTTTTTGCAAATTTCTTTGTAGGTATCAAAAATTTTCCTTACATTTTGCTCGCTCTCGCCGACATATTTGCTTAAAATTTTTGAGCAGTCAAAGCTTAGGATTTGCTTCTTTAGGCTCTTTGCAAGCCCAACCGCACTCATGGTCTTGCCGGTGCCAGGCTCGCCGTAAAAGATGATCTTAGCGTCTATATTTTTTCTAGTTTTTATGCCCCAGCTACTAAGTCTGGCGAGCACTTTTTTATCGACTTGCTTTAGTATCGTGCTTAAAAGCTGCTTTGTCTTTTCATTTAGCACGACGTCTTCTAGGCTCGTTACTGGCTCTATTAACTCAAAAATTTCTTGCTCTTTTACCAGGCTTTCGATCTTGATTTTCTTGCTGTTTTTGTCATTTTTTGGGTGCATTATGCTTTGCAAAATTTCTTCGTTTATAAAAAAGCTCTTGCTAACGTTGCCATAAGCGTTTAGAATCTCGTCGTAGTCGATAAGTGCGCCCTCTATGAGCCTTGAGCCATCCTCTAAAAGAGTGCGATTTTTGATGCGTTCAAGCTCATCTTTACTTATTAGCCCAACTAACGTGTTTAGGTCGCGACCATTTTCAAAGTCGCCCGCGTACTCCTCTTTTAAAAGGGCTAAAAATATGATCTGCTCTTTTTCATCAAGCGAATTTTCTTTAAAAATTTGCTCTATCTTTAGGCTGATCTTGCTTAGTTTTACGCGCTCATTTATCCGCTTTGTAAGCTCAGAAATTTGCTCATTTATGCGCTTTTTAGGGTCATTTGAGCCACCTTCAAATATCGCAGCCTTTGAGTAAAGCTCTATCTTTAAAAACTGATCTTTTAAATACTCCAAATGATCTTCATAAGGCGCAAGCTCTGGTAAATTTATATCAGCGTTGCCATCTTCTAAAATTTTTAAAAATGTGCTTGAGAGTGAAATTTCAGAGTGAAGTAGCGAAAGTAGCCCTTGGTTTGAGCTTTTTTGTGAGTTCTCTGGCATTTTAAAGAGGCTGTAGTTTTGCACTATCCAGCCGCTACCCAGCAAATTTTTTATAAATTTAAGGTACAAAAGCTGCTTGTCATTTTGCGTGCCAAAAACAGCCCCAAGCAGCTCATAAACGCTCATGCTAGCCGTTCCTTGCACGTAGGCTTTGCTTAGGTATTTTAAAATTTCTCCCTCTTCATCTCCGCACTTTATAAGCTCGTAAATTTTACTTTTTTTGAGGTCTTGGTTTAGAAAATCAAGCAAATACTTCACTAAATTTTATCCTTTATCTGCTCTTTTAGCACACGTTTTAGCACCTTGCCAGTGGCATTTCTAGGTAGCTCCTCGGCAAAATAAATGCTTTTTGGAATTTTGAAATTTGCTAAATTTTTCTTTAGATGCTCTCTAACCGTCTTTTCATCAAGATCCATGCCATCTTTTACTTGTATGAAAGCTACGACCTCTTCGTCTGCGTGCACGTCTTTTACGCCAATTACTGCTGCCGCCTCGACGGCTTCAAGCTTATAGATGACCTCTTCGATCTCGCGTGGATAGATGTTTATGCCCTTTGATATGATGAGGTCTTTTTTGCGATCAACGATGTAGATAAAGCCCTCTTCATCGATCTTGCCAAGGTCCCCAGTCTTTAGCCAGCCATTTATGATGGTCTCATCTGTCACGCCTGGCATGCCGTAGTAGCCTTGCATGACGCAGTCGCCTTTTACGATGATCTCGCCTATTTGCCCAACTGGTAGCTCCATCATCTCATCATCTACGATCTTGACCTCATAGCCATTTAGCGCAGGGCCCACGCTTAGAAGCTTTTGCTTGTCAAATAAATTTGCCGCTACGACTGGCGAGCATTCGCTAAGGCCATATCCTTCAACTAGCGTTGCACGCGGGAATTTCACTCTAAAATCATCGATCGTTTGCTTAGCAAGCGGAGCAGCGCCACTTACAAATAGCCTTATGCGGTTAAACCATCTAAAATACCAAGGAATTTTTGCCTTGCCGATGGCTGTATAGATGGCTGGGATACCCAAAAATACAGTAACTCTTTTAAGCAGCGTCTGTTTTAGCACATTTGAAAATGGAAAGACCGATCTTACGAGCACCATCGAAGCGCCTGCATATATCGGTAAAAGCACCATAGCTGTGAGCGTGAAGCTATGAAACATCGGCAAAAATACGATAAATCTATCGCTTTTTTTAACCTTGAAACGCTCATGAGCGCCAATGACGTTTGAGAAGATATTTTTATAGCTTATCATAGCACCTTTTGGCTTGCCTGTGGTGCCTGAGGTGTAGATGATATGCATGAGATCGTCTATTTTGGGGTATTTCGTGATGCTTAGAGTGTATTTGTGATTTAGTGCTTCGCTGAAATTTACATTTTTTACAAGGCCGTTATTTTCATAGTCCTTGCTCATATCCTCTTTTGAAATTTGTGGCGTAGAAGAGAGATAAGCACTCTCGCCATACTCCTCATCAACGCTTACATAGTCGTCTTTTGAGGCGCTTTGAAGTTTTTTAGGCGTTTGACCGATCCAGATGATCTTTCTTAAAATTTCAAGCTCGCTAAGTGCTATTAGCTCCTTTGCAAGAGAGCTAGAGGCGAAAAGCACCCTTGCACCGCAGTCATTTAAGATATACTCAAACTCATTTGTTTTTAAAAAGGTATTCATCGGCACCGCAACCGCACCGATAGCTGTGATAGCAAGGTATGAGATGATAAATTCTTTCGAATTTGCCACAGCCATAGCTACTTTGTCGCCAAAATTTACTCCGCAAAGCTGCAAGTAAGCCGCCACTTTATCGACGTTTTGCTTTATTTCGTGGTATTTTAGCTTCTCTTTTTCATCAAAGATCGCTATCTGGTTTGGACTCTGCTTTGCTACTTTGGTCAAAATTTCATAAAAATTATTATAAGAGTATTGCATTTTTAGCCCTAGAAAGAGTATTTAAATGTCATTGCAGCTATCTGAACGCTACTTGCGTCAAATTCGCCAGACATTGAGCCAGCGCCAGTTTTTATATCTGTCGCACGCTTTTTGTCTCGGTGCTGATAGAGATAGCCTAGTCCTAGCTCTAAATTTGGCGTAAATTTATAGTTTGCCCCAAACGAATATGCCTGAGAGGTGGTGTTTGGAAGCTCTAAGCCAGTATGCTCGCTGCTAGTGATATCCTCATCGTATGAAAAGCCAGCCATTAGCCTAAGCTTCTCATTTACATCGTAGGCAAGGCCTATCCTATATGTGTTTGTATCTTTTGCATTTTTAACGACTGGATCGTCCATAAATGCCTTAAAGTATCTACCTAGAATAGGGTGTGAATGAGCTGCCGTCTTATCATCATATTCAAAGTCATAATCTTTAAATTTAGACCAGTATGTCCTCTCGAAAGCTAGCAAAAGGGTAAAATCACTAAATTTATATCCAGTAGCAAGCACTAGCTGTGCAGGTAGAGGGATCTCAACTCTTGTTTTGCCATGATAGCTTATAGGTGCTAGAGCCCCATTAAAATCAGCATCAGTGTTACCTTTAAGCTCTAAATTTACCTTCGAGCGGTAAGTCACCGCAAAGCTTAGCTCCTCGATAGGTCTATATGTAAGAGCGACGTTGTAGCCGTAGTTTATGCCATCACCTTGTATCTCTCTGTAACCAAAACGTCCAAAGTCGCTTGCTATCTTACCCTTGCTATAAACGCCTCTAGCGCCAAGAGCAATGGCAAGTTTGTCATTTATGCGGTAAGCTACGGTTGGATTTAGCTCGACAACTTGTAGTTTGAACCTCTTACCAGTAAAAGCAGTCTCTGGATCCTCCCACGAGATACCAACAGCAGCAGGCACGGCAAGGGCTAGTCCAAATCTCCAGTTTTCATAAATTTCTGGCGTTACGAAGCTAAATGTGCCAGCTAGTGAGTCAAATTTCTTTGAGCTGTAGCTCTTGCCACCATCGCTTTTAAAGTCGATGGAATTTATATGAAACCAACCAAGCGTACTTTCAAAATGGTGAAGCCCGTCTAAAAACATCATATTTGCAGGGTTAAAATAAGCCGCATCAGCCCCAAAACTAAAGGCTACGTTACTAGCAGCAAGCCCCAAAGAGTCAGCACTTTGCTCAGGGACCTTATAACCCCCAGCATTTAACAATGAACACGTCGCAATAATGCTTAAAAGCACTCTTTTCATAGCTTTTCCTTTTCTAGGTTTCTTAAAATTTTGATCTCATCTTCCCAAATACTCTCGTCAATCGTCTCTAAAATCAAGGGAATTTCGCCTATTTTATCATCATTTATTATATTTTCAAAAGCGCCAAGCCCAAGCTCACCCTTGCCAAGGCTCTCATGCCTATCTTTTTTTGAGCCAAGACCAAATTTAGCGTCATTTAGGTGCATGCCAGATAAAAATTTATAGCCGATGATCGCGTCAAATTCGCCCATCGTCTTAGCGTAAGCCTCTTTAGTTCTTAGATCGTACCCAGCGGCAAATGCGTGGCAAGTGTCGATGCACACACCAACTCTGCTCTCATCATCCACACGCTCGATCAGATACGCCAGCTGCGCAAAATCAAAGCCTAAATTTGAGCCTTGTGCGGCCGTGTTTTCGATGACTAGTTTTACGCCGCTTGTTCGTTTTAGCGCTTCGTTTATGCATCTTGCGATGTTATCTAGGCACTCATTTTGGCTTATTTGCTTTAGGTGTGAGCCAGGGTGGAAATTTAAAAGTTTTAATCCAAGCTGACTAGCTCGCTCTATCTCGTCGATAAAGGCTTCAAGGGACTTAGCTCTTGCCTCTTTTTCTGGATGGCCTAAATTTATGAGGTAGCTTGCATGTGGCAAGACATGATCGGCGCTTATACCAGAGGCTTTTAAATTTGCTTTAAACTGCTCTATCTCGCCCTCGCTCAGCTCCTTTGCGCTCCACTGGCGCTGATTTTTTGTAAAAAGTGCAAAGGCATTTGCTCCTATTTTTGCAGCGTTTATCGGTGCGTTAGATACGCCTCCAGCCGCGCTTACGTGAGCCCCAATGTATCTCATTTTAACTCTTTTATTATCACTTTTATTTTATTTTTGCTATCGATAAATTTGACGTAGTTATCGCAAACTTCGTATTTTATAAAATAAGAACTTAGATCTTGTCTAAAGCCGCACTCTGTGGTGCTTAGATCTTTGCCGTCATAAATTTTTTGTCTTTGCAAAATCTCTTCAAAAAGGCTCTCATAATGCGGCGCTAGAAAAAATTTCTCGTTAAATTCAGTCTTTTTAAAACAAGCGCTATTTACGCAAATTTTGTCCTTTATATTGATATTTGCGGTATTGACGCCAGAGCTATAAATTTGCAAATTTAGATCATTTTTGTATGTGTGAAAAAATCCAACATCATTTATCTTTATCATCGGAGAAAATAAAGTGACCTGAAAAGCTTGCGATCTTTGCGGTGTTTTAGTCGCAACACAGCCTGAAAAAATGAGAGCAAATAATAAAACAAGTGAAAATTTCTTCAACGATTTGTCCTTTTATGTAAATTTAAGTTAAAAAGTAATATAATCCCAACTTCATAACCGACCGTGGCCCATTCGTCTAGCGGTTAGGACATCGCCCTTTCACGGCGGTAACACGAGTTCGAGTCTCGTATGGGTCACCACTTCTAAAAGACAAAATCTTATCCACATAAGCTTTAAAATCTAGTTAATCCAAATTTCAAGCTTTCTAAAAACAAATTCTTAAATTTTCGTTTTGTAAAAAGAGATCAAATTTCACGTCTAGCAAAATTTAAAAAGTAGGTTTTGCGCAAGTATAAAAGTAAAAAGCAGTTAAATTTAGCCTTTTAATAGGCTTTAAAATAACTGCAAAATTTACATCTGATGTGGCTTGCTTAGCAAAAATCCCTGCGCATACGAAATTCCAAATTTCTTTATATATTCTAAAATTTCTTCGTTGCTCACAAACTCAGCCACTATCTTATAGCCTTGTCTTCTAGCAAAGCTCACGATAGTCTCAACCAAAACTCTTGCGTTTTCATCAGTTGGTAGCTTTTTGATGATCGAGCCATCTATCTTGATGTTATCTATATCAAGCTCTAAAATTCGGTAGTAGTTAGAGTAGCCAGAGCCAAAGTCATCGATTGAGATTTTACATCCATATTTTTTAGCTCTTTTTATAAATTCATTTGCCATGGCGTAGTCGCTAAGCTCTTCGCTCTCTAGCATCTCAAAGCAAACTCTACTAGGATCCGGGCAACTCTCTAGTTTTTCATCTAAAATTTCTCTCACACCAGGATCTGTTAGATCCGAGCTTGAAAGGTTGATAGAAAATGTATAGTCTGGATATTTTTTCACTAGATCAAAGGCTAGAGCGATCACCTTTTTTGTTATCTGAAGATAGAGTTGCGTTTTCATCGCGATCTCTAAGAACTCGCCTGGGTAGCGGATCTTGCCATTTTGATCGACTATACGCACCAAAACCTCGTAGTATTTTGCCTCTGTCTCATTTTCTTGCACGTTAAAAATTCCCTGACACTCAACTATCACCTTGTCGTTTTCTAGGGCGTACTCGATGAGTTCGGTTATGAGTTGGTTTTTATAGTATCTCATCTCGATCGCGTCATTTTCTAGGTAGTAGTAGATCTCGTTGCCGCTATCGCTTGCTTGTTGATTGGCTAGGATCGACTGCATTAGGCGGTTTGTTTGCGGTGTATCATTTGACAAAGAGACGCCAAGAGTTATCTTGATGCCAGGCAGATTTTCAAATTTACCATCTATCTCGATATTCATCCTGCTAAAGTTAAAATACTCTTTTATAAAGCCGATATCTCTAACGATATCATCGCCTTGATACCAGATGTAAAACGCATCATCTTGAAACCTAAATAGCTCAGCATTTATAGAGTAGGTATCAACACAGAGTTTTAGCGTATTTGCCACCGCTTTTAGCATGGCTTCGATGACCTTGTTTTGGTAGAAAAATCGCAGCATCTTATAGTTTTTGATGCTTATGCTGATCAAAATTCCATCTTTTTTCGCTTCTATCATCTCGGTCAGAGCAAAATAGTTTCCAAAGCCAGTTAGCTTGTCGATTGAGGATTGAATTTTTATCTGCTCGTTTTTTTGAGTTAGCTCTTTAAGCATGCTAAGCTCTTTTGTCCTATCAAGCTTTATAGCCATATAGCCCTCTAGCTTGCCCTCAAAGAAAAATGGCGCAAAACGCACCTTTTCATAGAGCAGTTTGCCACTTTTTGTTCTGCTTATCAGCTCGTCGCTTTCCCAAGAAGTATGCTTATTTATGGCATTTCTTATCTCAGCGTAAAAGCTCTCTGGGTGCATATTTGATTTTAAAATTTTAGGGCTTTTTCCGACAACATCTTTTAGTTTATAACCACTTTTTGCCTCAAAGGTTTTATTTACATATAAAATTTTATTGTTATTGTCACAAAAGACTATAGAGCTGTGTCCAGCATCCACTGTCGTTTTTAGTAGTTTTATTTGTTTTTGCTGCTTGGTTAGCACCCTTGCTTGGTAAAAGGCCAGTGCGCAAAATAGCACAAAGCTGATAAAACAAAGCACTTGCATTATCACTATATTTCGTATCATTATGCTGTAAGAGGCTAGGGCATCATCTCTAAATTTTCTTAGCTCTTGTCCAAGTTTTAGATCAACAGAGTCTTTAGCTATGGTGCTTAGGTTTTTTGCAAATTCAAGCGCGTAAGTTGCCTTATTTAGCACCAAGATCGCTTTTGCGTCGTTTTTGTAGGTATCTTTATACTTTAGTATCTGCTCTTTTGTTTGATTTAGCGTTTCGGGGCTGATTATGGCTGAGCTTTTTATCGCGTGAAATATCACATTAAGTGCATCTAGCTTTTTTTCTGATGCTATTTCAAACTCGCCTGATAAGATATAAGCAGCCATTGACGAACTAGCGTAGTTTGACCTATCTACAAGCCTTTGTTTTTTTAAAAAGTCGTCGTTTATGACCTTTAAAGTTTTGGCATTTTTCTCTTGGTAAAAGACCTGTATGATCGCGTTTAGCTCATCAAGTCTGGTTAAATTTTGATCAAAACTTCTTAAATTTTTATTTACATCGTCGTAGTTTAAGCGAAGTACGTTGTTCTCTAGGGTGAAGCTTAGCTCATTATCTAGCAAGATAAGACTTAAGATCGTATCGTTAAATTTACTAACAGCAGTAACTGCTTTATTTGCCATGTAGATATAGGTTGAGCTAAAGCAAAAGATGATTGCTAGGACGATTAAGATGATATTTGCTTGTCTTTTATTCATTTAGTATCCTAGGTCTGCGTCCATTTAGCGTTAGCAAAAATTTATAAATTTGCCCCAGCTCTTCGCTATTTAGTGTGTGGATCAGCTGATGATAGCTCACAAAGCCTATGACTTCTTTTAGATCGCTCATTTCGCCACTACTTAGATATGGAGCTGTTCTTGCTACATTTCTAAGCGAAGGCACACGCATAAGGCGCCTGCTCTCACTAGCATCCTTTAAGCCCACGTTTTGCATCAAATTCCCACCTAAATTTCTACCATTGTGGCATGCCACACAGCCTACTTTATTAAAGAGCTCAAAGCCTTTTTTCGCCTCAGCGTTTATGGAGTCGTCATTGCCAGCTAGATACTCATCAAATGGCGAATCTATGCTTAAAATAGCCTTTTCAAATTCTGCCAAAGCACCTACTATATTTTCATAGTTTATGCCATCACTATATGCATCATTAAATAAAATTCCATACTCGCCTATGCTTTTTACCTTTTTTACTATCTCATCTTTGTTTGAATTTAGCTCATTTCTAGAATTTATCGACTCTTTTACCTGATCTTTTAAGCTTCTTATCCTACCATCAGTAAAAAATAGAAAATTTAAAGCCGAATTTAGCACGCTAGGTGGGTTTATAACGCCTTTTTGGCTGGTGTAAGATGAGTTTGTACCACTTAAATTCCAGTATAAGTTGTGGCAAGTTTCGCATGAGTAGTTTTCAGTGGTGCTTAGCCTTTTGTCAAAAAAAAGTTTCTTGCCGATGTAGGCTTGTTTTTCGTTATATTTTGATGAAAGCACTGGCTCAAATGATGAATTTGCGCTCAAAATGCAAAAAGATACTACCATCCAAAATAAAACTTTTTTCATAAAATCTCCATATTCTTGAGCGTCATTATAGCGGAATTCTTTTTCATAACTACCAAATCGGCTAAATTGTAAAAAATTTAGTTTTTATTTGCCTTTTGAAAAAAATGTTGTATAATCCGCGAAAAATTACACAAATTTCAAGGAGGAACCATGAAAAAAGGTTTTACAATGATCGAGTTGATCTTCGTGATCGTGATTTTAGGTATATTAGCCGCAGTCGCTATACCAAGACTAGCTGCAACAAGGGATGATGCAGAGATAGCTAAAACTGCTACAAATATACAAACACTTATTGCTGATTTGGGTTCTTATTACACTTCACAAGGTACATTTGCTAGCGATGCTTCTAAAATGTCAAACGTAAAAAGCCCGATAGAAATAAAAAGTCAAAAGTGTTTGACAGTAGGTACTGGAAATGCAACAAGCGGAGAGATAGGACTAACTATAGGAGTAAATGGTCTTTGTGCAAAAGTTTGGGAATTACCAGGTTTAGCAAATGTTAAAACATTAATTGAAAGCAGCGACAATAAGACAGCCAACACGCTTAAATTTGGTGGCATGGGTATAAAATACTAAAAATATATAATTTTTTGGCAAGGAAATTCCTTGCCACTCTTCTTTAACTTAATTTCAAAATTTATCTTTCATTTATAAAAATTCTAGCTATAATCTCGCAACTTCAAATTCAAGGATGAAGTAATGAAAAAAGCTTTTACTATGATCGAACTAATTCTCATTATAGTTGTCATCGGTGTTTTAGCCGCGATCGCTATCCCAAGGATCAGCGCTACAAGAGATGATGCGGTCTTAGTAAAGACTATGGCGGAGATTAGAACCGCTATCGAAGAGATAAATGCCTACTATATATCACAAGGCAAACTAGCTCTTGATACTGCGAACAATAAAGTTAAATTTAAAGAGATGACAAATGCTGGGGTTGTGGATAGCTCTGGCGATCTTGGCTTTTTTGCTAAAAATGAAAGGTGCATTTCATTAAAATTCTTTGCCGCAGACCAAAGCTGCTTGGGAGTAGATATCAGCGAGCAAGGCTTATGTAAAAAACTTTGGGAAGCTCCAGAATTTAAGCGCTTTAGCCAAAGTATGATAAAGCCAGCACAAGGAGCATTGCCAGCTCATATCAGCTTTAGCGCTGTTCGCATCGTTTTTTAGCTAGATATTTTTCAAAAAGATTAAAGTCTGAAATTTACACTTAATTCTTGAAATTTTATAAAAATAAAGTCCAAAACTAATTTTTTCTTGACAACAATAACATTTTTAGATACAATGCGACTTTTTAATGAGGTAGTGGCATAAACTTACAAACACGACTCAGGCGGGGTGTAGCGCAGTCTGGTTAGCGCATCTGGTTTGGGACCAGAGGGCCGAAGGTTCGAATCCTTTCACCCCGACCATGTTAAATGGTGAGTGTAGCTCAGTCGGTTAGAGCATCAGATTGTGGTCCTGAGGGTCGTGGGTTCGATTCCCATCACTCACCCCATTTTGGGCGCTCGTAGCTCAATTGGATAGAGCGACAGACTTCGGATCTGTAGGTTATGGGTTCGACTCCTATCGGGCGCGCCACTTGAAAGACTTTATGCGCTCATAGCTCAGCTGGATAGAGCAACGGCCTTCTAAGCCGTAGGCCTCAGGTTCGAATCCTGATGGGCGTACCACTTATTATTGTTGTGCGGATGTGGTGAAATTGGCAGACACGCCAGACTTAGGATCTGGTGCCCCACGGCGTGGAGGTTCAAGTCCTCTCATCCGCACCATCTTTTTTAAACTCCATTTTAAAACTTTCAGAAACTCGATTTTCATTTGAATTTATCAAATTTACTTATTCAAAAATTTAGTAGAAATTTTCGTTTATCAAATCTTTTTCATTAAATTTATAAAATTTATAGATCAAATTCTTAAATTTACACTTTTGGTAATAAAAATTTAGAAGCGAGTGTAATAGCGTTGCTGACTGTTGCTTTTAGCAACGCTTAAAGGCGCGCGCTGTTGGGCTTGATGAGCTATTTTTGACGAGTTTGATAACGCACTTTTGGCTTAAACAGGATCGATCAGTGCGGGGCAGAAAGATCTGTTGATATAAATGCTAGCTTGATAGTTGGCTTGTAAAATGGTGACTGGATAGATGGTTCGTTTTTTGGTAGCAGCGCTATTTGTGTTTTTGTGGGATAAATCAAAGCAAATATCTTGTTTTAAAGAGCTCTTTAGTGCCTGTAATGGTGCTATTTGCGAATTTAGTGATGCTAGTAAAAACAAATATGTCATTTTAAAGAGCCATTTTGTCCTGCGCCGTAAAATGTGAAAATGGCTATGAAAGCGGTAAATTTATATTAAACCAGCGCCTTTGATGTTTAAAGCAAAATTTATATGGCAGTATGATTGATATTGAGCCATTAAGTAGGGCATTATCTATCGTAAGAGTGTAGCACGACAATGGGCACTAGATGACTTATAAAAGGCACAAATGCAAATCCTGACAAGATAAAAAATTATAGCTGAGTGTGGCAATTTTTAGTTTAAACCTTTTTCTACTAATCTCATATCAAAGTTAAATTTACTACTAGGCGAGAAAGTTGCCATTGGACTGTAAGACCCACATGAACGTTGTGTGAATATATGCGAAAATGTTGTGGCAACTGTAGTAATGCCTTTGGGTGGGATAGCTGATGTTGGGAGGCGCAACTATAAATCCCAATAAGATAAAATAACCTCTAAATTTAGCCATTTTTGGTTTAAGCCTTTAATATTTAAGGCGTAAAATGCCAAATTTAAAATCAAATTTTGAACTATTGGCAAGCATAATCTAGTGCGGCGTAATAACAACAGTGATAGTTTGGTTGCAGCCGAGGCTCTACTGCTAAATTTGAGCGCAAATTTTAAAAATCAAGGGGCTAAATTTAGTTATTTTGGGTTTAAATTTAAAAATTTGGACGCTATGATTTTAATAAGTAAGAAAATAATTTAAATTTGAAATTTGGCAGTAAATTTATCTAGTAAAGATAGCTTTTACAAGTAGAAGCCTATCGATTTAATAGTAAAGTTGGTTATATTTGATATGCCTCACTAAATTTAACTGCAAAACAAAATAAGATAGAAATTTATGGCTAAATTTGTTTGCTGTGGCTTAAATTTTGAAGCCACGATACTTAAAAAAGAGACTAAATTTAAAACGAAAGCGCTAAATTTGAGCTACCAGAAAAGATGCTTTTTTATAGTTTATGTTCTAGTGATGTTCTAATGGCTCGTGATAATTGGGGATAGCTGCGGTTGATAAGCACTTATTAAATTTGACCATAAATAGAAATTTGCGCCTAAATTTAAACATTTTTGGAGCCAAATTCTACTAGCAAATTTGTATCTTGAGTTAAATTTAAAGAGTAAAAACAGAGTTAATTATAAATTTGGGCTGTTAGAAAAATGGTTTCCTTGTGTCGCTTGCAGTGTTTTAAGAACTAGCGATAATGGAGTTGGTTGATTGCTCTACTCTCGTTAAATTTGACTACAAAACTTAGTGGCATGAAAATTTACGATGAAATTTAGTCGCTTCAGACATAAATCTAAAATTTTACTAGCAAATTTTTAGCCAAATTTACACTTGCTTCGAAATTTACTCAGCAATCAGCTTGTTCTAAAAGCGCCTTTAGATAGCATTTTGTTTTTTTGAAAAGATAGAAATTCTTTGCTTCGTATCTTTTAACTAGGCGATAAAGCGTGCCTAAATTTACGAAAATATAAATTGGTTTCATAGATAAATTCTAGCGCTAGTTGTTATTTCTGATAAGTGATATTTAGCGCCTTAGGGCAGGTTGATTAGACTAACTATGGGTCAAATTTAAGCCACAAGATGATTTTGATTAAAAGTAGCAAATGATCAAATTTAGCCCCCAAGCGAGGGCTAAATTTATATAAATTCTACAAAGATTGCAAAATTTTTGGTTTAGAAAACGCAGTGATCGGCTTGATCTCGCCTTTATATTTTTCCAAATTTGCAAGGATCGTGTGTCCGCAGTTGCTTTGAGCGATGCTAGATGTGCCTTTGTCGCGAGTTAGGACATTGACGCAGCCATGCTTGCAAAGGCTCTTCTCGCCTAGCACTTCAGGATCGTACCACGCACCCTCGCAGATGGCGATGACGTGCTCTGGTATGATGTCGGTGACTAGCGCGCCAACCAAAATTTCGCCCCTGTCGTTAAATACTCTCACCACGTCGCCAGTTGCGATGCCTTTTGCTTTGGCGTCATTTACGTTTATTAGCATTGGCTCGCGCGCGCATACTTCAGCGTAGTTTCTGATTATTGAGTTATTTAGCTGTGAGTGGAGGCGATATCTTGAGTGTGGGGTTGTGACGCTAAATGGATACTTTTTAGCCTTTTCGCTGCCAAGCCACTCAAACGGCTCGATCCAAGCAACGTGTGGCGCAAAGTCTTTATAGCCAAATTTAGCGATAGTTGGAGAGTAGAGCTCTATCTTGCCAGATGGCGTGCCTAGGCGGTTTTTGTGAGGATTTTCTCTAAAAGCGCTAAGCCTTGTGTAGTATCTGCTAGCTTCGTCATCTTGCTCAAATCTAACATATCCCTCTTTCCAAAACTCATCAAAGCTTGGCATCTTGACATTTATGCCTTTGGCTTGCTCGGCTGCGTCTGCGTAAAATTCTTTTGCCCAGCCAAGCTCATCTTTGCCCTCTGTAAAGACCTCTTCTCTGCCCCAGCGTTTGCAAATTTGTGAGCAGATCCAGTAATCGCTCCTGCTCTCGCCCATAGGCTCTACGACAGGCTTGTAAGCTACGATGTATTCGTTTGTAGGCACGCTTTGGTTGATGTCGTTTCTCTCGACTTCAAGGGCTACTGGCAAGACGATGTCACTTAGTTTTGCTGTGCTTGTCCAAAATGGCTCAGCGGTTATTACGGTGTCAAATTTACGCCACGCTTTTACGGCGTTATTTACATCCTGATGCCTTGTAAACATCGATCCAGACGCCATGTAAGCCACTCTCATGTGTGGTAGCTTGATCTTTGAGCCGTCATAGTCTATCTCTTTGCCGGGGTTTTGCAAAGCCTCGATCGATCTTGAAGATGGGATGGTGACGTTTTTAAATTTCTTCCAAGGAGCGCCATCTACGTTGTCGTATTTTTCGCTGATGCTGGTGCTTATGCCTTTTAGTGACGGAGCGATCTTGTCTGTAGCGCCATTTGCGTAGTAGAGGTTAAACTCAAATCCAAGACCCTCTTTGCCTATCTGACCTAGCATCGCGCTAAGTGTTACGATGCCCCAAAAGCCCATCTCGCCGTGATCTTGTCTTTGAAGTGACCTGCCTGCGATGATGACGCTTGGCTCTTTTGCAAGCGCTGTTGCAAATTTAGCGATATCTTCGGCTTTTACGCCACAAATTTTGCTCGCCCAGTTGATATCTTTTACCACCTTGTCGGTTGTGCCAAGTAGATAGTCTTTAAATTTATTAAAGCCAACTGTGTATTTTTTGATAAATTCTTCGTCATAAAGCTTGTTTTCATATAGATAGTGGCACATGCCAAGCATCATTGCTACGTCGGTATTTGGACGAACGATGATAGCTTCAGAGTCAAGGTATCTTGTGGTGTCGTTTTTAAAGACGCAAACGCTATAAGTTTTTATGCCTGCCTCTTTTATCTTTTTGATGCCAAGATAGCCATCATGTGTTGGTGGCTGCCATGAAATTTGATCAGTTACAAGTGGGTCAGTGCCCCAAAATACAACATTTTTAGCGTTTTTAGCGATAGCCTCCCACTTTGTCGGAGCATCATAAACGGCGCTGTTGCCTAGGACGTGAAGCATGATAACAAGGCCAGCACCCGTTGAGTAGTCGCCGCTCTCTTCTACATATCCGCCAAGCACTTTTAGCATCCTGTGACCAACAGTCCTACCCCAGCTGATCTTGCCGCTACCGCCCCACCAGTAGCACTCGCCGTAGATGCTCTCAGGGCCATACTTATCAAAATTTTCTTTTAAGGCTTTTGCTGCTAGATCAAGGGCAGTATCCCAGCTAACGCGCACAAATTCCTCTTTGCCACGAAGCTCGCTCTTTGCTGCGCCTTTTGCTTTTAAATAGCTCTTTCTTACGTATGGATAGAGCACGCGGCTCTCGTTTTGGATGAGGTCTGGCAAGCTGTTGTTCATGGTATTTGGAAATTTATCGCCCTCAAATGGATCGACGGAGACGATTTGGTTTGAGTTGGTATTTGCCCAAAATAGACCAAATCTATTTGCGCCAAAGGTCTTGTTTTGGTCAAAAATGGTCTTAGTCACGCCCTCTATCTTGTTTGCCTGCGCCGCTGTGGCAGCAAGTGCAGAAAATTTTATAAAATCTCGTCTTTTCATATTTTCTCCCTTATGAAAATTTATTTTACTTTTTTGGCATTGTGTTGTAGGTATTTAAGCACTAAATTTAGATCAGTTTCATCAAGTGCAACAAATTTCGCATCGACCATGCCTTGTAAATTTGCTGGCCACTGAGCAGCTGTAAAGCTGTTTGGCTCATGCAGTCTGTGACATGCCGAGCAGGTCTCTTCGTAAATTTTCTTTGCCTTTGCATAAAGCTCTTTTTGGTTGCCACCAAGCGCGTCATTTGGCACTTCATAAACGCCATCAGCTTGGTACCAAACCTCGCCGTAGTCATCTTCAAGGTCTTTTACTTTTTTGAAATTTGCCTCGCTCTCGTCATCAAAAGCTACAAAAACTTCAGGGTCTTCTACGCTTCTTTGAAGCTGGGCCAAGTAGTTTGCCGACACTACACCACCAACCTTGATCTTACTCGTTTTATCGCCTTTTTCGACGACTTCAACTGGCGTTAAAACCTCGATCTTACCGATCATCTTACCATCAAGTGTTATGTTCGCATCTTTTGCGATCACATCAGCACCAAAGGCAAGACTACAAGCTAGCACTGGAGCTAAAAATAGCATTTTCATTTGACAATCCTTAAAAAAAGAAATTAAATGAATTTTATAACCAGCACGCTTAAAATTATATTGATATATTTAGAGAAAAGTGAGTATTTTAGGGGATTTGAAAGGGCTAAAGTAAATTTAAAGTTATAAAAATAGGGCGATTGCTCGCCCAAATTTACTTTAAGGATTATTTCTTCATCTGGATAGCAGTTTGTATCATCTCATCACTTGTCGTGATGCTTTTTGCGCTCGCTTCGTAGGCCTTTTGCGTGACGATCACCTCGCTTAGTGCTTGACCAAGATCGACGTTACTCATCTCAAGCTTGTTTGCTAAAATTTGCGCCCCATAAACGGTCTCGCCAGCTTTGTTTTTGTAAAAAAATGGCTCGCCAGAGTTGGCTGTGGCTTCATAAAGGTTGTCGCCCACTTTTGCCACGCCTTGGTCATTTATAAAGTGATAAAGGGCCACTTTTGCCACTGGAAATGCTCGCGTATTGTCGAAATTTGCCATGATGTTGCCACGATCATCGACGCTATACTTTGATAAAAGCCCCTCAGCGTAGCCATCTCTTTTTATATTAAAGTCTTTTCTGGCGTTTGCTGAGCTCATCATGCCGTTATAAACGTCCGCATCGCCGTCACCCTCGAAGTTTAAATTTACGCCGCCAACGCTTGTTAGTGTATTTGCCACAAGCCTGCCACTGCCATTAAATGTAAGCGAGCCCATTGCTGTATTTTGCACGGCTCCGCTAGCATCAGTTATCGTTGCCACCGCGTCCCAGATAGTCTGGTCGCCAGTTTGTGGGATCTGCTTGGTTAAATTTATAGTGACCAAGCTCTTTGTGCCGTCTGCGTTGTATATGTCAGAGGTTAGTTTCTCTTTGTTTGGCACTTCGACAAGCGATGTGATCTCGGCATTTACCTCTAAATTTGCAAAGTCCATAAATTTCAAATTTTTATCATTTATCTGCCATGTGCCGTCACCCTCAAGCGTGGTAGAAAACTCACTAAATTTACCGTCGCCGTCTTTGACCTTGACGACTATGCTATCGCCTGGCTTTGCACCAAGGCTTGTCGTGCTTAGCGGGATCTGTCCGTTTAGCGAGATCGTCTTGTTTATATTATCAAGCGTGTAGGCGTATTGGCTAGCATCAAGCGCTGTCGTTTTTTTATCTGTTATGCGGCTTGAGTTTAGGTTGCCTTTTAGGCTGATTTTTGTAGTGGCCTCAGCTGGCATAAATAAAAAATGAGGCAGTGTTATGCTCTTTTGCGAGCCAGGATCGCCCAGACTTAGCTCCTCTTGCGAGACTGTGTAAGCTTGTGGGGCGCTTGAGGTTTGACCATATTTTTTAAGAGCGGTTGCACTTGGCGTGGTCGGAGTGAAATTTGCAAGCGTGCCAAGGAGTAAATTTCCCCTAGTATCTACTAAATTTCCAGCCGCGTCTATGTCAAAAGTGCCTGTTCTTGTGTAGTAGTTTTTGCCTGTTTTATCGACAACGCCAAAGAAGCCATCTCCGCCTATGGCAAGGTCAAAGTTGTTATCAGTGCTTTGAAAGCTACCATTTGACATGTCAAGCGCAGTCGTTTGCTTGGTAGCTCCAAGTCCCACTTGATCGCTAGTTGGGCCGCTTCCTGCTGAGACTAGGTTTTGGTTGATTAAATTTTTAAACTCAGGGATTGAAGCTTTGAAACCGACATTATTTATGTTTGAGATGTTGTTTGACCAAACATCCATGCCAAAGCTTTGCGTCTTGATGCCGCTAACCCCGTTGTAAAAACCTCTCATCATGGCTTTTAGCCCTCGTAATATTCAGATACTTTATCCATTGAAACGTATTCGCCAGCTACCTTCATCATAGCTTTGCCATCTACAAATTTCACCGCTTCGACTGGGTAGTTGCCTACTTGTGTTTTATACTCTTTGCCATCTTTGCCAGTGTAAGTCGCTGAAATGGTGTATGAGCCATTTGGCACTTGGTTGCCAGACGCGTCTTTACCGTCCCAAGCTAGGTTATGAACGCCTGCATTTGTCTCATTTAGATCAGTTGTTCTTACGACTTGACCATTTGCATTTTTGACCTCGATTTTGCCATTTGCAAGATCTGTCTTAAAGTAAAGCGCAAAATTTGCATCTTTTTTCTCATCTGTTAGTGTGACTGCATTTGAGCCAGTTGAGACCATCTTGCCAAGGGCTGAGATAGCGTAGGCATTTGCGTTTGATTTTAGCTGACTTACTAGCTCTTTCATCGCTTTGTTTGTGTTTTCTTGCATCTCGACTGACGCTAGCTGGCTAGTTTGCGTTAGCATCTTTTCAGTATCCATAGGGCTTGTTGGGTCTTGGTGCTGAAGCTCTGTTAAAAGTAGCTTCATAAATGCATCTTTATCTAGCTGTCCATTTGGATTAGTTCCTGTGCTAGCTGCAGCGTCTTGTCTTGCTTTTGCCTTTTTCTCGGCGTTTTTTTGCTGTGTTGTTTGTGTAGTTATATCTGAAACTGAAGCCATAATCTCTCCTAAATATATCTTGGTATTACTAGCTCAAGCAAGCTTTGTTCCGCTTGAGCATTTTCGCTCTCGTCGTTTTGATTTGAGCTGTATTTGTTCTTTGCTTGTTCTCTTTTTTCTTGTCTTTGGTTTTGATCTGAGAAATTCATTTCAAGCTCGGTAAATCCCATATTTACAAGGCTGTTTTTAAACTCAGCTTGGTTTTGTAAAAAGAGGTTCATCGTAGCTGTAGTTGAGCTAAAATTTATATGCAAATTATTGCCGCGATTTACCATTGTGATCTCGACCTCGCCTAAATTTAGCGGATTAAGCGTGATGTTAAAGCGAGTGATCGGCGCTTTGTAGTTTTGCACCTGCTCTTTTAGCGTAGAAGAGAAGTTGCTAAGTGTCTCTTTTATCTCCGCCTTTGTTTGAAGCTGGTGTTTAGCGCTGTTTGCGATATCTTTTACCATTTGATTTAGCTCTGATTTATTATCACTGCTAAAGGTCTCCTCGCTTTGCTCAGCCTCTCTCATCTGCTCTCTTTCTAGAAAGAGTAGCGACTCAAGAGTTGGGGCTTTTTGCGCCTTTTGCTCGTGTAAATTTACCTTTACTTTTGGCTCTTTTGGCTGCTCATCTGGCTCAACGTCCACTATCTCATCATCAAGCTTTACTTCACTATCATCTAGCTTTTTAGGCTCTTCTTTGACTAAATTTTTAACTTCGCTGACTGGATTTGCCACCACCTCTTTTAGCAAAGTATCAAGCTTTACGACCTCTTTTGGCTCGTTTTTGATGATAGTTTGCTCGACCTCGTTTTTTAGCTCTTTTAGATAAAAAGGCTTGTCCTCAGTCTTTATCGGCGTGAAAAATTCCTGCTTGCCCAAATTTTTAAACATCTCGTTTAGTTTTGGCACATCTTCATTTGAAATTTCTATATTTTCAAGACCAAGGTCAAATTTCTTAGCAAGGTCGATAAGATCGCTAACGCTTTTAACGTTGCTAAGCTCTTCGACGTTTTGGGGCACACTTAAGAAATTTGCTATTTTGTCGCTGAAATTTGGAAATTTACTTACCTTTTCATTGCCATTTAGTATCTCTAAAACTTGCAAAAGCTGCATGAAATTTGCATTTTCATAGAGCTCATTTTTTGTATCTTCGTCCAAATTTTCTTCAAGTGCGGCCGAAATTTTTGCCACGCTTTCGTTTTGCGCCTTTTCTATCGTCTCTTTTTGGATATCAACAGTTTTTACTATCTCTTTGACATCCTTTTCAGTGATCTTTTGACCGCTATTTGCTTTGCTCGCAGCCGCATCCAAAACCATCGACAAAAACTCGCCGTTGTTTTGAGACTTCTTCGCAGCTGCAGGCTTTTTGGTAGCCGCAGGAGCTAGCAAATCTACGTTGTTTTTCGCTGTGTAAGCTTGCATTTAATCCCTTTAAATTTAAAAACTTAACGCTTACATGCAAAATCTATTCCAAAAATTAATTTCTTGATATCAGCTTAAAATTTATAAAAATTTGGATATAATCTGCCCCTATTTTAAAACTGATAAAGCGAAAAATATCAAACTAATAAACGGAGAAACATTTGGAAAAGATACGAAATATAGCCGTTATCGCGCACGTCGACCACGGTAAGACAACAATGGTTGATGAGCTTTTGAAGCAGTCAGGAACATTTAACGAGCATCAAAACCTTGGCGAGCGTGTAATGGATAGCAACGACATCGAAAGAGAGCGTGGCATCACGATCCTTTCTAAAAACACCGCCATTCGCTACAAAGATACAAAGATCAACATCATCGACACCCCAGGCCACGCCGACTTTGGTGGCGAGGTAGAGCGTGTTCTTAAGATGGTTGATGGCGTTTTACTACTTGTCGATGCGCAAGAAGGTGTTATGCCACAAACTAAATTTGTCGTCAAAAAGGCGCTCTCACTTGGACTTCGCCCAATCGTCGTCGTAAATAAGATAGATAAGCCTGCAGGCGATCCAGACCGCGTTATAAATGAAATTTTTGACCTTTTTGTCGCACTTGACGCAAATGACGAGCAGCTAGAGTTTCCAGTCGTTTATGCAGCTGCTAAAAATGGCTACGCAAAGCTAAAACTAAGCGATGAAAACAAAGATATGCAGCCACTTTTTGAGACTATCCTAGCTCACGTACCAGCTCCAAGCGGCAGCGACGAGAACCCACTTCAGCTTCAAGTTTTCACGCTTGATTATGACAACTATGTCGGCAAGATCGGCATTGCGAGGATTTTTAACGGCAAGATAGCTAAAAACCAAAATGTTATGCTTGCAAAGGCTGATGGCACGAAGACAACTGGCAGAATTTCAAAACTCATCGGCTTTATGGGACTTGATAGGATCGATATAAACGAGGCTGGCACTGGCGACATCGTAGCGATCGCTGGCTTTGAAGCGCTTGACGTTGGCGATAGCGTCGTTGATCCAAACAACCCTCATCCGCTTGATCCGCTCCATATCGAAGAGCCAACACTTAGCGTTGTATTTTCTGTAAATGATGGCCCACTTGCAGGCACTGAGGGCAAACACGTCACATCAAACAAGATCGATGAGCGCCTTGCAAACGAGATGAAGACAAATATCGCGATGAAGTATGAAAACATCGGCGAGGGCAAATTTAAAGTAAGCGGCCGTGGTGAGCTTCAGATCACCATTTTGGCTGAAAATATGCGCCGCGAGGGCTATGAGTTTTTACTTGGCAGACCTGAAGTCATCGTAAAAGAGATAAACGGCGTAAAATGCGAGCCATACGAGCTTTTAGTGATCGACGCACCTGATGATACGACAGGTACAGTCATAGAAAAACTTGGCAAAAGAAAGGCTGAAATGGTCTCTATGAACCCAACAGGCGACGGCCAAACAAGGATAGAATTTGAGATCCCAGCTCGCGGACTTATCGGCTTTAGAAGCCAGTTTTTGACTGATACAAAGGGCGAGGGCGTTATGAACCACAGCTTTTTGGAGTTTAGACCACTTAGCGGCACCGTCGAGCACAGAACAAATGGCGCTTTAGTTTCTATGGAAAACGGCGTAACGCTTGCTTATTCGCTATTTAACTTACAAGATCGTGGCGTGCTATTTCTTGATCCACAAGCAAAAGTCTATGTGGGTATGATCATCGGCGAGCATAGCCGTCCAAACGACCTTGACGTAAACCCAATAAAAGGCAAAAACCTAACAAACGTGCGTGCAAGCGGTAGCGACGATGCGATCAAACTAGTACCGCCTAGAAAGCTAAGCCTTGAGCGCGCTCTTGAGTGGATAGAAGATGACGAGCTAGTCGAGGTTACGCCTATAAATATCCGCGTTCGCAAGCGCTATTTAGACCCAACAGAGCGCAAAAGAAAAGCAAAACTATAATCGAAATTTGCTAGCAAAAATCCCTTTGGTGCCAGCCAAAGGGGCTAGCAAGTGAAATTTAAACCCCAAAACCAAATTTAATAATCTAGTAAGAAAATTGATTTGTAAATTTATCTGCTTGTACCAAATGGTGCTGGTTAAATTTAGTCAAATTTAGGGCTTGGCTGCTTTAAATTTATAAAGACTGTTTTTGTCTGCGAAAAGCAACTAGCTGTGGTTAGTGAATTTACTTATTTAAATTTGCAAAATGGCTAAATTTAGGTTTTGAGAGCTATTAAATTTACTTATTTGACTATCTCTGCACCCAAATTTTGGCAGTGGCTAAAATTTTAAATTTGTGGTTTGAGTGATTTTGCTTGTGCGATTGTAGTGATGTTGCGTCGAATGGCTACTTTGTTCGCACAAATGAGCTAAATTTAGTGAAATTTGACTTTTGCCTCAAAATTTATGCAAGCTGGGAGTTTGTAAATTTAGTTGCATGTCAAATTTATATCAGCTAGTGTTTGAATAAAAAGAGAATGCAGTAGTTGGCAGAATTTAAATTTCTATGAGGCGGATTTGAAGTGAGCTTTATGGTGAAAAAGCAGACTAAATTTAATGAAATTTAGTCCTTTCTTACTCCAAATTTATGCGAGTTGCAGAGCCTGAATGACTTAAATTTGGTCTTAGTGGGCAATTTTAGATATTGGCGCAAATTTATATCAGCCAGTGCTTGGCTAAAGCATCTGGCAGACTTTAAATTTCAAAATGTAGTCTGGAGCGAGGCTTATAATACGAGACAGGTTAAATTTAGTTTGGATATTTGTAAATTTATCTAATTAGTAGATTAAATTTTAGAGCTTGTCTAAAAAACTAGCTTTTAAAACCGCTCTTACAAGCTGTGAAATTTAGCAAATTTATCATTTCAAACTACAAAAACCACCTAAATTTAAGAAAAGTGCAGGGTGCAAATTTAACTAGCGGATCTTTTTTAGTTTGGATTTTGAAATTTTATAAATTTTTGATGGCATATCTTCAAAAAATCGTTCATCAACAACTTCATCAGCCACGCTTTTTGCCCAAGCTTCATCAAATTTCATACCATTTTTGTTTGCGCTACTTGAGTAAAGCCAGTCAAATTTGCTTAGGAATTTCTCATGTTCGCACTCTTTTACGACCCTGATCGCCTTTAAATTTGGATATAAAAATGTCGTCTTTCTCGAGCGACGGATGAAATTTTTATACTTTTTTGGCGCTCTTGCAAGCTCACGTAAAACGCTAAATTTAGCCGTCGTAATGAGGCAAGGTTTGCCCTCACTTCGCATTTTGGCGTGGTTTATCTCCTTGTAGTCTTTGCTTAAAAAGCCAGCTGTCGTGTCAGTTTGCGCTAGGTATATCATCTCTCTTCTTTGAAAGTAAAAATATGCATGATATGATGAGAGCAAAGCCTAAAAAGTCCCAAAAGACGAACTTTGTCCCAAGCCAAAAGTAGCCAAAAAAGGCCGCGCTTAGTGGCTCTATGCAGGCTATCATGCTAGCTTTCGAGGCGCCTATGAGCTTAACTCCAGTCATATAAAAGCTAAATGCAAATATCGTGCCAAGCGTGATGACAGCAAAAAATGCAAGCCACTGCGCCGTGCCACTAAGCCCAGCAAACTCCCACACCCTCATATAAAGGCAAAGCACCACGCCACCTATCACCATGCCCCAGCCAAGGGTCAGAGCTACGGAGTATTTGGAGTTTAGCCTTGTGGGTGCAAGGTTATAAACGCAGACGCAAACGGCGCTTACCAAGCACCAAAATAGCGCCTTTGGCGAGATAACAAGAGATGAAATTTGAGCGTGCGTGGCTAGGAAAAAGACCCCAAGCATCGCGCAGAGTAGTGCCAAAATTTCAAGCGGTCTTGGCGCTCGCCTCTCTTTTAGGCAGATGATAGCTAGGATGAGAACTGGGGCTGTGTACTGAATGACGGTCGCAACTGCGGCGTTTGAGAGCTCAATCGAGTAAAAATAAGCATACTGCGTCATCATGAGCCCAAGTATGGCGTATATAAGAAGCTCTGCTAGCAGTTTTATGTCAGTAAGTGGCGCAAAAACGGCCTTTGGAGCCTTAAAAGCGTAGTAAAGCACGATAAAAGCACCAGCTAGTAAGAGCCTATAAGGTACTAGAAAATCAGCGCTTATACCCTGCGAGAAAAGATACTGCCCACAAACTCCACTAAACCCCCAAAGAACGCCACCAACTAGCGTAAGAAGCACTCCAAGTTGATGGCTGGACATTAAATTTATCTATCTTTATGTAGCTGGGCGTCTTTGCCGTAGTGAGGCGAATAAGGCCCATAAAGTATGCAGTCGTGGCAGTTTCTAGAAAAGAGGTAGGCATCGGCTCTTACTGCTAGGTCGTATGATCTATCTGAGATGGTGTTTGCCACCTGCGTGATGACGGCTGAGACTAGCATGCCAAGCAGGCTGTTTTGCCCATTACTGCTATCCTCTGCAGCTTCTGCCTCGCCCTGCCAGAGTGTCGCGCCACTTTTTATATCGACTAGCTTTGCTTCAAGCACTACCTTTGTAGAGCTAGAGACCACGACGTAGCTCGTGCCGTAGTCTTTGATGTTTATGTAAAGCACACTATCGGCGTGAAAAATTTTATCAAGCTTATTTAGGGGCACGGCTGCGATCTCGCTTGGCTCGGTTATGCCATTTTGCTTAAATGTATCATTTACAAGAGCCACTGGAAATACATAGTATCCAGCCTCGCTAAGTGGGGCTACTGAGTTAGCCAAAACCGCTGCTGAGCCAGCAACCTCGGTGCTATCGTTTGTTGGCATGAGCACTAGGATGGAGCGTGGCTTTTTTTGTAAAAAGGCTGAGTAGTCGTATGGCTCAGGCTCTTTGAAAGAACAACCCGCAAAAAATATCGCAAGAAGTGTCACAGCTATAAATTTCAGGCTATTTTTCATCTTTCGCTCCCTCTTTTTTGCTCTGCTTTTTCGGGGTTAAATTTTTAGAGCCTTTGATGAAATTTATAAATTCTTTTGACTCTGGGAAATTTTGCACCTCTTTGTCAAAATTTGCATTTGCAGCGCCTAAATTTCCATTATTTAAGTATAAAAGTCCAAGGTGCGCATAAAGCCCTGGCGCAACCTTGTAGCCCCTTTGGGTTGAGGTTTGCACCAAATTTTCTAAGCGTGAAATTTGCTCGGTTGCGTCGCCATCTTCGTTTAGATAGCTATATAGCGAGCTGCTATATGTGCCGTCCCAGTAGTAAAGCGACCTTGGGCCACCTGCGTTGCCACATCCAGCTAGCAATATCGCGAAAAGTGCAAGGCTGGCAAGCCCTATTTTACTTGCCATGCTCCGCTTTCTATGCCATTTACTAGGTTATTTACCGCTTCAACTATCGCTAGGCTTAGCACCTTGCCATTTAGCGTAGAGTCGTATCCTGCGGTGCCGCCAAAGCCGATGATCTCTCTGTTTGAAAGGGTGTATTCGCCAGCGCCGCTAACTGAATAGACGACCTCTGCGGTTTTAGTATCGACTACGTTTAAATTTACCTTTGAGTAGGCGGTTTGCTTTTTGCCTTTGCCAAGTATGCCAAATAGCTGGTGATCGCCTGTTGTCTTGCGTCCAAACTCAGTCACATCGCCAGTTATGACGTATCTTGAGCCTTTTAAATTTTGAGCCTCTTTGCTTAGCTCGCTCTCTTGTTTGAGGACTGACATATTTGATCTTTCAAGCACCGAAAATCTACCGCTTTGCTGTAAATTTGTGATCAAGATGCTTTGAGCTTGGTTGCCAAGTCTATCCTCGTTATCACTAAAAACGCCACTATTGTAGTTTGATTGGTTATTAAAGCGGCCAATAGAAACTGAGACTTTTTTACCGTTATAAACTGAGCCGTAGCTTGCTACTTTTGGAGTTTCGACCACTCTTGAGCTCTCGCTTGCACATCCAGCAAAAAGTGCTGCGATCACTAGAGCTGCACTAAATTTTAAAACATTTTTCATCTTTATCCTTTGTGACAAAATCGTGTGTATATTACTACTTTTTTTTAAATGGCTTGAAATTTCATCCACGTGCCATTTGCGTATCTACGCACAAAGAGCACCGCCTTTACCGCCCAGTCGGCAAACATCGCAAACCAAGTGCCTATCATGCCAAGATCAAACGTGAGCGAAAATATATAAGCTAGCACGATCCTACAGGCAAACATGCAGGCTAAATTTACTATCATCGGATATTTTGCGTCCCCAGCAGCTCGAAAAACGGTCGGATAGGTGTAGGCAAGTGGCCAGATGAGGCACATCGCGATGCCGTGATACCAGACGATCTGCCTTGTTAAATTTATGGCCTCGCTTGAGAGATTATAAACGCGAAGTAGCGGCTCAAGAAGTAGTAAAACAACAGCCGTGCTAAAAAGCTGCACGATGTAGATGCTTAGCATCGATTTTCTCACGTAAAATTTAGCCTGATTAAAGTCATTTGCACCGATGCATCTAGCCACGACGACGCTTAGACCTGTGCCTATCGCCATGCCAGGGAGCACCTGAAACATCACGATCGTCCCGCCCACGGCATTTGCAGCGATGCTTGCCGTGCCAAAGAGCGAAACAAGGCTCAAAACGATGATGCGACCCACGTAAAACATCGAATTTTCAAAGCCATAAGGCACGCCGATATTTAAAATTTTCTTGATGATCTCGTAGTCAAATTTATAGACAAGGCTCTTTCTTATGTGAAGTTTTAGCTTTATATCAAGTAGCAGATAGACGATGACAAAGCAAGCGATCGCCCTTGCTATGAGCGTGCTAATGGCGATACCAAGCACCCCTGTGTGAAATGTGTAGATGCTAATGGCAGTTAGCAGCACATTTAGTAAATTTGCAGCCGCCATGATATACATAGGTAGCTTTGCGTTTGACATCGTGCGAAAGATCGCCGCAGCTGCTGCATAGACGGCTAAAAAGGGCGCTGAAATGGCGGAGAAAACGAGATAGTGGCTAGCATCGCTCCTCACTTGCTCTCCGATATCGCCAAAGACTTTATCTAAGATGAGGTCTTTTAAAAGGATGATGGCAATGGCTATAAAGATTGCGAAAATTAGGCTAAACCAAACTAGCTGATCGGCGGTATTTCTGGCGTTGCCGCTTTGTTTGCTACCTAGATATTGGCTAGCGACCACCGAGCCACCAGTGGCTATGGCGGTAAATATGCTAATAAATAGCGCCATGACAAACTCCACAAGGCTTACTGCACTCACCGCACTTTCGCTAACGCTTGCTGCCATTAGCGAGTTTGCAAGGCCTAGGCTATACTCTAAAAACTGCTCTACGGCGATAGGGAAAAAGAGCCTTGCGAGGTCGGCATTTGAGAAAAATCTCTGCTCGTTTGTCAAATTTTTCAAATTTCATCCCCTTTGTAAAGTGTGGGTAAATTATAAATTTTAAAAGGTGAAAAGGCTATAAATTTTTGGGTCTTATTTATTGACAAATTTGTCTTAAAGTGAGTAAAATCACGCCAGTTCTAAGTTTTAGAAAGACCTTTTTTGGATACAAAATGCACTCAATCGGAATCGATATAGGCTCAACTTCTGCAAAAGTTGCGATCATGGAGGCAAGTAGCGGCGAGATAAAGGAGCTATTTTTACTCCCAACAGGCTGGAGCAGCGCAGATACGGCCATGCTTATAAAAGAGCGAGTTTTAGCTTTAAGTCTTGGTGAGCTTTATTTTGTAGCGACTGGATATGGCAGAGTCTCGGTGCCATACGCCAATAAAACCCTCACAGAGATCACCTGTCACGCGCTTGGGGCGCACTACTTTTGCAAAAGCGACTGCACCGTTATCGACGTGGGCGGACAAGATACGAAGGCTATCAAGCTTGAAAATGGCGCAGTGACGGACTTTACGATGAATGATAAATGTTCAGCCGGCACTGGTAAATTTCTAGAAGTGATGTCAAACCGCCTTGGAGTTAGGTTTGATGAGCTTACAAGCCTTGCTAAAAATAGCGACAAAGATATCGCCATAAGCTCGATGTGCACGGTCTTTGCGGAGTCTGAGATCATAAGCCTCATAGCTCAAAACGTCTCACGAGAAAATATCGCAAAAGCGGTGATCGCCTCAGCTATAAATAAAATTTCAAATTTGGTTAAAAAACAGGCAAATACGAGCTATTTTCTAAGCGGTGGCTTTAGCAAGAGCGAGTATGTGAGAGAAAATTTAGAAGCGTGCTTGCAAGCTAGCGTCACCACGCACAAAGATGCGATCTACTGCGGTGCGATCGGCGCTTGCCTTGCAGGGATAAGAAATTTAAGGAGAGAAGATGGCAATAAATGAGAGTATGAATTTGAGCGAAATTTTCGCTACCTATGACAGCGCTAAGAAAAATTTAGCCCAAAACGTCGAAGCAGTTAAAAATAACGGCCAAAAGATCGCAGCGATATTTTGCACCTACACGCCAAGAGAGATCATCCACGCAGCAAACGCTTACAGCGTGAGCGTCTGCGCTACTGGCGATAACGCAGTGGTTGAAGGCGAAAAGTACCTGCCTAAAAACCTCTGCCCGCTCATAAAGGCAAGCTATGGCTTTGCTAAGGCAAACAAGTGCCCATTTGTGCGAAACTCTGATATCGTTATCGGCGAAACGACGTGCGACGGCAAGAAAAAGATGTATGAGCTAATGGGTGAGTTTAAAGATGTCCACGTCATGCACTTGCCACACTTCAAGAGCCAAAAGAGCCTGGAACTTTGGCAAGATGAGGTTAGGGAGCTAAAGGAGCGGCTGGAGGCTAAATTTGACGTGAAAGTAAGCGATGAGGAGCTTAGAAATTCTATCAGGCTATTTAACAAAGAGCGCGAGCTGATGGGCGAAATACAAAATTTCATGAAGCTAACGCCGCCACCCATGAACGGCAAAGAGCTGCACGCACTGTTATATGGAAATGGCTTTATCTTTGATAAAAAGGAGCAGATAAGCGACCTTGAGATCATCGTAAATAAGCTAAAAGAGTGCGTGAGGGACAAAATTTCACCCGTGCATAAAGATGCCAAACGCATCATCATCACAGGCTGTCCAAGTGGCGGGGTCTATGACAAGATCGTGCCAGCCATAGAAGAGGCAGGCGGCGTAGTGGTGGCTTACGAAAACTGCACTGGAACTAAAAACTTTAGCAACCTTGTCGATGAAAATGACGATCCAATTAGCGCCATAGCAAAACGCTACATGGCGATACCTTGCTCGATCATGTCGCCAAATAAAGATAGAGAAAATGTGCTTCAAGAGATGATAAAAGAGTATAAGGCGGACGGCGTGATCGACGTTGTGCTGCAAGCCTGTCACACCTACAACGTAGAAACTACCAATATAAAAAGGGCATGTAGCGACGTAGATACGCCTTATATGGCGCTTGAGACGGACTTTTCTACAAGCGATGCTGGGCAGATCAAGACAAGGCTCGAGGCGTTTATAGAGATGCTTTAGGATAAATTTAAAGAGCAGGGGCTAAATTTAGCTTTAAATTTAAATAGCTGACTTTAAATGCAGTGAAATTTACTAAATTTACAAGTCAGTTAAAGCGAATGAAAAATACTTTATTTAATTATTCTATTTTTTCTAAAAGTAACCAGCTTGAATAACCACCGTGGATATATCGCATGTGCTTATAATCATAAAGAACCGAATTCCACTTCTCATCGCCATTTTTCATTTTGTCGTTATACTCTTTCGTTTTTTCTTTGTCGCCTAAGTATTTATACATATCGCGTAGATCTCTACATATATAGGCACTTTTTAATTCATTGCAGCCATATTCAAGCATTTTTACATCTGCTTTTGACTCAGAAAGGGCTTTTGCGTAATAAGAAAACAACCCCAAGCAAAGATGTATTAATCAAAGGCGACAATAATGAATTAAAAAATGAAAAAACTTTAATTTAAAAAAAGTAACTTCTTAAAAAAATATGCAGGAGTTTTTCCTGCATATTTAAATAATCAATCGTCCAATAACCACCATCCCGAAGGGCTTCCATAAGCATATCGGGCGTGATGGTAATCGTAAGTGACTGAATTCCACTTTTCATCGCCGTTTTTCATTTTTTCGTTATATTCTTTTGTTTTATCTCTATCGCCTAAGTTTTTATACATGTCGCGTAGATCTCTACATATATATGCACTTTTTAGCTCATTACAACCGTATTCGAGCATTTTTACGTCCGCTTTTGACTCAAAAAGAGCTTTTGCGTAATCAGAATTTATGGCATCAGTTTTAGCTTGATCGTCACTATTTCTTGCAAAATAAACTATTTTTTCTCTAATCAAATCAAGAGCTGGTATATTGCACGCTGGAGCAAATTTTTTATCGTAGCAGTATTCTGGAATAGTCTTTTCATAAAAATTCACTACTTTTTTAAGGTCTTTATTGGCTAAAGCCTCTCGTTTTTCTAGTGCTAGGCAGCCTAGATCATTACCTTTATCGAAACACCAATATTTTGCCCTATCTGTGTCTATTTTTTTCGTGTTAGTTTCTATAAACTGTTTATCCCCACTATAATCATAATTTGGTTTTTCTTTGCTACTCCCAAAGCCCCAAGCATATACGCTACTTGTGGCCAACACGCTGGCTAAGACTGAAGCTAAAATTTGCTTTTTCATCTTTATACTCTCCTTTTTTTGGTTAAAAAGGCATTCTACCCCCCCCCGTGCTTAAAATAAATTTTAAAAGGGTGCAGGCCCATGAAAAAGTATAAATTTAGTGTCTGAGTGTCTGCTAAAATGTGCAGAGTATGTCAAGCAGTCTGCCAAGTTTTTGCATATCATTTAAGAAAAGCTGGTTTGGTTTTTGTGTAAATTCTTTAGCTTCGTCTAGGATTTTGGGCTCAGCAATGCTATAAACAAACTCCTTTTTCAGGATCTTTGCGCCCTTTTTATAAACAAATTTTGCCTCGATAAAACTTGCAAAAAAGCTATCATCTCTTAAGTAGTAGTTGGTGGCCGCATTTACAAAAACTGGCTTTTGAGCTAAAAACTCGCCACAAACGCCATTTTGCGAGCTAAATTTAACACTTTCAACCACATCAGGTCTTATCTCGTAAAACCTTATTTCGCTAGCTTTTTTAAGGGCCAAAACATCACTAGCTTTGTTTAAATTTATAGAGGCACTATCTGCTTCAATGACGTTTATAACGCCATTTACAAGAGAATAAGCACTTGTAGTTTTATTTTGATCAAGAAAATTTACCATGCCAAAAAATGGCACACTGGCATTTAGTTCAGCCAAATTTGGCATATTTTTGATTAGTAGCTGCTGTTTTTCGCCGTTTAGTTCAAAGTAGCTCACCATGATGGAAATTTCATCCTTTTTACTAGGCGTCTTTTGCGAGCAGCCTGCAAAAAAGAGTATTGCAAGCAGCAAAACTACTAAATTTCTCATTTTATGAAGTAATCACCATCAAAGCTTACAAGCGAGTATTTTCTCTCGTTGCCGATACTCTCTTTAAGCTCATCAATGCTTAAAAACTCCAAGCTGTCAGCTCCGATGTACTCTCTTACCTCTTCGACGCTTTTTTTAGCGCTTATTAGCTCCTCAAAGCTTGGTGTATCGATGCCATATCGCTCAGGATACTTGAGCTCAGGGCACGCAACTCTGAAGTGAATTTCTTTCGCCCCCGCGTGCCTTAAGAGATCGACCACCTTTTTAGAAGTAGTGCCACGAACGATGCTATCATCGATCACGACGATACTTTTACCAGCTAGCACGCTTGACATTGGGTTTAGCTTTAGTTTGACCTTTAAATTTCTCATCTCTTGGCTTGGCTCGATAAAGGTTCTGCCCACATAGTGATTTCTAGTGATGGCTAGCTCAAATGGAATTTTGCTCTCGTTTGCGTATCCAAGCGCTGCTGGCACGCCGCTATCTGGCACTGGCACTACAAAGTCAGCCTTTACCTTGCTTTTTCTAGCAAGCACCTCGCCCATCTTTTTTCTCACTTCATAGACGCTTTTGCCCTCTATAACACTATCTGGGCGCGCAAAGTAGATGTACTCAAAGGCGCAAACTCTAGGCTCTGGCTCGAAAATTTGCAAGCTTTGAAACTCGCTCTTGCCATGCTCAAAAACTATCATTTCGCCAGGTCTAACATCTCTTATAAATGTCGCTCCCACAAGATCAAACGCACAAGTCTCGCTAGCTACGATGTATCCGCCATCTTTTAGCCTACCAAGGCTTAGTGGCCTAACACCCCAGCGGTCTCTGATGGCAAAGGTCTTATGACGTGACTGCACGAGCAAGCAGTAAGCGCCTTTTATCTTATCAAGTGCTGCGATAATGCGATCTTGTAGGTGTTCGTCGTGGTTTCTTGCGATGAGGTGGATAATGTTTTCTGTATCCATATTTGTCTGAAATATCGCGCCATCTTTGATAAGTTCGTCTCTAACCTCGTCTTTATTGACCAAATTTCCGTTGTGAACGATTGAGATTTGACCTAGGGCGTAGTTGGCGGCTATTGGCTGGGCGTCACGGCCTGAGTTTTTGCCAGCTGTTGCGTAGCGGTTGTGGCCGATAGCCATGTCGCCTTTTAGTGAGCTTAAGATCTCTTCGTTAAAGACCTCGGTGACTAGGCCGTTGCCCTTGTGAGTGGAAATTTCGCCGTCATTACAGACGCTGATGCCACTTGCCTCTTGACCGCGGTGTTGCATAGAAAATAACGCATAATACGCCGTTTTCGCCGCATCTTTAGAATTTATGATACCAACTATCGCACACATCTTTTATCCTCTTTTCATCTTTTTAAATTTCATCTTTGCAGTTAAATTTGCTCTCACTTTTAACGCCTAAGCACTATTTTGTAAGTGGCTTGTTGCCCAAAGTGCTGGCACATTTGCCGTTATTTGCACCATTTATAATAATCCACATGCACTAAAACTAAATTCCATAATCTCAAATCAACTCACCAGCTCCTAAATTTTGACGCTTTTTGCGCTCTGGTAGGTAGAATTTATCGCCAAATTCTAACTCGTATCTCTTTATATCATCAAGCTTAAATTTAATCATCAAGCCCCAAACTATCATCTATCGAGTATAGACCACTGCTTTGATCTTTTAGCCAGATGGCAGCCTTAATGGCACCTTTTGAGAAGGTCGCTCTGCTAGTTGCCGTGTGGTTTAGCTCGATAAATTCGCCGTCATTGTAAAAGCCAACCGTGTGACGACCGACCACGTCGCCGCCACGAAGCGCCATAACTGCGATCTCGTCTTTACTTCTTGCACCCACCATGCCAGCTCTGCCTGTTACTAAAACATCTTTTAAATTTAGATCCCTTGCCTCTGCCACGCAGCCTGCTAAAGTCATCGCAGTGCCGCTTGGAGCGTCCTTTTTGTGTCTGTGGTGCTGCTCGACGATCTCTATATCAAATTCTCTTAAAACTTTCGAAGCTATCCTTGCAATTCTATTTAACACTGCTACACCTAGACTCATGTTTGTTGCGTAGAGTATTGGCATAGTGCCTGATGCTAGGTGAAGCAAGTTTTTCTCGTCGTCATTTAGTCCAGTCGTGCCGATGACTAGTGGTTTTGGGTTGGTTCTAGCGTAGTTTAGCAGTGCTACGGTCGCCTCTTTTTGGCTAAAATCGATTATAACGTCGCACGCTTCAAAAAATTTAGCAAAGTCGTTTGTTAAAAGTTCGCTACTTAAATTTTCAACCTCATTTTTTTGGCTAAAAGCGACGCTTAAAGTGGCGTCTTTTTCATCCTTTAAGCAAGAGATGATACTTTGAGCCATCTTGCCGCTAGCGCCGTAAAGTCCTATTTTTACCAAAATTTATCCTTTGATTTTTGGTTGAAATTTAACATAAATTTTATTATAGAGAGATTACGAAATGGCTTTTGAAAAAGAGCTACTTTAGGCAAAAATTTAATTAAAAATTATCATTGTGGTAACTGCTGCGATCAGAAAAATGGGTATTGATTATATTAGAGCGCACTTTTTGCTTATTTTATGCAAAAAGGGTTATGTTCTGCCCTAGAGTTATTTTATTAATGCATTTTTTTAAAAAAAATATTCTGATAAGCCTAAAAACCAAGCAATTTTAAAATATAAATTTTTACTAAAATGATTTATTTTGAAAGAGAAATTTAGCCAAAAAATTTGGCTAAATTTGAGTATTAATGTACGCTTTCTATGTAGCTCATAGCGCTAAGTGCAGCCACAGCGCCATCGCCTGCAGCAACGATGACTTGCTTTGGAGCATCCTCTCTGATATCACCTGCTACAAAGAGCCCTTTTAGGCTAGTTTGCATCTTAAGGTTTGTCTTGACCTGTCCGCCATCAGCCATTTCGCAGATAAATTTGCCGTTTTCATCTTTTAAAATTTCGTTATTTACATTTAGTCCGACAAAGGTGAAAATGCCCGGCACATCAAGCACGTGCTCGCCATTTTTAGTATCAAGCACGATCTTTGTTAGACCCATTTTATCGCCAAGCGCCTCTTTTACAGTCGCACTCGTTATAAACTCGATCTTCTCATTTTTTCTAGCTTTTTCAACGGTTGTTGGCGCTGCTCTAAACTCGTCACGTCTATGCACTAGATAGACTTTTGAGCAGATATTTGCTAGGTAAAGTGCCTCTTCAACAGCTGTATCGCCACCGCCAAGAACGGCTACCTCTTTGTTTTTGTAAAAGAAGCCATCGCATGTTGCGCACGTGCTAACGCCTTTACCAAAGAACTCGTCCTCGCCTTTAAAGCCAGCACGTCTTGGGGTTGAGCCAGTCGCTACGATGACAGCCTTTGCCTGCTCACTCTTGCCGCCTTCAAGTAAAATTTCAAAGCTGCCGTCACTATTTTTTCTAACGCCAACGACGTTTGCCCACTTATGAACTAATCCAAATGCACTGCACTGCTTCCACCAAGTGCTCATAAAGTCAAAGCCGCTTTCGCCAGGGGCTTTTTGACCTGGGTAGTTTTCTATCTCTGAGCTCGAGGTGATCTGACCACCAGGCTCGCCTTTTTCAAACATTACAACATTTTTTAATCCGCCTCTAGTGGCGTAAAGTCCGGCGCTTAGTCCTGCTGGACCGCCTCCGATGATCGCTAAATCAAGCATAAATTTCCTTTATTCTAAAACATTTATGGACGAATTTTGTTTGTAAATTTCGCCCCTTTGATGAACTATCTCAACACTGCTAGGTAACTTCGTGATGCTTAAATTTCGCATCAGCTCTAGGACTGTATTTATATCTGAGCTTATATATTTTAGTGTTGAGTTTGACTCATATCTTTTTTGAAAGATATCGATCGCCACAACTGTTTCATTTTTGGTTGGTAAAATTTCGTCTAATTTTGATTGATTTGAACTGAAGATTAAAAGCGTGTATTTTGGCTCTTTTGGAGTGAAAATTTCGCTTTTTTCGTAAAAAACTAGCTTCGCAAAATCAACAAATTTATATTGTGAAAAACGATAGTTGCTATACGCAAATGCAGCTGCTATCATAGCTGCACCAAAAAATGAACCAAATATATAGGTAAGAGGAAGCAGACTTCCTCTTCTTTTTTCGCTCATTAAAGAAGCGAATTTAGTTTGTCAGTTAGGGCTTGTTTTGACTGCGCACCGACCATTTGCTCAACTAGCTCGCCATTTTTGAAAAATAGCAATGTTGGGATCGATCTGATGCCAAACTCAACCGCAAGATCTTGCACTTCGTCAGTATTTACCTTGCAAATTTTTGCTTTGCCCTCAAAGTCTTCAGCAAGCTCTTCGATCACTGGAGCTAGCATACGGCAAGGTCCGCACCATGGAGCCCAGAAGTCTACTAGAGCAACGCCTTCTTTTGTTACATCAAAATTTTCTTTTGTGAGTTCGATGTATTTTCCCATTTGTTCTCCTTATTTTCAAGATGTGGCAATTATACAAAATCAAATTTAAATTTTAGCTAAATAATAAATTTTATTATAAACTAATATTTTCTATCAGCTCAAAATTTTCATTTTTAACAACAAGCAGATCAAGTTGGAAGTCCCTGTTTGGCTCATTTTTCATCATATAAAAATTTATCGTTTTTAAAATTTTCATATATTTTGCCTTGTTTAGCCTATACTCCGCTTCATATCCTCCGCTAGTTGCTTTTACTTCAATAAAATGCAAAATTTTATCGCTACTTAGCGCGATGATGTCGATCTCGCCAAATTTGGAGTGAAAATTTCTCTCTAAAATGACAAAACCAAGCTTACGCAAAAACTCGCAAGCCTTATCTTCGGAGCTCTTACCAAAGAGATACTCTTTTAGCCCCAAGCTACTCCTCGATCCTCATCATAAATGGCTCTTCTTTTATATACTCTTGCTCTTTTAAAAGCTCCATCGTTCGCTTCGCATCAGCCTCCAAGCTCGTGTGAGTCGTGAAAAATAGCACGGCATACTCGCTCTCATCTTTTGGCTTTTGCAGTAAGCTATCAATCGAGAGGTTGTTTTCACTCATCAAATTTGTTATCTTTGCTAGCACACCCATTTTGTCTTCGACTTTTAGCCTAAAGTAGTATTTCGTCTTTATCCTGTCGCGATCAAGCAGCTCTAAGGTGTTTAGCTCAAATGGCGCTTTATATCCAAGCATAGGCGACTTGCTATCTCTTGCGATGTCGATAAGATCGCTGATCACCGCGCTTGCCGTTGCATCGCCACCAGCTCCAGGTCCATAGTACATCGTCTCGCCAACGACCTCGCCAACGACACTGATCGCATTTGTTACGCCACTTGCCTTTGCTATCATTTTATTTTGTGGCACAAGCGCTGGATGTACGCGTAGCTCGATTTTACCCTCGCTTTTCTTAGCAATTGCTAGAAGTTTTATTGAGTATTCAAAATCTTTTGCGAAAAATATATCCTCTGGCGTGATGCCTTGTATCCCCTCGATCAAGATATCCTCTGGATCGCCGTGCACACCGTATGCGATGCTTGCAAGGATGAGAAGCTTGTGAGCCGTGTCAAAGCCGCCCACGTCAAAGGTAGGATCAGCCTCAGCGTATCCAAGCTCTTGCGCCTTTTTAAGCGCGTCTTTGAAATTTGATCCCTCATTCATCATCGAGGTTAGGATGTAGTTGCTAGTGCCGTTTAGTATGCCATTTATGCTTAGGATGTGGTTGGCGCTAAGCCCTTCTCTTAAGGCTCTAATGATCGGTATGCCACCAGCCACGCTTGCTTCAAAGCCAAATGGCATGTTTTTGGCTAAATTTTGCAAAGCGTATCTATGATAGGCAAGAAGCGCTTTGTTTGCAGTGACGACCGCTTTTTTGTGCTTTAAAATTTCACTCACCACTCTAAAAGGCTCTTCAACACCGCCCATAAGCTCGACAAAAACGTCGATATCATTGCGGTTTATGACGCTATTTATATCATCAGTCAAAGGGATGCCAGCGTCTCTTTTTTTGTTTAAATTTCTAACCACACCTATGACTGGCACTATCTCCTCGCCACATCTTGCTGCGATTAGCTTTTTGTTTTTTAGTAAAATTTTTGCGACCGACTCGCCAACGGTTCCAACGCCCAATATCGCTACATTCATTCAAATTCTTTCAAATATTTTTTTATATTTCTTGCTGCTTGCCTTATCCTGTTTTCGTTTTCGATAAGAGCTAAGCGCACATAGTCGTTTCCGCCCTCGCCAAAACCAATGCCCGGACTAACAGCAACTGAAGCCTTTGTAAGAAGCTGCTTTGAAAACTCAAGGCTGCCTAAGTGGCTAACTTTTGGCGGCAGTTTCGCCCAGATAAACATGCTGGCATTTGGCTTTTTAAGCTCCCAACCAGCTTGAGCAAAGGCCTCTATCATCACATCTCTTCTTTTTTCATAAATTTGGCGTATCTCTTCAACGCAGCTTTGATCGCCGTCAAGCGCGACTGTGGCTGAGACTTGTATCGGCGTAAACATGCCGTAATCAACCCATGATTTTATCTTTTTAAGAGCGGCGCAAAGTCTCTTGTTTCCGCACATGAAGCCAACTCTCCAGCCAGCCATGTTGTAGCTTTTTGAAAGAGTGTAGCACTCGACTGCGACGTCTTTTGCGCCTTCTACTTCAAAGATGCTCGGAGTTTTGTAGCCATCAAAGGTAAGATCAGCGTAGGCGATATCTGAGATGATGTAAAATCTCTCTTGCTTTGCGATGCTTACAAGGCGCTCGTAAAAGCTCTTTTGCACGGTCACAGTCGTTGGATTGTGCGGGAAATTTACGACTACATATTTTGGCTTTGGTGAGCTTGCGTGTATCGTCTGGATTAGGTTTTCAAAAAATTTATTCTCATCTAGCTCAAATTTATCGTTGTAGTGAAGCGGCATCTTTGCGACGCTTCCGCCAGCAAATAAAAACGCTTGCGTGTGTATCGGATATGCAGGATCAGGCACGATAGCCACATCGCCTGGGTTTATCACGGCTTGAGCAAGATGCACAAAGCCCTCTTTGCTGCCCATTGTGGCGACTGCTTCAGTTTCTGGGTCTAAATTTACGCCGTATTTTCTCTTATACCAGTTGCAAATGGCAAGGCGGAGCTTATAAATTCCAGCACTGGCTGAGTAGCCGTGGGTCTTGTCTTTTTGCGCGCTTTCGCATAGTTTATCGACGATATGCTGTGGTGTTCTGCCCTCTGGGTTGCCCATAGAAAAGTCGATGATGTCCTCACCAGCTCTGCGTGCTGCCATTTTTATAGCATTTACTTCGGCAAAAACGTAGTTTGGCAAACGCTCAATTGTATTAAATCTTATCTCATCAAACACTGTTTGCTCCTATTTTATAAGCTTGATAACTATCTCGTTTTTAATGTTAGTTATGTCGTTATTATCGCTAATTAACGCATATTTTGCGTCGTTAGCTAAATTTATAGTGTAGTTAGTTTTTATCTCGTTTTCTCTTTTTAGATCGATTTGGTTTAAGTTTTTATCATAAATTCTAACAAGTGGCACCCATTTGTTTGGCTCGTTTGAGATGATATTTAGGCTACTTGCGCCTGCCACGTCGACGATATAGACGCCACCACTCTTTACAAGTGGGGTCTCTTCATTAAAATTTACTTTTGACGCATCAAGGCTCATATTTTTAGCATCCAAATAAAGCGCTAAATTTCCATCAACTCTATCAAATCCCATGATCTTAAAGCCGCTTTTACTGAGCGTGAAATTTAGTAAATTTGGATCTATACCGCCACTTTTTAGGGCTAAAATCCCATAAGAAATTTCATTGCCATTTTTTAGAGAATTTACCCTTGCCACGCTTATATTTGCATCTTCAAGAGCTAAATTTATCGATTTTACAAATAGTGCTGAGGGGACTTTTTGCGTGCTTATAAATTTTAAATTTAAGCTATTTGAGCTAAATGAGAGAGCATCGTAGTTCGAGCTTTGCTTTAGTCTTGAGACTAGCTCTCCGACGTTTAGCGAGCCGTTAGTGTCTAAATTTTCTAAAGAAATTTGCAGATCTTTTCCACTGCTTAGTGCATTTGCACTGCTATTTAGATCAAAAGCGTATGAAAAAACGCTAAAAAGAAGAAATATGGCTAGTTTTTTTACCAAGATTTGCCCTTATTCATCTCGACAAACTCGTCATAAGTTAAAAATTTCATATCACCATTTTCTACTAAAAATCTAGCTGGACGGCTTGGGTTATACTTTGTCACTTTATCGCCGATCTTAAGCTCGATGTTGCCATTTCCGCAAACGACTAGCTGTCTTTGGTCTAAATTTATATTGACACTTTTGCTTGTATCGCTTGATGTTTTTTGGCCATTTTCAAGGTTGATGATGCCTATCCAAACGCGTTGTTTTGGCGTGATGACCGCCTCATTTAGCGGCTTTGTCACATTTTGCTCTACTTTTGGAGCTGGCTGGGCTGCCATGCTAGGTTTTAGGGCATTTTGATCAACGCTAGCAGGATTTACGGTCGCGTTTTGCTCAGCTGGAGCTGAAATTTTCACGCTTGAAGCGTTTGCATCGATCTTTGGAGCGTTTTGAGAGATCGTTACGTTTGTGTCGATTATATTTTTCTTCACTTCATTGACGATGCTTGATTGCGAGTAGCTCACGCTTGTGTTGTCTTCATTTAAGCTTGCGATGAAATTTTGGACGTATTTGTAAGCGTCAAAGTAGTAAGCGCCGCCAGCGATGATAGCTAAAATGATGATCCAGAAGAAAAATCCAGCCCCACCGCCGCTACTTTGCCTTTGGATCGAGACATCTTCAGGTGTGTAAGAAGAAATTTTTGGGCTTACTTTTGTTTTTTTGCTCTCATCAGGCATATTTTCTTGCATAAATGCGTCGTATTCGGCTAGAAGTTCGCTAAGATCGACGCCGTACTCGCGCTGTAAAATTTTGGCGTAGCCTCTTATGTTTAAGCGTGATAATTTTTCAAAATTTTTGTCAAAAATGTATTGTAAAAATGTGGGTTCAATGTGCGTTTTACGCGAAATTTCCTTTATGCCTATCTCTTTTAAATTTTCTAGTTCATTCATCTATCATCCTATCACAAATTATCGCAAAAGCTGCACTTACATTTAGGGAGTCCCAGCCGTCTTTTAGCTTGATACCGACGCACTCATCGCACTTTGCTAGAGCTTTTTGCGGTATGCCTTCGCCCTCTGAGCCCATCACCAAAGCCCTTTTACCAGCAAATTTCATCTCTTTTATATTTTTGCCGTTGCTTGCCGTCGCATAGAGCCTAAAACCACACTGTTTTAGCTCATTTAACAGGCTAAGTCCGTCTTCAAAGATCGCTATTGGTATCTCGTAAGCAGCACCGCTACTTGACCTTAAAACGCCTTGCATATTTACACTTTTTGTAACGATGACAAGTCCTTCGCAGCCTAGAGCATAGGCACTTCTAGCGATGGAGCCGATATTTCCAACGTCACTTATGCCATAAAGCACGGCGATGAAATTTAGCTTTTTTAGCTCACTAATGTCTGAAAACTCAAACTCGCTAACGCTTGCTAAAAAGCCTTGATGGTTGCCGCCATGCGCCATCGACTGAGCTTTTTGATTATCCACGCGGATGATCTTCTTGCCAGTGCCACAAATTTTAGAGAAGAGTTTTTTATCACACTCTTTTGAGAGATATATCTCTTCTAGGATCTGTGGGCGCTTGTTCAAAATATGTAAAAATAGCTGTTTTCCGTATATTATCATGGTTGCTTATGGTAGCTAAAGTCAAGTAAAATTTAACTTATTTCGCTTCTAAATTTGAGTGAATTTTTGAAACTTTTTGGAGAAATTTGAGCTTTTAAATTTATGCTTTTATTAGCTCGTCGTAGATCTTTTTGACGTCCTTGCCAGTTATTTTGCTAAGCAGTTTTGCCTTTGCTTTTGGGGCTATATCAAGCGAGATGATCTCATCTTTTGTGATGTTTTGAGTGGCTATATTTGCACTTTTTGAGATGACTACTGCCCACTCGCCGTTTAAATTTGCTTTTTCTAAAATTTGGACTAAATTTTTGGCTGCACCCTTAAATTTAGTCTCAAATTTTTTGGTGGCCTCTTTTATGGCAAAAATTTCTCTCTCTGGCTCTAAATTTGCAACGCTTTGCACTAAGCTTAATATGCGTTTTGGGCTCTCATAGATCACAGCCGGATAGGCTAAGCTTAGAGCATTTTGAATAGCTAAGGCCCTATCTCTGCCAGTATTTGGTAAAAAGCCTAAAAAAACAAACTCTTTATCGCAAAGCCCACTTGCGACTACACTTAAAAGTGCAGCGTTTGCTCCGCTTAAAATTTCATATTTGATATCATTTTTTTGAGCGTATCTTACTAGGCTAACGCCTGGATCGCTTATGCCTGGCATGCCAGCATCGCTCATATAAGCTATATTTTTACTCCAAATTTCATCACTTAAATTTGCGAAAAATTCATCTTCGTTGTGGGTGTGAAGCGGGATAAAATTTGAGATATTTATATTTGCGTCAAAGCGTTCGTTTAGTAGATTTACAAGGCTTTTGCAAACTCTTGTATCTTCGCAGATAGCTATCTCGCATTCACGCAAAATTTTGATCGCACGAAGCGAGATATCTTCTAAATTTCCTATTGGAGTAGGAACAAAGTAGAGCAAGGCTTATTTTTGAGCGTATTTTTTCTTAAATTTCTCAACACGGCCAGCGCTATCAACTATCTTTTCGCTGCCTGTGAAAAATGGGTGGCACTTGTCACAAATGTCAATTCTGATTTCGCTTTTGTTTGACTTTGTCTTAAAAGTGTTGCCACACGCGCAAGTTACGGTGCAATCTACATACTCTGGATGGATCTCTTTTTTCATCATCTTTCCTTTATTATTTTGGACTATTTGTTACCTTAAAAGTTGCTGATTATATAAAAACTAATCTAAAAATCAAATAAATCAGGCAAGAAATTTTGCCGCCACAGATATGACTGCGGTCTGTGATCTTAAGATATTTTTTGTATTTAGGCCGTAGCTATTTTTAAATTTAGCCGTCTCATCCTCGCTAAATCCGCCCTCTGGACCGATTATTAATATCTCATCATCTCTTTTTTCATTTAAATTTTTGCCGCCAAAATTTATAGCCGAGACATTTTTATAAACGCTCATTAGCTCGTCTAAATTTTTATAAATTTCAAACTCCATTAGCGACGTTCTCCCGCACTGCTCGCATGAAAGCGCGTTTATGTAGTTTAGCTTTTCAAGGTCGATCTTGAAATTTGCTTGAGAAAATTTAGTATAGACAAAGGCGATCTTGCCAACGCCAAGCTCATTTAAAAATGGCAGTGCCTTTTCGATCGTCTTTGGATCAACGACTGCCCAAGCGATGGTAAAGTCAAATTTATGCTCGCAGTTTAGGCTGGCAAAGACAAGGCTTAAATTTGCACTTCTGCGCTCTATCTCATCGATCTCATAGATGTACTCTTTGCTGTCGCATAAATTTCTAACACTTATGCGCTCTCCTGCTTCAACCCTTCTAGCTTTTAGGTGTAAAAATGCCTCATTTACTATTTTCAGGCGCTCTTCGCCAGCGTTTTTATCATATAAAAATTTCATCTAAATCCCTGCAAGAACAATCAAAATAATGTCGCAAATGCCTTTAATAAGGGCAAATTTTTTAAATTTCTCTAGCTCGCCAGCAACGGCGTATCTTTTTAGCCTTTTATATCCAACTGCGCTAAGTGCGATCAGGGCTATCAAAACAAGAAGCATTTTTATGGCGTTAAATTTTGGCTCATAGCTATAATATGCCCACAAAATAAGCCCAGTTAGCACCAAAAAGCTAAGTAGCATATGATAAATAGGCAAAAAATACCTTATGCGAAGGACGTAGTTTTTGCTTCTCACTCCAAGCTGAGTAAGCGCTAGATAAAGCACCGCCAAAGCAAGAAGCACATAAAAAAATGTCACGTGAAATGGCAAAGTATAAGCGTAGAGCGAGGCTAAATGTTCGTTCATTTCTTATCTTTAGGAGGCTCGTTTTCTTCGACTACTGGCTCAGGTGGCAGCTGCTCGTCGATAGTTACATTCGCATCAGGCTGAGCTATCGTAACATCACTTGGTACTGGCTCACTAACGTCACTTTTGGCCTCTTCTTTATCTCCACATCCCAAAAATACGCCAGCTATAAGCAAAAAAGAGGTTATAAATTTTTTCATTAAACGTCCTTTGGATTTTCTATTTTTATCTTATTTATCATCTTTTCAAGCAAATTTTTATCTTCCCACTCGTCTATAATGGCCTCAGAAAATTTGATATCGCTAAGCCTTATCTCGCCCATTTGTGGGTTTGTCGCGTCCTCTTTGAAGCACTGCGCATAGCCAGTATCAGTCTCATGCACGATGACACTGTGAAGCTTCACTTCGCGCTCGCCGTTGTTCATCACGCTAAGCTCAAGTATCCGCTCGATCATCACAAAAAATATACGGCAAAACTGCTCTGCGCTGGGATTTAGTGGGATATCTATCCACCTTGCAGAGTGCCTTTTAAGGTCGTTTTTGTATTCGTCGCTATCGCCTGAAAATATGGTCGTGGCGTGATCAAAGCTATCGATGATCGTCTTTATGTTTTGCTTCATCAGCCCAAAGTCATAGACCATGCCAGCGTTGTCTAAGAAATTTGAGCTAAGTAAAATTTCTGCCACGTAGCTATGGCCGTGGATGCTTGTTCTGCAGCGCTTTGAGCTACAAAATCTCACGATATGCGCATTTTCAAATCTAAAAAGTTTTCTAATAATCATCAAACACCCTCTTTATCGCTCCAAAGCCTGATGTGGATACGATCTGAATAGTTAAACCCATGCTTTATGGCAAATTGCGCTGTTTTTAGAGCATTTTTGCCTAGCTCGTTCTCATTTGCACCCATCGCCATGCACCAAACTGGCAAATTTGTTCTATTTTTTATATCTAAAATTTCCTCCAGCTCACTTTCGTCAAAGCGAGATAGGACAAATTTTAAAAAGCTACTTTTTGCGTTATTTTTAATAGCTAAAATAGCGTCTAAATTTATGCGTTTTTGCTCGCTAACTCCGCTGTTTGCTAGCTTTACGCCAAGTGCAAAATGGCAGTTTTTATAAATTTCAAATTTATCAAAATCAACCAAGATCGTGCCATTTGTCTCAAAATGCACCTCGTAGTTTATAAGCAAATTTCTTACCAAATTTATGAAATTTTCATTTTCATGCCAGATGAGTGGCTCGCCGCCTGTTAAAACGATGATTGGCTTTTGCTCTAAGCCTTTGCATAGCCCATCAACTAGGCTTAAAATTTCATCTGCGCTGTGTTTTTTGTGGTGAAAATGTCCCTTAAAAACGGCTCTTATGCTATCACAGCCCAAAAGCTCTTCGCCTGTTTTTAAAGATCTTGTCTTTACGCCAAAGCCAGAGCAGTTTAGGTTGCAGCCCAAAAAGCGTAAAAATATGGCGAGTCTTCCCTGATAAGCGCCCTCGCCTTGGATGCTTAAAAATGCCTCAACTAGTTCTAGCTCTTTGCTCATCAACCACCAGTTTGGTAAAAGGCCCTTGAAGAGGTTTCATTTTCAGTTCCTAGAGCCCATTTGTTCTCTTTTGGCTTGTTAGCTAGCACTTGCCTTAAAATTTCACTTGCTGCGACGATGTCGCCATTTGCAACTGCTTTTTTGATACTTAGTGCATCTTCAAAATAAAGGCAAGGTATCAAAAGCCCCTCAGCGCTTAGTCTGATGCGGTTGCAACTTTCGCAAAAGTCGTGTTTGTGGGGGTCTATGATGCCAAATTTATAGCCGTCATCAAGCCTATAAATAGACGCAGGTGCGTTTGGCAATTTTTCATCTTTTGTGACATTATATTTTTGCGAGATGATCTTTAAAATTTCATCGCTTTTTAGCCCTTTTAGATCCTCTTTGGCGTGCGAGTTTTCCATATATTCGATAAATCTGATCTGAGAGTTTCTAAATTTAGCAAACTCAAGCAAATTTACTAGCTCATCGTCGTTAAAGCCTTTTAGTGCGACCGTGTTTATCTTAACCTTTAGTCCAGCATCAAGTGCCGCCTCAAAGCCAGCTAAAACCTCGTGCAAGACGCTCTTTTGAGCGATAAATTTAGCCTTTTGCTCATTTAGCGTATCAAGCGACATATTTATGCGCTTTAGTCCAGCGTCCTTTAGCCTTTTGGCAAAGTGCGGCAACATAAAGCCATTTGTCGTAAGCGCTAGATCGATGTCTGGCTTATAATCGCTTATCATCTTTATAAAGACGTCCAGATCCTTGCGCACGAGCGGTTCGCCGCCTGTGATCCTGATCTTTTTCACACCCTCATCGATAGCTACTTTTACAAATAAAAATAACTCTTCAAATGTTAGTAAATTCTCTTTTGGTGTCCAACTAAATGGCGTCGTAGGCATGCAATATCTACATCTAAAATTGCAGCGCTGCGTCACAGAAATTCTTAAATAATCAACAACCCGACCATATTTATCTATTAGCATAAAGCACCTTTTTTAAGCTTGGTTAGAGCTTTTTTAATTTTCAATTATATGTTAAAAGATTTAAATTTAAATAAAAATTTAAGCTAATTTTTGTAGTTTAAGAGTAGTTTTGTCTTTTAAAATTAGCCCAAATTTAGGCTAATTTATGAAATTTAAGCACAAATTCAACTCGCCCCATACCCACGTGAAGATCTTTAGCGATCATGGCTGCGCTTTTGCCATCTTTAAACATCTTTAGTATCTGCTCTTCTTCGTTGATGACGCTTGGGGCGATTTTATTGATATCTCTTGTTCGCTCCTCAAGGTTAAACATCCTATCTTTTTGCTCGTTTGCAAAGTCATCGATCACTCGCTCGATGCTCTTTATAGCGCGGATTATCGGCACGACTTTTTCATTTATCTGCTCGTTTATCTGCTCTTTTAGCTCATCTTTTACATCTTTTAGCTGCTCGTCATCATCAGGCTTAAAGCTTGCTAGTGCGGCTAGCTGCTTTTTGAGATTATAGTTTTCTTGTATGGCGCTCTCTATGGCACGCTCATATCTTGTAAATTTCTTATTTGTCTCGCTATCTTTTATAAATATCAAAGCTATTATTATCGCTAAAACGATGCCAAAACCTAAAAAAATGTAAATTTCCATATTTTTCCTTTACGAATTCGCTCTAAGCTCTCTTATCATCACACGCTCTCTAGCCGTCACGTAAGCGTTCCAGTCGGCCTCGTCCTCTTCGTGCATATTCTCTATCTTTGCTAGCCTCTCATCCTGCGCCCTTAGATAAAGGCTCAAATTTCTCTTTGGAAAGATAGGCATCATAATCCTTGCGTAGTAAATTTCATCTTTTTTAAATTTATCTTCGCTTATTTTTATATGTGTAAAGCCGATCTCATCGATATCTGCACTCTCTTTTAGTGGCAAGTATTGCTTGTGCTCATTTTTTATATAATCACTAAGCGCGTCGATCTTTCTATGAAGCTCGATGACAAGCGTTAGCAAGACTTGGTCGCTCTCTTTGGTCTCGCCGCGTGATTTTGCACGCTTTAGCCACGCTCCAAGCGCATCTTCGTCGCCAGGCAAGATAGAGTTAAATTCTCTTAAAAATTTCTCATCCCCACTTCTGTCGCACTCATAAACCATGCTAAGAGGCGCTTTAAAAAGCCTTACTTCGCTCATAGTACACTGATCCAAACAAAGATGAAAAATAAAATTCCCAAGTAGCCATTTAGCGTGAAAAATGCCCGATCTATCTTGCTAAAGTCGCGCCTTACGATCCTGTGCTCGAAAAATAATATCACGCCACTTACCACAATGCCAAAAAATGCCATCGCTCCAAGCCCAGCCGCCCAAGCAAAAAGTAGCCAAAGTATAAAAGCTAAGGCGTGAAAAATGGCTGATAAAAATAGTGTCGCCTTGTCGCCGTAAATGGCTGGTATGCTAAAGAGCTTGTTCTCTTGGTCAAATTTCATATCTTGAAGCGAGTAAAGCAGGTCAAATCCAGCCACCCAAAATGTCACACCAAGGCAAAGCAGCACGCTCCAAAGTGGTATTGCAGCGCTCACTGCGACCACGCCAGCGATCGGAGCAAGTCCAAGACTAAGGCCTAGCACCAAGTGCGCTAGCTCGCTAAATCTCTTAAATAGCGAGTATCCGCCAAGTACGGCAAGGATGGGGAAGCTTAGCCAAAATGCGAGTGAATTTACAAAATAAGCGCAGATGATAAAGATAAGCGCGTTTGCTGCGATGAAAAGCTGCATATTGCCCTTGCCGATGCGCCCATCTACGCTTGGACGGCTTGCGGTGCGTGGGTTTAGCTTGTCGATGTCCTCGTCTTGGTATCTGTTAAACGCCATAGCGAAATTTCTAGCGCTAACTGCGCAAAGAGTGCCTAAAATAAGCAGTTTAAAGCCGAACCAAGCCGAGCCATTTTCTATCTTGCTCGCAACTATCATCGCCACAAAGATAAAGGGCAGGGCAAAAACCGAGTGCTTAAAAACGATGAGTTCTGCGATATCTTTTAGCTTTTTGATCATATAAATTTCCATCTTTTTAAAAGTGTCTGATTTTACACCATTTTGCTTTAAATCTAAATTTATATTATCATTGCGAGAATAATTTAAAATGAAGGGTTATGATGAGTAAAATAGCGATTATCGGAGATGGTTTTAGTGCGTTATTTACGGCGCTTGAGCTAGCTAAAAAGGGTGAGGAAATTTTAGTTATTAGTAGCCAAAAAGATGAGTTTGAAAGCGGAATTTTAACCCCATTTAACACCCCAGCACTTGCAAGAGATGGAGCGATATCTAGCTCATTTTTGGGGCTTGTTAGTAAAAAAAGCGAGCTTGATATAGCGCTTTGCTTAAATGAAAACTTTAGAGCTTGGATGGCGAATTTCACGCTTAAATCAACAAAGGCTCACGATAAAAAGATGAGAATTTTGTTTAAAAAATTTGGACAAAAGAGCTTTGAAATTTTAAAAGAGCTAAGCGAAAAATATCCGCAGATAAAATTTTATGAGAGCGGCGTTTATCTCGTTTTTAGCGAAGATGAGAGCTTTAAAAAGAGGCTTGATGAGACAAGGGTCGCTGATAGCGAGCAAGAAATTTTAAGCGTGGATAGTGAGCTAGCAAATTTTGGCCTGATAAATAAAAACATAAAAGGGGCACTAAATTTAAGCAAAAACGCGAGTATCGACGCTGGAGAGCTAAAAAAAGCGCTTGTTAGCGAGCTAAATGAGCTTGGAGTGCAGTTTATAAATGATGAAATTTATGAGCTAAAAACGCAGGGGCAAGCCGTGCAAAAGGCTGTTGGCAGTGCTGGCGAATACGAGGCTGATAGCTTTGTCGTGGCGAGTAGAAATTTGGAGCTTTCAAGTAAGCTTGGGACAAATTTAAGTGCCATTTTAGCTAAATTTTACACGATCGATCTTGTGCTAAGCGAGGGTCAGATCCCTAAAAAACCGATCATTTTAAATGATATGTTTGCCAAAATTTATCCAACCAAAAATGGCGTCACGATCATCACAAATTTACAAGTGGGCGCGATCGATACGCTCGTAAAAACAGAGAAGATCAACGCATTTTTAAACGAGCTAAAAAGACACCTTGGCATAAGCGAGCTAAAAGAGCCTAGTTTTAGGGCAAATTTCGTCCTTCTTAGCTCAAACGACAAGCCAGCGATCGGACGCGACGAGACATATCAAAATTTACTCTATAACCAAGCATACGGGCTAAACGAACTAAGCTTTGCACCGCACTTTGCAGGCGTTTTGGCTGATCTTATAAAAGAGGGCAAAAGCAACGAGCAAAGCGATGAAATTTTGCTATTTAGCTCATTTTACGAGGGCTAAGCTTGTTTGGCGAGCTAGCACTAATTGGCACCACGGCAAGCGGCAAGAGCGATCTAGCCTTTGAGCTGGCAAAGGAGTTTGGTGGCGTCATCTTAAGCCTTGACTCGCTAGCACTTTATAAAGAGATAGATATCGCCAGCGCAAAGCCAAAGCCCTGGCAGCTGGGGGCTGTAAGGCACTTTGGGGTGGATGAAATTTACCCTGATGAGGAGTTTAGCGTTGGGGCATTTTTTGAAATTTACAAAAACGCAAAGGAATTTGCGCGCTCGCAAGAGTGCTTGCTTATCATCACAGGAGGTAGCGGCTTTTATCTAAAGGCGATGCTTAGCGGCCTTGCGCTAGACGTGCCAAAATGCGAGTTAAATTTAAGTAATGAAGAAATTTACGAGCTAGCTTTACAAAATGACCCTGAGTTTGCAAGTAAATTTAGCCAAAACGACTCTTATCGCCTCGAAAAATGGTATCAAATTTATAAATTTAGCGGGCAAATCCCAAGCATCTGGCTAAAGCAAAACACCAAAGAGAGCGTCATAAAAGAGCTTGCGATATTTGAAATTTTGTGGGATAAAGATGAGCTTAGAGCTCGCATCGCAAAGCGGACGAAAAATATGCTAGATGAGGGCTTGATAGATGAGGCGAAGTTTTTATTTGACAAGTATAAAAGCGAGCCAAAGCCACTAAAATCAATAGGTCTAAAGGAGTGCAAGCAGTTTTTGGATGGTGAAATTTCAAAAAGTGAGCTAGAAACGCTCATCGCCACGCACACAGCCCAGCTTGCTAAGCGTCAGCGAACCTTTAACCGATCGCAGTTTGAGAAGAAATTTGTGGGCGATTTGGCGCAGACTAGAAGTGAAATTTTGAAATTTTTAAAAGGCTAAATTTGAGTAAATTCAAATTGTCTAGGTGGTAAATTTAGTTTAGTAGAGGCGAACAGCTCCAAAAGAAGCCGTTCGATAAATTTATATAGGCATAACCCTGATTTTTGGGCTTAGGCTCTCTTGCAATACATTTTCTATCGCATAAAGTGTGCCAGTAGAGCCGCTTGAACAGCCCGAGCAAGCGCCAAGATAGCGGATATAAACATCGATATTTTCGCCATTATCGTTTCTGATGTCTATGATCTCTAAATTTCCGCCATCCATCATAAGCATCGGGCGGATCTCTTTATCGATGATCGACTCGATCGCTTTTAGCTGGCCAACCATCGTCATGCTCTCAAAGCTAACGTCGCTTAGGGTGTTGTTTGCTTGAGCGTTGGCCTGAGCTTCTAGCCTCTCTTGCTCCATCTCAGCCCTAGTATCGCGCAAGATATCAACCAAATAGTAGTCCTTTTTCTCATGTCCGCCAGGTCTAACGCATGATTTACAAAATGCGCCTGCTTTTGTGTATTGCGTGATCTCCTCAACCGTGTGAAGGTCGTTTAGTCTGATCACCTCTTTGATCGTGCCAAGGCTCACTCTAGCGCACTCGCAAACGATGATCTCATCTTCAAAGTGCTCTGGGTCTATGCCCTTGTAGCTTGCAGCAGCTGCCTTGATAACGTCATAAGCCATAACCGAGCAGTGCATCTTTTGAGGTGGCACAGCTGGTGTGTCTGGATTGTCACGCATAGCTCTTTCGACATCGAGGTTTGTTATCTTTACCGCTTCATCGACCGTTTTACCGATGCAAAGCTCAGCCATTGTATCAGAGCTAGCTATCGCCGTGCCACAGCCAAAGCTTTTAAATTTAGCGTCTATTATCTTGTCAGTTTTCTCATCAACGAGCCAGTAAAGCCTGACCGCGTCGCCGCAGCTCTCTGCGCCAAAGTCAGCGATGATAAGTTTTGCGTTTGCTTTTTTGGCGTCCTCTTCGGTTAGTTCGCCCATGAATTTAGGATTATTCATCCTATCTTGCACTACCTTTGAGTATTCATCCCAGATAGAGCCGCCGATTAAGTTATTTTTTGCCATGTTTTTCCTTTAAATTTTATAATCCACTCTTATGCCACTCTGGGGCGTATGCAAATGTGCTTGATATGCCTCTTAGTCTATTTACAGCCTTTGTTATATGCTCGATCGCGTAGTCGATCTCTTCTTCTGTGTTAAACCTTGAAAGAGATAGTCTAAGTGCGGTGTGAGCTAGCTCTTTGTCAGCTCCGATCGCCTCCATGATAGGATTGCTTTCAAGCGTCTCACTCGCACAGGCAGAGCCAGTAGAAGCTGCTATGCCAGCTCTATTTAGATCCCAAAGCATCGCCTCACCCTCGACACCTTTGATAGAAGCTAGGATGGTGTTTGGCACGCGCTGATCTTTTTTGCCAACGACGCTAACGTCAGGAATTTGTAGTAGCGCGTCTTCAAGTTTGTCACGCAAACGACGAACATGCGAATGCTCGTAATCCATAAATTTATTTGCTAGTTCAAGCGCTTTGCCCATGCCAACGATGCCTGGTACATCAAGTGTGCCGCTTCTGCGTCCGCCCATGTGCTCGCCGCCGTGAAGCAAGCTGCTTAGTGGCATGCTATTTTTTATAAATAACGCTCCAACGCCCTTTGGTCCGTGAAATTTATGCGCTGAAAAGCTTAAAAAATCAACATCTAAGTCTTGAACATCTATCTTTATCTTGCCAACTGCTTGAACCGCGTCAGTGTGAAATAAAGCGCCGTATTCGTGAGCAACTTTGGCAAGCTCTTTTATGGGAAAGATCATGCCAGTTTCGTTGTTTGCGCTCATTATGGCGACAAGCGCAACGTTTTCGTCCATGACGGCTCTTAGCTGCTCTGGAGTGACGATGCCATCGCTATTTACGTCTAAGACCGTAAGATCCACGCCATATTTTTCTAGAAATTTACAAGTTGCCAAAATGGCTGGATGCTCGACCGCGGTTGTGATTATGCGTTTTTTCTCGCCAGTTGCGATCTTGTCGAAGTAGATGCCTTTTACAACCCAGTTGTTGCTCTCGGTTGCGCATGAGGTAACGACGATGTCATCGCTATCTTTTGCATTTAATCCGGCGTAGAGCTGATCTAGCGCTGTTCTTAGCGCTGGGTGAGTTTCTGAGCCAAATTTGTGAAGTGAGTTTGGATTGCCGTATTTTTCGCAAAAAAACGGCTTCATAAGTTCAAAAGCTTCTGGATCAACCATCGTTGTGGCGTTATTGTCTAAATATACTCTCAAATTTAAAACCTTAATTCGGATAAAAAATATCCCTTTTATTTTTGATGGGATATTATAACAAAAAAGTTAAAAGCAAGTTTAAAAAAATGCTTTAGTTTTTTCAATATTTGGCTCATTTTGATAGTAAAAAATATTGAAATTCTTTATCAATATTTGACAGATACGCTATTTGCGAAATTTCGCCTAAAAAAGCCTATTTTACTCTTAATATTAATTATTTTTCTTAAGGATTAAAATTTAAAAGCGAGATAATTAATCGTAACGTAAATATATCGACAATAAAATAAGCAAAGTAAATTTTCTAAAAGGATATAGGATGAAATTTATAGGCATTATACTTCTACTACTAACAAGCATATTTTTAATAGCTTGCTCTGCAAATCAAGCAAGCAATAAGATAAGTAACTCTGAGCTAGAGAATTTAGCTAGTAAATATGGAGGAGTTTATGTATTTGATGAGAAATTTGAAAAAGAGATAACTACTAAAGAAAAGATAAGACGAGAAGCAGAGTTAGCAATAGTAAATGCTTCAAAAACAGATGCTGAGATGAGAAAAAATTTAAAAGGGTTTGATACAAAATATCCTCAAATTCTCTCAAACGGTAAAAAATACTATACACGCTGGATAGACTATGAAAACCAAACTGGAAAAAAAGCTGAAATCCCTGAAATTTATATAAATAAAATAAAAGAATTTATGGGGGATGATTTTCTAAAAGAAGAACCTAGAATTTATCCTAAATATATGTACTTTGATGGAAAAGAAATGTCAGTGATCAAGATATATCTTTCGTATGACTACATCAAAACAAAATATGGCTTGTTTGGTGATGAAAATAGAGGCATATCATTTAAACAAGATACTTTTGGAACAAAGTCAGGAGATAATATCTTTTATTTAATAAATGGTAAATTTGAGCGAGCAAGCAAGGACAAATAATGCAAACAAAAAAATCAAGTAAAGAGCTTATAAATTGTTTTAAAGACTATGTGGATATAGCTGATGCAAGTTATGCAATGCTTCATAACTTTTTTGAGAATGAAAGAAATAAACTAAACAATAGCTTCAATCAATAAAAAATTTAACAATCTACAAATAAAACATAATAAATTAATAATATTATAATTTCAAAGACAATAAAATAAGCAAAATAAAATTTCTAAAAGGATATAGGATGAAATTTATAGGCATTATACTTCTACTACTAACAAGCATATTTTTAATAGCTTGCTCTGCAAATCAAGCAAGCAATAAGATAAACAACTCTGAACTAGAAAATTTAGCTAGTAAATATGGTGGGGTTTATATATTTAATCAAAAATTTGTTGAGGAGATAGAGAAAAGAGAAGCTGAGAGAAAAGAGCTAAGTAAAACACTTGGCGATAAGATAAGGTCAAATCCTAGAAAAATAAAACAAGGCGATAAATTTATAACAATATATGATGTTGATATGACTTTAATCAATAAACAACTTCCTCAAACTCTCTCAAACGGCAAAAAATACTATACACGCTGGATAGACTATGAAAATCAAACTGGCAAAAAAGCCGAAATCCCTGAAATTTATATAAATAAAATCAAAGAATTTATAGGGGATGATTTTAATAAGCAAAAACCAGAGTTACTAATGCTTTATCTATATGAAGACAATGGGATAGCTATACCTATAACAGTAAGAGCCTCTTATACATACGTAAAAACAAAATATGGTTTATTTGGCGATGAAGGACGTGGTGTTAAACTTAGCAAACAAAACTTTGTCA
>NZ_CABPUQ010000001.1:256519-301433 GCF_902460675.1 Campylobacter concisus | reverse complement strand
AAGTGAATTTCACATAATAAATGGCAAATTTGAAAGAGCAAGCAAGGACAAGTAATGCAACCTAAAAAATCAAGCAAAGAGCTAATAAATTGTTTTAAAGACTATGTGGATATAGCTGATGCTAGTTATGCAATGCTTCATAACATTTTTGAGAATGAAGAGGGAGAGCTAGATAGATTATCAAAAAAGCATGGCTTAGAAAATTTGTCAGAAAATACAATAAATTCGTGTAAAAAAGAAGAAATTAATAATCCTGTTTGGAGATATGCAGATGGTATCACAAGAGGAGATGTCCTAAAATCAGATCAAAAAGATGAAAATAATAATACCATTAAAAATGCTGGTGACCCTACTGCTTATGCTCTAGCAATAGAAGCAAGATTTATGCAAGATAAAAAAATAACTAAGCCAGATAGTAAAAAAGATGTTACTTTGGATAATGATATAAGTAATTTTATAGACTTTCCAGTAGATGAAAATGGACAAGTGGTTGGAGATCCTTACATTTTTTACAAAAAAGAAGACCTCTCTCCTCGTACAAAGCTCTTTGTCAATCGTTACGAGATAGTAAAACATATACCAAATCAAAAATCAGGCTTTAGCTCGTCAGTGTTTTATGACACTGAAAAGTCAAACTATATCATAGGCTTTAGAGGAACTGAGATGAAGGCGAACGACCTTTTAGATGATGGTTTTATGGCTATTACCTCTAGGGCTCTTATGCAGATATCTGCACTAAAATCACTCCAATCAAGTATGGTTGAAGCTATAAATTCTCATAGTTTAAATTTAAATAGTGTGGATGGTGGGGATGAGAGCTCTTTAAATTTAAACCAAGAGCAAGCCTCTCATGACCCTAAAGAGGTCATCCTATCAGGCCACTCACTAGGCGGACACCTAGCACAGATATATGCTGTTACATTTAAAGATAGCGGAGTAAAAGAGCTATATACTTATAATGCTCCAGGAATTTATGGTGGGATAATTGGCTCGGCTTTTACTTGGGTGGTAAGGTTTCTTAGTCTTATAGCTAAGGGCATAGTAAGAGGGGCAAAGTATGTAGCAAGACTTATTGATCCAGATGGCTTTTTAGGAAAGCTAGTAAATTCTGCTTTTAATAAGATAAAAGGCATGCTTGGTTTTAAGGATGACAAGAGCACGGTGAAAGAGTGCGTAAATGCAGTTGAGAAGAACGATAAGGCGTGCAAGACTCTGTCAAACAAAGATACAAGCCTAAATATAAAAAGAGCTAGCAAGGGTGATGATCTAGGCATAGAGATACATCATATAGAAAGTGTAAAGCAAAGTATCAGTAAAAATGAGGATGGTTATACAAAAGACTGGCATGTAATGTGGGAGCCTACGCTTTCTGTTATATCTGATCTTGGATTTAAGCTAGGTGTCGGTATGGCTGATGAGATAGACTATAAAAACACTGATAATAGACACTTGATCAACATACTAGTTAGGTCACACTTTTTAAAAGAAAGTGTGATGATACTATACTTGATGTGCTATCTCTTAGAGCATAAAGAAAACGCAAGCAAGATAGAGGGCAAAGATATCGTAGGTGCCCTAGACTACCTAAATGAGTATATCCAGTCGCTTAAATTTAAACTAAGATGCATAAGGATGAAGCTAAATTTAGATGTGGATATAGATAGCATAAGTAACACCTCGATGCTTGATACGCCTTTATATATCTTCTATGCTTATCTAAACCTCTTTTATGAGCAAGGGAAATTTAGCGATGATAAATTTAAACAAGATATGGTTGGATATATCATCGAAAATTTAGGCAAAAATATAGATAAAAATAGCGACAAAGAGGCTCACTTAGTTAAGCTTCTAGACGCCGAGGATATAGAGAAGCTAAATGCCTTGCAGATAGTAAGTAGTGCTAGAGCTGGTGATATAGATATGCTAGTGGCGATATGTGCTTTAAATTTATTTGTCTTTGATAAGAAGATAGAAAAAGACGAACTAGGTAAATACTTCGCTTATAATAAAAATATCTATAAGAGCATAACAACCCTGTGTGATGACAAGGTGGATATGAAGCTTGCTACTACGTACGTAAAAGATAGGATAGAGATACTAAAAAGCATAATAAGCCTAAAATATGCCGACTACAAAAAACTTGAAGAAAACGAGAATTTCCTAGCTAGCGTTAGCTCTAATGAGGCAAGCTCTAGCGATGAAGCGATAGTTATAGCGCATAAACCATCAACTTTAAGCAATAACGATATAGCACGCAATAACAAACTAGCAACTGAGGATATAAGAGCTCTTGCAAATGAGAGCTTTGGGGATATCTTTCATAAAAAAGAAAACACTCTTAGTGTAAGTGCTGAAGATAAAAGCATCATAGACGCGGCGGTCTTAAATGATATATTTAAACTAGATAGTAAAAGTATGGAGCAAAGAGTATATCTAGGCTCTATGCTTCTAAACACCGCCACAGAGCAATCAGACTATCCGCTATACTTTAAAAAAGAAGAGGACGGGGAGGAGTCAAATTCTAACCTACTAAGCTTCACTCATCAGCCAAGGGATGAGGAAAAAGACAAAGGAAGACTAAGTGTTAGCTATAAAAACTCACAGGCAAGCATACTAAACTACTCTTTGCTAAACAAAAGCCTAAATATAGACCTAAAACCAACAAACAAAGAGACCAAAGAATCGCTTGAGCGGGCAAATGAGAGACTAAATTTAGAAAAGAGAAGTAGTGCGCTAAGTGCTGGCGGTACTGCCTTTGCTAATCCAATAATAGAAGATGATGTGGTAGTTTGCCCACATGGCGGCCATGTGATCTTAAAAAGTAGAGCGGGCAAAAGCATAAGGTCAGATGATCAAGGTGTGATACTTGATATTGACTTTATAAACTCACCGATAGTTGGCTGCTCGGCTAAAAACCCTTGCACCAAGGTAGCATACGTACCAAGAGCGGCTCTTAGTCTAAAAAGTATGAATAACCACTATGCTGTTATGCAAGATCTAGTGCCAGCGTGCCTAAGCAACACTGGCTCACCGCTAAGATGTATCAAAAAAGAGAATAGGATAAAGCTAGCTCATAGCATAGGTAGCCCAACATCTGAGAATAATAATGCAGCGGTGGTAAATCCAAATTTAAATAGTGCTCACATAAGACTGCATGTAAAGGCTTTTGCTTCTCAAAGTGATAACCTTTTGGTGGCTACGTACTATCTATTTGATAAAAAATTTGAAGATAAAAATGGCTTTAGTAAGATCAAGCTCAACTTAGATGAGGGAATAGACGTAGAGGATAAGAATTTAAAGGCTCTTTTGGCGGATAATTATGACGATAAGCGTTATGATATCAAAGAATTTAAACTAAGATATGGAGCGGATAAGCTAAATTTGGTATTTGTTGCTCCAAAGAATTTTAGCGCACTTGATAAAGAGAACTATAAAAAAGCAAATAGCCCTGAAAGTGGCGTGGGATTTTTTGCTAGTTTAGACGAGTTTAACAGCTCTAGCACAGATAAAAACAAGCAAACTTATACGAATGTATTTTTAACTCCAACTGGGGCTAAAAGTATAGAGCTTGAGATAGCTAAAGGGCTAGATAGTGGTTATGAAAACGACATAAACACAACTAGCTTTACAATGCTTGTTAGTTGATAAATTTAAAGATAAGGATCGTTCTTGAGACTAGATAATACGAAAATTATTAGAAGCATAGAGGAATTGCTTTTCGAGTTTAGTGTTAATGGTGAGACATATAAAAATATAACCTTTTATTGTCGTGATTTAAATCATTTTTATAATACAAATATACTAAATGGAGATGCTTTATATAATAAGATATTTACCAAGCTATATGATCAAAAAAAAGCAGGCAAAAATGTTAGCATAAAGACTTATAAGTACTTTGATAAGTTTAGTTTATTTAAAAATGAGCGTGGTTTTGAAAGAACGGATGAAATAAAAGTCGCAAACAGCAGTATAAATTTAGAGGTGCTTAGTCAAGAAAAGGATATTATAGAAGAATTTACTAAAGAGTTAGCAAACCTTGCAAATTCGTTTAGGGATAAAGATGATAAAGTTAAAAATTTCGAAGAAGCATCTAGTGAGCTAGTGAGCAACTATAAAAAATTAGATCAACAAATTAATTCATTGCTGGATAACCTACAAAACGCGCTAATAGAAAAAGTCACCATAATATTAAAGCATGAAAATTTCGATAAGGAAAAAGAGAGCATAGAGGCAATCAAGAGCGGCTTTACAGAAATCAAAGAAAATCTTAAAAAAGCTTCAAATGATGGCAAGCTTTACATAGCAAAAGAGATATTTAAATTTCTTTTTAGCCTTATTGATATAACTGATTTAAGGTCTACCTTTAAACCACTAACACTACTGCTTGCCGTGCCAGATGCCCTTTCTGCTATAAAAAATGTAAGTGAATTTCTTCAAAAAAGAGGATTTTATGCTTTTTCTGGTCCGGTTATGAGTTTGCTAGCTACTAAGTTTGGCTTTACTCTAGGATTATTAAATACAGTGTCGTTTAATAATATCTTAGTTTTTACAAATGATGATCAAAAGAGTGGAGCATTTATAGACTTTTCAGGGTTTGATATAACAGCTACTAGGACAAAAAGCAACTATAATGAGTACATTGGAATTTGTTCTAATTTTTCATTAGAAGGTGATGAAAAAAGTCTATTTGATGCAAAGATAAGTAAATATGAAAATATAGACAAAAAGAATAATATATCAATATGCAAAAACGATAAGGATAATGCTGAAGAGAGTTTACTTAAAAGGATAGAAGAGTGCGTGATCGCAAATAGAGCAAATTTTGTCTATATGCAATATCCATTTTTTAACTCTTTAAAATTTGCAAATCTTTTAAGAGATAAATCTTTAACCACAAAAGACAATACTCACAATACAAATAATAGTAGTGGTATCTCTAAAAACTATCTTGTTATTTCAAACGCCCCTATAAGAGAAAACGCAAAGCTAAACGAACACCTTTTACAAAACGTCCTAAACTACAAGATAGTAGATAGTCTAAATAGAACTGATGATAAGAAGATGACCGATCCTAAACAACTAAAAGGCATAAAAGACTATAGTCAGTACTCTATACAAATAGACGCCAAAAATGATGAAGATCTATATTTATTAAGCTTAAGTCCATTTACAAGGGTTAGTAAAGAGAAGATCGAGAAATTTAAAAACATTATTTCAAAGAATGTCATATTAGACACACCAATGGGTAAAGAAATTTTTGGAAACACGGATAGATTCTTTGAATTTACACAAGCTACTGACTATTTAAGTCATATAGATAGGCACTTTAGAAATGCTAAAGATATGGAAGAGATAATCAAAAATGAGAAAGAATTTTTGGAGGCAAATATAGAAGAATTTAAGACTTTCTTCTTAAATATTAATAGAAGAGATGATGAAGATGTTATATATGACGATTTAGATAAAACCAATATAGTACCTAAATCCGGTGAGTTGAGGGGTATTCCTATGAATAAAAACAAATACAATTGTTCTGCAACAAAGATATTTCTTTTAGTTATGGGTTATTATACTATCAGACAAATGTTTGATAGTTCTATTATTAAGCCGTACAACCCATATGAAGTCCTTCATAGTTCTTTTATTGAGCTGTACAGCTCATATGAAGCCTTTGAAAGTTTAAAAATATATGATGAAACTTGCATAGTCTTTACAACCAATAACTATTTTTTACAAGGTGAAAAGACACTATTGCCCGTATATTTCTTCAAAAAAACAAAAGAAGCAAAAAAACAAGCAAATGCAATTTGTATTGAGGAGATAGTAGAGAAAATAGAAAAAAATCAAGTAGGGGAAAATGAACATATATTAGACAATAATGTATACAAGGAGTTAAGAAAGATACTTGAAGAGCCTGTAAATCTAGGTGAATATGATATGAACGATGAAGAGTTTGCAAAAAAATTCAAGCACGAAAACTCTTTAACCGACAAAGAATATAAAGAACTTGAAAAAGTATTTAGAAAACCTAACACAATAGATACAAGTAGTATTGTAGATGATGAGAAGTCTAAAGCAATAATAAAGCAATTGAGCGATGATGAACATAACTATATAATAGATTTCTCTTTAGAAGCAATAATGAAAGATATTGTATTTGATATTTTCCCTTTTAGCGGAATTTTTATGGATAAAGTTGGCGACTTTTTATGGAAAAATGCTGTAAAGGCGTTATTTTCAATAGGTGAAACCACACTTGAAACAAATTTTGCAAAAAATTCGTTTTTCTTATTATTATGTGGCGAACTTAGAACAGCTTCAATATTAGACCAAAAACCTGTTTTTGTACTGTGGAACCAAACTGGTGAAAAATATTTACAAATTTTAAAAGAAAAAAACTCTTTTGACCTTATAAAACAAGTAAAACACAGAGTATTACTTGCACTTTATGACGATAATATGAAAACAGATAGCCGTACTAAAGAGGTAGAAAGGTTTATAAATAAACATAAAATAAATGTTCCAAAACTCATATATATAAGAGCAGGAAAAGAGTTTGCTAAAAACGCCGGAAAAACTGCACTGAGTAATATTGCAAAAGCTGGACTTAAATTCTTGGTAGATAGTGCTTATACTTCATCTTACGAACACCAAAAAAGATCTTATGAACTAATACTTCATAAGTATTTCACAAATAAATTTAATGATACCTATGCTGTTAAGAATACATCTTATGAACCAAATTCAAATAAAACAAGTGAATATACCTACTATCCTATAGAGATATACTCATCTTTTATAAATATAGATCTAAAAAGAACTATCATAGGAGGAAGACTATCTAGTGGAGGACTAGACTATCATAACTTCTTCTACTATGATATAAACACTACTACAAACAAACTAGACTCTAACCTATCAAAAGATATAAGCCTAGATACTATGATATCTTATCTATGCCTAGATGAACTAAGAACAGATAATAAAACTGATGAAGAGTTCTTTAATAACCTTAACAAAAGAAACAAAAAACTAGCATATTCACCAAAAGAGCTTATGCTACAAGGAGTTAAAACATTGCTAACAATAAGTCCATCAAACTCAATAGATATAAAACAAAGAGGTGAAATTTATGAGATGTATAAAGCAAATAAAGGCACCTCAAAACAAGCCCTGCCAATAGACAAATACAACGAAGCTATGGAGATACTAGAAGACTTTAAAAATGGAAATTTAAACACCTTTGGCTCAGAGGTAGATAATAAATCAAGAAGACTACTAAAAGCACTAGATGTTATAGGAAACAATAATGTAAAGGGTATGTATGTGGGGTGTAAAGATAACTATAGTAACGGTAAATTTAATATTTCTAAGGCTATAATCCCACCACGCCTAATAGGTCGTTTAGCCACTACCATAGTAATGGAAGATGGTCTATATATAGGATAAGAGATGAAAAAGATCATATTTATCATCATAGCTATCTTAGTAGCTGGATCACTATTAATAATAAACAAAGGAAATTTAATGAGTAAAGAAAATTTAATGGATAATACATATACGGTTATAGCGCCAAATGGAAATATAATTGAGATCGATAAGAAGACAAATTTAATTGTTTCAAAAAATATTGCAAATGATGAAGCTTATCTAAAAGAAAAATCTCAAATGCTCCTTCAAGCTCGCTCCATCCTAGACTCATCTCCATATAAAAACTATAAACCACTATACTATAACCCTAAACCAAACTCTCTAGGTCAAACAGATTATTTAGCTTTTAAACCATGGCTAGACATTAGCTATAAACCAAGCTCAACTAAGATAGCTCCATGGACTAAATCAGAAAAAGCCTACTATGAAAGCTTAAAAGATAAGAGAGATAGATATATCTATCTAGTAAAAAGAAGTAATCTAAAATGCACTATGATAGATATCCCAGATGATGCCATAGGTAGAGTAGATAGTAGTGGCAAACTAACAAAGCCAGAATATGCTGAAATTTATGATGAAGTAGATAGAAATAAAAATACACTTAAATCAGAACTCTTTATAGGAGAGTGGGGAATTTGCGCTGGAGTATTAGGAGATAGTGAATCGCTAGGCAATGGAAATGAAGGTGGATTTAAAGCAAGAGAATTTCAAGCAGTATTTCTAGCAGCCCAACTAGGAGAAGTAGAAGCACTACATGTACTAGCAGATTGCTTTAAATACTATACATATACAGTTGGAGTAAATAAAAATTTAGATACCTACGAAAAAATTCTTAAACTATATAAAAATCCCCCACTAGACGAATATGGAATGATACCTTATCTTGATGAGATGATAGGAAGCTATTTCGTGATGGATTTTAATAGGGACAATTTAGTAGTTATACCAAGTGGTGGTTTTCATGCTGGACTTAGAGAGCTTGTAGAAGACAAAGGCAAGCTACTAGATCCTAGAGACCTAGATGCAAACGAGACTACGAGAAACGAATTTGATAACTTTATAAAGAAAGTCCTAGATGACAATAAAGAGGATTTTAAAGGTGGTTTCCCTGCAGAATGGGATGAAAGAAGGCTATCTCTTTACATCGACTCCACCCTCCTAGAAGCTAAAATAATGTCCCTAACCCCACCAGAGGGATATCCAAATGCACCATACTACAACACACCAGAAGAGCTAACAAGACTATATGAGGCTGGTAAATTAGACAAAAAACTAAACCCTTTAACACCAGTAATGTATAGAGATAGCTTCCCTGAAGATCTTAGGCAAAAGATATTAAGCTATGCCAAAGAACATAATATAAAGGATTGATTAACGCTCATTAAAGTTTTATTTAAGAACATTGATTTTAAAATAAGTTTTTTCTAAAATAATTTTAGATAGAATTACATAAAAATAATATTATTAACGTGAGGTAAAGGAAACCATGAAGAAAACGTTTAAATTTCTTTGTTCTTTAATTTTTATGCTATTTATCGCAGGATGTGCAAAAGATCTTATCATAAGCAACACCCCAAATTCAAACTTAAACTACCACGGTGACAACGTACCAGTGACTATCATCGCTTACAAGCTGAAAGATGTGGCAAAATTTCAGCAAGCTAGCATAGTTGATCTAGCTGAGAAAAATGGTGACATACTTGGTCAAGACAAGATAGACTCGATAAAAACGCAAATTCAGCCAAATACAAACAGATACGCTTTTACAAATGTCGATCCAGACGAAGTACCATACGTGGGCATTTTGGTGCTTTATGCTGATCAAAGCAAGACAAATATCAAAGCTTACAAATCAACAAAAGAAGCAAAAGAGAAAAATATAGTTTTTGAGATAACTAAAAATGGCGTAAATACCATAGACGCTAGCGGCTCTAAGATCCAAGCAAGCAAATAAAATGTCTGATAAATTAAAAGTTGTCTGGTACAACGGGATGAACGTTGATAAGGTTCATTTCGAGCAGCAAGAGAGGTATTTTGAGAGAAATTTAAACCTAAAAACCGTCTCGTCTTTTTCAAATTTATATGGAGTTTTGGAGCTTGAAATTTCAAGCGAGCTTTTGCTTCAAGGCAAGATAGGGCTAAATAAAATTTCTTGCATCTCACAAGATGGTACGATATTTAACGCCCCAGATCAAGATGACCTACCAGAGCCACTTGAGATAAGCCCTAGTGAGCTAAATTCTGCTGTCATAGTGCTAAAGCTACCAGTTAGCTCAGGACTTGTTGATGTTAGCTTGCAAAACAACCTGCCAAATCTAAAATTTACAGCCAAACAAGCGCTCATTAGCTCAAGAGTGCATGATGAAGCTAGCAACGATATCTTGAACGAGCTAGATGACAAAGACGACTTTGAGCTTTCGTCTGCTTTTACGCAGGATAAAGAAAATTTGATCCTAGCAAGCCAAAGATCGGCTCTAGGAGTGCTTGGCTCAAAGACGCCTTATGAGCTTAGCGTGCCTATTTGCAGGATAAAAAACATTGACCTAAACAAGCAAATAACGCTTGATGAGAAATTTATCCCAACCTGCATCGATATCAGTAAAAATTCTTTTATCACTAGCTTTATAGATGAGTTTAGCTTTGCTACAAAGCAGCACCAGGAGAGCTATACTGGGCTTTTAGGCGGCATAGATCAGGCGAAAAATAGGCTTGATATTTCAACATATTTGACGCTAAATATGCTGAAAAAATGGCACTTGATATTCTCATATCTTTTTAAAAGAGACAAAATTCATCCAGAGTATCTATATGAAAAGCTAGTTGATTTTCAAGCTGATCTGCTAGCCCTAAGTCACGATGATAGTTTTAGCGAATTTATAGCTTATGATCACAACAACTTAAGTCAAACTTTCGTACCGTTAATAAACAATCTTAGGCTTTTATTCTCGCATATCTTGTCGCCAAAATACGTCATGGCACAGATCGTCAAAAACAATCACGGCTTTTTTGACTGCGTCTTTGATAACCCAAGCATAATAGAAAACTCAGAAATTTACTTTGCTATCCATAGCGATACAAAAAATGAGTACCTGCTTAAAAATTTCAAAGAACAGTGCAAAATCCACACCCAATCAAACATCAAAAGTATCGTCTCATCACAGCTTCGCGGCATAAATGTAGAGCAAATTTCAGCAATACCTAGTACATTGCCAAAGCTAAATGACTATATCTACTACAAGATCGATAAAAAAGATGAAATTTTCAAAAGCTTCGCAAATCAAAGCGTTATTAGCGTCTATATAACAGCAAATTTATCAAACGCTGACATTAAAATGTGGGCTTTATTATAAGGATAAAAAATGAGTGAAAATCAAAATGACATTTCAGTTTTAAGCCAGACAAAGCTTCTAGGACTTGGCGCAAATCCTGCCCTAGATCACGTGCTACCACTGCTTCTTTTGGCAAACAGAGTATCAAAACTACAAAATTTTTCACAAAGTGAGATGCAAAATTTACGTGAAAAGCTGATAAATGATATATTAAGCACCACTTCAAAGATCTCAAATTTAGGCATTTATGAAGAGGATGACATCATTAGGCTTAGATATTGCCTTTGCGTTTTTATCGATGAAAGCTTGCTTAAAAATGAAATTTTTATGAACAGTTTTTGGGCGAACAACACCTTAACTACAAGATTTTTCAACGAAAATTTAGGTGGCAACAAATTCTTTGGCATCATGGATAAATGGTTTGAAAACGTTGGTAAAAACAAGGACTTTTTAGAGTTTATCTACGCTTGTTTGGTGCTTGGATACAAGGGCAAATACGAAGCGCAAGAAGATTGCAACGAGAAAATTTCATACCTTTGTGAAAATATAGCCTCAGCCGTTTCGCCACTTATCAAAGCTGATGAAAATGTATTTGAAAAGAGCTATTTAAAAACTAAAAAGAGAAGCTTTTTTGAGATATTTTCACTAAGGCATTTGAAATTTTATTTTATCCTTATAGCGCTTGTAGCGATTGCAGCTGCGTTTTTATATAGCACTTACTCGATGGATCAAAACAACGTTAAAAACGACAGCGTTTTAAACAATAAAATAGAAAATTTTATGGACAAAAAGTAAGTGCAAGATAAGTTTTTCAACAAATTTAGCGAAAACTTTTCAGAAAACGAACTCTACATCAGCCTTATAGACGAGATGTCAAAATATAAGACTTTGACTCACGATACGATAAAATGGGACTTTGTTTATAGCTCGTCTTTAAAGGCATTAAGCGAATTTAGCCTCGATGTAAAGCTTTTAAATTTCTTAGCGATCTCTGCTGTAAATTTAAATGACAAATATGCTTTTAAAAGTTTAATCAGTGCTTTTTCATTTTTTCTAACTACTCTAAAACAAGAGCCAAGTTTATTAGCCAAAAATGAAAAGCAAGTGCCTGCTAAAAAAAAGATATTTGCTCAAACGATAGAGCTTTTTACGCAAGCCCATAGGGACGGTATAAATTTAGACGAAACGGACGCAAGAGCTTTTAATGAGCTTGTACCTGAGCTCTCACGCGAGCTTAGCACGCACTTTGACACACTTTATATAGAAGAGAAAAATAAGCAAACTCAAAAAGTAGAGGAGCCAAAACAGCCGCAAAAGACCGAACCAAACTACTCACAAAGCGTCTCTTTTGGCAGTAGCGACATTAGTACATTTAGCGATAGAGAGTTTAGGGAGTACTTTGTAAATTTATCCGTCTCTCTTTTAAAAAATGATATAAAAAATTTGACCGCTTACTCGCTTGTTTTTGAGGCGATGTGGGGCAGGATCAAGGCTTTGTCAGTTAGCAGCGAGCAAGTGACGCAGATACGCTATCCTGATGAAAATTTGATCTTACTTTTTAAAAATATGAAAGAAGCAAGCCAAGAAAATTTGGAGAAATTTATAAGAAATTTAGCCCTTAATCCATTTTGGATAGATGGCGTTAGGATATTTTGCGAGTTTTTAAGATCATCTGGGCTAAGCGAGCAAAGCGAACTAGTTTCTAATATGACTTTAAATTTTATAGAAAAATTCCCAGATATGAAAAAGCTCAAATTTCAAAGTGAAGAGGCATTTTTCAGTGAAGAGAGTGCTAAATTTTTTAGTAAAAAAGAGACTGCAAATTTTATCTCTAGTGACGAAATGAAAAAAGATATGAGCTTTGAAGAGCTGATAAAAGCCCTTGATAGAAGCAAATATACAACAAATTCGCAAAGCGAGCTCAGCTTTTTGTTAGAGCTTTCCAAAATTTTTACAAGCCAAGGCATGGATAATAATGCAAAAGTTGTATATTCGCAAATAGTTAAATTTATAGAAAACACTGAGCTTAAGGATTATTTGTCAGATATTTATATAAAGGCAAAAACATTTTTGTGATAAAATATGTTTTTTTAAAACTTCTTTAATTTTATTTAATTATAATTCTTAAATCATTTACTCAAAAAAGGATGTTATTATGGCAGAGAATTCAATCCCACCAAAAGAACGTATAAACATTGTTTATAGAACAAAAACAAACAACCAAGAAGCAGATGTTGAGCTTCCGTTAAAGCTGATGGTAGTTTCAAATTTAACCGGTGAAAACCAAACTCCACTTGAAGATCGCGAAGTTGTCTCTATAAATAAGATAAATTTCGATCAGGTTATGAAAAGTTTGGACATTCATACTGAATTTTCAGTGAAAAATAGACTAAATTCTGGTAGCGAAGATCTAAATATCGATCTAAATTTTGAAAGCATTCAAGACTTCAATCCAGACAATATCATCAACCAAGTACCTGAGTTAAAAAAGCTATTGCAGCTTAGAAAAGCTTTAGTTGCGTTAAAAGGACCTATGGGCAATATGCCTGATTTTAGAAAAGCGGTTTTAGAGGCTATTAAGGATGAAGATAGTAGAAAACAGCTTCTTTTAGAGCTTAAAGACGAAAAAGATAAGGAATAAAAATGTCTGAAACTAAAGTAAAAACTCCTATCATTGAAAGCATAATGCAAAGGAGCAAATATACAAAAGATGATGAAAGTTATAGCGTAGTAAAGCAAGGAGTTGCCGAGTTTATCTCAAATATCATCACAACAAACAATGCTGAAGAGAAGATAAATAAGCTAGCACTTGATGAGATGATAGCCCATATAGACACGCTTTTATCAGCTCAGATGGATGAAATTTTACACAACAAATCTTTTCAAGAGCTAGAGTCTACTTGGCGTGGCATTAGATTTTTGGTTGAGAGAACAAATTTCAACGAAAACGTAAAGATCGACCTTTTAGACGCTACAAAAGAAGAAATTCTAGATGACTTTGAAAACAATCTAGATATAACTCAAAGCACACTTTATAAGCAAATTTACTCAGCTGAATATGGTCAATTTGGTGGTGAGCCAGTTGGCGCGATAGTTGCTGACTATGAGCTAGATAAGTCAAACCAAGACATGACTTTCTTAAACAAAATGTCATCAATTGCAGCGATGAGCCACTCTCCGCTTCTAACTTCGCTATCTTCTAAATTCTTTGGACTTGATAACTTTGGCGAACTTGAAAACATAAAAGATCTAAAGAGCCTACTTGAAGGTCCTCAATACACAAGATGGAGAACTTTTAGAGAGAACGAAGACGCAAAATATACAGGTTGTATGGTAAATAGATTTCTTACTAGATCTCCATATATCCCAGAAGACAACCCTATAAAAAGCTTTAACTACCGCGAAAGCATTGATAAGCACGATGATATGCTTTGGGGCAACGGCGCTTATGCGTTTGCTACAAGACTTACAGAGAGTTTTGCGGACTATAGATGGTGCGGAAACATCATCGGACCAAAAGGTGGTGGCGCTGTAAAAGACCTACCAACTTACACTTATGAAAACTACGGAAGCGTTCAGACAAAAATTCCAACCGAAGTTTTGATCACAGATAGAAGAGAATTCGAGCTTGCAGAAAATGGCTTTATCACACTTACGCTAAGACGTGATAGCAACAACGCAGCATTTTTCTCTGCAAACTCAGTGCTAAAACCTAAAGTTTTCCCAAATACTCCAGAAGGTAAAGCTGCTGAGACAAATTTCAGACTTGGCACACAGCTTCCATATGTATTTTTGATCTCTCGTTTGGCTCACTATCTAAAAGTACTTCAAAGAGAAGAGATCGGTACTTGGAAAGAGCGCAGTGACGTTGAACGTGGCTTAAATGAGTGGCTAAGACAGTACATCTCAGATCAAGAAAACCCACCAGCTGATGTAAGAAGTAGAAGGCCATTTAGAAGTGCAAAAGTCATCGTTAGCGATATAGCTGGCGAGCCAGGCTGGTATAAGATAGAGCTTCTAGCTAGACCTCACTTTAAATTTATGGGGGCAAATTTCGAGCTTTCTTTGGTTGGTAAGCTGGATAAAGAGTAAATTTAAGCATGTCGCTGATAGATAAAATTTTATATGAATTTAGTGATGAGTCAAAATTTCGTCCATATTTTAAAGATCTAGACAGCGACATCAAAGATCACATCGATACTATCTTAAACTCAAGGCTTGGAAACTACGGCCGTTTAAATGATAGTATCATCGATCTTTGGTCGGTCGGGGTCGAGATAAACGAGCTTGGCCATAGACTTGGCATGGCGATATATGAACTAATCACCTCAAACGAAAATAGAATAGAGATAACCTCTATCGGCTATGATGACTCGCTAAAGCCTTGGCGTATCATCTTTAACATAAACTATAAGCATAAAAACGACAATTTCAAAGAGTATTTGCTAAAGGTTATTTTTAAAAACAATAGATATTGTGAGATTTTATAATGGATTATAATGAAAATAATTTAGCTTATTTTCAAAAAGAGATGGCGTATCTTGATGAAACAAGAGCACTTTTTATAAAGAATTTCCCAAAAGTTGCACCATTTTTAGATACTAAGAGCAAAGATCCTGATGTTGAGAGTATCATAGAAAATATGGCTATTTTGACCTCAAGGATTAGGCAAGAGCTAGATGAAAATATCCCCTTAATAGCTGAGTCTTTGATAAATATCTTAATGCCAAGCTACACAAACCCTTTCCCCTCAGTTTGCATGCAAGAATTTGCTCTAAGAGATGACTTTTCAGAAAAAAAAGAATTTATACCAAAGGGCAGCATCATAGAGTCAAAGCCAATAAACGGCGTGGCTTGTAAATTTCAGACGATATATGACGTAAATTTGCTTCCTTTAAAGATATCAAAAGCTTTCATGTCAAACAACAAAAGCGACTATCTTTTAAATTTAAACATATCTATCACCAAAGATGAACTTAGCACCAAAGAGCTTGATACCAGCTTTTTAAATTTATATCTTGGCGATAACATATACTTCTCTTCAACTCTTTTGATGTGGCTAAAAAACTACTTGAAATTTATAGTCGTAAGCTTTGAAGATAGCGATGAGGAGATAAAACTTGGAGCTGATAAGCTTAGCTTGGATGAATTTGATGAAGCTTTGATAAATAGCGATGAGTTTGGTTTTGAGGCGTTTGAGCTTATAAAAGAGCTTTCGTATTTTTCATCTAAACTAAATTTCATCCGTATAAACGGACTTTGTTTTTTAAAGAGATTTGACACAAAAAGCTTTAACATCAAATTTGTCTTTTCAAAAGATATGCCAAATGGTTATGTGCCAAGGCTAGAGTATTTCTCCCTTTTTGCCACGCCAGCGATAAATTTGTTTGCCAAAGGTGCCGAGCCTATACAAAATAACAACAAACGAAGCGAATATAGAATTTTCATCGACCGCTCAAACATAAACGCTTACGAGATAGTCTCTATCACAAAGGTCGTCGCTCACAGCAGCAATAATGAAAAAAGGATACTTAAAAACTACAAAAGCTTTGAGAGGTTTGAGTTTTTAAATAGCCAAAGATCAAAGGACTATTACTTTGTAAGCAACAAAATAGATATGAAGCTAAACTCTTACAAAGAAATTTCATTTTTTAAAAATGACACTAAAGAGCAGACCGTGAGCATCGAGACGCTTTGCTGCAACGGTGACCTGCCAACTAGTCTAAAACTAGGCGAGATAAACAAAATCCAAAATCACCAAGGCGTAGTAACCAAAAATTTAACTATCCCAACTAGCGTAAAACGTGTAAATGTAGATGGAAATTTACTCTGGAGGCTAGTTAGTATCTTGTCATTTAGCTATCAAAGCATACTAAACAAGGGCTCTTTTTTGGCACTGCTTAATGCCTTTATGCTACCTGATGATGAGTTTTTGAAGAAATTTTCTAGCTCACTTTATGAGATAAAAACAAAACAGATCCACAGGGTCGATGGAGGCTTTGCAAAAAGAGGAGTGCTTTGTATATTTTATATAGATGAGAGCGAGTTTGAAAGCCTTGGAAATGTCTATGTCCTAGGTATAAATTTGGCTAAGTTTTTATCAAAATTTGCTTCTATCAACTCATTTTGCGAGCTTAAGATCAAGTGCGTAAAGAGTAAAATTCTATTTGATTATGGGTTTTTAAGCGGCACGAAAGAGCTAGTATGAGCGAAGAGATAAGCCAAGCTTCTTTTTTTAAACTGATAAAAAATATCCTAAAAAATAGGGATAGAAGCGAGATATTTTTAAAAAATAGCTCAAGTTTTGCCTACCCGATCAAAGAGCTCGAGAGCTTAGATGAGCAGGAGCTTACAAAGATAATTGTAAATTTTATGGGCCTTTTAGGAAGCAGCTCGCACCTAACAAGCTACATTTTAGAGAAAATTTCAAAGACTAATGACAATAGCTATGAACTATTTTTTGATTTTTTTGACAACTACTTGCTTTGGCTATTTTTTGACAGCATTAGTCTGAAAAATTACGCAAGATCTTTTGAAGATGAGCTTGATGATAAAATTTCAAAGATCTTACTTGATATGCTTAATATAAAAGAAAAGCAGCTGGCAAAGAAGTTTCTGCCATTTTCGCCACTTGCAGTTAGCCAAAGAAGGCCAAAAAAAGAGGTTGAATTTGCGCTTCAGAGCCACTTTGGGCTAAAAGATAAGCTTTTTATACTTGAAAATTTACCAAACCAAATTTTCATAGCCCCATCAAATTTAAACTCTTTAGGCCATAAAAATAGGACACTTGGTAAAAATTTCATCCTTGGAAAAAAGCTTTTTGAAAAACAAACTAAGATCGCAGTCTTTATAAACGGCATAGAGTACGAAGAGGCTGTGAATTTCTTCCCCACAAAAGATAAATTTAAAGAGCTTCAAGAGACTCTTTCTTATTTTACTAATGATGAATTTGTTTCTGATTTATATTTGAAGATAAATTACTCTCACAAGATGCAGTTTAAGCTTGGATCAAAATATACAAGTAGTCAAATTGGCTTTGGTTCAAGGCTTAAAAATGATAAAAAAATGTCAAATTTTATAAAATTTAGACTTTGTTCATAAAATTTAACTCCAAAATCAAAAAAATCTGATATAATTACATAAAAGAAATATATTTATTTGTAAAAGGATTTGCAGCTATGGCATTTATCGACTACTTACGCAGATTTTTCACATTTTTTAGGTTTAAACACAGTGTTGTTTTAGTAACTTCTATCGCTCTTAGTGTTTTGTTTTGGCTCTATGCCCCGCTTGTAGCATTTAACGATATATACAGCTTTGCTAGCGTTAGCTCACGAGTTAGCGTGCTAGTTGCTTTTTGGGCAGTTATATTGTTTTTTGTCTTGCTTAGACCGCTGATGAACTATTTTGCATCACGCAAAGATGAGAAAAACGACAAACTAAAAGAGATAAAAAAAGAGTCAATGGATAGTTTTGGCAAGGCAAAGAGAAATTTCTTACTTTCGCTAAAAGACGCCAAAACGACTTGGAAGAAAGATATAAATTTTAAAAAATTGCCATTAATAATGATAATAGGCAACGAGGGCGCTGGCAAAAGTGCTTTTATAAACTATTCAAATATCGAATTTCCTCTATCTGATAGCCTGGATACTTATAAAAAGATACACCAAAGTACGACAAATTTTAACCTTTATGTATCAAAATTTGGAGCACTATTAGATACTGAGGGCATTCATTTTGCGCAAGAGAGCCTCTATCAGCCAACCGCAACAGAGGAGCTTCCTGAAGATGATGTAGAGAAAAATAGAGACTATCTACTTAAAAAAGGCGTTTGGAACGAGTTTTTACACTTTTTAAAGAGAAATGATTTTAACTCAAGACTAAGCGGCGCCGTGCTTATCATCGATACTAAAAAATTCCTAGAAGGCACTCAAGAGTATTTTGACGAGCTCATCAGATATATGGTAAAGAGGATAAATGACTGCGAGAAGCACCTTGGCATTAAATTTCCTATCTACGTAGTCTTTAGCAAGCTTGATCTTATAGATGGTATGGGTGATTATTTCAAATTATTTAATGAAGACGTGGCAAACAAAGCACTTGGTATAAATTTAGACTCAAATTTCACCGCCCAAACACTTGAGACAGAGCTTAAGGGCTTAAGTAACTCACTATTTAAACACCTAATGAGCAAAAACTCGATCTCGCACATGCTAGAAGATAAAAAACGCTCATATCTGTTCTTAAAACAGCTTGAAAATTTCTTTGTGCTAGTAAAAGACTTTGTTACAAAACTAAGCTCTCAAAATGCTCTTAAAAACACATCTGTTATAAACGGAGTTTATTTTGTAAGTGCATATCAAGAAAACATTCCTATAAACTACCTTACAAATACAATTTGTGATAAATATAGCATCAAAAAACCACTTCTTAGAGCGGTAAATAATTACAGCAAACAAAGCTACTTTGTAAAATCATTTTTAAAAGAGATTGCTTTTAAAGCAAATGTAACGAAATTTGGCGCACAAAATAGATTTATTAAATTTGTAAATTTCGCCCTAGTGGCTGCACTTTGTGTGGGAGTTTATTTTGCTTCTAGTTATATTTTAAATATCAAAAATACAAAAGAGCAAATTGCGGCTAACAACGTAGATAAAATTTCTAACTATCTTGATAACAAAAGGTATAAAGACCTTACTGCTACACAAAAGATCGAGCTTTTAAATCTGCTAAAACAAAGTCTAAACGACTATCCAAGGATCTTTAGCGGCGATACTAAATTTGAGTACATCACTCTTGATACCTCTTATAAAGGTTTTGCACCTGTTAAAGCGCTTTATTACGATCTTAGCGCTGACTTTTTCAAAAATACAGTTTTAACTGAGATGGAAAATATCCTAAAAACAGAGAGTGATCCAGATAAACTTATAAAAGCCTTTTATATGTATGATTCACTTTTTGATAAAAACTATACAAACGTAGATCTATTTAAAATTTGGATAGCTGCAAACTGGGATAAATTTGAAAAATATGGCGTTGCCAAGGATGAGTTTTTAGCACACATTGAAGCTATTTTAAATGCTAAAAATTTAAGCATTTCAGCAGATCAGAGCGCCCAAAGTGCAGCAAATACCAAGCTAACACCTGTTCAAAGAGCAAAAAGGCTCTACTCGATACTTGAGTTTATATCATTTAAAGATGAAAAATCATTCTACGACATCAAAAAAGAGGTTGAAAATTTAAACCAGGTAGTTCAAGAAAAAGAGGCATTTAATCCATTTAATAGAATTTATACAAAAGAAAATTTAAGAGATTTCTTGGCAAAACTTAGCTCAAACATCGATGAGACCGCGGGCATCGAGTCATGGCTTATGGATACTAACTCATCTTTAAAAGATATTGGCTCAAATGAGAAAAAAGAGCTAAGCATTGCAGTTGTAGAGCTTTACTTGCAAAACTACGCTGATAAATGGAACCAAATTTTAAGAGCGATCGAGCCAAATGAATTTGCTACTAAAAAAGAGGTTATCGATGAGCTTGAAATTTTGTCAAAAAGAGAAAACCCACTAAATTCTCTTATAAAATTAACTAATCAAAATACAAATTTAAATGATGAAAATTTACTAAAATACATCTACTCTCTAGGTTTTGCTTCAAGCGAGATAAAACGTGTATTTGCAGACTTTAGTACTAAATTTACAAACTATCATGCGCTAAATTCTGACGGATCGCTAGATCTTATCAGCAATGACGTCACAAATGTATATAAAAAAGTTAGCGACTATAACTTTGAGATGCTTCAAAGCAGTGACGACAAGATAGTTTATGCGATAAATGGCATAAAAAATGAGAATGACCCATTTATTGTGTTAAACAATGACGCTAAAAAGCTTCCTGATGAGCTAAATGAGTACTATCAAAAGCTATCAAAGCTTGCTTGGAAACAGGTAGAAAACGGAGCTTCATCACTTTTAGCAACTGCTTATAAAGATGATGTTCTTGACGACTTTGAAAGTCTTATAAAACCTTATTATCCATTTAATGAAAACTCAGCAAAGGCCGTTAGCATCGAAGAATTTAAGAGATTTTTTGGCAAGGACGGAACTTGGAATAGCTTTTATGATAAATATCTAAAACAAATTTTAAGTAAAACTGGCAGTGGCTATAAGGTAAGACCAAAATATGCAAAAGAGCTAAGATTTAATAAAAGTTTCCTTGAAAATATCGCTTATATCGATAGAATTTCAAATTTAATGCTTGATTCAAATGACGAGCTAAAACTAAACTATAACTTAAAAGCAGTTGATCTATCGGCAAATTTCAGCCATATAAATATAGGCTACGCAAATAACTCTTTGGCGTATGATCATACGATCCCATCAAATTTACTTGTCTCAAGTAAAAGCTTTGATATCTCAACGCAGTTTAAATTTAATGCAGTTTCAAATGCAGGCAGTGATAAAAAAGAGATCAGCTTTGATGGTGAGTGGGGCTGGTACAAGCTCTTAAAGGCTTCAAATTTCAGCAGCATTGGCGTTAGTACGCTTAACTTTGATGGTAAAAAAGAGTCATATTTTGGCTTTGAAGTTACTCCAAATGGCGGAGAGCTTTTAGAGCTTATGAATATCATACCAACGATTGATTTGCCAAGAAAGATGCTTTATTAAGGAAAAAATATGCAAGAAATAGCAGCGGTTATACAAAATTTTGATAAAGCTTCGAGCTTTTTGGCGCAGTATGTCATTTTTGATGAAAACGGTGGGGACATAGGCTCGCTAGATACGGTTAAATTTCCGTGCAGTGATACAAGCGGCTCTATAGCTTCAAAGCACGCTCATATAGGCTTTGAAGAGGGAGTTTTCACCATTTGCGGATATGAAGGATGCGAGATATTTTATAGCGATTCTTATTCGAAGTTACCTGATGATTATGAAAGCGTGATAAATCCAGGAGATATTTTTAGGATAGGAGAGCTTAAATTTATATTTATAGATCCTTCTAGGATAGACGAATATGTCGGTAAAGCTCACAAGATCATAGAAAATACCAAAAATTTTGATGAGCTTGATAATAAAGAATTTGAGCCAGTTGGAAAAATCTCAAATGTTGATTTTAAAGAAGAGCCAAAGATAAATTCTCTCATAGATGAAGAAAAAGATATCACTTTAAATGAAAATGTTAATGATGTACCTTTAAATTTAAATGAGAGTGCTCAAAATTTTGACGAAGAAGATATAAATAGTCAAAGGATGCTAACAGCAAAGAGCATGGATGAGCTTTTGATGAATTTAGTTGAGAGCATAAAAGTACAGCCAAATATGAGCCCTATAAGTGAGCAAAGCAGGACATTAAATACAAAAGATATGGAAACTATTATAAAAACGCTGCCTCTAAGCGACAACACGACGCTTGTTAATGCTGTTTTACTTAAGCTTATTTGCAAAGAGCTATATAGTCAAATGTACGATATAGTCGAGAATAATTCATTTTTCAAATATCTCTCTGGTGCTGTAACAAAAAGCACCAAAGAAGATAAAGAGGCGTTTAATTATTTATTACATAAAGCACTTGAAAGCTATATGTTAAAAAAGTAATGTTTTTAATAAAATAGAAAGTTAATAAAAGTTAAAATAACCAAATTTTTTAATAGGAGTAAATATGTCACAACCAGTGTATATTAAGGTGAAAGGTTCTACTCAAGGACTTATCTCAAGTGGTGCTTCAACAGAAGCTAGTATCGGTAATCGCTATCAGTCAGGTCACGAAGATGAGATCATGGCACAAGAGGTTTCTCACATCGTAACTGTTCCAGTGGATCCACAAAGTGGCCAACCATCAGGACAAAGAGTACACAAGCCATTTAGCTTTACAACATCTTTAAACAAAGCTGTTCCACTTCTTTACAACGCATTAACTCAAGGCGAGAGACTTCCAGAGGTTGAGATCCACTGGTATAGAACATCAACTAGCGGTGGCGCTGAGCACTTCTTTACTACAAAACTAGAAGATGCAACTATAACAGATATCACTCTAGTAAGTCCAAATGCTCAAGACAAGCTAAACAGCGACAAAACTGAGCTTTTCAAAGTTTCAATGAACTATAGAAAGATAGTTTGGGAGCACGTAGCTGCAGGTACAAGCGGAAGCGATGACTGGAGAGAAGCTACTAAAAAAGCTTAAAAAATAACCTAGGGATCCTCCCTAGGGATATCAATCTTCTCGTTGGAAGGACACAAATGAGCCCTTTTTATCATTATCTTTTAAAACACCATGATATGTGAAATGCGATATGAAACACCTAGCTATGATCATATTTCTCATAACATCTTTATATTCACACGAAGCAAATTGCACGGATATGTTTGGGGTTATTTTTGATAAAAAAATAACTGATGAAAATACCGCTAAATACATAGAATATTATATAGACAAACTGGGTTGTGATGCTAATGCTAGCGTAAAATTAAATAATTTAATGGCTAGATCGAATTTATTAGAATTTGCTTACGATGCAAACAAAACTAGAACTATTGACATGCTTTTAGACAAGGGTGCTACTCCAAATGGCTGGCTATCTACGTCAATAGGGCTTGACTTTTCGTTTTTTTTTAATAGTAATGGAGTTCCAATAGAGAATAAAAGAGCCAGTAAAGAATTGCTTAAATTTATAAAAACACCAAAATATAAGGAATTTAAAGAAGAGAAATTTAAACTGATCAAAAAACTATTAGATCATGGGCAAGACCCAAAAGATTATGTCGTTTTAAAATCTATTTTAAAAATTGTAAATGACGAAAAAGAATTTGATGAGTTAGTAGAAGGCAGGAATAGGTAATGGATTTATTTAATATAAGCAAGAAGAAACTTGAAGTAAAAAATGATAACACTGATTTGAAAGACTTTAAAGAAAAAACTACCTCACAAAATGCAAAAGACAATGTAGATGCTTTTATAAGAGCTTATCCTAAACCTCCACTAATGGACAAAATTTTTGATGCTGCTGGAGAAGGAGTAAAAAGAGGCATAGACGATCAAACAGAAATTAAATTCAGAAAATATAAAGAGGCAAAAAGGCTTGGCATACTGGAAGAGTCAAAGCCTACGATTAAATTAAATGATGCTGATATTAAAGAATTTGAAGAAAGATTACAAGAAGAAGAAAACGAAAAAAGATTGAAAGAGCAACAAATGGACAAAAACATAACATCACCAACATCATCACTAACTAAGCCAGTGTATTTAGTATTTCATGGACAAACTAATGAAATTTAATAAAAATATAAAAGAAAATATAATAGGTAATTTGCTTGTGAGATACTATAAAGCTCATGATAAGATGGTTACTATTTTTATTTTGATAAGTTATTTTGTTTTTTCTTTGGGTATCTTTATATTGCCAAGCGATTTACTAAGTAAGTCTCAAACATGCCAAGAATTTGTAAATTTTATGAAGCAGTATTTTATTAATATAGAAATTTTTAGTGGAGTTAGCTCTTTTAAAGAAGAGATAGAATTTTATGTAAGTTATATGTGGATAGTTGGCTTGTTATGGGCTTTGGAAGCTGTTTTTTATACTATATGCCGTTTCTTTATTTTTTATAACATTGAAACATCAGAAACAATAAAAAGACTTGATTTTAAATGGCTAATTTTTGGATTTTCATTTAGCATTTTTGCTATTTATGTATATTCTACTGGTTATATAGTGACAGATGGTATAAGCTTTTTTGCTTGGGACTATAGTGTAATGTTTCAAAGCAAGCTCGAAATTTTTATAGTTATCTCTCTTTTTCAAGCTCTTTTTTCAGGGTTTGGGGTTTATTTGTTAGCAGTATCAATATCTGTTACCTTTTATAAAATTTTTGGCATAAAAAATATGCATATAGATAATTAAGGACTAGTTGTGGCAATTCAGGAAATAAAAGACATAAATAAAACAACAAATAATAACTTATTGGATCGTTTAGGTACTGTTGCAACAGGGCTTGATGAAGCAACAAAAAGTTTCAGAGATGGTAAAACATTAACATTTGCCGTTGGTATTGTATCTAGTAGAGTTGGAAAAGTATCAGATACGGCAAGTGTTTTACAATCAATATCCTCAAGTAATCCGACATATGAGGTGCCAAAGGCAGTTGCCAAAGTTTGGGCTGGCATGCAAGGTGCCATTGCTGGAGTAAAAAGCATGAGCAAATTTACAAAACAACCGCATCTAATAGTTGCTTCTGCAATTGTTGGATCGTATTTAGGACCAAAAGGAGTAGAAAATTTTATGGATAACTCTAAAGACACCTTAGATAAGCTGTCAAAAGATATAGCAGATACGGCTTTTGAAGCTAGAGAGCGCCATAAATCTATTGAAGAACTTAACAAATGCTTATATGATTTTAAAAAACAGGATTACACCATGACCATAAATAATGATACATTGAATAATAAAAAAATGCTTATTGATGTCCTTAAACAAGATGATTCTAACGATGCCTTCTCTACTCTTCAGATAGCAAACGATAAATTTATAGTTACAAGGGCTGATATAAATGAGAGTTTAGAAGATATATTTAGCATAGAGTGCTTTGCCTATATAAATTTAGTCAAAAACCCGCTTTATGAAAATTTAGAGAGCATATATAATGATAACGCTCAAACTGGTATATATAGATACCTTGATAAGGGTATGAAGCTAAGTATAAAAAGACCATCTTCTACAAACAAGAGTATAATCCCAAGCAATAATGGCAGCGACTATATCTACTTTAGCGGCATAGTAAGCGATGTCGAGTATCTAGGCGTTGATGACGATAGCAGTACAAATATAGACAAAAAATACTTCTTCAAATTTAAACTCACATCCTCGCTATATAGACTAAGTATCAATAGAGCAAATAGAATTTACACAGACCAAAGCGTGCTTGAAGTAGTAAAAGAAATTTTGTCTTTTAACAAGCAAAGGCTAACTAAAGAGCTAGACTTCTCAAATATCAAAAATAGCTACAATAAAAAAGAATTTATAGCGCAGTACAACGAAAGCGACCTAGCCTTTATAACAAGACTTTGCCATGATAGTGGCATATATTTTTACGAAGATAATGAGAAAATTTACTTTCATGATACCTTTATCCTAGCTTACAGCAACCAAGCTGAAGGCCTAACACAAAGCGAACCGAGTAAAGGTAAAGAGGCTAGAAAAGTAAGCTTTAATGTAAATTTAAATAACAACCTTGCAAGCGAACACATAAATAAAATAACAAAGAGCGAAACTCTAAAAGCAAACAGCTTCACCCACTCATTTCAAAACACAGCCTATCCAAACGTGCTAGAGAGCAAAAATGAGAAGATATTTGACGAGCAGGTAAATATCTATGATAAGCATATAAATTTAGATGAGTATTCATTTAGTGATACGAGGTTGCTTGAGGTCAGCACCTATCTTAAAAAGCTAAGAAGCGATATGCTTTTGAAAGAATTTGTCGCTAGCTCAAACGTCTTTGCTCTAAATTTAAACGACAATATCTCAGTCGCCATAGATCAAAGTAGTGGCGAGTATGAGTTTAAAATAATAGCTATAAAACACACTTATATAGACGAAAGTGTTTTAGAAAATACTCTAAATTTAGGTGACAATGTCCCTTTAAAAGATAAGAAATTTATAAGCTCATATACAAATGAGCTAAGCATCATCCCAAGCAGCGTGAAATTTGTACCAAGCTACAAGCAAAAGCCAAAAGCGCCTGACATCACTCTAGGCCTTGTCGTAGGACAAGATGGGCTAAATAGCCAAACAAACACCATCCATACGGATAGTTACGGCAGAGTAAAGGTAAGACTAAACGCCTTTAGCACGCAAGAGCAGATAGATAAAGACGACACCATAAACGCAAGCTATCATAAAAGTGCCTATCTAAGAGTGATCACACCTATCGCAAGCAACAGCTCTGGCTTCTTTGCGATACCTAGGGTCGGCGATGAGGTGATCATCTCATTTTTGCAAAACGACATAGACAACCCAGTGGTAAGCGGTAGCCTCTATAATGCCTCAAATATGCCACTAGTAAATGTAGATAACAACTACCATCAAACATCGCTTAGCTCAAAAACGATCGGCGCAAACGAGACTGGTATAAACGAGATCACTCTATCAAACTTAAAAAACAAAGAGCAAATTTATGTAAAAGCCGAGAAAGACTACGATGAGCTAGTAAATAACGACTTTTCACAAACGATACTAAATGACAAGAGCTCGCAGGTACACGGCAGCTATACAGAGAGGGTCAAAAAAGCACATATCCAAACGATAGATCTTGCTAAAAACGTAAATGTCGGTGGCGAGTATCTAACGACGGTTGGACTTTCAAAAGATACGGTAGTAGGCGTCTCAAATACACTAAATGTAGCTGTTGATGATACAACTAGAGTTGGTCAAGATAGACACGAGTTTGTCGGCAATGACAAATTTGTCGAGATAAAATCAAACCTCAACACAACCATACACAACGATGAGACTAAAGAGATAAAAGGTACCAAAGAGCAAAACATAGATGGTAGCTACAAGCTAAACTCTCAAAAGGGTATAAATGAGTTTAGTAACGAGCATATCGTGCTTCAGGCAAACAACTACATCGACATAAATGCTAAGTCAAATTTCACAACAAAAACAGCCGCGCAGCACACCGAGATGGCAGACTCTAAGTTTAGCGAGATCGAGACGACATACGAGGTCAATGCTAAAAATGAGATCATCCACCAAGTAGGCAGCACCAAAGTAACCATAAATGGCGCAAGTGTCGTGATAGAAGTTGGCGGCATAAAAGCGATATTTGACAGCATGGGACTAAGAGTCATCGGCGGAGATATCAAGGCGTTGTAAAAATAACCGGAGGATAATATGAAGAATGTCTTTTTTATACTATTTTTAATCGTAAATTTATACTCGGATAATGAAAATTTTGAATCAAAAGAGTGGGCAGGAAATTACTCGTTTGAAGATCAGATTATGCTAGATGAAAAAAATTATCGTGGGCATATTCAGGATTTGAATATATCGATGTGCAAAAACAATATTTGTAATGTTAGGTTTGAAAGTTACCGTACATATGGCGTTAAAGGAGATGAAGATAGCGAAGGTGCAAATATTTGCCTGATAGAAGTTGATGATAAAGCGATGAATTTACAAATTCTTTCTTCTAAAGAAGCGGTTTTAAGATTAGCAACAAATGATAAAAGTAAAAAATGCAGTGCAAATATCATAAAAACAGGTAAAGGCTTTAAATTTACCAAACCAGAAACAAATGCAAAAGAGTGCGCAAATATACTTATAGATTATGGTTGCGGAGAAGGAACTGATCCATATTGGAATGGAGAATTTATAAGGAAAGATAAATGATCTTTAAAGAGCTAAGCAAAGATGAATATGGCAAATTATTGGGCATATTCATGTGCAACATAGAAGTGCATCCAAACTCTGAATTAGTTAAGTCAGGACGCTTTCTCAAGCCTTACGCTGATAATTATAAAAATGTTAATCAAGGAAATATCGCTATTGGCTATGGATTTGATTTAAAAGTAAATGATATAGCTCAAATTACAAAAATGTATAGAGGTGTCTTTGGAGATAAATGGCAATTAACGCAAGAAGAGACTTTGGTTTTAAAAGACTATAAAAATGGAAAAATAACAACCTCAGCAGCATTAAGTAAATTTGGCTCTATTCAAAATTTAAGCTTAGATTTAAAAACAAGAGATAATGCATATAAACTATACTCTTTAACTCTTAGTACTTATGAAAATAAAGTCAATAGTAACATTCCAAAATCCTACGAAAGGCTGGCATTAGTCTCAAGAGCATACAATCACTATGGCTCAGATCTTATGAAAGCTGTATCGCAAAGAGATAGATTTTTAATATGGTTTCATCTACGTTATACCATAAACACTCAAAGAGGCAAGGAGCTAAACGGTCTAACCAAAAGAAGGTTGTGGGAATCAGATATTTTTGATCTCATATATAAGGATGATTTTGAAGCGGTAATAAATATTTTTAGTAGCTTAAATATATTTAAATTTAATGAACAAAGAATGATTAAATATATACAAGCATATGAAAAAAGAAATTTTACAGAAGAAAATATTAGCTCTTTTAAAAAAGATGCTACAAGCAGGAATCTTACCGGCCATTTTTCGTTTAAATATAGCAAGATAAAAGATGTGGTTGCACCTTTTTTGAATAAATTCCACTCTCTTATAAAAGAAGTAACAAGTACTGTTTTTGATTTTAAAAATATATATGTTGTAAATTTAAATTCCGATGGCACCAATAACATCTCAAAGATAAACAAGGCATTAGAAGAGCGAGAGAGAAATTCTGAATTTAAAGAAGAGTCTAAAGAGGAAATTTTACTAATACTTCCTTATAAGTCAGCTCAACCAATAGCACCATATCAGCCTAAACATACAAAACTTACCATCATCTTAGCGGATAAGACACATCTTGATTGTGTAAATTTAAATCCATCAGGAAAAAAAGAAGAGAGCAAGATCATACTAACTAACTATAAGTATAATCCTTACAATACAAATAAAAACGACAATATAAAATTTATAGTTCCATCTACAAGTACAGAGGTAACTCTTTACAAAGATAATACTGGCAAGTTTGTTTCTCAAGATGGAAAGTATTTTTTTGATAATACAAATAAGTTAACCTTAAATTTCTTTAACAACCTAAACTTTAATCTACTAAATTTTGCCAAAGAAAATAACTTTAATCTAAGAAACGATAAAGCTTCTTCAATGTTTAATATAAAGTTAAAACTATCAGATAAAGAGCCAAGTGTTTCAACTACTCATAAAGGAAATTTCGATCTGACTGTTTCGGATTTAATTATCACTGATGAAAATCAAAACAGCACAGATATCAAAAAAATTTATTTGCATAATGGAGAAGATAAAAAGGTATATAAGTCTTACTATCTAGAAAAAAATGGTTCTAGCGACAATGAAGCAGATAAAGACTCATATACGGCTAAATTTAATATAAATCTCATACAGGATAAAGATCAAAGTGCTTTTAAAAAGACTACAAAGATGATATTGGCTTCACGAGATCTTAGTAAGGATCACTCCACAGAAGAAATTCATAGCATGAGTGATAATGGCGTTATATCAGTCGAAGCAAAGAAAAAAGCTGAAGGCAGTACTACATATGATCTAAAAACTTCACTTGTTGATATCGCAAATAACATAACTAATGTTGTTATAGAAAATACAGGCAAGCTAAATGTAAAAGAAGCTATTAAACTAAAGGCAATGTATAAACCAAATAAAGGCGATGATAACTATAAAGATATAAACTGGGCTTATGAGATCATAAGACAAGATGAATACAACAAAGAGATAAAGGATAATAATCCTACAGGATATATAGTATTAGAAGGTGATAAATTTAAAGGTAAAGAGATAAGCTTTACTCCGCAAAATGACATAAAAGATAAGGAGTTGCTTGAAAAACTAAAAGAAAATAACAGCACGATAGTATTTTTTGCATATTTAAGAAGCCCATCTTATAAGACAAGATATGGCAAGACACATATAAGAGCAGACTTTAGGGTTCCTATGGAGCTAAAATATGAAAATAATAAACTTTATATATATGAATTTGGGCATACGGATAAGAGTTTAAGCTTTGATGCAAGCTTGTCAAATGCTTTTATTAATGAGATTAATGACACTAAAAAAACAGATAATGCCAAGGGAAGATACTATATAAGCTCAAATATAAATTCTCAAAGCATAAGTATTTATAAAGATCATAAGTTAAAAGAGTTGGCTTATTGTTCTATAAATGATCGCAATAGACCTGCTAGAGCACTTCTGGAAATTTATGCATCAGGTGACAACACTAAAAGCTCAATATCTAATTTCCAAAATGGAATAAATTTAATAAATAGTGAAAATAAAAGTAAATTTATCTCCAAATTTAATGAAGTAAAGCAAAGAGTTAAACTAGAAAATACCCAGAGTGTTAGCCTTGAAGTTATTGAGGAGGATAATGAGATAATCTTCCCTCTTAAAGTAAAGCCATTAAATGATAAAGATGGAGTTCATAGTAGGTATTACTGGGCTAGTGCGCCAGGAGCACATCAGGCCTCTTTTGGTAGTGGCAGAAGCGGTGGCAAGAGAAGACATGCGGGTAGGGATTTATATACTTTAGCGAATGCAGAGATTGTTGCAATAGCAGATGGAATTGTCTTAAATACAAGCTTCTTTTATTGTAAAACAAATCAAGTTACCATTATGCATTATTTCAAAGGCCGTAAAATTATAATAAGATATGGGGAGTTAGTTAACATTCCTGTAAAAGCAGGAGATAGGGTAAAAAAAGGTCAATTCTTAGGGCAAACTGGCAAATTATTAAATGATAGAAATCAACATATTAATGTTGTTTCAGGATACACAATATATATGATTCACTTTGAATATTACACAGATGGAAATAACACAAGAGATCCATTGACTGTTCGCGATCCAAATAATAAATTTAAAAGAAGGAGTGATTTATCAGATCCTTTAGAAATTTTAAGAATTGGTTATGGAAATAGCTTCAAGACTAAAAAATAAAAATGATTAGTAATATAAAAATTTAAATTTATATCACAGTGGCTAAATTTGAGATTATGATAAAAGACTGATAACTATATAAGACCTTTGACGACTACTATCATAAATCTTAAAACTTAAGCAATCTTCAGAAAAAAGTAAAATGGATTGGCGTTGTATTGCTATGGATAGTGTATTGTCTGTTTTTGTTGCTAAGTAAGATTCTATTTTATTTTTTTAAGACGACATGACTGTATTATTATTTTTAAAGACGGTAAAGTTTGAAATATACTTACCACTTCAATATTTGAAAGAGCTTTTGTTAAAAATACTTCTTGGATAAATTTAAAATTAAAAACATAAAAATAGTATATGTATGTGAGGATAAAAATTAATGGATGATAATCGAGAAAGTTTAGTGTTCGAATGAAAATATTTTATATAGTAGTTTTACTAAGCAGATTTTTATTTGCTTCTGAAATTTCAGAAGCTTTTGGGGATTTAGACGGTGATAGCGTGAATGAAAGGGTAGTGGTTTGGCAAGATAGTGACTTGCATAGAGTTTTGCAAATTTTCAAAAAAGATAGTGAAAATAAATGGATAAAATGGCAAGAATTTAGTAATGTAATAATGAAGTCTGATGATGGTGGTGCCATGGGAGATCCTTTTGAAGGTTTGGAGATAAAAAATAGAGTGATCACAATAAACCATAGTGGCGGTGGTGGTAGATTTGAGTGGAGCTATGCCTATAAATACAGACTTGACTTAAAAGATAAAATTTGGAAATTAATAGGCGTTACCGTAGATATGCTAGATAAAAATGTAAGAGATCAAAACTTGGACTATAATCTCCTAACAAAGAAAGCTATATACAAGGTAGAGTGCTTAACCGAAGAGGTAAATAAATGCAAAAATATTAAAAATTTTATGTTTAATGTAAAAAATAATAATCAAATAAATATGAATGAAATAAAACTGGGAGAAAATGAACTTATAGTGCCAAAATATAATGAGAAAATATATTATTGACGCAACACGTGACAAGATATGGTTAGGTAGTTGGGTAAGGTTAGCATCATTTTTACGATAATTTAACTATCATAAATGATTTTTATTGGATTGCTTGGCTTAATTTATATAAATTCAGAGGTTGTTTGTGGCTCAATATTAAGCGATAACAGCATTTTCGCTTATTTAGACTTTATATGGAGCATGTTAGTCTTTGTGTCTTATTTAATTTTTAAATTTTATCTATATTGTGATTAGACATTATAAAGGGTAAAATCAGGTAAGTAGTTATAAATTTATAAAAGTATTCTGGAGGAAATTATGAAAAAAATACTGCTTACAGTAAGTGCAATATCTATGTTTTGCTGGTCAAGTGAGATTGTAGTTGATTGTGATGAGGGCTATGAAGAAAAAATTTGCAATGGCGATTATAGCTGCGTTGCGTCAAAGTGTATATATAAAAATACAGATTTGCTTGGGGCGTACAAGCAATATTTAAAACAATACTTTCAAGACGATAGAAAAGAGATATATAAGAGCGCCTCCAAAGAGATGAAAATGCCAAATTTAAATAAAACCATAAGACTTGAATATAAATTTAAAAGTAGACCAGAAGATAGTGAAAACACATGCTATTTCAACCTAACAAGAGCTGGTAAAGACTATCTCAAACTAGAATACAATGACTGTTCTAACGAATCTCTATTCAATGTTGATTTTAAAAAAGTTAATAATGGAATAGAAGTAATTTTGGATGGCGATAGCGGCGCATAAAATTGGTAAATTTACTAGATTTTAGATAAGCAACATAGTTTTGATGCTGCTGAAATTTATATCCTATTTTGAATATTGTTTTGTGTGAGTTGTCGATATTATGTCAGTCAGCATTAAAATAAAAAATTTACGATGATAGAACAATAAATACTGGCTGAATAAAGTATTAAAAATTTTAACCCAAAACCACAAGTAAATTTACATAAAACTTTACCTTTACAATATTTTGTAATGTCACACGTTTTTGCTAAAATCGCCCTTTTTAACTTACCTAAAAGGGAGAAAATGAAGAGATATTTAGCCGAGTTTTTTGGCACATTTTGGTTAGTTTTTGGAGGTTGCGGTAGTGCGATATTTGCCGCGGCTTTTCCAGAGCTTGGTATTGGTTTTGTGGGTGTTGCGTTTGCTTTTGGTCTTACAGTTCTTACGATGGCTTACGCAGTTGGTCACATCAGTGGCGGACACTTCAACCCAGCTGTCTCAGTTGGTCTATTGGTCGGCGGAAGATTTGACAAAAAAGACTTCGTGCCTTACGTCATCGCACAGGTTATCGGAGCGATCGCAGCTGCTGGCGTGCTATATCTTATCGCTTCAGGCAAGGCTGGATTTGACGCTACTGCGAGCGGTTTTGCTAGTAATGGATACGGCGAGCACTCACCAAATGGCTATAATCTAGTCTCAGCGCTAGTTGCAGAGGTCGTTCTAACTGCGTTTTTCCTTATCATTATCCTAGGTGCGACTGATGAGCGTGCTCCAAAAGGCTTTGCACCGATCGCTATTGGCCTTGGCTTGACGCTGATACACCTTATCTCGATACCTATCACAAACACATCGGTTAATCCAGCTCGCTCAACTGGCGTTGCGATATTTCAAGGCACTTGGGCACTAGAGCAGCTTTGGCTTTTCTGGGTTGCACCTATCGTTGGAGCTATTATCGGAGCTATCATTTATAGGATCTTAGGCTGCACATGCGGCTGCAAAAGCGCAAAATAATCAAATTTTATGCTTCAAGGGGCGATCTTCGCCCTTTCTACTCTTTCAAATTTAAATAAGTAAAAAGAAAATTATAAGATGTTTTGAGGATTCATCTAAGAAATTTAATTCTTAGATGAAAAGAGGATTTAGGCCTTTTTTGTCATCGCCCTAATAGGTATAACAAATATCGCTGCAATAAGGTAAAAAACGATACCAAAAACAGCTGCCATCATAAATATCTCGCCGATATCATAAAAGCTTGACTCAAGCCTAATGGTATCCACGTAATTTATCGCAAACCATAATGCTACGCCAAGAGCGATAGCAAAAACAAAAAATCCCCAAGAAAATAAGAAATTTAAAATCTTAGTCATCAACTTTTCTCCTTTTTGAGTTTATTTATCTACCTTAAATCCGCCGCCAAGTGCTCTATAAACTTCAACCGCGCTATCTACCTCATCAAGCTTAGCTGAGATATCTTGAAGCTTTGCTTGAAGCAAATTCCTCTGTGCATCAAGAAGCTCTAAGTGACCGATATAGCCAGCGTTATACTGATCTTTAGCAAGCGAATAAATTTTTTGCTGCGATTGTAGCAAATTTTTTACCTGATCCAAAGAGAGCTTCGCGTTTTGCCTTGATATAAGGGCATCTCTAACCTCACCAAGGGCTGATCTAACAGTCGCTTCGTAAGTGACGGCCGCGATTTGCTCGTTTGTCTCAGCAACTCGGACATTGTTTTTTGTCCTGCCATAGTCAAATATCTTTTGAGCTAAAGAGCCACCTATGTTCCAAGTATTGGCATTTCCTACAAATATATTTTCAAAATCAATACTTGTAAAGCCCAAAAGTCCAGTGAGTGAGATCGTAGGGAAATAATCAGCTTTTGCCACGCCCACAAGAGCATTTGTAGCTTTTAGATCTGCTAGCGCCTTTGCCACGTCACTTCTTCTAAGTAAGACATCTGAGCTGATGCCAGCCTTTATCTCTGGCGAGCTTGGTAAATTTTGCGCACTAGCAATGGCTCCTTTTAAAATTTCATCATTGCTCTTGCCAGTTAGGATGGCTAGCGAAGTAAGCGCTTGCGACTTTGAGTTTAGCACTGAAGTTAGACTAGTCTTTGCCCTTTCAACCTCAGCTTTACTTTGCAGATAGGTCATCTCATTTATGCCACCAAGATCAAGCTGCGTCTTGCGAAGCGCTAGCGTATCTTCGTAGGTTTTTAGTGTCTCTTTTAACACCGCTTCTTGCATGTTTAGCGACACTAGAGCAAAGTAGCTTTTCGCCACACTTGAGCTAAGGCTTAGTCTGGCGCTATCGTAGTCAAATTTGCTAGCATTTAAGCTTTCATTAGCTGCAAGCACGCTATTTCGCACTCTACCCCAGAGATCTATCTCATAGTTTAGCCCTAAATTTATGCTAGAGCTTCTATAGCGTGTTTGAGGCTGCCCAGTGTAAGTTTCACCGCTGGTTTTTGCTTTGGTATAACTTACATTTAAATTTACCCCAGGGAGCAAGCTAGCCTCAGCAACGCCAAGGCTCGCCTTTGCCTTCTCTAAATTTAAATAGGCAATGCGTAAATTTGTATTTTTCTCAAGCGCACTTTCAACAAGAATATTTAAATTTTCATCTTTAAATTCCTTCCACCAAAGATCTCTTATATCGCTTGTCTCGAAAGTGTATGTTGAGGTAAAATTTGTATCCACATTTGGCATATCTGGGCGAAACGAGCAACCAGCCAAAAACGCCGCTGTTATAAGTATAAACGCCTTATTTTTCATCTTTTTTTGCTCCCTTTTTCCAGTATTTTTCATTTAAATTTTCAAGCAAATAGTAAAACATAGGCACGAAAAATATCGCTATCGTAGTAGAAGCGATCATGCCGCCAACTACGCCAGTTCCTAGTGAGTGACGAGATGCAGCGCCAGCACCAGTGCTTATAACCATTGGGAAAACGCCTAGAGTAAATGCGATCGAGGTCATTACGATAGGTCTAAAGCGAAGTTTGGCCGCATTTACAGCTGATTCAAATATGCTTTTTCCACTCTCGCGCTCTTGCATAGCAAATTCTACGATCAAAATGGCGTTTTTGGCCGCTAGACCGATGAGTAGCAAGAGTCCGATCTCAAAGTAGATATCGTTTGTCAGCCCTCTTATCCAAACAGCTAGCAACGAGCCAAATACCGCAAACGGCACGGCAGTGATGACTGCAAGTGGGATGAGCCATCTTTCGTACTGAGCCGCAAGGATCAAAAAGACAAAGACCATACCAAAGATAAAGGCGACCGTGCCTGTTCCTTGAGAATTTACCTCTTGATACGCCGTTCCAGCCCAGCTTATAGCGTACTCATCACTACTTAGTGTGTCATTTACGACCTCTTGTATCGCTCTTATCGCATCGCCTGATGTGTAGCCAGGTTTTGGATCGCCCATGATCTTCGCCGCAGGGAAGAGGTTAAATCTATCAACGATATCAGGTCCGATCGATCTTGTAAGCGTTGCTACTGAATTTAATGGCACCATGCCACCATCATTTGAACGAACGAAAATTTTTCTTAGATCCTCAGGGTTGTTTCTAAAGTTATCACTTGCCCTTGCATATACGCGGTAAGATTTGCCTGCAAGGTTGAAGTCGTTTATGTAGTAAGAGCCAAAAGTAGCCGCTATCGTGCTGAAAATTTCACTCTCGCTTACGCCAAATAGCCTTGCTTTCTCTTTATCAACAATTATCTTAAACTGGCGGTAGTTTGTCTCAAGCGTCGTTCTTACACCAGTTAGTTCAGGCCTTGCGTTTGCAGCTGCAGTTACCTTTCTAGCGTCCGCTTCTATCTCGTTGTAGCTCTTGCCGCTCTTATTTTGTAGATACATCTCAAAGCCGCCAGTCATTGATAGACCCATGATAGGTGGCACATTTACGACAAAGGTCATTGAGTTTTTTGAACCCCAAAGCATGCCGTTAAACTGACCCACTAAGGCATCTGCACCGTCCGTTGCACCCTTTCTTTCGTTCCAGTCTTTTAGCTTGACAAAGCTAATGGCCGAGTTTTCTCTAAGTGAGCTAGCTAGCATATCATAGCCTGCAAATCCCATGGTAAATTCGACATTTGGGTTGCTCAAAATGGCGTTACTAATAGATTTTACCTCTTCTTTAGTCTTTAGCATATTTGTTGAAGGTGGAAGTGAGGTGATAACCATCAAAGCGCCTTTGTCTTCTGAAGGCACAAGTCCTTTTGGCACCTTTTGAAACAAGCCATACGTTGCAAATCCCATTATGCCAATGACTATAAAGCTAATGATGACATGTTTTAAAATTTTTGCCACGCCTGCTGTAAAGAGCCTAGTGCTAAAGTCAAAGAAGTCGTTAAATTTCTGAACTATCCAAAATGGCTTGCTCTCTTGCTTCTTAAGCATAACCGCACAAAGCGCTGGCGTAAGAGTAAGAGCGACAAAGCCTGAGATACAAACAGCAACGACAAGTGTTAGCGCAAACTGCTTTTGTATAACGCCAACAAAGCCCTCCATAAATGAAACTGGCACGAAAACCGCGCAAAGCACGAGCACGATAGAGATGACTGGAGTTTGCACCTCCTCCATCGCCTTAAATGTCGCGTCTTTTACACTTATCTCTTTATCTTCATGCAAAATTCTCTCGACGTTTTCTATAACGATGATCGCGTCATCAACGACGATACCGATGGCTAGGATCAGGGCAAAAAGTGTGATCAAATTTATACTAAAGCCCATCACATAAAGCCCGCCAAATGTGCCTATGATAGAGACTGGCACAGCAAGCATCGGTATGATGGTAGCTCTAAAGCTCTTTAAGAAGAAGTACATTACGATAAGAACTAGCACCATCGCCTCGATGAAAGTTTTTATGACTTCGTCTATTGAGACGGTGATAAATTCAGTTGGGTTGTAAGCTATGGTGTGCTCTAGGCCAACTGGATAGGTTTTCTTTAGCTCTTCAAGCTTTGCTTTGACCGCTTCAGCAGTTGCTAGTGCGTTTGCGTCGTTTTGTAAAAATAGCAAAAGTGGCACTGCTGGCTTGCCATTTAGCATAGCTTCAGATGCGTAGCTAGCAGCTCCAAGCTCGACTGTGGCGACCTCTTTTAGCTTGACGACTGTGCCGTCATCACTTTTTATCAAAATTTCACCAAACTGTTTTGGATCTTTAAAGCGTCCTTCAGAAACTACTGAATAAACATAAGGATTTTCACCTTTTGATGGCTGCTCACCGATCTTACCAGCGGCGTATTGTGAGTTTTGAATTCTTACTTGAGAGATGACGTCGCTTGGAGTTAGTTTAAACTGAGCGAGCTTGTCTGGCTTTAGCCAAATTCTCATCGAGTACTCTTTGTTGCCAATTAGCACTGTATCGCCGATACCATTTACCCTTTTGATCGCATCAGCGATGTTTAAATTTACATAGTTATATAGCTCAACTTGGTTCATATTTGGATTTGTAAAGCCAACTACTTGAAGGATCGAGCCACTTCTTTCGCGCACCGTTACACCCATGCTTTGCACCTCTTGAGGCAATCTTGAAAGGGCAGCTTGCACGCGGTTATTTACATCGATCGTAGCTTGCTTTGCTGATGAGCCGATCTTAAAATATACGCTTATATTCATAGTACCAGCTGAGCTTGAGGTGCTTTGCATATAAAGCATATTTTCAACACCATTTATCTGATCTTCAATGGCACTTGCGACCGAGTCAGCGATCGTCTGCGCATCTGCACCGCTATATGTCGCAGTTACAGAGACAGTAGGCGGAGTAAGACTTGGATACTCCTCTATAGGAAGCCCCTTGATACCCATAAAACCTGCTATAACTATGATGATAGATATAACAGTTGCAAATATCGGGCGGTTTATGAAAAATCTTGAAAACATCTATCTGCCTTTACTTGCTACTTGTAGCGTTTGCATCTTTGTTTAAGAAATTTGCGCTTAGGTCTTTATCAGTTTCAACTGGTGCGCCAACTCCGATTTTAAGGAAGTTATTAACTATTATCTTATCGCCCTCTTCAAGACCCTCAGTCACTACGACCATATCTTTTGTTTGATATCCTGTTTTTACATTTTTTTGTCCTACTTTGCCATCTTTTACGACCAAAACATAAGTGTTTGTAGCGCTTTGTTGAAGGGCGACTTGCGGGATGTTAAAGGCATTTTTTTGAACAAATCCGCTCATCTTTATATGACCAAACGCACCTGGTAAAATTTTACCTTCGCTGTTATCAAAGCTAGCCTTTGCCAAAACGCTACCAGTTGCGGTATTTACGACATTATCTATAAATGTCACTTTGCCGGTGAAATTTTCATTGTTTAAATTTAAAACAGCCTCGCTATTTAGTTGCTGCCAAGCGCCACTATCTAAATTTGCTTTTCTACTTAGATTATCCACATCTGCGATGTAAAAGTCAGCTTCGATCGGATTTATCTTAGTTAGCCTTACAAGTTTTGTTTGGCTTGCTATGACAAGTGAGCCAACATCGACTTTATTATCGCCAACAACGCCGTCAAATGGAGCCGTGATAGTTGTATAGCCAAGATCGATCTTGGCATTTTTTAAAGTTGCTTTTGCGCTTACTAAATTTGCATTTGCTATATCGTAAGCTGCAACGGCTGCGTCGTAGTCTTTTTGAGATACTGCATTTTTCTTATAAAGGGCAGAAATTCTTTTAAACTCAGTCTCGGCATTTTTTAAATTTGCATTTGCCACGCCAACAGCTGCGTCAAGTGAGTCGTAGCTGGCTTGATATTTCTCTGGATCTATGAGAAATAGCTTCTCTCCAGCCTTGACCTTATCGCCAGGCTTAAAAAACTGCTTTATGATCGTGCCGCCAACCTTTGGATAGATAATGACATCTTGGTTGCTAGTAACTGTGGCTGTGTAGTCAAAGCTAATAGGCACATCTGCTTTTTGTGCAACAAATATATCAACATGAGATGTTGGCATCTGGCGGCCTGCAGCAGCCTTTTTGTCGCCACTTTCAAAGCAGCCAGAAAGCAAAAAAACGGCAGCTGAAAGCACAAGAAAACTTTTAAATTTCAACATAAAAACCTCTCTTAATTTTAAATTTTAATCCCAAGTTTAGTTTTGTAATTTTCATTACAAATCATAAAAGTCACTGACTATAACTAAATATAAATTAAAAGTCAATCCAACTTTTTTCTAACGCCATTTAAAAATAGCTCCACGCATAAAGCAACGTGCTTTTCACGCTCTTTTTTGCTTAGTTTTGGCTCCTCATTTACCATAAGTGAGTCGAAGTAATAAAGACCAATTACATTTTTCATAAAGCACTTTGCAGCAAATTTGGCTGGAAATTTTGGATTTAGCTGTGCTTTTATCTCATCTCTTTCAAAGAAATTTATAAGCACAAGGTCGATCCTATTTAAAATTTGATCTAAAAATACCCTGCCAAGCTTGCCGCCATTTTTAGAGCCCTCGCTCATCATTATCCTACCAAGTGAGATATTTTTCTTGGTGCAGACGATAGAAAAAATAATGGTTGCAAATTTGGTTAAAAACTCCTCCAAGCTGTGAGAAATTTTAAGATCTATCCTCTCATCGACCTCTTTTATAAGAGCGTCTATCTCTTGCTCGATGATCGCTTGAAAAAGCCCCTCTTTGCTCTCAAAAAATGTGTAAATGCTTGCAAGCGAGCCGCCACTTATCGCCACGATATCGCTAAGGCTTGTCTTTTCGTAGCCATTTTTTAAAAATAGCTCAAGCGCTGTTTTTACGATGAGCTCGTATCGTTTTTTGCCTTTTTCTGAGATCGCCATTTCACTTCCCGCTAAATTTTCGCCATTTTATCATCTTTTAGGATAGATAAAGGTGCTAGCTCTTTGCACGTTGATAGTTGGCTCGTCAGTGGCGTAAGCTCTTATATTTATATGTTTTAAAAGATCTTTTTCGCTTGTGTTTTCATTTTTTGATTTTAGCGTAACGATGACCTTTTGTTTTGCACCAGATTTTAGCGTAAAAGGCCTATTTGGACGAGAAATTTCTATGCTTTTATCATCTATCTCAAAGTAAAATTTATGCTCTTTGCTTTGGGTATTTTGTACCAAAAAAACGTAAGAATTTTCAACCTCACCTTGATCCAAAACCTTGTAAAGCTCGCTTGTTCTATTTATATTTAAAAGCATGCTCTCTTTTTTGCCGCTCATCAGCGCTGCAGCTACCAAAACTACGCACAAAATGACAAGATAAGCAACCGTTCTAAATCTAAAAATTTTCACCTTTTTATTTTCATTTTGAGAATTTATACTTCTCCACTCGATGAGCGAGCTTTCGTTAAAATGCCCCATCACTTTAGCGCATGCGTCGCTACACTCAAGGCAGTTTATACACTCAAGCTGCATGCCCTTTCTTATATCTATATGCGTTGGGCATATCCTCACGCAGGCTTCGCATCCAGTACAGAGCGCGCCTTCTTCTTTTGGCTTTTTAAATTTCTCTTTGCCATCATATATGACGCCGCCTCGTTTTTGATTATAGATAACTTGGATCGTGTCGCTATCAAACATAACTGACTGCACTCTCGCATACGGACAGACATAGACACAGAAATTCTCTTTTAAAATGACCACGTCATAGACTAGCCAAGCAGCGATGCTAAGCCAAAATGCAAGTAAAATTTTATGTTCGCTTGGCTCGCTTATATAGGCTAAAAACTCAAATGGTGGCACAAAAAACCACATAAAATTTGCAGCTATGATAAGGGCTAAAACGCACCAAATTCCGACTGCTAATGCACGCTTAAAAATTTGACCTTGTGGCTCATTTTGTTTGTTTTGGATATTTTTTCGGATCTTTAAAATTTTAGTTTGCAAAAGGTCACGAAAGAGCGTTCTAAAAATGGTCTGCGGACAGCTCCAACCGCACCAGACGCGCCCTGCAAGCGTCGTTAAGAAAAATATAGTCAAAAACAAAGTTATAAACAAAAATGGCAGCAAATATAGCTCTTGCATGTCAAATTTTGTAAAAAATAGATCAACTCTGCTCTTATCAAAGCTCAGCAAAAATAGCTGCGCGTCGTTTATCCTGATAAATGGCAAAATAAATACAAACAGCGTGATACAGGCAAAAAAAATGTAACGCCTCTTGGCGTAGCTAAGATGAACATCCTTTGACATGGTGAGCCTTTTTGATTTTTTGTGATTATACATTAAAACCGCTTTAAACCCTTTTTTGCCCTTTTTCTAAGTTATATTTTGACAAATTTATTAAAGGAGCGGGCATGATTTCTAGACGAAAATTTATCAAGACAAGTTTAGCAGCCACAACACTAGCTGCTTTAAATTTAGAGGCATCACAAAATGAGCCAAAATGGGATAAAGAATTTGACGTACTTATCGTTGGTAGCGGACTTAGTGCAAATGTTGCTGGTATAGTTCTGGCAGAGGCTGGACTAAAGGTAGCGCTGATTGAAAAGATGTCAAGGCTTGGTGGCAACTCAGTCATTTCACAGCTTGACTTTGCATGCGTTGGATCAGACGAACAGGTAAATGCTGGCATAAAAGACTCCATAGAACTTTTTGTCAAAGACCTAAACAAAGCAGGTAAGGGTTTTAACGACGTTGCGCAATCTTTGCGCATAGCTGAAAATTCGAAACGATCGTATGAATTTGTAAAGGCAAGGGGCGTTAAATTTGCTAACAAGCTAAAACATCTTGGCGGTCATAGCGTAGCTAGAAGCTTAGAGACAGAGGGCGGCGGTGGAGCGTTTATTCAGACTTTAAATTCGCACTTTGAAGGCAAAGGCGGGGCGAGCCTTAAGCGCGTAAAGGCTGAAGAAATTATATTTGATGATAGTGGTAAGGTGGCAGGCCTAAAGGTGAGAGAAGGGTATAAATTTGATAAGAGCTTGGCTGATGATGACATGCAAAATACAACAGGTGATAGCAAATTTTATAAAGCAAATAAAGCTGTCATCTTTGCAAGTGGTGGATATTCGGCAGATAAGGCATTTAAAGCCGCTCAAAATCCAAGACTAGCTCTTGCCAAAACGCCTTCAAGCCCAGGTGCAACAGCTGGAGCGCTAAAAACCATGCTAGCAGCAGGTGCTACGCCTATACAGCTAAGTCTTGGCAGGTACTCTTTTGGAATTCCAACTGAAGACCTAGTCTTTTCAATGATAGTTGATGGTAAAAACTCAAAAAGATTTATGAATGAAGATGGCGACAGGCAGGTCTTGTCAGATAAAATTTTAGAAAATATGCAAGATAACAGCTCGGATAAATTTGCAGTGATAATCTTCGATGAGATCGGTTTTGAAAGTAGCCACGATCCAAAAAGGCTAAATAAATTTGTAGAAGATGGCAAGATAAAGAAATTTCAAAATTTGGAAGGTCTAGCAAAAGAATTTGGGCTAAATTTAGATGTTTTAAACAGTGAGATCAAGCGATATAATGAAAATATCGAGAAAAAAGATGATAGTGACTTTAAAAAGGACCTTAGCAAGGTAAATCCTATCTTAAAAGCGCCATTTTACGGCATACTAGCGGCTCCTGGCATAAGCTACACGCCAGGTGGAGTAAGGGTTAGTTTAAATTTTGAAGTGCTAGGCTTAAAAGATAATATGCCTATTAAAAATTTATATGCCATAGGCGAAGCAACAGGCGGAATTCACGGCTATGCAAGGCTAACTAGCTGCTCTACGCCAGACTGCATTAGCTCTGGTTTGATAGCTGCTGAGCATATCTTGAAAGCTTAAATTTATGAAAGTTAAACTATACTCACTGCTTATTTTAATCTGAAAGGTGGTGAGGACGTTGCCTGGTATTAAGGTACATCCTAACGAGTCATTTGACGAGGGTTACAGAAAGTTTAAAAAACAAACTGACCGTAACTTAGTCGTTACTGAAGCAAGAGCTAGACGCTTCTTTGAGCCTAAAACTGAGATCCGCAAGAAACAAAAAATTGCAGCTCGCAAGAAAATGCTTAAACGTCTTTATATGCTTAGACGCTACGAGTCAAGACTCTAAAACCAAGACAAAGGGAGCTTTGCTCTCTTTGTTTAACTCTTCTTTTAGCCTTATTTTTTTATAATCAAAGCAATTTTTTTATTTTATTTTAAACGGAAATCCGATGCAAAAGCTAGCTGTAAATGAAGCTGCAGAAATTTTAGGCATAACAAAAGAAGCAGTCTATAATAGAATCCGCCGAGGCTCGTTGAAAACGCTCATTGAAAATGGCACTAAATTTGTCATCCTTGACGAGGAGCCAAGTAGCGAAAAACCCGCAAAAACCGCTTCAAAAAGCACAAAAACTAAATTCCAAAATGACGAGTTTGTAAGTTATTTGCTAAATGAGCTAAATGAGCTTAAGAGTTTAAATTTAAATTTGCAAGCCGATAAAGATAGGCTTTTTAAAGAAAAAGAGCAGATGCTTATCGAGCGAAAAAATGAAATTTTGCAAATTTACAAGGACAGAGACGAGAAGCTCATGCAGTTTCTAAATGCTATGCAAAGGCCACTTTTAGCGCCTAAAAATGAAAGTGCCGCAAGCGAAGTGGCGATAGATGCGCAGATAGAGGATGAGTCAAAATGGATAAATTTAAGCGAATATCTAAAGGAGTTAAATTTAAAGCCAAAAGCGACAAAAAAGATCAGTGAAAAGATAATAAAAGCGATACATCACTCCAAATTTATTAAATTTAAACGCGGCGTGATACTTGTTAGAAGACATAAAAATTTAAAAGAGTTGATAGGAGAGATATGAAACACATCAAAAAAATAGCAACTTATGCTGCGGTTGGGGGATTTGGTGCCATTATCATGGCTGG
>NZ_CABPUQ010000001.1:218577-256159 GCF_902460675.1 Campylobacter concisus | reverse complement strand
GCGACGATGGCGGCAATGAAAACGCACTAAACGAAGTTGCGCAAAAAAACGGCGCCTTTGTCATCATCGAAGAGAGCGCACCTGGCGTTTATAAAATTTTAGAAGAGTACCCAAGTACCGAAACGAGGGTCGTGCTAAAAGATATGAACGGCACTGAGCGTGTGCTAAGTAAAGACGAGATCGATAAACTTCTAGCTCAAGCAAATGCAAAGATCGATAATAACACTTCAAATTTGACAAGAACGAGCGACGCACAGCTAAGTAGCGGCGGGCTAAGCCTTGGCGAGACTATCCTTGCTTCAGCAGCTGGCGCGATACTTGGTAGCTGGATAGGCAGTAAGCTCTTTGGTAACCAAAATTTCCAAGCAAATCGCCAAAGCACATATAAAAATCCAAGTGCTTACACAAGAAGTGTCGATAGCTTTAACAAGCAAAAAGCAGCAAATTCTGCTGCAAGAAGCAGCGGCGGTAAGAGTGGATTTTTTGGTGGTGGCTCGAAGTCAAGCTCTGGCTCATCAAGCTTTGGAGGCTGAAAATGATAAATTTAAGAAAAATCACCCCGTTAAACAACGAATTTATGGAGAAGATCGGTTTTGCATGGCATATAAAGAGATATGAAACATATTAAAAAAATAGCAACTTATGCTGCGGTTGGGGGATTTGGTGCCATTATCATGGCTGGACTTGCAGGTTGTGGGAGCGACGATGGCGGCAATGAAAACGCACTAAACGAAGTTGCGCAAAAAAACGGCGCCTTTGTCATCATCGAAGAGAGCGCACCTGGCGTTTATAAAATCTTAGAAGAGTATCCAAGCACTGAAACTAGGGTCGTTTTAAAAGATATGAACGGTACTGAGCGCGTGCTAGCCTATGACGAGATAGAAGATCTGCTAACTCATGCAAGTGAGATAGAAGATAGCAATACGTCAAATTTAACAAAGGCGAGCGACGCACAGCTGAGTAGCGGCGGGCTAAGCCTTGGCGAGACGATACTATCCTCAGCAGCTGGCGCGGTACTTGGTAGCTGGATAGGCAGTAAGCTTATTGGTAACTTAACTTATCAAGCAGTTCGTAAAGCAAGTAGTTATGCTCATCAGAGCGTTTATTCAAGAAGTTCTGAAAGTTATAGCAAGAGTAAGAGAAGGTATAGAACCTCAAGCGATAGTTCGACTAGAAGCAGTGGCAGGAGCGGGTTCTTTAGTGGTGGTTCAAAATCACATTTACACTTTGGAGGATAAAATGATAAATTTAAAAAAGATAGAACCGTTAAACAATGAATTTATGGAGAAGATCGGCTTTGCATGGCATACGGATAACGATAACAGCTCATATATCGCTGATGAGATCGTGCAAGTAAGCGAAAAAGAGGCAAATGCCTACTATGAGGCTGCAAATGAGCTATATGATATGTATGTAAATGCCGCTCAGCACGTCATAGACAACAACCTTTTTCACGAGATAGGCATACCATTTAACCTTGTTGATATCATCAAAAATAGCTGGGAAAATGACGTTCATTGGCACCTTTACGGCAGATTTGACCTAGCGGGTGGGCTTGATGGCAAGCCTATAAAGCTCATCGAGTTTAACGCCGATACGCCAACGGCAGTCTTTGAGACCGCGATCATTCAGTGGGCGATGCTAAAGCTAAATCGCATGGACGAAGCAGCCCAGTTTAACGACCTTTACGAGTCGCTAAAGCAAAATTTCAAACGCCTCATCACGCTTGGCGACGAGGATGCCGACTTTGACGATCTTTACGAGGATTGGGGGATACTATTTAGCAGTATCGCAGGCAGTATCGAGGACGAGCAGACCGTAAAACTACTGCAATACATCGCAAAAGAGGCTGGCTTTGAGACAGACTTTGCCTACGTTGATGAGGTCGTTTTCAATGATGACGAGGGCATTTTTAAAGGCGATGAAAATTTCGAGTACTGGTTTAAGCTTGCCCCTTGGGAGAGCATAGCGATCGATGAGGGCGAGCTGGCACTCATACTCTCAAACATCATCAAAAACCAAAAAGCTATCATCATAAATCCAGCCTACACGCTACTTTTCCAAAGCAAAGGGATTTTAAAAATCCTTTGGGATCTCTATCCTAATCACCCACTCTTGCTTGAAACCTCAAATGAGCCGCTAAAAGGCAAAAAATATGTGAAAAAGCCGGTATTTGGCAGAGAAGGTGCAAACGTCTCGATACACGATGAAAACGGCGCACAAATAGCAAGTAATGATGGCGAATACGACTCAAACAAAGCCATCTATCAAGAATTTTACGAGTTTAATCAAGATGAGAGAGGCGAGAGCTACCAAGCTGGCGTATTTTACGCTTATGAAGCGTGCGCGCTTGGATATAGAAAGGGCGGCAAAATTTTAGATAACTACTCTAAATTTGTAGGACATTTCATTAAGGATTAAAGATGAAGATCGTTTGTTTAGACGCGGCCACGCTTGGCGAAAACGTTGATCTTAGTGTTTTTAAGAAATTTGGCGAGTTTATCAGCTACCAAAAAACCAAAATCGAAGAGGTTGTGCCTCGTCTAAAGGGCGTTGATATCGTTATCACAAACAAGGTCGTCATAGACAAAGCCGTGATGGACGCGGTAAATTTAAAGCTTATCTGCATAAGCGCAACTGGGATGAACAACGTAGATCTAGAGCACGCAAAAGCTAAAAACATAGCTGTAAAAAACGTCGCTGGCTACTCTACTGCAAGCGTCGTACAGCACACATTTGCCTTGCTTTTTGAGCTAACAAATCGCATCAAATTTTACGATCACTACGTAAAAAGTGGCGAGTGGGTGAAGAGTGAAATTTTCACCTATCTTGGCGCAGATATCAGTGAGATCGCTGATAAAGAATTTGGCATCATCGGTCTTGGCGAGATAGGGCGCAGCGTGGCAGCAGTGGCACGTGCATTTGGCGCAAACGTGAGCTACTACTCGACAAGCGGAGCAAATAAAAATAGTGAATTTAAGCAAAAAAGCTTAGACGAGCTACTAAGAAGCAGTGACATCATCAGCATCCACGCACCACTAAATGAAAAGACTAGAAATTTGCTAGGTGCAAACGAGATAAATTTGCTAAAAGATGATGCGATAGTGCTAAATTTAGGACGTGGCGGCATAGTGGATGAAGCGGCGATGGCAAGGGCGATAGATGAGAGAAATTTACGCTTTGGCACAGACGTTTTGGAGAGTGAGCCAATGAGTGAAAATAACCCATTTTTAAATGCAAAAAAGAAGTCAAATCTACTAATCACCCCGCACATAGCATGGGGCAGCCTGGAGGCTAGAAAACGGCTGATCTCGCTCATATTTAAAAATATAGAAGAATTTATAAAAGGATAGAAAATGGCAAGCGAACATAGCTTTGATATAAGCGCTGAGGTCGATATGATGGAGGTTAAAAATGCTCTTGAAACGGCTAAAAAAGAGATCGCAGCAAGGTATGATTTTAAGGGGCTTGCGGCTGAGGTAGAGCTAAATGAAAAAGAGAAATTTATCACGCTTCTTAGCTCAAGCGACAACAAGATCGATGCGCTAAAAGACATCGTCATCTCAAAGCTCATCAAACGAAACATCCCACCAGTTGCGATCACAGAGACAAAAAGAGAGCCAGCGAGCGGTGGAAATTTAAAGGCTACGCTAAAGCTAAATGACACACTTGACGGCGAAAACTCAAAAAAGATCACCAAGGCGATCAAAGACTCAAAGATCAAGGTGAGCGCGCAGATCAGGGGCGAAGAGATCAGAGTGACAAGCAAAAGCATAGACGATCTGCAGGAGTGTATAAAGCTGGTGAGGGGGTTGAGCCTAGAACTTCCGATAAGCTTTAAAAACCTAAAATAATGGCTTCTCGTGAGTGCCTTTAAACGAGCTAGAAAAATTCTCGCTCCGCAGGCTATATCGCATATTTTCGCTTTATTATGCGTCGTTGATTCAAATTTTTGCTCGGTCATTACCAACTCGGTAACTCCCGTCACAAAAATTTAAATCGCCTCGCCTAATTTTGCGAAATAACTATGCGGCTTTTGTATTTAAAATTTTGCAGGATTTTGGGCTAAATTTGCAAAATTTAGCATGGTTTTTGTATCTAAAATTTGGCGTATTCGTGGATGAAATTTCGCCTTATCGTTGTATTTAAATTTGATCTATCTAAATTCTAAAAAGGGGTAAAAATGGGCTTTTTTGAGAAAATACTTGGTAAGCAAATAGACCTTGGCGAGCAGATGCCGATCTATTTTGTAAGTAGCGACGAAGACTACATGCAGCGCGCATTTGAGCAAGCTCGTGAGAGCTTTAGATATTTTTGGCGTGAGCTTTACTGGGAGCGCCGCAGGATCGTGCCTATGCTTGATTATGCGATGGTAAAAATTTGCTTCTTAGACGTGGTAAACGGCGAAGAGGTGGGCGAGCACATGTGGATAAACGACGTGGAGTTTGACGGCGAAACGATATATGGCACGCTTGTAAATGAGCCAGACACCGTGCAAAACGTAAAAGTTGGCGATCAAGTAAGCGCAAAGATAGATGAGATGAGCGACTGGCTTTTTGCCATTGGTGGGCGCGCATACGGCGGATTTAGCGTGCAGGCGATGCGTTCACGCATGCAAAAAGATGAGCTAGCCGAGCATGACGCAGCTTGGGGGCTTGATTTTGGCGATTTTAACGATATCTTGGTCGTTTTCGAGCAAAAAGAGCACCCAGAAAATTTGATAGAGCATCCGATGAGTAAAAATATGACCGAGCAGTTTGAAAACTACGCAAAAGAGCACCCAAGCGTAGCCACAGACGCTGATGAGTTTGGATATACACAGCTTCACCACGAGGCGATCGCTGGAAATTTAAACCTTGTAAATCTCTTGCTAAAATACGGCGCTGATAAAAATGCCCGCACAAAAAGTGGCAAAACAGCAGCTGAACTTGCTAGGCAAATAGGCTGGAGCGAAATCGCAAAGGTGCTTAGGTAGTTAAATTTGTAAATTTAATAGGATGGGTAAAATTTTGAGTTATCAGGACATTTTAGATGAAAAAGATGAGAGTGTTAAAAATGCTAGAAAATTTGTAAATTTCTTAAAGGCAAATTTTTCAAACTGCGAGATAAGAAGTAGCAAACAAGCGCGTTTGATTGCTCTTTTAAACGAAGAAAACGACCTTTTTGACAGGCTAAATAGGACAAATTTTAATGAAGTTTCAAAAAGGCTCGGCGAGATAAAAGAGCAGATCACTCTTGTTATTTTAGATATCAAAGATGAGATCATAAAGGACTTTGACGAGCAAAACTATGAAATTTACAAAATAGCGCTCTCAAAAGAGCCAGAGGAGCTTGAAAAGGTCAAAAATGAGCTACTTTTAAACTCGTTTTTCGAGAGCCATTTGGGCGAGCACTCGGCAAATTTAAAGGCAAATTTTATAAAAGAGTGCGTCACAAATTTCTTCAAACACTCAAATTTCATAGTGCCTATCATCAGTGTGCTTTGCTACTTTTTATATTTTGGTTTTGAGACCCGATATTTTCCGAGTTTAGATAGCTCGGAGATGATATTTACAGGCATATTGCTATTTTGCGCAACCGCATTTATCACTGTTTTTGAGATATTAGTCCTCGTTTTTGTCTCATTTTTGTACCAAAACGACGATAAAAAGCATAAATTTAAAAAGCCAAAATTTCTATTTTTTTATAACTCAAATTTCATCTACATTTTAACGCTCATCTCTTTTGCTATTTTGGCCTTTGCAGGCTACAAGCTAAACTACGGCTGGAGCACTATCTTGTCGATGTTTTTACTTTCCTACGTTGGAGTAAATTTGGCAGTTTTCTTTAAAGATAGATCAAAATTTATCATCTATCTTCTGTCATTTCTCATGATTTTACTCTTTATAATTTCAGTTATTATCTTAAAAAATGGCGGGTTTTTAGCACTTTGGATACTCTTTTGCTCGTTTATGCTCTCTTTTATGCTGGGCGTTGCTAGCATCAAAGAGACTAGGGATTTTTCATTTGTTTTCTACGCTGCACTTTCGCTTATGATCGTTTCAAACTCGCTTTTGTTTATAAAATACACAGCAAAAACCTTTAACATAGGCGACGTGGATTATAAATTTTTACTTGTGGATAAAAGTGCGTTAAAGGCGCTACCAAGCTCACTTTGTGATGCAAAAGACAAAGAACAAATGCCTTGCGAGATAGATGAGAAAGCAGTTAAAATTTATGGCATAAAATCACTTTGCAATATCGGTAAATTTTACTATCTTCAGACAAGAGACGGAGTGAAATTTGAGCTTGACTCTAGTAAGATAATCTCAAGAGCCAAGGAGCAAAATCCTTAAGCTTTGGGAGCAAAATTTGATAGATATGTGAAATTTGCAGGTTTAGAAATTTAAATTTTATAAGCCTAATTTATGGGGTTAAGCTAAAAATTTCTTTAATTCAAGGCTAAATTTATCAAATTTTAGCTATCCTAACGCATTATTTTAAGACCAACTTACAAAAGGCGATTAATTATGATTTTTAAAAATATTGTTGAGAGTTTTGCTGTAAATTACGCTCATAATTCTATACAAAAATCGCTATATAACGAATTTAACATAGACATTTTAAACACGACTTACACCAAAACTCCAAAAAAAGACAAAAAGTACATGCTCTACGCTCACGTGCCGTTTTGTCACACATTTTGCCCGTATTGCTCGTTTCACAAGTACCACTACGAGCAGGAGCTTGCGAAAATTTACTTTGAAAATTTACGCGAGGAGATGAGGCAGATAAAAGAGGCTGGCTTTGACTTTACATCGCTTTATGTGGGCGGTGGCACGACACTTATAAACGAGCCAGAGCTTGAAAAGACGCTAAAACTCGCAAAAGATATCTTTAGTATCGAAGACATCTCAGCTGAGAGTGACCCAAATCACATCTCGCCAGAGAGCCTAAGCCGCTTTGACGGCCTCATCGACCGCTTAAGCGTAGGCGTGCAAAGCTTTGACGATGAGACCTTAAAAAGAGTTGGCAGATATGATAAATTTGGCTCGGCTGAGGAGACAAAAAGAAAGCTCGAGCAGGCTCTTGGCAAGATCCCAGTTATCAGCCTTGATCTCATCTTTAACCTACCAAATCAAACAAAAGAGCAGCTCATAAACGACATAAATGTCGCAAAATCGATATCTCCGCAGCAAATCACCTTCTATCCGCTCATGAAATCAGAGCTAACAAGAGAGAACATCGCTCGCGCACTTGGCGTCTCAAACGTTGATAACGAGCGCGAATTTTACGAGATCATAGTGAGCGAATTTGCCAAGGGCGGATATAGACAAAGTAACGCCTGGGCATTTTCAAATGAAAAAAGCGCAGACCTTCGCGACGAATATGTAGGCTCAAATTTAGAGTACGTAGGCGTTGGTAGCGGGGCATTTAGCTTTCTTGACGGCGAGCTTGTGATAAACGCCTTTAACCTACTTGACTACGGCAGAAAGGTCAAAGACAGACAAAGCCCAGTCATCGCAAAATGCGCATTTAGCAAAAAAGAGAGACTAAAATATACATTTTTAACAAGGCTTTTTGACGGCGCCGTCGATATCAAAACCTACAACGAGCAAAACAACGCAAACATCAACAAAGACCTATTTGTCGAGCTTAGCTTGCTAAAACTTGTAAATGCGATCTACGAAGAAAATGGCGTTATCAAGCCAACATTTTTTGGCAAATACATCTGCGTCGTGCTCATGCGTGACTTCTACGCTGGCATGGATAAGGTGCGCGCGATATTTAAAGATGACGCGAAGATCAAACGCAGCAAGGTGCTTCACATCATGAGCGAAGACACCGAGCAAAAATTTGATCAAAACATCATACAGCCTCGTGCTGCGATGTAATGCTTGCGAATTTAATAAAAAGCAATCTTTTTTCAATAATCAAAATAGTGATCCTGACGCTTGCCTTTAGCGGGCTTGGCGTCTGGACGCTCTCTTTTATCAACAATGAACTTGTAAATTTAAAAGAATTTAACGCCCTCGTGGTGGTTAAATTTATAGCTATCTTGGTCTTATTTTTCATAAGCGCCATCGCTGCGAATATCTCGCTTACAAATTTTGGACATAAATTTATCTACGAGCTTAGATATCAAAGCGTAAAACAAATTTTAGACACGCCAAATAGCGTGATAAACGAGATCGGCAAGGCAAAGATCATAGCCAGTCTAAACAACGACATAAAGACGATCACTTTTGCTTTCATGAGCGCTACTGGCTTCATACAAAGCCTAGTTTTCATCATTTGTGCTAGCTTTTATCTAGCCTATATTGCGCCAAAAGTATTTATATTTAGTGCCGTTTGGATCGGCGCAACACTCGTTATAAACACGCTTTTGATGAAAAAGATCCACCTTTACTTTAGAGATTCCAGAACGCAAGATGACGCACTGCAAAAGCACTACGACGACATAGTAGAGGGGCACAGAGAGCTAAGTCTAAATAGAGTAAGAGCGCAAGTCTGCTTTGATGAGCTAAATTTGACAGGCGATAAGAAGCGCCAAAGCATGGTAAAAGCTGACGTCTATCACGCGCTAAGTGATAATTTCACAAATGTAATGCTTCTTGGCGCAGTCGGACTTTGCGTATTTTTGTGCGTGGCATTTGGCTGGGCGAGCCTGCAAACGGCGCTTAGCATAAGCCTTACGATACTATTTTTAAGAGGCTCATTTATGAGTATGGTTGGCTCCATACCAGCCGCACTTAGCGCAAAAGTGAGCTTAGAGAAGATCATGAACTTAAATTTAAATGAATTTAAAGAAGGCTTTAAATTTGATGATAGCCTAAGCGATGAGTGGCAAAGCATCAGGCTAAAGGATATAAATTTCAACTACGAGCAGGGCAAATTTAGCCTAAAAGATGTAAATTTAGAGATCAAACGCGGCGAGATAACATTTATCATCGGTAAAAATGGCAGCGGCAAAAGCACGCTTATAAATTTACTCTGCGGCCTTCTTCGCCCAAGCAGCGGCGAAATTTACCTTGATGGCACAAAGATAGATGAGGCAAATTTACAAAGCTATCATGCAAAGATAAGCGCTATTTTTGCTGATTTTTATCTATTTTCGCAAACGCTCTCTCGTGATGGCTTTGCCAGCCAAAGCGATATAGAGGAGCTTTTGGTACTGCTTGAGATAGATAAAAAGGTAAGTGTCATTGATAATAAGCTTAGCACCACGCAGCTCTCAACCGGTCAGAGAAAGCGCCTAAGCCTGCTAATAGCCATATTAGAGCGCCGCTCTATCCTTATCCTCGATGAGTGGGCGGCCGATCAAGACCCATTATTTAAGCGTAAATTTTATAAAGAAATTTTGCCGTTTTTGCAAAGCAAAGGTATAAGCATCATCGCTGTAAGCCACGATGATAGCTACTTTGATGTGGCAACTAGGATCATTTTAGTAAAAGATGGTTTTGTGCGTGAGCTTGATGAGGCGGAGCGCATCAGTGCCGCAAAAGACGCCGTAGAAAAGATAAAATAAGAGTATTTTTTACACAAAAAGAGATTTGAGTGTGCTACTCTTGAGCTATTTCAAGATCAAATAAATTTAAATTTAGTAGAATTTTGAAAAATTAAAAAAGGCGAAGTATGTCACACTCAGAGCTTGACAGCACCTATCTTGGCGCTTTTATCATACTTTTGTTAGCTACTTGTTCGTTTAGCTTGATAACATTTTTATCTTCAAAAATAAGCAAAAAGCTAGCCAACCGCAACACTGAGCGCTTAAAAGTTGGCTTTTACGAGTGCGGACCGACCACAGTAAAACAGCCAAATAAGATAAATATCCACTACTTTTTTTATGGAATTTTATTTATTTTATTTGACGTTGAGGTCATTTTTATGTATCCGTGGGCGGTAGATTTTAGGCTGCTTGGGCTATTTGGGCTCATCGAGATGCTGCTTTTTGTGGCGATTTTACTCATCGGCTTTGCCTACGCTTGGCAAAAAGGAGTCTTTAAATGGCAAAGCATCAGATAAACTACGCTGCAAATGGCGGTCTGCCAGTCGTTTTAACGACCGTTGATAAGCTCGTGCAGTGGGGCAGGAGCAACTCGCTTTGGGCGCTTAGCTACGGGCTTGCATGCTGTGCGATCGAGATGATGGCAAGTGGCGCTAGCAGATATGACTTTGATAGATTTGGCACCATTTTTAGGGCTAGTCCAAGGCACTCAGAGGTGATGATCATAGCTGGCACGCTAACCAAAAAGCACGCTGAATTTACAAGGCGCCTTTACGACCAGATGCCTGAGCCAAAGTGGGTCATCTCGATGGGTAGCTGCGCAAACACTGGAGGCATGTTTAACACCTACTCAACCGTTCAAGGCGTCGATCGCATAATCCCCGTCGATATCTATATCCCAGGCTGTGCCCCGCGCCCAGAGACGCTTCAGTACGCACTTATGATGCTTCAAAAAAAGATAAGAAAACAAAGTGCATTTAGGGCGCAAAAGCCAAGAAAGCTAGATATATGAGAGAGTATAAGCCAAAAAACGACCTGCAAAAAAAGCAGTACTACAGTGAGAAATTTTATATCGCCAAGCAGACGCCAAAAGAGGCAGCAAATGGCTCTAAATTTGACGAAGAGCTGGCTGTTTTAGAGCAAAGCGGAGTGCAAATTTTATCTAGCTACGTGGAGTTTGACCAACTTGTTCTCTACGTAAATTCTAGTGAAAATTTTAAAGCGCTTGAAGCGTTAAAAAACTTTGGCTACGAGCAGCTTTGTGAGCTTGCGGCGATTGATTATATAGCTCAAAAAGGCGGATATGAGGTCTTTTATCAGCTTTTAAGTGTTAGCAAAAATAGGCGCGCACGAGTAAAGTGCTTTGTTAAAAAGGACGAAATGCTAAAAAGCGTTTGCGAGCTTTATAAAAGCGCAAACTGGGCTGAGCGCGAGATGTATGATCTAAGTGGCGTTCTAATCAAAGATCATCCAAACTTAAAGCGCCTCATCATGCCTGATGACTGGCACTCGCACCCACTACTAAAAAGCTATCCGCTAGTTGGCGACGAGGCTGCTAAATGGTACGAGGTGGATAAAATTTTTGGGCGTGAATTTAGAGAGCAGATCGGCGAAGAGAACCGCGACCCAGCCTTTGTGAACGAGAAAGATACCTTTGGCTTTTCAAGAGTGTTTGATGAAAATGAAGGGTACGAGTATCAAGAAGAAGGTGGCGTGAAATTTGTCAAAAAAGCCAAATTTAATCAAAGCCAGATAGTAAAGGAACGACCTTGAGCCAAGCACCAAACCGCTTAAAACCATTTTTTGAAAATTTAGAATTTGAGCAAAATGACGGCAAGATGATACTAAATTTTGGCCCGCAGCACCCAAGCGCACATGGACAGCTAAAACTCGTGCTTGAGCTTGACGGCGAAAAGGTTGTGCGCGCTATGCCAGAGGTTGGCTTTATGCACCGAGGCGTTGAGAAGATGGCTGAAAATATGACCTATCAGGAGTTTATTCCAGTAACTGACAGGGTCGATTACATCGCCTCAAGTGCGAATAACTACGCATTTTGCGCGGCTGTGGAGAAGCTTTGCGCTATCGAAGTGCCTCGCCGTGCGCAGATCATTAGAGTGATGCTTTTAGAGCTAAACCGCATCAGCTCGCACCTTTTATTTTTAGCTACGCACGCCCTTGACGTGGGAGCTATGAGCGTCTTTTTATACGCATTTAGAGAGCGCGAATACGTCCTTGATCTCATAGAAAAATACTGCGGCGCAAGGCTAACGCATAGCTCGATAAGGATCGGTGGCGTGCCGCTTGATCTGCCTGATGGCTGGTGCGAGGAGCTGCTTAAATTTTGCGAGAAATTTCCAAGCGACATCACGCTTTATGAAGACCTGCTAAGTGAAAATAGAATTTGGCAAGCAAGGCTTGTTGATGTGGGCGTAGTTAGCAAGGAGCTAGCCCTTAGTAGCGGCTGCTCTGGCGTCATGCTAAGAGCAAGTGGTGTGGCACGTGACATCAGAAAAGAAGAGCCATATCTCATCTACGACGAGCTAGAATTTGACATGCCTTACGCTAATGAGGGCGACTGCTACGCGAGATACCTACTTTATATGAAAGAGATGCGCGAGTGCGTGAAAATTTTAAAGCAGTGCGTTAGCAAGTATCAGACCAGCAGCCCTGCCATCATCGCCGACGCGCCAGAGTATGTGAGCGCTTCAAAAGAGCAGATAATGAGCCAAAACTACTCACTTATGCAGCATTTTGTGCTGATAACTCAGGGGCTAAAGCCACCAAAGGGCGAAATTTACTTTGCTAGTGAGTCACCAAAGGGCGAGCTTGGAATTTATATAAACTCAGACGGTAGCGCAAGCCCGTATCGCCTCAAAATTCGCACACCAAGCTTTTGGCACTGCGCTATTTATGAAGATATGCTAGTTGGGCAGTATGTGGCAGACGTCGCTGCGATCATAGGCAGTACAAATATCATCTTAGGCGAGGTTGATAGATGAGAAGGGTCGATCTTAGGCATCTAAAGGGCGAGTTCTTGAGCACTCTTGGGCAGCAGATAAAGGCTAGCGAGCCAGGCGAAGTGGTGATATTTTTGTTTGAGATAGGAGATTACAGCGGCGTGGAGAAGGCTGTAAATTTGGCTTATAACCTAAACTGCGAGGTGATGAACTCGCTTAAATTTAACCAAGTTGATTGGGCATTAACGATAAAAAAGGGCAAGATATGAAATTTAATGATCTAGTAGCAGGCAAGAGCCTAAGTATCGCAAATTTACTAAGCTTAAGCGACAAAAATTTAGCAAAAAAGATAAAAGAGCACGAGTTTAAATATATCTCATGCTTTGAAGATAACGAGCTTGGCAGCGAAAATTTGATCCGCTGCGAGATAGGATCAATAAGCTATGTCTTAGCGCTTCTTTGCAAGTATGCAAATTTGGTGCAAAATGAGTTTTTCGAGGAGCTTGATGATGGGCTGATAAGTGGCGAGTGCAATGTGGGAGAGGAGGAGTTTGAGGAGCTTGGCGAGTGGATAAAGGACGTTAAAAACGTGATCATCGATGACTCGTTATTTACTCATCCAGATAAAGATGCGATCTTTTGGCTACTTGAAATTTTAGGTAAAAATGTCGTCTTAGCAGGCGGCGAAGTGAGAGAATTTGCAGTAGGCGGCGAAGTTGGCGAACTAAGAGAGCTTGATAATTTTGACGGAGCGGTCGTTTATCTAAACAAAAACGCAAGCGATGAGATCGTTGGTGGCGTGCAGTTTGGCATCGTGGCAAAGGCAAAGGATGGCGAAACCTTAAATTTAAAGGCAAAAGACTTTAGGGTGAGTGCTAAATTTAGGCTTAATCCGTCGCTAAAAGGCACGGTTGCTGTGCTTGGCGCAAAAGAGTTTGATGGATATGCATTTAAACAAGTAGTAGTTAGCAAATGAAAATCACCATAAACGATCAAATTTTAGAGGCAAACGAGGGCGAGAGCATCCTAAACATCGCAAGGGCAAATGGCATCTACATCCCTGCGCTTTGCTACCTTAGCGGATGTTCGCCAACGCTTGCTTGCAGGCTTTGCATGGTCGAGGCAAACGGCAAAGTGGTCTATAGCTGCAACGCCAAAGCCAAAGAGGATATGCAAATTTACACAAACACGCCAGAGATCGCTGCTGAGCGAAATGCGATCATGCAGACCTACTGCGTCAATCACCCCCTTCAATGCGGCGTTTGCGACAAAAGTGGCGAGTGCGAATTGCAAAATTTAACGGCGCATCTAAATGTAAATGAGCAAAAATTTGCCATTACAGACACGCACAAACCGCACAAAAAATGGGGACTTATCAACTACGACCCAGCTCTTTGCGTGGTCTGCGAAAGGTGCGTGACGGTTTGTAAAGATAAGATAGGCGAGAGTGCGCTAAAAACGGTGCCAAGAGGCGTTGAGGTGCCAAAAGAGCTAAAAGATAGCATGCCAAAAGATGCCTACGCCGTATTTAGCAAGATGCAAAAGAGCCTAATTGGCCCAAGCGCTGGCGAAAATTTGGACTGCTCGTTTTGCGGTGAGTGCATCAGCGTCTGCCCTGTTGGAGCGCTTGTTAGCTCAAATTTTCAGTATAGCTCAAACATCTGGGAGCTAAGCCGTGTCCCAGCGGCAAATCCGCACCAAAGCGACTGCGAGCTCATTTTTTATGACGTAAAAGAAAAGAGCACTAGCGATAGAAGCAAGCAAATTTATCGTGTGAGCAACGACTTTCACTTTGGCGAGATAAGTGGCGCTGCAAGGTTTGCCTACGACTTTCACAACGAAAATGCAGGCAAAAATGAGACGAAATTTAACGAGCTCATTTCAAATTTTAAAAACGGCAATATAAAAAATATAAAATTTAATAGCTTCATAACAAACGAGGAGGCGCTTATCTTGGAGCGCTTGAGAGAAAAATTTGACCTAAATTTACTAAACGATGAGGCTTTTAAATTTCAAAATTTCTTAAATGTTTTTAGCGAATTTAGCGGTCTTAGCTCATATAACGCAGACTACGAGAGCCTTAAAAATAGCGATTTTGTGATCACGGCTGGCAGCTTCTTGCGCCATGAAAGCCCAGTGACAAGCTATAAGCTAAATAACGCCCTAAAAATGAATAAAGCTAGTGGAATTTACTTTCATCACATCGCCGATGAGGTGGTGAAGAAATTTTCAAAGAATTTCGCCTGTGTGAGCTATGAGGCTGGCAAAGAGGCTGGCAAATTGGAGCAAATTTTACTCTTTGTGCTTAAAAACTGGGGCGAAAATTTACCAACAGCACTTCAGGCAAGAGTTGAAAAATTTGAAGAGAGCTTTGGCTTAGAAGTAGCCACTTTGAGCGAGGGCAAGGCTAAATTTACGCTCATTTTGGGTAGTGACTTTTACGCTCATGAAAATGCAAATTTACTTGCAGCCCTTGCTGGAGTGATCGCAAGAACTACGCCTTTTGCTGTGATGCTGATACCGCCTCGAACTAACTCGCTTGGCGTTGCTAAAATTTGCACGCTCTCACTTGAGAAAAAGACTGGCAAGACGCTAGGATATAACGAAATGGGCGAGTTTAAATTTAGCATTTTTGAGGGCGATCTTGATGCTGGTGCGCTAAATCAGCAAGAGGGCACATTTACAAGTATAAATAACGAAGTAGTGCCGACAAATGCGGCTTTATCTCATGGCGGCTACTTCTTAAACGATATCTCAAATGCGCTTGGACTGGTGGCTAAAAATACGATTGATTATACAGCGCAGCTGCCAAAAGAGAAGGGCTACAGGGGCGTTAAATTTGATGACTTAGAAAACTTTTACGCAAACGACGGCACAAGCCACAGAGGCTACAGGCTTGAAATCTCAAATTTCACGCCAAAAGACGATATAGAGCCACTTTTTAAAGAGAAAAATGAGCTAAATTTAAAAGAGGACGAAGCGCTAATAAGCCTTGCAAATCCTATAAATTTGCCATCGTTTTTTGCAAACTATGCTAGCGGGACCGCAAAACGCGCGAAACTTTACGCAAGTAGCGAGTTTATGGCTAAATTTGAGATTTCACAAAATGAAGCGATCATTTTAGAAAAAAATGGGCAAAAGCTTGCCATTTGCGTGGAGTTTGATAGCGAGCTAGGAGGCATTGGCGCCTATCTTGGCGACTACGATGATAAGCTTGATGTAAGCGCCATTTTTGAGGGTAACTGCTACGCTAGCGTAAAAATAATAAAGGCAGAGAATGAGTGAAATGCTATTTTTTGTGATAACAACTATTGTTAAAGCAGTCGTCATCTTGGCCGTCATGGCTAGCCTTGCAGGACTTGCGACTTATGCTGAAAGAAAGGTGCTAGCCTACATGCAGCGCCGCGTGGGACCTGATATGGTGGGGCCTGCTGGCGTGCTTCAGATCGTGGCTGACATGATAAAGCTCTTTACAAAAGAGGATATCCTCCCAGCAAATGCAAATAAATTTATCTTTCTAATAGCCCCTCTAATCTCTGCTATCGCGGCATTTGCAGCGCTTGCGCCCGTGCCATTTTTGCCTGAGTTTGAGGTTTTTGGGCATACGATTAGACCGATACTTGCAGATATAAATGTGGGCGTTTTATATATCGCTGGCGTGGCAGCGGTTTGCGTCTTTTCGCCACTTGCAGCAGGTCTTGCAAGCTACAATAAATTTGCACTAATTAGCGCCGCTCGCGCAGTCGTGGCGCTTCTTAGCTTCGAAGTGGTCGCTGGCATGGCACTTTTAAGCGTTGTCATGGTGACTAGCTCGCTCTCGCTAGTTGATATAAACAACTACCAAAAAGGCATCTTTAACTGGCTCATCTTCAAGCAGCCCCTTGCCTTCGTGCTTTTTGTGATGGCAAGCTTTGTGGAGTGCAACAGAACGCCATTTTGCCTAACAGAAAACGAGACCGAGATCGTAGCAGGCTATGGCACTGAGTATAGCGGCATGAGATGGGCGATGTTTTTTATCGGCGAATACACAAATATGATCGCAGCAAGCATCATCATCACGCTCCTATTTTTGGGCGGTTTTAATGAGTTTTTATTTATCCCAGGTGCTTTGATGATCATCTTAAAATCAAGCCTAGTCTTTTTCTTTTTTCTTTGGACGAGGGCGTCGTGGCCGCATCTAAGGGTCGATCAGCTTAGCATGCTTTGCTGGAAAATTTTGCTTCCGCTTGGCATCTTAAATGTCGTAATCACCGGCTTTGCACTACTTATCTAAGGCGTAAAATGAGCGAGAAAAGATATATTTTGATAGACGAAAAGATAGAGCCAAAAGGGGCATTTGATAAATTTAAGCACTTCATCGCCGCTACTTTTAAGCTTGATCTTTTGGTGGGGTTAAAGATCACGCTAAAGCAGATGCTCTTTAGCAAGTCGCACACTTTAAAATACCCTATGCAAAAGATGGAGCTAAACGCCAGATATAGGGGAATTCATAGGCTTTTAAAATTTGTTGAAAGCGAAAATGAGCGCTGCATAGGCTGTGGATTATGCGAGAAAATTTGCGTTAGTAACTGCATCTCGATGAAGACTTCGCTTGGCGAAGATGGCCGCAAAAAGGTCGCAAGCTACACGATAAATTTAAGCAGGTGCGTCTATTGCGGATTTTGCGCTGATGTCTGCCCTGAGCTTGCCATAGTTTGCGGGCAAGAGTACGAGGTCGCAAGTGAAAACAAAATCCTCTTTGGCACAAAAGCTGAGTTTTTAACAGATGATAAATTTTTAAAAGATCAAACCGAGTTTGAGGGCTATGGCGCGCTACCTAAAAATGCTGATAGTCTGGTGAAAAAGACGCCAAATGCGCTTACAAATGATGATAAGGCAGAAACGATGGATATAAATTTAAAAGGGTCAAGCGATGTATGAGAGCTTTGCATTTTATCTTTTTAGCGCCCTTATATTGGTTAGTTTTTCTTTTAGCGTTCTTTGCAAAAACGCCCTAAATGCAGTCTCTGCGTTAGCTGCTGGCATGGTTTTTATCTCGGCTATATTTTTCTTGCTTGGGGCTGAGTTTTTAGGCGTGGTGCAAATCGTCGTCTATACAGGCGCTGTGGTCGTTTTATACGCATTTGCGATGATGTTTTTTGACACCAGCAAGGAGTGCGAGCCAAAAAGTGGCAAAAAAGCAAAGATCATCGTCTATCTTCTAAGTAGCTTCATAGCGCTTCTTTTGATATTTATCTTTTTAGCGCCGATTTATAGCGCAAAGCAAGAGGTGGTAAATTCTACTCTCGCTAGCCTTGGCAACATCGAAGCGGTTGGAATTTTGCTCTTTAGCAAGTATCTGCTAGCCTTTGAGATGTGCGCTATCATGCTACTTGTGGCGATGGTGGCTGGCATCATCTTGATACATAAAGACCTAGACGCGCAAAGCAAATTTGAGGAGATGCTATGATAGGCCTTACTCACTACCTCATCCTAGCAAGTCTGGTCTTTGTCATAGGGCTTGTTGGCATAATGAGAAGAAGAAATTTGATAATGCTATTTTTCTCAAGCGAAATTTTACTAAACTCAGCAAACATCGCACTTGCAGCCATCTCGAAATACTACTTTGATCTAACTGGGCAGATCATCGCATTTTTTATAGTAGCCATCGCTGCTAGCGAGGTCGCTGTGGGGCTTGGATTGCTCGTGCTTTGGTATAAAAAGACTGGTAGCATCAGTTTAGATTCGATGACAAATATGAAAGGCTAAGAGATGATTTTATTTTGTATTTCGCTATTTTTTCCGCTTCTTAGCTTCATCATAGCTGGCATCTTTTCGCATAGCAGTAAGAATTTATTTATCGGTCTTTCTTGCTCGCTTCTCATGATCGCTAGCGCCACAGCTTCGCTTATGCTAACGGCTAGCCTTAGCGTAGATGAGCCACTAAATTTAACCATAAAAGAGTTTATAAATTTTGGCTCGCTTGATCTTAGCTTTAGCTTCTACCTTGACGCGATTAGCCTTGTGATGCTTAGCACCGTGGGCGTGGTCGCTAGCATCGTGCATATCTACTCCATTGGCTACATGAGAGATGACGCGAGTTTTAACCGCTTTTTTAGCTACCTTGGGCTCTTTGTCTTTTGCATGAACGTCCTTGTCTCAAGCGATAACTTCATAGGGCTCTTTATCGGCTGGGAGGGCGTTGGACTTTGCTCGTGGTTACTCATTGGCTTTTGGTATAAAAGGCCTAGTGCAAACATCGCTGCAAACGAAGCCTTTGTGATGAACAGAGTGGCTGACCTAGCCATGCTTGTTGGCATTTTTTATATATTTTATAGCTTTGGCTCACTTAAATTTAGCGAGGTTTTTAACGCTAGAAGCGACCTTTCTGGGCTAAATTTAGGCATCATCGCCACACTTCTTTTCATAGGCGCCATGGGTAAAAGCGCGCAGTTTCCATTTCACACATGGCTTGCAAACGCCATGGAGGGACCAACGCCGGTTTCTGCGCTCATACACGCCGCGACCATGGTAACAGCTGGTGTATATCTAGTCATACGTGCAAATTTCATCTTTGCAAACGTGCCTGAAGTCTCGCACTTTATCGCCTGCCTTGGCGCATTTGTAGCGATATTTGCCGCAAGCATCGCACTAGTGCATAACGACCTTAAAAAGATAGTCGCCTACTCGACGCTTTCGCAGCTTGGCTATATGTTTGTAGCCGCTGGTCTTGGCGCTTACAAGATCGCACTTTTTCACCTTGTCACGCACGCATTTTTCAAGTCACTCCTCTTTTTGTGCGCTGGCAACGTCATGCACGCGATGAATGATGAGCTAAATATCAAAAAAATGGGCGGACTTTATAAATTTATGAAGCCAACTGCACTTCTTTCCATCATCGCAAGCTGCGCACTGGCTGGCTTTTATCCATTTGCTGGCTTTTTTTCTAAAGATAAAATTTTAGAAGTCGCCTTTAGTGAAAATCAAATTTTGTGGGCCGTCTTGCTATTTGGCGCGGTGCTTACGGCATTTTATAGCTTTAGGCTTGTCATGCTAGTCTTTTTTGCAAGGCTAAAGAGCGACACTCACGCACATGAGGCCAAAAACTACATGCTTGTTGGCATGAGTGTGCTCGGCGTTCTCTCAGTTATCAGCGGCTTTTTTTGGAGCAACTTTAGTGAGTTTTTAAGTAACAGCCTTGGGGATTTTAAGCTAAATTTATCTCACAGCAGTGAAATTTTCTTACTCGTTTTAACACTTACTTTAGTGCTTGCAAGTGCTGGCTTTGCTGTGTTTGCTTATAAAAAAGAAATTTTTAAAGAGAGCATTTGCGAGAGTAAAATTTACAAAATTTTGCAAAATGCCTACTTTATCCCAAAATTTTATGAGAAATTTTTTATAAATGGCTACTCTTTTATCTCTAAAATTTGCAAGAAATTTGATGAGATGATAGTTGATCGAAGTGTCGATTTTGTCGCACTTTTGGTTACTAAATTTGCGTATCTGGCAAACAAAATGCAAAGCGGAGATCTAAGCGTCATGCTTAGATTTATGGTCGCAGGATTTGCCTTGCTTTTAAGCTTTATATTTTTATTAAACGGAGCCAAATAATGCTAAGTGTCATCATATTTTTCCCAGCAATAAGCGCAATACTTGGCTTTTTGATAGAAAATAAAAGCATCAAATTTTATGGAGCAAGCATCGCTCTTATCGAGCTTTTACTAGCCATTTTTATATGCGTCAATGTCGATTTTCAGGGTTATGACTTTGTTTTAACGCATCAAGTCTCGCTCATACCAAGCCTAAATATCAGCTACTTTGTCGGCATCGACACCATTTCGCTTGTGCTTATAGTCCTTAGCGCATTTATGAGCTTCATCTCTATCGCCGCACTTAGCGATGATGGAAATTTAAAGCACCTTGTTATTAGCGTGCTATTTTTAGAGAGCACGATGATGGGCGTCTTTAGCGCGCTTGATATGATCTTGTTTTACAGCTTTTGGGAGCTTAGCCTCATACCGCTACTTTACATCATCGGCGCATTTGGCAGTAAAAATAGAATTTACGCTGCGATTAAATTTTTTATCTACACATTTTTAGGCTCTGTTTTTATGCTAGTGGCGATCATCTTTATCGGCTATTTGTGCTATCAAAAAAGCGGCGTATTTAGTTTTAACCTTCTTGATTGGTACAAGCTTGGCATCGGAGAAAATGCTCAAATTTGGCTATTTTTAGCATTTTTCTTTGCTTTTGGCGTCAAAACTCCGATATTTCCGTTTCATACGTGGCTACCTTATGCACACGGACAGGCTCCAACGATCGGCTCGGTGCTGCTTGCTAGCGTGCTTTTAAAGATGGGCACTTACGGCTTTGTGAGATTTTCACTCCCACTTTTTCCAGACGCGAGCCTGCTTTTAAGTGGCTTTGTCTGCGTCATAGCCATCATCATGATCATCTACGCAGCCCTCGTTGCCTATGCGCAAAGCGACATGAAGCAAGTGATCGCTTACAGCTCCATTTCACACATGGGTGTCATCATGCTTGGTATCTTTTCACTAAATTTAATAGGCCTTAGCGGCTCGATATTTTTAATGATAAGCCACGGCATCGTTAGTGGCGCTTTGTTTTTGCTAGTCGGTGTTATCTACGAGAGGGCTCACACAAAAGAAATTTGCGAATTTGGTGGCCTTGCCAAGGTTATGCCAAAGTACGCACTTGTGTTTTTTATAGCTACCCTTGCAAGTATCGGTCTGCCACTAACCATTGGCTTTGTTGGCGAGTTTTTGAGCCTGCTTGGCGTCTTTAAGCTAAACAAGCTCTTTGCGCTACTTGGTGGCTTTAGCATCATCGTGGGCGCTGTTTATATGCTCGTACTTTATAAAAGGGTCTTTTTTGGCGAGTGCAAAGAGAAAAATTTGGGCTTAAAAGATCTAAATTTTAAAGAGCTAGCCGCTCTTGTGCCACTTTGCTTGCTCATAATCATTCTTGGTATCGCACCAAATTTGATACTAAAACCACTTGAGCCAAGCGTGCAAAATATCATAAGCAAAATGCAAACTAGAGCTGTAAATAACGGCACAAAGGATAAAATTTCATCTTTAAACGGCGGGAGCAAACTATGAACGAAATAGCCTTTTTAGACCTAAACGAGATCTCGCTACAATCACTCTCGCCGATGCTTAGCATGATGGTTTTTGCACTTTTTATCCTCATAGTTGGAGCGATAAAAAAAGATCTTTCGAGGAATTTCTACTGCGTATTTTGCATCATCGCTATATTTGTAAATTTAGGCATTACGCTTGATTTTAACGGGCTTAGCCTAAGCTTTTGGGATATGCTCTTAGTCGATGGAATTTCTATCATCTCGCAGATCATCATCCTAATCGCCTCAGCTCTTTTCATCCCGCTAGCACTTAGCACGAAAGAGTATTTTGAATATAAAATTTACGAGTATTACGCGCTATTTTTGTTTATGATCGCTGGATTTTTGTTTATGGTGAGCTCAAACAACCTACTTATCATCTTTTTAGGCCTTGAGATTAGCTCGCTTTGCCTCTACACCCTAATCGCCCTTCACAACAAAGCAAAAAGCGTCGAGGCTGCTATCAAATACTTCGCGATGGGCTCGCTCTCAGCTGGCTTTTTTGCGATGGCTATAGCGATGTTTTATCTAGCAACAAACTCAATAGACATCGCTCGTATAGGCGTTGTCATAAAAGATCTTAGCCTAAATCAAAATTTAATAATCCTTCTTGGCTGCGTTTTCATCGCTTCAGCCATTGGTTTTAAGCTCTCGCTCATACCATTTCACACATGGATACCAGACGTTTATGAGGGCTCAAATGCCCCGCTTGCTGGCTATATGTCTATCGTGCCAAAGGTTGCGGGATTTATCGTCGCGTTAAGAATTTTTGCGATGCTTGAGGGCTCTGGAATTTCATGGATAAAAGATATGCTCTACATCATTGCCGTGCTTACGATGAGCCTTGCAAACATCATGGCGCTAGTGCAAAAGGACGTCAAAAGGATGCTCGCTTTTAGCTCGATAGCTCACGCTGGTGTCGTGCTTTGCGCGCTTGTGGCAAATTCTCACGAGGCAAATGTCGCCTTGTTTTTCTACTGGATCATGTTTTTGTTTGCAAATTTGGGTGCATTTTCTATGCTTTGGGTCGCAAGGTGCGACGACGTCGTCTGCTGGGACAAACGCTTTAAACACCCGTATGAGAAATTTTCAGGGCTTATTAAAATTTTGCCAAGTTACGCCGTGATAATGGGAATTTTTATGATCGCCCTTGCTGGCATACCGCCTTTTAGCGTATTTTGGGGCAAGATGGTGCTTATCTCATCGCTCATAAAGTCTGATTACGTCGTGCTTAGCCTCATCATCATGATAAACTCGGCGATTGCCATTTATTACTACCTAAAACTAATCGTCTTTATGTTTTTAAAAGAGCCTATCGTAAAAGATAAAAATATCTACATCTCAAACGTCTCGATGGCGCTAAAAGTGATCGTTGGAGTTGCCGTTGCTGGCACGGTCTTTGCCTTTTTATTTTCTGGAGCGATTTTGGAATTTATCGAGCATTTTGTCTTTGCTTCAGGATTTTAGAAAATTTAACTATAATGGCGGCATGAAAAAGCTCTTAACCATCTTATTTTTACCGCTTTATCTATCCGCCTTTAGCCTTAGCCTAAACAGCGGCGCAAACGCAAATAAGCCTTATAGCGTCCTTCAGCTAAGCGACGAGAAAGAATTTGAATGTGTGGAGCAAATTTTAGCCTACGACACGAAGCGCTACGTTTGTATGCTCGATGATGGGATCTTGCCAAAGATCGAAGATACGACGCTGCCTTTAATGGACATAAAATATAAAAAGCAAGACGGCAAGCTCTTTATCGTCATCATGCCAAAGGCGCCTTCAAAACTTCTAAATGTTCAAACTGAGCTTTACAGCAGTCCAAGCGTGCAAGATACGCCAAAGACAACCATTTCAAAGCACTTTAGCATCATCATCGACACTTCGCTAAGTGAAAACAACAAAAGAGTATCTGGGCTAAATTTTTCGCCTGATTTTAGAGATATGCTAAGTCCAAGCATCGGAGCGCTCGATCTTAACAAAGCGCCTATCGCTGGGCTTGATAGCAACGATATAGACATCTACATAAATATAAAAAGAGCCTACGAAAAGGGCGCTTATGAAAGCGTGGTAAAAGATACACAAACAGCGATGAAAAGGCATCCAGCCAGTCTTTTCTCAAGTGAGTTTTTACTTTTTAGACTAAGAGCGCTTGATAAAATTTTTGAGACAAAGAGCGAGTTTGAGGGGCTGGAGCCAAAAGATATCGTAAGCGAGGGCAGAGCTTGGATAAGGAAATTCCCCTCTGATGAGAACTATCCAGAGGTGCTATATCTCATCGCCAGAGCTTACCTCAAAGATAGCATCGCAAGTGATGCAAAATATATGCTTGACATACTAAGTGAAGAGCACGCAGAGTCTAAATTTACAAAGCTTGCCACGCTTGATTATGCTGATTACCTATATAAAATAGGCAGGCAAAAAGAGGCGCTAAGCGACTATGAAAAGGTGCTCTACTCTACAAACGACATCGACCTTGCAAGTAGAGCTGCACTAAGCCTAGCAGACGCAAATATCGATAAAGAGAAATTTGACGAGGCGAAGAAATTTGTGCTAAAGATCGCAAATGCAAATGAAAAATTTTTCATGAACGATCCGACAAAATCGATGAATTTAGCCTATACATTTGCCAGCAAAGATATGCCAGACGTAGCTGCTAAAATTTATGAAATTTTGGTAAATAATAGCGATAGGACAAAGGATTTTTACGAGGCAGCACTAAAAAATTTAGCGCTAAATTTAGCCAAAACCAAAGATGAAAAAAGGGCGTATGAGTATCTAAACAGATACGAAAAAGAGTTTAAATATGGCGATTATATCGATGAGATCGCTAAGGCAAAGGATGGGCTATTTTTTGAAGAGGACGACAAAAACGCCACCGCACTTCACGCAAGATATAAAGATCTCATCGAAAAATATGCCGGCACAAATATCAGCCAAAAGGCGCTAATCAGCGAGCTTGAGCTTGATCTAAAAGAGCGTAAATTTGCCGATGCGCTAGCTTATAACAACCTCGCAAAAGATGAAAATTTAAGCAAGGCGATGGAGCTAGTAAATGAGGCTGCGCTTGAGCTAACAAAAGAGTTTTTCATCAAAGATGACTGTACAGCGGTTGTAAATTTACTCGAAAACTACGATGTGAGCAAGGTCTCTTTGCCGCAGTTTAAGCTATTTAACTGCTACTTTAGAACGGCGCGTTACAATGAGGCGCTAGAGCTTGCAAAGGCTCATGTGAAGGACGAAAATTTAGAAGATAGAGTCGAGTGGCTAGTAAATTTGAGCAAAATTTTATATAAAAATAAAGACTACGAGCACGCCATCATCGCTGCAAACGACGCCCTATCGCTTGGCTCAGCAGTCGAGTACTCGGACCCTACGCCATCGCTTTTTGATAGATTTTACTCGCTACTTGCGCTAAAACGCTTTACTGAGGCGGTCTCAACGATCAGTGCGATCGAGCAGCTAAGAGGACAGGACTTTAAGATCATCGAGGCATACGCAGCTATAAGCGACTATGCGATGAAAAGCAACGACTACGCTATCGCTGCAACCTACGCTAAAAAGGCGCTTGAGCTACAAACCAGAGCCAAGATAAATACCTTTTCGCCAAAGCTAAATTTTGACTACTCAGAGGCTTCGTTAAAGACTGACGATCTTGACGAGGCGCTTGATGAGGCGAAATTTATACTAAATATGAAACTTGAGCCAGAAGACCGCTTGCATGCTCTAAATTTGGCAAGTGAAATTTACATCAGGCAAAAGCAGTATAAGTTAGCTAAGCCATATCTAAACGAGTGCATTGGCTCAAATTTCACAAGTGCTTATAAAGACGCCTGCAAAGCCAAACTTGAGATGATAAAGTAAAAATTAGTGTCAAATTTAAATGATCTTGAAAAAGAGTATCTGGGGCTTAAAAAAGAGAATTTCCCAGATGGCAAAAGGATCAAATTTATAGCAAATTTAGGTGCTAGCGATGAGATAGCATATCATTACAAGCTTATTTGCAAGCAGTGGCAAGAGGGCAGGCAGCTAAATTTAGAAAGCAGCTTTGATAGGCACGGCGTCGCTGGACTGGAGTTTTTATTTGAGCGCTTAGCCAAAAAGAGCGATCAAAAAATAAAAATAGAAACCATCTATCTTATAGCGCAAATCCTTTCCAAGTCTAAGCATAGGGACTTTTATACCACATTTTGCGACCGCCTTATCCCTCAAATAACCTCTTTTTTAGGGACAAATGATGCACTGCGCCGCAAACTTATAATAGCGCTTGGCTGGGTTGGCACGTTAGAGCAAATAGAAATTTTAATAAGCGAGATGCTTGATAGCAAAGATAGCCTTTGCAGGGCATGGGCGGCAGCTAGCCTTATGCAGATGTCATTTCACAAGGTTGCTCAAGCAATCTTGCGAGATAAAACAAAATCCGCATTTTTGCAAAGCATCTCTAGCGAAAAAGATCTACACGCTTGTGCAGTTATGATAGAAGCGGCTCAAATTTTATTTGGTAAAAAGTGGATATCTTCTAGCGCAGCTCAAAACCAAGAGGCTGAAAAGATAGAAAAAGCTAGAAAAATGGCAGTAAGGTTTTTAGGCAGGGATTAAATTTGCCATTAAGCGGATTGTGTGCTCAAAGGCGTTTTATTTGTTGGGCTATAAAGTAAAAATGGTTTAAATTTATAAGAAATTTTGGCTTTAAATTTAGAAGATTTAAAAATAAAATTTTATATTTTTCGCTTAGAAATAGCGGACAAAATAGCTTTAATTTGATTTAAAATTTAATTTTTTCTTGACATATAATAATGTTTTTTGTATAATCTCAATTCTTTTTTAAATAATCATGTCTTGCTAGCTCAGTCGGTAGAGCATCTCACTTTTAATGAGGGGGCCGTTGGTTCGAATCCAACGCAGGACACCATTTTTGGGTTTATGACCCTTTCGTCTAGTGGCTCAGGACTCTACTTTCTCTGTGTAGGAACAGAGGTTCAAATCCTCTAAGGGTCGCCAGATATTTTAAATTTTAGGTCGCTTAGCTCAGTTGGTAGAGCGCCACCCTTACAAGGTGGATGTCATAAGTTCGAGTCTTATAGCGACCACCATTACTTTTAGGTGCAGCGGTAGTTCAGTTGGTTAGAATGCCGCCCTGTCACGGCGGAGGTCGCGGGTTCGAGCCCCGTCCGCTGCGCCATCTACTAAACCTTAGGTTAAGGTTCTTGATTCTATTTTTTCTTGTTTTTTGAGTGATCAAATTAAATTTTAAGATTATAAGTTCTAAGATAACACTTTGTTATTGATATTTAATCTTGCCTCGTTAGCTCAGTTGGTAGAGCATATCACTCTTAATGATGGGGTCGTAGGTTCGAGACCTACACGGGGCACCATCTTTTGGCCCATTCGTCTAGCGGTTAGGACACCAGCCTCTCACGTTGGTAACACGAGTTCGAGTCTCGTATGGGTCACCATTTTTCTTCTAAATTTAACTCAAATTTTGAAAAATTTACTGCTAGTGCAATAAATTTGACTAAAAAATGTTTAAAATGTCTTTCTATTTTATGAAAGGTGAATTTGTGTTAAAAACTACCAGAGTACCCATATAGAAAACAACGAAACGCTCGTTTTCCACAGTAAAATGAATTGTGTATTGTTATCATTAAATTTTTTACATCTATGGATTATGATACTTTCTTGATTGTTTGCTAATATGTGAAGTAATTTTGGTATTTAGGTAGCAGAAATTATATTGAAATACTGTATTCAAAAATCTCAAAATTCTTTGCCGAAGCTCTAAAAACTTGTTTTAATAACGAGGCGCTTGAGTTTAGTAAAAGGTTTTAGGCGAAAACGGATCAGCAGTTTTTAAAAGTTTAGAGATTACAAATAATGATGAAATTATGACTGCTGTAGTTATTAAATCTTTTAGAAATACACAAATTTTAAAATTTTGCCGCAATATAAATTTGCTGATTTTGTCTTGATAAATTCGGCTTATAAGGTAAAAGAGTAGGGCGCATTTGACTACGCCCTTTTATAAATTTAAGATGAAAATTTGATTGATCTTAAATTTGATCTATTTTAGCTCAAATGCAAGCGTTGCAGCAATAGTCTCGTCATCGCAAATTTTTGAGTCGGCAAACGGCATTTTATGCACTGTTTGTAGCAGCCATTTTCCAGGTTTAAGTGCGAGCACCTCTATCGTGCCGTCTGGCTCAGTTTGGCCGTGAAATGCACTTTTTTCTTTTAAAAATCCATCAAATGTTCCATCAAGTGTAGCATTTTCTAAAGGTTTGCCTTCAAATAGAATCTTCACTTTAAATGGCACGCCAACTTTGAAATTTGCTGGATTGTCAAGTGGGACTATCTCTAAGCGCTGTTGTGAAGGTTTTGTTACAGAGTTGTCCTTGGCATTTTTATTTATTACGCCTTTTGCGCTCATGCTAGCTTTTTTGCAGTATTTGGCATCCTTGATGTCCTCTTTGGTTTTGCCCATGTGCCATGTGCCATCGCTCGCTTTTGTCCAAAATGTAGGCTTATACTCGCCAGCTATAAGGTATGAGCCGTCCTCTAGTTTGGCCCTTTCATAGTGGTAGTTTTCGCCGCTTTGTTTTAGGCTCAGTTTCTCGCCATTTTTGTTTATAATGTATGGGGCTTCAAATAGGGCAATCCTATTATCTGGTATCTTTTCAACAGTTGGGAAGTCGTCTGCGTAGCCGATATCAACGCTAGTTACCTCCTTGCTGCTTCCAAAAAGCCAAAATTCGTGAGCCAAAGAGTGACTGCTAAGTGCTGCCAAAGCCAAAAGTGCAAATAAATGCTTGTTCATTACCTATCCTTTCAGATTAAAATGTCTATTTTTCTTTTTCTAATATATGTCACAAAAATATTGTTAAATTTTTATAGATCTAAATTTTGCTAATTTTTAAAAAAATTTAGTAATCAAAACCAAATTTATTTTATCAAATTTATAAAAATAGCATGATTATAAAAATAGTTTAATCCCTGAAATTACGAAATAAAATCAGTGGTGCAATTATATCAAAATAATAATCAATGTCAATATAAAATTAAATTTTATCCACTAATGGATAAATCAAAATAAATTTATCTTTGCCATTTAGATAGCTAAAAAGTTTCATTTTTGAAATATTTTGTATAAAAATTCTTTTTTCTCATTATATTTTAATATTATATTAAGATTATATCCTTTATAATGTCACTAAATTATTTTAGAAAATATAACTTTATAGTTATTTCCAAGGAAGGTTAAGATGAGAACTCTCTTATCTTTAAGCATGGTGTGTGCTGCGCTACTTGCTAATGAGACTAATCTAAAAAACGAGTTAAACAACGAAGAGATTAGGGCGAATATGGCAAGCTCTTTTAACGAAAGCTCCAACATAAATTTACTTAACGAAAAACCAACTTCAGAAGCTAAGCTAAATTTAAACGAAACCCCATGCTTTAAAATAGATAAAATTTCACTTCTTAGTGAGAATGAAGTAGCTAGCTTTAACGCTAGTAGTGGTGCTGATGAGGCTATAATAAGAGAAGCTTATAATACAAACTACTCTAAATTTAACTCTATTTTAGAGACTAGCTTAAACAAGCTTGATTTTAAACCAGGCAGCTGTCTTGGTAAAAACTCTATCAATCTAATCATAAACTCTTTTAACAACGAGATAATAAAAAGTGGCTATATCACTTCAAGTGCTAGCCTAGTTACAAAGAGCCTAAAAGATGCCAAGCTAGAGTTTGTGATAAATCTTGGTCTAATAGATGATATAAGTATCAACGAAAATGACAGCCAAAGAAATAGAGCGAGCCTATTTAGCGCATTTGGTGAGTACTCTCATAAAAATAAAGTAGCAAATATAAGAGATATCGAGCAGGCTCTTGAGTCACTACAAAACGTCTCGAAAAATGACGTTAGCATTAAATTCTTACCTTCAAATAGAGCTGGCTTTTCAAACATAGTGATCACTAGGGTTGATAGCTTTCCATTAAAGGCTGCCATTAGCCTTGACAACCTTGGCTCCAAGCAAAGCGGCAAGTACCAAGGCATGCTAAATTTAAGCACACTAAATTTACTTGGATTTAACGAAATTTTTAGCTTCTCGCGCGGCAAGGATGTGCTTAAAAAGTATAAGGTGACTAATAAATTTAATGGCGCCACTGATCACGGAGCTTCAAACAACTATTATTACGGCTTTAGTATCCCATTTGGCTATTTCATGCTTGAGTATGAAAAGAGTAAATATGACTACGCCCAGATAATAAACGCAGCCTACAACCTCTACACATATAAAGGTAGAAGCGAGAGTGACTCACTAAGTCTTGCTTATACATTTTATAGGGACTCAAATTTTAAAAATAGCGCTTATGTAAAGCTATTTAAGAGAAAAAATAAAAACTACCTAGAGGACTACGAGCTAGATAACCAAGCTAGAAGAAATGCTGGATATGAGGTAGGCGTAAAATCAAGCTACAACTCGTATAATCAAGCTTTTAGCGCCAAGCTAGCTTATAAAAAGGGCACTGGTATATTTAACTCACAGCCAGATCCTTTAGAAGATAGCGGCGAGGCAACATCTAGGTTTGCTCTAATAAATTTAAACCTAAACTACAAATATAAATTTGAACTTCCACTAAGCTACGATCTAAATATCAACGCAAGATATGGTCTAAATAAACTAAGCTTGCAAGATAAATTTAGCATCGGTGGATACCACAGTGTTAGGGGATTTGACGGGGAGAGCTCGCTTGTTGGAAACCACGGAGTAAGCGTAAGAAATACCCTCTCATATAACTACTATAAGAGCAATTCTGTCTATGCTGGGCTTGACGCTGGTATGGTAAGAGCCCCAAGTAGTGGCATAAAGGATAAAAACACCCTTGCAGGATACGCCATAGGTCTAAGAGGCAGCATAAAAGCCTACAACAACCTAAGCTACGACATCTCTGTCTCAAAACCTCTTTATAAACCAAAGAGCTTTGAATCTAAATCAACAAATGTAAATTTCATCATAAGCTACGAATTTTAAGGATAAAATATGCTAAAGAACAACCAAATTTCAAATGCACAAAAACCTAGCCTTTTAACCATAGGCTTAAATTTCTACGTAAGTCTCTCTTTGCTACTTGGCACTATGCCAGCATTAGCAAATGAGCCAAGTATCATAGCTGACCCAGGTGCTAGTAACCGCCCTGATATACTAAAAGCTCCTAATGAGACGCTAATAATAAACATCACAAACCCTGATAGCAAGGGCGTATCTATAAATGAATATAGTAGGTTTAATACGCCAACCACTGGCACTATCCTTAATAACTCTAATAAAAACATAGACACTAAGATAGCTGGCCAGATAGATGCAAACTATAGGCTAAATAAAGAGGCAAGTCTTATTATCAACAAGGTAAATTCGGCTGAAAAATCATCTCTAAAAGGAAATTTAGAGGTAGCTGGAAGCAGGGCTGATGTGGTCATAGCAAACCCAAATGGCATAAGCGTAGATGGTCTAAATATGATCAACTCTCGCTCACTCACACTAACAACAGGCAATATCAATAAACTAAGCCCCAAAGAGATAGAGCTAATATCTAATAACTCTATCGATATCGTAGGAGACGGCCTAAACGATAAGAGTAGCGACTATACAAACGTCATCTCAAATGCTGTAAATTTAAACTCAAATATCCACGCAAATGAGCTAAATATCATCGGTGAAAAGGCGGTTGCTTCAAGCAATGGCAAGCTATATAACGATGTAAAAATTAAAAACCAAGAAAACAGCTTTAGCCTAGATAGTAGCGCACTTAGCGGTATGTATGCTAATAAGATAAAGCTAGTTGGCACAAGTAACGGCGTAGGCGTAAATAATAACGGCCTAGTTATAGCAAATAACAACATAGAGATAAGCCTTGATGGCGATATAGTTAATGCCGGCGCTATCGCTTCTAACAAAGAGGCTAAGATAGAAGCAAAGACTATAACAAACAAAGATGAAGCGCTAATAGGTGCAAAAAATACTCTTAACATAAAAGCAGACACTTTGGTAAATACTTCAAGCCAAATTTATGCTAAAGATATAAATGTAGAGGCTAAAAAGCTAGTAAATAACTCAAGCTCGCAGGCTAGGGTGGAGAAAAGCTCATTTGCTAAAAATTTAGCTCTAAAGCAAAGCGGCGAGAATAGATTTAAACTTGAAGAGGTAAATTTAAAAGAGATAAAAGCAAAGATTGAGGCTAAATTTAAAAAACTAGGTAAAGAGCTAAGCGAAGAGGAGCTAAATGCTGAAATTTTAAAAGAGGCTATAAGCAAAGATAGCACCCTTTATGCTCTAAATTTACACAAAGACTCATATCTATATGGCACATCGACAAAGGTATTTGCTAACTTAAGACTAGACATCGATAAAAACGAAGTAGTACTTGATACTAGTAAAGCAAAAGACCGCGAAGTGCTAAAGAGAATTTACTACTCTATAAACAAAGAAATTTTAAACGAAGATGATAAAGCCAATTTCATCCCAGGTAGCATAGTAGCAAGCAATGATATAAATTTAAAAGTAGATGAAGTGCTAAATGATAAGAGCTTTATCTACGCAGGCAACGACCTCGTGCTTGATAGCAAAGATATAACAAACGTAGCGCTAAATTTAACAAGAGATGTTAGCAGCTTTAACGAATTTAAATGGAAAAAGCAAGAGTGGAAAGGTAAAAGAGGAAAAATCCTTGGTCAAAAAAGATGGGTGACTAAAGGTGGCAAAGGTGCTGTATTTAACTTCTCATACACAGATGTTGGCTTGCCAGCAGTATTTGCAGCGGGCAATAACATAGTAGGAAGCACACAAGACTTTTCAAGCTACGCACTAAATGATGATATAAAGCTAGCAAATATTGATCTAGATAAATTCTCTGAGCCAATATTTAATAGCCCAATCATCAAAAACCTAAATAGAAGGGTGAAAAACCAAGGGTATTACTACAGTCTTGATAGTATAAACTCAGCTTATATAGCAAATATCCTTGATAGCTTATATGAAGCAAGAAACGAGAGCATAAGTAAATTTAAAAAGGAGGCTAAAGATAAAAACGTAAAAGCCTCAGCTCTAGTAATGGCAAATAACATAGACCTAGACGCCAAAGGTAACATAAGTCTAGCTGGCAGCGTAGTGGCTGATAATATCAATCTAAGCTCACAAAATTTAAACCTAAATCACCTAGAGCTAAACTCTAAAGATCTAAATTTAAAAGCAGACGCAGCAAATATCGACTCAAGTGAAATTTCAGCTAAAAATATAAATGTAGCTGCAAATAATATAAGCTTAGACAAAGGGTCATCTCAGTTTAGTAAGGCGTCAAATTTAAAAGCAGACGAGAGCTTAAATTTAAGTGCTAAAGAAAATCTAAACATCGCTGGATCAAGCCTAGAGGCTGACAAGCTAAATTTAAGTGCAGATAATATAAACATAAACGCCAAAGAGTTTGCCTACAGCCATAGCGCAAAAGAAAAGGGTATAAGCTTTAAACAAAGCATCCAAACGCTAAATAGTGCAAACCTAGACGCAAAAGATATAAATTTAAACTCTAAGTCAAACACACAGATAAGCTCAAGTAACTTAAGAGCTACTAACAAGCTAAACGTAGAAGCTGGAAATGATATATATGTAGTTGGAGCTAATACAAACGAGAGCACGCAAACTAAAGAGAAATCTAAAGGCTTTTTCTCTAAAAAAGAGTCTCATCTAATGGCTATAAATCAAAAGGTCATCAGCTCAAATTTAAACGCAGGTGATATCAGCCTAAAAGCTGGGGGTAATGCAATAGTAACTGGCTCAAATTTAAGTGCTAAAAACGATATAAACATAGATGCAAATAATATAGGCCTAGCTCCAACAGCTTATAAAAATGATGAGGCAAGGGCTAGCTCTAAGAAGTCATTTGGTGGATTAAAATCTAGCCTTGATATGCACTCTCTAGCAAAGACAAATATACAAGGCTCATCCATAAGCACCGCTCAAGGAGATATAAATTTAAATGCAAACAACGACATCTCTATAATCTCATCTGACATAAAAGGTGGTGGTGATGTAAATTTAAATGCTAAAAACAACCTATCTATACTAGCAGCTAAAGAGCAAATAAAAGAAAAAAGCATTCACAAGAGTTCAGGTATTAATATAATCTCATTATTGACATACCCGGGCATGCTGGTAGCTTCTGCAATAGATCCTATTGGGACTGGTTCAAATACCTACTTATTTGAGCAAATGTTTGGAGATACTCTGACTCAAATTTATCGTTCAACCTATAACGAAAAAGGAAGCCTTGACGCATTAGCGAAGCTTTCAAACATATCTGCAGCCAAAGAGCTTAATCTAAAAGCAAATGAAGCTACTATAACTGCAAATTTATCAAGTAAAGATGATACTAATATAAAGGCAAATTCTATTGAGATATCTAATGCAGAAAACGAGCATAGTAGCTATGAGATATCTAAGAGCAAGGGTATAAATTTACCAAGCACCAAAGATCTTGCGAATGATCAAAAACCAAAACCTATAAAAGAATTTAAGTACGATACTAGCACTAAGACAAGAGTAGCAGACGCAGAGTATGAAAAATCTACCACCGATGTAGCATCAACTAAAGCTATATCGTCAAACCTTGTTTCAGATAAAAATATAAATTTAAATGCAAACGAAGAGATAGGTATCACTGGATCAAATTTGATCGCCAAAGAAGATATAAATCTAATAAGCAAAAATGCAAATATAGATATATTAAATAGCACTGACACTACTGATATATCAAAAACACTAAAACAAGCAAAAGCAGCTCTTTCTATCACTGCCCAAAACGAATACGTAGAGGTAGCTCCTGCTACTCTAGCCTTACTTGAGGCAGTTAAGCAACTAAAAAAAGTCAAAAAAGAGTACGATGGCTATAAACATACTAGAGATGATCTAAAAGATAAACTACATGAGCTAAAACAAGCCTATAAAAGTAAAACTCCTGGCATAGATGGCTCAGATATAGAAGATCTATCAGATATCCTTGAAAATGTGAATGATGAAGAGAGATACTATAAGGCAAATATAGCTTTGGCTATGGCAAACGTAGAAGCTAAGAGCCTAGCTCTAGTAGCTCAAGTAGCAGCAGCTGCAAAAGCAGCATCTAACTGGTATACATTTGGCTTTAGCGTAGGAGTAGCAGCTAGTGTAAATGGTCACAAATCAAAATCAAACTCAAATGAAGTAATCTCTAATCCGTCAAATTTAATGGCAAATAACATCAAGATACAAACTCCAAATGATACAACTATCACTGGTTCAAATTTAAGTGCCAATAATCTAATAGATATAAACACAAACAACTTAAATATAAACTCTAGCAAAAACACCTATACATCAGAAAGTAAAGACAAAAGCATAGGTGGGACCATGAGATATACTATGTATGGTGGTGGCGGCGGAAGTGCTGGCCTAAACTACTCTACTAGTAGTAGTGACACAGAGAGCCTAACAAACAACAACTCTCATCTTTACTCAGCTAAAGATATGAATATAAACACAGCTAATGACGCAACCATCAAAGGAGCAAATTTAAGAGCTGATGAGAGATTAAATTTAAAAGTAGGAAATAACCTAAGCTTAGAGAGCGTAAGAGATAAGTATGCTCACAACGAAAGAGGATATAGTGTAGGTGTTGGCATAGGATTTAGCGCAGATAAGTCACCAAACTCAAGCTTTGCTAATCCATCTAGCACAAAGACAACTAGCTCTAATGCAAATTTCTCTAGATCAAGATCAAATACTATAACTAAACAAACCGTACTCTCATCCATAACAGCAAATGAGCTAAACGTAGAGGTAGGTAAAAACACTCATCTAAAAGGATCACTTCTAGCAGCAGGAGAGTATGATAAAGATAATACCTTTATAGATAACCACAACCTAAATTTAAAGACAAATACCCTAAGCTATGAGAACCTATCAAATACAAGCTATGCTAAAGGAACAAACTTTAGTATAGGTGCTAACTATATATTAGAAGATAAAAACAATAAAGATAGCAAATCAAATAACAATCAAGAAGATAAATTTACAGGTCTTAAATCAATAGATCTATCTAACCATAGAAATCTAAGCTACACACTATCTAAAAACCTAGCAACTCTAGGTAGTGGCAACATAGAGATAGCAAATAAAGAGAACTCTGATGATCTAACAAGACTAAATAGAGATACCACTAAACTAACAAAAGATCTAGTAAATACTAGCATAAGCTCAAATGTAGATGGTAGTATGGATTTAAGGGTGCTGACTAAGAGTGGGCAAAAGGATATCAAAGATGAGTTTAATACAGCCACTGCCATAACAAAAGCACTAAATGCAATTATAGAAACAGGTGAGTTTAATTTTAATAGTGAAGTAAAAGAAAATGTTGCACAGTATGAAGCTGGGAAACTATTAGGCAAAGAACTGGCTCAAAAACTAATAGATGATAGTGTTACCATAGAAGAGAAAGAGGCCTTAGGAAATAAATTTATACAGCTATTTGCAAGTATGTCAGGTCTTGATCTAGATGGCATATCTTTAAGAATAATTGATGATAAATTCGCAAAAGGAAAAGACGATGAAAAATTTCTAGGACATTTTAATAGTGGCTCAATAATACTAAATTTAGCCCATATTAAAAATGTTGATCAGTTTGTGAGCACACTAGGACATGAGTTAAAACATGCCATGGATTATAAAGCTGGCAAATTTATACCAGGAGATAGTAAGCAAGATAGATATGCAAAACTAAAAGAAGATAGTTTTAGTGACTATCTAAGCAAAGCTCTAAATTTACAAGATAGTGGCATCAATGCCAAAGATGCAGCGATAAACTATATTAAAAATCAAAGTAGCTTAAATACCCTTCTTTTAAATTCTTATATGTTTAATGGCTTAGATAAGAGTAAGGGGGATAATAGTCCGTTATTATTAGCAGGAGTAGTGATCGAAAAAACTATCGAGATAGCCCCACTTATTTTTGGCGGCTGGCTTGTTTATAATAATGCAAGCAAGGATAAAGCTAGCAGTCGTGAGATTTTCCCTAGTGATGAAATTTCGACCTCACCAGGAACTATTTTTCCAAAAGAAGAGTCAAATAAAAATGATAATATCCTCACTACACCGCAAACAGAGCAATATGATAAAATAACAAATGGCGGTGTAAATACAGACAATTCTTTTAATGAGCCTTATATTGGTGGAATTGAGGGAAAAGAGCAGAATTTTAAGGATAATGTTTATTTTGCTGAAAAAGAATATATAACGCCAGATATGGATAAATCAGAATTTGAAAAAGTAAAAAGTAGTAAAGCTTATAAAAAGAAAGACGATGGAACAATATGGGTAAAAGACTTATTGCATAAAGATCACTGGGAAGTATATAAGGACAAAAAGTCATACGAAAAGGGCAAACGTTCATTTGATGTTTGGGAAGATGGTAGATTTAAAGGTAAAAAATGAAAGCAGATAGTATATGTGAGCAATATTCAAAAGAAAAAATAAAAATAAATACTTGGTTAGAAGATGATGTCTTTTTTATACAAGGAGATACAAAAAGTTTAATGTTTTTATCTGACTTAATTAAAGCGCAGGCAATGGAAATAAAAGATGACAATGTGTGCATTGGTCCAAATTTAGCAGGAAATAAATTTTTTTCTAAAAAAGCTAAATTTGGAATTTTAATTCACAATACGGACAGTGCAAAATAAAAAATATTCTAATAATATCTGGAAAAACAAAAAGAAAGTAGCCTCGATAGTGTAGATGAAACTGGAAAGCATAATGTAGATAAAAAAGAGCTACAAAAACTTTTAAACCAAAAACTAAAATAGGATATATTTATGAGATTAAATAAAAATATAACCGAAAGATTAAATTTGATAAAAGAAGCAGTAGGTTTTTTGCCAGATGAAAAAATTTTACCTACTTACTTAAAAATAGCAAATATATATACAAAAGAATGTAGAT
>NZ_CABPUQ010000001.1:37049-217586 GCF_902460675.1 Campylobacter concisus | reverse complement strand
TATAAAAAAGGGCTACAAATTTCTAAAAGGTTATTTGGAATAAATAATGTAGAAGTAGCAAATTTTTATAACGACATAGGATATGCGTTCTTGCTAAAAAAGGATTTTGAAAATTCTATAAAAAATTTTCAAAAATCTCTCGCAACAAGAATTAAAGTCTTAGGAGAAATTCACCAAGATACCGCAATATCATATTATAATTTAGGTGTTGCCTTTTTAGAAAAAGAAGACTATATAAAGGCTTTTGAGTTTAACAGTAAAGCACTTGAAATTTATTTAAGGATATGTGTGGATGGTAGCACTAGTGTGGCAAAGTGTTATGCAAATATTGCAGCTATTTGTGAAGTAGCAGATGAGTACAAATTAGCAATAAAAAATTATAAAAAGGCCTATAAGATCAGCAAAAAGTTATTGGGTAATAAAGATCCTATGACAAATTTTTACTTTAACAAAATAAGCGACATTTGTAAGACAATGCAAAGTTAACTTTGGTTTTAGTGACTACTTAGAAAGCTCTAAATTCAGCAAAAGCTCACATCTTACAGTAAGGACAATATCTACTAGTATAAAATAGGATATATTAGTAGTTTGATTATCGCAGATTTTAACGAATATAAAATCGATGAAAAAGCAATTAGAATAGATTATCCAAAATCATTTATGCTATCAAAGAAATATGTTTTAGCATATGAAAGTCAAGAAAATATTGCATCAAATTCGGATAAAATTTTTGTGGATTTGGATAAATTAAAATTGGATAAAGATTGGTGCATTTACAAACTAGACTAATAGCTGTTGGCATAAGATATATAAAAGAGTGAAATTCTTAATGTAGATAGTTTTCTGGTCTGACTAAAGTCAATAAACTACTCAAACAATAGAAATTTAAGCTACAGCTTATCTAAAAACCTAGCAACTCTAGGTAGTGGTAACATAGAGATAGCAGATAAAGAGAACTCTGATGATCTAATAAGACTAAATAGAGATACCACCAAACTAACAAAAGATCTAGTAAATACTAGCATAAGCTCAAATATAGATGCTAGTATAGATTTAAGAGTGCTAACTAAGAGTGGGCAAAAGGATATAGCTAAAGAGATAGTAGATGCTAACTATGGATTAAAAAAATTATCTGAAAAAATGCCAGATGAAAATAGCAATAATAAAATGGTATCACTTGTCGGAAAGCTTCTTGTATATGGTAGTATGATTGTTTTGGATATAGTACCAACTAGTTATAATAATGGAGGTTTATTTGGGCAGCTTGTTGGTTCTTTCGGTGGAAAAGAGATTGCAAGTGACCTTATTTCTGTTTTTAGTAAAAACTCAGAAAAATATGAACTATATAAAGATAAAATGGTTAAGCTTGAGGATAGTAAATACTTCAAGACCATTAGCCCAGAAAAGCGAGAGGAATTAAAAAAGCTTTCGTATTTTAAAGATCTTTATGTCTCTAAAGAACCTTTAGGGATAGATGTAGATACTATAACGCATCAGAATTTTGGAAATGGTATTTTAAATACGCCAATGGAGGCTATTATGAACGGACTTGAGCAAACAGGACAGATTAAAAAAGATGGCACAAGACTTGCCGGAAATACTATTGAACTAACTGTAAAATATAATCCAACTCGTGGATTTTTTTCTGATTTGCTTGAAGCAGCGCAGGATAAATTTAGTATAGGCACAAGTGACATGGCAAAGCAAGTTGGTAGTTTTATATCGGATGTAACAAAAGCTGCTGAAGAAAAAAGAAAAAAAGATAATAGAGTTTTTGCTGTAAATTTTGCGGCACATTCTCAGTTAAATACATTGGTCTATAATGGTGTTAAATGGGGCATAGACAATGAACTTTATAGGCATTTAGATGGAGTTGCAAGTTTAATTAAAAAAGGTAAAGATAGTCCATATACTGTTTCTTCTTTTGGATCTCCAACAGATGCAGGAAAAATGAAAGATGTATTAAAAGTAGCTAAAATTGATCTAGCTGGAACATTTTCCAACAAAGGCGATTTTGTAGCAGAAGGTCTTGGTGGAAATAAAGACGTAAATAAAAAAGCAGATGTGGTGGATCGCATAAATGTGTTAAATATTCCTAAATTATTTATGGATGGTTCACCGCATAGTTCTTATGTGTGTCAAGATTATGAAAAAGGGGGTGCTAGATGTGGTGTAAATTTTCAGTACTAAAGCTCATTACTATAACTTTTATTGCGCTCTTTTCCGGTTGTCATGATATTCCAGATATAACTACAAAGCACCTTAAGCCAGGTATTATGCTTTCATCTTTTCAAAATGAAAGCTTTACCTATGTGCTTCCAAGTAGTTTTACTGATATTGATTGGTATTATTTTCTAGATGAAAAAAATGGCAGAAATGTTTTTGAACGCAATCTGCCGTCTATGTTCAATGAAGAATTTCAGATCAATACTTACAAATATAAAGAAAGAAAGATGTCACGAAGTAAGTTAGAAATTCGCAAGGATATAGAAGAAAGCATTGATAGGAGTATTTATGATATTTTGACTGGTTGGCAACCTTATGAAAAAGGATTCTTTGCATATATTGATGGCGTAAAGTGCGAAGCAGGTTTTTTGATAAGTTCTATAACTCAAATTGGCTCTGCAAACTATGGCATTGATTGTCTTTATTATGATACTAGTGGTGCTGTATCAACTTTAGTTATTGGAGGCACTTTTAGATTATTTTTTGATCCAGTTAAACATAAAAACTATAAAGCAGAAGATATGGCAATACTATTTAAAAATGATATGAGTGAATTTTTAAAATCGATAAAATTAAAAAATATGGATAGACAAAGAATGAAAAAAGAGGGCTTGCTTTTTGACAGAATATATAACCCTAGGGATGAATTTGATGAAATAATCTATGAGTGGTTTGATCCAAATAAATTTGACTGTATAAAGTACCAAAAAGAATATCAGATCTGCAAAAAATCACATCTTTGGAAAGAGATACGTAAAAATAAAAAATTTTTTGATGAGAAATACTATGAAACAGAAAGAAAGATAAGAGGTTAAGATGCTTAAATATAAAAAATTTATTTTTCTTTTTGTAGCTTTTTTGTTTATTGGTTGTTTTTCAGATAACTATCCTCAAGTGAATGAACGAAATGTAATATATAGCTATGATAGAAATTTAAAGGCCTATGCACCAGAAGCAAGAGGAGATAAAGTAAGGCTAGATACCGAAGGGCTAAAAAAATTTATAATAAATAAGATAGGACAAAACTTTGAATATAAAATCAGTGTCTATACTGAAGATGCTGATCATAGCAATGTAATAAAAGCAACAAGCAAAGAGGAGAGAATACAAGATAGAATGGAGTATTTAAAATCTCATGGCAAGATCTTTTCTCTTAAATCAAATAGATACATTAAACTAAGCGATGAGTATATATCAAATTTATTATGTCTTGCAAAGACAAATATTAACAGTAGTACCTATGTGAATATTGAATATACTTGCCCCTTTTATAGCAAAAATGGTAAGAAGAAATTTCTAATAGCAAAGACATCATTGTCAGACTATGCAAGAGATAAAACTATAAAAACTAAAGAAGAGCTATATGAGTATAAGATAACTCAGGCTTATAGTGCCCTTAAGCAAGATATTAAAGTAGTAGCTGACTCTCTTTGGATAGATGAGATGGATATTGAAAGAATGAAAAGAGATGACTTACTACACGAAAATGCCAAATATGGTGCTCAATACGAAAATGCTGTCGAATGGTTTAATCCGGACTTCTTTGAATGCAAAAATATAAACAAAACAAACCAAATTTGTGATGATAGGCTAAAGTTTAAAACTATACGAGACGAGTTATCAAAAGAAGAGTAGGTGAAATAAAAATTATATGATAAAAAGAAATTTGGAATATCAAGACAATAAGGCTAGCATTTTATTAGACTTGCTTCATTTTAAAAACAACATAGATACGTTAAGAAATATGCTATCCCAGATAGATTTTGATAGCGAAACTGAGCTCGTTTCTATGTCAAGAGATGATATAGTAGAAATTTTACAAAGAAGCTTGGATAAAAAGATATCTTTTTTAGGGCTTGAAGAGTGGGCAAATTTAATAGAATGTCGTGAAGACATAGGTTTTGACGATGAAAAAACACAAGAAATGATCTTTAAACTAGCAAATCCTTATTTGTATGGAAAGTTGGATAAAAAGCAGGTATTAGCGTATTTAGACGACTTAAACAAAAAATAGATGGATAGTAATGACGCTTATTTGTCAAAGATATGACTTAAGATGAAAAAGTGCAACTATTAAAATGTTATTAATGAGTTAAAGAATGGCTGTGATGGCTTTTATATGGCAGATGGTATATATTAATTACGTATAAACATATCATCCTTTTAGTACGTACTATCACGAAATAAAAGGATATATTCAAAATGGGCAAAAAGATGAATGATAGGCTAAAACACGTGATCATCCTGGGGTATTTTTTGGTTATATACTCTGGGATTATCATGGTGTATCTTGGCTATTCCTATAAGATTTCTCTACTATTATTTTGTTTGTTTAATTTAATTGTTTTCTTAAAAATATTTTATATTATAAATTTTAGAGATGAGCCACTAAAAATTGTTACAGTTTTTCTTAGCATACTCTTGTTTGCTGTTTTTATGGTTATTTTTGTATTTGCAGAAAGACTGATAATGAATGCAATTTTGTGCGGTATGGATGGGTATGGGTATTTGCGCAGACATGGCTATATAGATTGTAGTTGCGCAGATCTATTGCCAAGTGATCATCTTTTTTGGGATATTTTATCAACTTTGTATTATCCGATATACATATTTATATTCATCAAACCTTTTGTAGGATATTTAAAAAAGAGCACACAAATATCTAAAAAAATATTATAAAATTAAAAATTTATATAGAAATAGTAAAAAGTTAAAACAAAGAAAGTAGATAAAAAATGAAAAATAATTTGTTAATACTTTTAAAAGTTTGGCTACTACTATTTTTTGCCTATCTTATTTTTAGGATATTTATTTATTTTTTTGGTGAACAAAGAATTTATATGTTGATTTTGTGTCCTATTTTGTTTAATGGATATTATGTTATAAAAAATGGCATTAAAAGAAGTGACATAACTTTGTATAAAATAAAAAACGATCAAGTAAAAAATAATGGATTTTTAGCACTATTATGGCTTGTTTTTTGTACTTTTGTATTAGTATTTTGGATAGTTGTCAAGTGAAATAGGTCAAATGATTTTTGTACTAGCATGGAATTTGGTAATATTTGTAGTGATTATCTTTTTTGGTTTTAATGTTGCCTTTAATTTATTTTATGCTGGTTTTACCGTATATTTGGTGCTTTGCATAGCAAAAAATAAAGTAAAAAAAGATGACATCACCTTTGAGGGAGTAAAACATGGCGAATTTAAGTACGGTGGAGTTGCTCTTGTTTGGATGATATTTATTTTGATATCCTGGATAACTTATGATGTTATAGAATTTTTAAAATAATTTTTTTTAAATTTGTATTTATATCGTATCTTTGAGCAATTGCTGCCATTCAAAGAGGATATAATAACGAGAAAATACAAGGCTATACAAGCTTGCAAACTGGAGCTAGCTATATAAATTTCAAAAACATAACCAATATGAAAGATCTTGTAAAGACCATAACCCATGAAAACCAAAGATCTATGGATATACAAGATCATAGAGATATAAATAAAAATAGAGATGATGATACTAAGTATGCGTCAAATTTCTCAGACTTTGCAACTAGATATTTCTCTCACGCCCTATGGCTAAATGATAAGGGTTTTTCTAAAACACCTCTAACAACAGCTGCAACATCAAGCATAGTAAATAACAATAGAGAATTTGCAAAGCTGGATAAGAATTTGGGAGCGAATAGAGTTGAGGCATATTCTAGGTCGGTAGGTTTTGGTAAAAACCATATGTTTATAGTTGTTGATGGAAGTAATTATAAAGAAGGAATTACTATTGCTTCTCTTGGTGCTAAAAATTTTATACTTGGTGGTGATACTGAAATCGTAGTAAAAGATATAAACCATATTAGTGAAGAAGAAAAGGTGGCATACAAAGATAGAGATCGTTACTTGAATAATGAATGGAAAGAAAAACAGGTGATTGAAACTCCAAGAGGTATGACAGAAAGAGAATTTGATGAGCGTGTTTTAGAAAATGCAAGAAACTATAACAAAATCTTTGAAGATAATAGATATCCAAATCTTGCTTCAACAATCAGTGAATCTTTTTTTGGAGGTTACAATAACAATGAGGACTCTTTATTAAGAAATTCAAATACATTTGTAGATGATGTAATAGAATTTAGTGGAGGATCTATTATGAATTTTAAAAATACACCTTTGCAAAATAGTACAGAATTAAGAAATCTAACAGAACAATTAAATAAAATAGCCCCACATACAATAGATTTTGGTGTATTGATGCAGTAGGATAATAAATGGAACTAGTATATATTTTTTTAATATCAAATTTAGTGCTTTATTTAATGCTATATATAAGTAAGCGAGTTATGCTAAATTTCATATATAAATTTCTGAGATTTTTATCTGGATTGTATATTTTTATAGGTTATGCCATACTTGTTTATTTTGCTTGCTATATTGTGTATTATCACAACAATTGGTTTGAAATAAGCAGAGGAATATTAGTGGCCATGATAGTTGTTTTTTTTATGAATATGATCTGGCCAGCCATTATATTGATAGATTGGCAAAATAATCCTAAGCACTTTTCTGGCTATTATCAACTCTTTTTGGATATATTTCTGATAGTTGTTGTTTTTTTGATGGGAGATAACGTTGGCTATTAATAATATCGGTCTAATTTTCGGGTCTATCGCAAGTTTTATATTTTTGATTTTTTGGATTAAAGAGTCTAAAAACAAGGGCAGAAAGTTTGTTATTAGGTATTTTTTCGTTTTTCTTGGTGCTATAATGATCATCCTAACAAATTTTATAAACATTCCTCAATTTTTTGCATACGACCTAGGTGATAGAAATTTACTCTATATCGCATTTGCATGTTTATGTATTCAGCTGGCAATTGATATTTGCTATCTTGCTTGTTCTTTTTTTGTAAATTTAAACAAATTGATAGATAAATACAAATAATTCTTTTATGAACCTTATCTAGGTGGAGTTGAGGGGCAATAGCAAAAATAGAAATTCTGGAACAAGTGGAGAGTCTTTAAAGTAGGCTAAAAAAGATGTAAAAATTAGTCATTACTCAAAGTGGTAAAAAATGAAATCTAAACTAAAAACTAATATTTGCTTTATTTATTATAATAAATTTGATGGTAGTTTTGTAAAATCTATCCATATTGAAAATTGTACGTTAAATGATATTGAGAATGTTTTATTGAATTTCTATCCAAATGAAAAACATATCCAATTAGATGAAAATGGAAATGAATACCTAAGTGGAGCCTACGATATAACGCTAGAGATAAACAAGATGTTGTTTGAAAAATTTGGTATTAAAATAGATATGGAAAATTTCAGTTGTCAATTAGAAGAAGAACATGAGTAAAATGAGTTAAATATGACTACTAATATTTATGTAAAAATACTAAATGAAGATATACCTGTTTGGCGTCCAGTCAAAGCAGTTTGTTTAAAGGAAAATATTTTTAAGAGTAGATAAGACAGATTTTAAGTAGCAAAGAAGGAAAGGTGCTAAGAAAATGAAGCGTTTTATTTTGGATGTATTTAATAGAAATTTAAACGAAGATGAAGCTCAAGAATATTTTAAAAAGAGCTTTATGGAAATGGGTGATGAAGAGAAAAGCTATTATATAGGCAGTGAAGATAAATATTTAAAATTTTTTCTAACACTTTTTGCTATCAAAGAAAAAGCATCAATAAGAATTCATTTTTGCAACTATAAAAAAGCCACAAAGCTTCTTTTTGATGCAAAATATTCGCAAATCAGATTAGAAAATTTACTTAGAGCAAAAAGTATAACTTGCCAAGAAGATATTGAAATTTTTACAATGCTTAGCTTTAGGGACGCTTTTGGTGTGCAGTTTGCATATCGTATATATTTTTCTGAAATTTGTATCTATATCGTATCTTTGAGCGATTATTATTATATTGTTTATTGTAAAGATGAAAGCGAAGAGATAATAGAAAGAATGGCTATAAAATTTGGCCTTTGTTTGAGAGGTCTCTTGTAGATGGGTTTTAAATTTAGATACTATTGGTTCATAAAGTAATACAAAAATGGAAAGATAATTACAAAGGAGGCAGGGTGCAGTGTGGCTACAGATAAGATTTTTATTTATTATCTTATTTTTGTCAGGATGCGGTATTGTTACGGGTGTAGATAATGACAATAAAGAATCTAAAATTTTGAGTATAGATCAAAGGATATCTACTAAAGAAGGATTGCTCTCTTTGATGGCGCCTATACATAAGGATATAGGCGTTTTTTATGGAGTGTATAAAGTAGAGGAAGGCATGGCGTTGACTTGGGCTGTAAAAAATATGATGGCTTCAAAGCTTATTATTTCGACAGAGTCTTATCCTGGGCATACTTTTGAATCTGCAAAATATCTCAATCCAAAAAATCTTAAAATTTTTGAAGAAGAGACAAAAACTAAAGAGAGTTTTTACAATACTACTACTAGTGCTATATATAAAAAAGCATATCTTGATTATATAGATGGAGTTAAATGCAGGACATTTGTCCATGCGGATTTGAGACAGATTTATCAAAATGTAATAGATGGTGAAAAGACTTATACACAATACTATGATACATATTGTTCATTTTATCAGCCAAAAAACATTAAAAAACCAACAAATATGGTTAGACTACAATATGAATATAGTTTTAATCGCAAATCAAAAGCTTTTACAGATAGCAACAAAACAGAGCAGGAAGTCTTAAATGATATACACAATATATTTAGGCAAGACATACAAGCAATATTTTCTACCATAAAGCTTGGCATGGATAGAGAAAAGATGAGAAAAGAGGGGCTTTTGTTTGATAAACCATATAGGGTTCAGTTTTAGATAAAATTACAACTGCAAACTATATGCAAAGAATTTGATAAAAATAGTGGCTATACATAAAGGAGTGTAGTAAGGTGAAGATACTAATAATTTCATTATTAATAGCTTTCATAACAGGATGTAGTTTTGATAATACATATAAAAGTGATATATATGATCGCGACTATATAAAAATGGATGCAAACACTACACTTTATAGCTCAAATAAAACATTTTCAGTAAAGGCGCCGATAAATAGAGGTGTCTTATTTGAGGGTTTAGACAAAAATGATGATTTTACAGTGTTGCAGCGCCGTATCATCGGGGAGATAGTTGAGATATTTTATCTTGAAATAGATAAGATAGATACATTCGATGGGGAAAAGTATCTTGACTTGGAAAATATAAATTCTTTTGAGCTAAATACTAATAATCCAGATATAAAATATGAAAATGAAACATTTGGACAGTATTATGATAGGGCTTTTGTCAATATCATAGATGGTATAAAATGTAGAAGCTTTTCTAAAGAACTAAATAAAAAATATAATCATCAAAACAAGGGTGATGGCATAATTCAGACGCAAGAGTATGAGACATATTGTAGCTTTTATGGTGCCAATGGTGTGCCAAAGGTGCTTCGTATAAGATCTGAATATAGTTTTAACTTATCAAGTGAGGCATTTAAAAAAAGCACCCTCTCAGAAAAAGAAAAGTTAAATAAAATAACAAGACAATTTAGGCAAGATGCGGAAGAAATTTTTTCTAATATAAAAATCAATATGGATAGACAAAAGATGCGTCAGCATGGGCTATTGTTTAATACAAAATCAAAGGAGATAAAATGGAAATAAAAAAATTAATCATGTTTGCTTTGTTGGCATTTGTTTTTACAGCTTGTGCAGAAAAAGAATATATATGTCAAGACCATGAAAAAGATGGCGCAGTATGTGGATATAGACCATAAGTGGCCATAAATATTTAGAAAGATAGAATTTAAATTTATAGGACGGGCTCAACAAATCCTTGTTTGCATGGAAAGTTAGATACAAGCTGGAGCTAAGCCATTTAACGAATTATAAAAAATGTAACGACAAATACGAAATAGTAGATGATTTGCGTTAAAATACGCTTTTAAATTATGATTAATAAATCCCATAAAAGATACAATAACAAGATTTTATTATCATAAAAGGAACTCTAATGAAAAATTTAAAACTTATTTTTATATTCACACTACTAACCACATCAAACCTCTACTCAAGTGAAAAAATCCAGCCTAGTTTTGATTGTTCTAAAGCTAAAACAAGAGTAGAAAAACTAGTATGTTCTGATGAAGACATATCAAGAGTAGATAGAGATATGCAAAAAGCCTATGATCTAATGATGGGCAAATATGACCTTGCTTATATGAATGAAGAGGCTAAAGAGGAGATAAAACCATATTTAGAAAAGCTAAAACAAAGTCAGATCGACTGGGTTAAGTATAGAGATAAGTATTGCAACACAAAAAAAGATGAAAAAGAATTTAATAGCTGTGTCTTTAGTAGATATGTTTATAGAATAGAATCTATAGTGCCAAGTTACGACTGGAGAACAGGTTTTTCAATAAATGATAAAAATAGCACAAATGATCTATGCTATAACTACTTTACTCAAAAATTCTGGATGGACTCCCCAAAGCCTGTGAATAAAGATAACCCCCCTTATGGAGAAGATAAAGAGTTTTATGAGAAATTTCTAATAGATGCTCTTGATGATGATGTTGCAAAAAGAGAGCTAAACACCACCAAGAACTACTACTATACACAGCTTGACGGTGCTCCAGTTGGAAGTAATATCATGTGTGTAGGTATAGGTGGAGAAGAAAAAGAGATATACGATCTAAGAAGTAAAACATATAAGCCTTATTGCACAAATTCTAGTATGCAGTTCGAGGATTTTTTAAATGGTGAGTATATAAAGCCTGGGAAAAAACCAGAATCTGGACTTAAATTTAAAGAGGTAGAAGAGACCAAGGAGGAGTTTAAAAAGAGAGGTCTAGACTATGAAAAGGATGATAACTTTTCAACAGAGGTTTATAAAAAAGTTATGAAAAATGGTTTTGGTCGTTTTAGCAATGCAATATATAATACTAATGATAAAAGCTATGATGCAAATATACTTTCAGACGGAATGGTAAGAATACTATACGCTTCAAATTTAGAGTGGGAAAAATCAAAAGAGAAATTCGGAGTATATAAATATTCTAATGGTTATTCTGATTCACCAGCTTTTATAGTTGCTGATAAATTCTTCTTTAGGGTCTATATGAGTAAATATGGAAATTATCTAGTTTGTAGAATGCCTATCCAAAGCAGGTTTAAAGATAGAAATGATACTAAGCTTATAAGAGAGTATCTTAATCAGTTTAAGGAGTTTTAATGAAAAAAATTATAGTTATATCTTTGTTGTTATTTACTTCACATCTTTACTCAAGCGATCGTATCCAGCCTAGCTTTGATTGTTCTAAAGCTAAAACAAGAGTAGAAAAGCTAGTATGTTCTGACGAAGTTCTCTCAATACTTGATAGAGATATGCAAAAAGCTTATGATCTAATGATGGGTAAATATGACCTTGCTTATATGAATGAAGAGGCCAAAGAGGAGATAAAGCCATATTTAGAAAAGCTAAAACAAAGTCAGATTGAGTGGGTTAAGCATAGAGATAGGTATTGCAACACAGAAAAAGATAAAGAAGAATTTAGAAGGTGTGTCCTTAATGAATATTATAATAGGATACAATCTGTAGTTCCAAGCTATAACAGAAGAACAGGTTTTTCAATAAACGATAAAAATAGCACAAATGATCTATGCTATAACTACTTTACTCAAAAATTCTGGATGGACTCCCCAAAGCCTGTAAATAAAGATAACCCACCTTATGGAGAAGATAAAGAGTTTTATGAGAAATTTATCATTAATGCTCTTGGCAAAGACATCGCAGCGAGGGAATTAAATACCACTAAAAATTATTACTACACACAACTTGATGGAGCTCCAGTTGGAAGTTACATCATGTGTGTAGGTATAGGCGGAGAAGAAAAAGATATATATGATCTAAGAAGTAAAACATATAAGCCTTATTGTGTAACATTAAATGGACAGTTCGAGGATTTTTTAAATGGGGATTATATAAGAGATGGTCAAAAACTAAAATTTGGACTTAAATTTAAAGAGATAGAAGAGACCGAAGAAGAGTTTAAAAGAAGAGGCTTAGACTATAAAAAGGATGATAGCTTTTCAACAGAGGTTTTTAAAAAGACAATAAAAAATGATACAGATGATTTTAGTAGCGTAATATATAGTACCGATAAAAGCTATGATGCAAATATACTTTCTGATGGAATGGTAAGAATACTATATGCTTCAAATTTAGGCTGGGAAAAATCAAAAGAGAAATTCGGAGAACATTTTCTCTCAAGCAACTCTTCTGATTGGCCTATTCTTATAGTTGCTGATAAATTTTTCTTTAGGGTTTTTACAGGAGAATATGCTAATAATCTTATATGCAGAATGCCTATCCAAAGCAGGTTTAAAGATAGAAATGATACTAAGCTTATAAGAGAGTATCTTGATCAGTTTAAGGAGTTTTAATGCCAATTAATGAGAGAAATGCTACTAATTTTAAAGATGAACTAAGAGATACATTAAAAGATGCTGAAGATTTTATATATGAACTATATTATGATACTAATAAAATAGCCACTATAGGTTGCGGTTTTAATGTAACTTTAAAAGAGATACTAAAAGAAGTTTGTGATAAAAAATATTCTGATCCTAAGATGAGTGAAGAAGAATTTACTGGGTTACTTAATACCATTAATGGAGTAGTGGTAAAAACTAATGAAAATCTAAGATCTAAGGTATCAGAGTATCTTGATGGCATAAAAGCAGAAGATAAAAAGAGCACGAAATTTGGCGAATTTAAGCTAGATGATAAACAAATCGGTGATATATTGCCAGAGGTGATTGAAAATTTTAGAGATGGTCTAAATAAAAAACTAGCTTATACTTCTATAAGCCCACAAGAGAGTAAAATAGATAAAGATAGTATAGGTAGCAGAGAATATATAGCTTTAATGAGTATGACATATAATAATCCAAGCCTTGTAGGAAGTGGCCTAAAAGCTCACTTAAGAGCTAGAAATCGCTTTGGAGCTTGGTATGAGATAAGATATAAGAGTAATGCAGATAATGAGATAGGTATAGCTAAGCGTAGATTTGCAGAGTCAAACGAATTTGGACTCTTTGAAGATGCGGACAATAACGGAAGGGTTAAAAGAAATGAGTTGGCAAACATAAGCATAAACGCAATATCCTTTGAAGAGTGTTTGGATCTATTCTCTCTTTTAAATGTGGCAAAGATAAAAGAGAAAGATGAGCCATCTATAACCTATCTACAAAACGCTATAGCCTATGAGACCACTAAGGAATTTAAAGGCAATAGAACTATCCCAGAGTATTTAGCAACACCAAAAAACGCTACTAACTTTAATAAACACTACAGAAAATACAACACTATCTTGCAATTTTTTGCAGATAAGATAAACGCCCTTTTAAAAAATGTCACCTCAAAGACCTTTAAGCTAGAAGATATCTATGTGATCACCACAAAGGATGATAATAGTCATAATATCTCAAGGATAAATAAACTTTTAAAGATAAGAGCAGAAAATGGTGAGTTTAAACCTGAAGCTAAGAGAGATATCTTGCTTATATATCCAACAGCTTCAGCCCTTCCTGTAATGCCTATCCAACCAAAAAATACAACCTTTACTATCGTCTTAGCAGATAATACATCGCTTGATTGTTCAAATTTAAACCCAGATGGAAATAGCAATGAGAGTGAGATAGTGCTTATGAACTATAAGCAAGATGTAAGAGAGCCTAATAAAAACTCAAGAGATGAAGAGATAAGCTTTATAAAGCCTTCTACAAATGGTGAGACTATCATATATAAAAATGCTAATGGAATTTTCATATCACAAGATGAGGGATATGCCTTTAATAGCGGCAATGTAATAACTCTTAACTTCTTTGAAAAAATGAACTTTAATCTCTTAAATTTTGCTAAAGAAAACAGCTATAGCATAAGAAGCGACAAGGCTTCAAGCATGTTTGATATAAAGCTAAGGCTACCAGACGCTACTGATAGTATCTCTACAAAAAATGAAGGAAATTTCAACCTAGTAGTGAGTGATCTGATCATAGAGGATGAAGAGGGTAAAAGCTCCGATATAAAAGAGGTGTATCTTCATAATGGTGAAGATAAAAGGGTCTATCCCTCTTACTACCTAAAGAAAAACGATGATAAAGACGCAGATAGTAATAGTAGCTCTAAAAACTCATATACGGCTAAATTTAGAATAAATATAAATTTAGACAAAAACTCTACAGGCTTTAAAAAGACTTCAAAATTTATCATAGCCACATTTGATCTAAGCAAAAGGTATGACACTGGCGAGATACATGCTAAAGAAGACACCGCTGTTGTAACTTTGGCTAGTAAAGATAAAAAAGATGGAGGTGCTGAGTTTGATATCAAAGTATCTACGGTCATTTATCAAAAAAATATAACTGAGATAAGGTTAAATACCTTAGAAAGTAGTGACGCTACAAATCTAAGCATAAAGGATACTTTAAATTTAGAGGCTGTTTATCTACCAAATAAGGGAGATGATGACTACAAAGAGATAAGCTGGGCTTATAAGGTGATAAGAGAGGATAAATATAATAGTGAGGTTATGGTAGATAAGGTAGCAGGGGCGATAAATTTAAGCGAAGAGAAATTTAAAGGTAAAAAGATCACTTTTAGTCCAAAAGATGATATAAAAGATAAAGAGCTACTAAAGAAGCTAAATCATGGCAACCATATCATAATGTTTTTTGCCTATCTAAAATCACCTGCGTTTAATACTAATTTTGGAAAGACGCATATTAGAGTAGATATAAAAGCACCTATCTATTTAAAATACTCTAATGGCAAGCTTTGTATATATGAGTTTGGGCATACTGATGCCACTATGTGCTTTGATACAAGCTTGTCTGGCGGTATCTTTGATAAAGAGAGCAAAGATGAGAAAGTAGAGCATATGCCTAAAGGAACGTACTATATAAGCTCAAATTTAAGCAGTGGTGATATAGATATATATGAAGATGATAAGCTAAGTGTAGCATGCTACCAAAGCATAGATGGTAAAGATAGATCATATATAGAGCCATGTAAAATTTATGCAATAGATAGCAATATACAAAGAGCATCATCTATAAAAAGCGGAATAAATTTGATAAATAGTGAGAATAAAAACAGATTTATCCAAAAATTTAACGAAGTAAAACAAAGAGTTGGACTAGATAGCAAAGAGGTTAAGCTAGAGGTTGAGTAGGGAGCGATATTCTAGTTTTATATTTTGGCATTTGTAATAACAGACAAGCAAATTAGCTAAATTTTAGCTATCTCTTAATGTATTTGCTACTACTTTCCATTCGCATTTGAGCTTTTCAAGGCTAAATTTAGCATTTGCAGGGCTGGTTGATGGTAGTTTTATCACCTCGTTTTTTGTCGCTTTTATGATCTCATCTTCTAAGTATTTTTTACAAATTTCATAAGCCTTACCGCCGTTTGCGAATACCTGTGCTATGCGCGCGCCGCTAAAAATCGGCTCTAAATTTACAGGTATGATCTTGCTCATCTTAGCGTCGCTTGAGCCCTCTATCTCGCACGAGATCGCCGCGTCGTAGATAGCGATGTGAGGAGAAAGTAGAAATTTTATCTTTTCATCCGTGCTTTCTGGCACAGCAGCGTTTAAAATCGCAGCTAACACCCGCCAAAAGCGGTTTTGCGGATTTGTATAATAAAAGCCAAATTTACGAGAGATGACAGATGGAAATGAGCCTAGGATTAAAATTTTAGAGTTTTTATCAAAGATTGGCTTAAAAGGGTGTGTATGGCTCATATTTTACCTTTTAAATTTAATGAAATTTTCTCTTGCCGTTTAAATTTGGCAAGAGAAATTTAAATTTACTCAGCACTTTGCGCAGCTTCGCTGCTCTCTATTTCGTCGCTAAAGTCTGCTAGGCTAAGGCGTTTTAGCTGGCGGTAGCGTCTTTGTGCGTCGGCCTTGTTTTTAGCTAGTAGCTCGTCTGCGTGCTCAGGGTTGGTCTTTTTAAGCGAGTTGTAGCGAACCTCGTTTAGCAAAAACTCTTCATAAAGCGACCAGTCTGGCTCTTTTGAGGTGATTTTGAGCGGATTTTGTCCCTCTTTTAAAAGGCGCGGATCGTATAGGTATGTCGGCCAGTATCCGCATTTTGTAGCGAGCTCGCCTTGGCCGCCTGACTGCGATAAGCCGCCTTTGATGCCGTGAGCGATGCACGGAGAGTAGGCGATGATGAGGCTTGGGCCATCATACGCTTCGGCCGCTGCGATCGCTTTTATCACGTTTGCTTGACTCGCGTTTGAGTTGATTTGGGCCACGAAAATGTTGCCGTAAGTCATCGCGATGTAGCCAAGGTCCTTTTTCTGAGCTGGCTTGCCGCTAGCTGTAAATTGCGCTATCGAGCCTGCGCGGCTTGATTTTGAGCTTTGGCCACCAGTGTTTGAATAAACTTCGGTATCAAGCACTAGTACATTTACGTTCTCGCCGCTTGCTAGCACGTGGTCAAGTCCGCCAAAGCCGATGTCATACGCCCAGCCGTCGCCGCCGATGATCCATTGCGACTTCTTGACGAGAAATTTCTTAAGCTCTAAAATTTCTTTAACGCCTGGCGCGTTTAAATTTTGCTCTAAAATAGGCAATAAATTTTTCGTGATCTCTTGCGTTTTAACGCCATCATTTTTGAAATTTATCCAGTCGTTGTAAAGCGCTGAAAGTGCGTTTGGCACGCTATCTATGTTGTTTCTCATGATATCTTCGATGCGGTGGCGCATGGTCTCCATCGCTACGTTCATACCCATGCCAAACTCAGCGTTATCTTCAAATAGCGAATTTGCCCACGCAACGCCCTTGCCTTCGTCATTTGTGGTGTACGGAGTAGATGGGGCAGAGCCGCCATATATTGAGCTACAACCAGTCGCGTTTGCCACGATCATGCGCTCTCCAAAGAGCCTTGTAATAAGCGTGATATACGGAGTTTCGCCGCATCCCGGGCAAGCGCCGTGGAATTCAAAGAGCGGCTTAGCAAAGCCAACGCCCTTAACGCTCTCTTTGTTCATGAGATCGTCTTTGTAAGCGACCTTTTTAAATAGATAATCAGCATTTTCTTGCTCGTTTTTGCCTAGCTCTTCTTCAAGCGGCACCATGACGAGCGATTTTTCTTTGCTTGGGCAGTTTTGCGCGCACAGCTCGCAGCCGGTGCAGTCTAGCGGGCTTACTTGGATTTTATATTTTAGCCCTTTAAGCTCTTTGCCTTTTGCTTCTAGGTTGTGCTCTTTTACGCCTTGTGGGGCTGCGCTAAGCTCGTTTTCGTCTATCAAAAATGGCCTGATTACAGCGTGCGGGCAGACAAATGCGCACTGGTTACACTGGATGCAGTTTTGCTCGATCCATTTTGGCACCATGACGCCAACGCCGCGCTTCTCATAAGCCGTCGTGCCAGCTTCAAAGTGTCCGTCTTCGTAGCCTATAAAGGCAGAGACTGGTAGGCTATCGCCTCTGGCCGCATTTATCGGTTTTACGACGTTTTCGATGAAGCTGTTGCCGATATATTTTTCATCTTTTTGCTCATCGTCTGTTAAAATTGCCCACGCAGGATCGACTGGCACTTTTATGAGCCCATTTGCGCCAACGTCGATAGCGTTGTAGTTCATCTGCACGATCGCCTCGCCTTTTTTAGCGTAGGCTTTGTGCGCGTACTCTTTCATATATTTTTGCGCATCTTCAAATGGTATGATGTTGGCAAGCTTGAAAAATGCCGACTGCATTATGGTATTTGTGCGGTTTTTAAGGCCGATGTCGTGTGCTAGCTTTGTTGCGTTTATGATGTAGAAATTTATATTTTTGCTAGCTAAAATTTTCTTAACTTTATTTGGTAACTTCGCTATGGTCTGCTCTGCGTTCCAGATAGAGTTTAGTAAAAATGTGCCGTTTTCTCTGATGCCATCAATCACGTCGTAAATTTCAAGATATGCTGCGACTGAGCAGGCTACAAAGTGCGGGTTTGAGACGAGATATGTCGAGCGGATTGGCTTTTTGCCAAAGCGAAGGTGCGAGCGCGTGTAGCCGCCTGATTTTTTACTATCGTAGGCAAAATATGCCTGTGCGTAAAGATCAGTCTTATCGCCGATGATCTTAATAGAGTTTTTGTTTGCGCCCACGGTGCCGTCAGCTCCAAGGCCGTAAAATAAGCACTCTTTAACGCTCTCATCGCTTAGTGAAATTTTCTCTCCAGTTGGCAACGACGTAAAAGTGACGTCATCTACAATACCAACTGTAAAGCCATCTTTTGGCTCGCTTTGGTTTAAATTTTCAAACACAGCTAGCATTTGCGCAGGATCGACGTCCTTTGAGCTTAGGCCGTATCTGCCGCCAACTATGATCGGGGCGTCCTTTTGGCCGTAAAATGCAGCTTTTATATCAAGATATAGCGGCTCACCAAGGCTGCCAGGCTCTTTTGTGCGGTCAAGAACGGCTATTTTTTTCACGCTCTTTGGCATCACGTCAAAGAGATACTTCGTGCTAAATGGGCGGTACAAATGCACCTTGATGATGCCCACCTTTTCGCCTTTTGCGTTTAGATAATCAACGACCTCTTCAAGAGTTTGCGTCACTGAGCCCATAGCTACGATGACGCGCGTAGCCTCAGGGTCGCCGTAGTAGTTAAACGGCTTGTAGTCCCTGCCAGTGATCTTTGAAATTTCAGCTAGGTAGTTTGCCACGATGTCTGGCACTGCGTCATAAAAGCGGTTGCTTAGCTCTCTTGTTTGAAAGTAGATATCGTCATTTTGCGCTGTGCCTCTTGTTTTTGGGCTCTCTGGATTTAGCGCTTCGTCTCTAAATTTCTGCAAGGCTTCGCGGTCAAGAAGTCTATCAAAGTGCGCGTAGTCCATCACTTCTACTTTTTGAATTTCATGGCTCGTTCTAAAGCCATCAAAGAAGTGTAAAAAGGGTACACGGCCCTTGATCGCCGCTAAATGCGCCACGCCAGCGATGTCCATCACCTCTTGTACTGAGCCGCTTGCTAGCATAGCAAAGCCAGTTTGGCGACAGGCGTAGATATCTTGGTGATCGCCAAATATTGAAAGTGCCTGCGCCGCGAGCGAGCGAGCTGAGACATGGATGACACCAGGGAGGAGCTGACCTGCTATTTTATACATATTTGGAATTTTTAAAAGTAGGCCTTGAGAAGCTGTGTAGGTCGTAGTTAGGGCGCCAACTTGTAGCGAGCCATGCACCGTGCCAGCTGCGCCGCCCTCGCTTTGCATCTCGACTACTTTTACTGGCATACCAAATAAATTTTTCTTGCCCTGTGCTGCCCAAAGGTCAGTGTAGTCAGCCATAGGCGAGCTAGGAGTGATAGGGTAAATTCCAGCTACTTCGGTAAATGCGTATGACGCGTAAGCTGCGGCCTCGTTTCCGTCCATAGTTTTCATTATTTTTGACATATTTCCGCCTTAAAATTATCTTAAAAATGGCTTTATTATAAAAGAAAAATCCAAAATTTGTCATTAATCTCTATCATTAAAAAATTAAAATTTATAAATAACTAAGATGTAAGTCAAATTTTAATATTGTAGGGGCAAAGTAAAAAGGATGAAATTTTGATAAATATTCATAAAATAGCCTATCTAAGGGTTATCGCGCTAGCTTTTGCAGCTTTTATATTTAATACAACTGAGTTTGTGCCAGTGCCTCTTTTAAGCGACATAGCAAAGGATTTTGGCATGAGTACGGCTGATACTGGACTCATCATCACGATATATGCGTGGAGTGTGACGATACTCTCTCTACCTTTTATGTTGCTAACTGCAAATTTAGAGCGAAGGTCGCTACTTTTAAAGGTTTTTATCATTTTTGTCGCTTCTCACGCACTTTGCGCTGTTGCTTGGAATTTTACTGTTTTAGTTATAGCTCGCGTACTAATAGCCATCTCACACGCCATATTTTGGTCGATCACCGCCTCGCTTGCCGTTAGGGTGGCACCTATCAATAAAAGCTCGCAAGCTCTGGGACTTTTAGCACTTGGCACATCGATGGCGATGATACTTGGCTTGCCACTTGGTAGGATTTTAGGCGATGCCTTGGGCTGGCGCGTTACATTTGGGCTCATAGGGATCTTTGCTGTGGGCGTTGGCGCTTGGCTATATAAAATTTTGCCGCTTTTACCTAGCAAAAACTCAGGTTCATTAAAGAGCTTGCCGGAGCTTGCAAGAAATGGCTTTTTGATGGTTATATTTTTGCTAACTGCTATCGTTATCAGCGCGCATTTTAGCACTTATAGCTACATTGAACCATTTGCTAAAGACATAAGCGGCTTTGATGGTAAATTTATCACCATATTTTTGCTTTTGTTTGGCGTAGCCGGTATCGTAGCAAGCGTGCTTTTCTCTAAATTTTATAAGCTCATACCAAATGCCTTTACAGCTATCTCAATAGCGATCATTTTAGCCTGCTTGCTGACGTTAAATTTCATCGCTACAAATGAGAGCTTGATGCTTGCGCTTGCCTTTATCTGGGGGCTTGGCATAGCTGGGATAAATATGAGCTTTCAGATAAAGGTGTTAAACTTAGCCTCAAACGCCACAGACGCTGCGATGGCGATATATTCAGCCATTTATAATATCGGCATAGGAGCTGGCGCGCTAATAGGTCATCAAACGATAGTTCATCTTGGCGAGCAAAATATCGGCAACGTTGGTAGCATTTTTGCAGCGACTGGACTTGTCATCTTTCTCGTTGCAACGGTTAAATTTAAAAAGGCTAATTAAATTTAGCCTTTTTAAAAAACCAAAAGCGTTACAAATTTCTACAAATAAGTGATAATAAATATCATAACTAAGAATAATTTTAGCTAAGCTTTTTTATAATCGTTATCAGAAAACGAATAAATTTTAGGAGCTTGTTATGTCAGTTTTAGTTATCGGAGCAGATGAGATCACGCCTATTAAGGCTGTTTTGCATGATTTGGGAGCTGAGAAGATAGAGCACTGGGACGCTAGAAACGAAAACCGCGTAAATCGCAAGCCGATCCCACAAGATACCGAGTGCGTGGTGATGCTAACTAGCTTTTTAAACCACAACACGATGAAGACCATTAAAACTCAAGCAAAAAAGAGAAATATCCCTATCGTTTGTGCAAAAAGAAGCGTTAGTTGCGTATTTTGCGAGTATTGTAAGGTCTTTGGCCTAGATAAGGAATTTGGATGCAAAGAATAATCGATGAAGTTCGGGTTTTTATCAGATATTGGCGAAATAACTCCAAGTATTTTTGCAAAGCTTGACAAGCTTTCGCGTGCGAAAATTTTCATCGCACTTTATAATGTTGGCGTTGAAAGCGAGCTAAAGATCCCGCTTTCTTACGCTAAATTTCTAAATTTCAAAGACATTTTTGAGGCTAGGATAAATTTCTTACTGCGTGATAAATTTTTAAATTTCAAACCAGTTGACAGCTTTTGCATACCTTCAAACGTCGTTATAAATGCTTACTTGCAAAATGATTTTAAGGTGTTGAAATTTTTAGCAAAAGAGCCAAAGATGGCAGCTGCAAAGATGATAAAGATGCTTTATAGAAGCGGGGAATTTGAGTTTTTCATTGACGCAGCGCAGATGTTTTGCCAGTTTGTTTATGATAAAATACGCCTCCGCCATCAGGACAAAGAGGTCGTGCTAAACGGCGGCGTCATCTCGGTCAAAAAAGATGGCAAAAATTTACTCAGCGTCATGCCAAGCTTTAAAAGGGTGAGCTTTGATGATATGAGAAATTTAAATGACGACATCGATGCAGCCGTTTGCGCGCTTGGTCACGAGTGCGAGATGGTCTATATCGTTTGCCCTAGAAATGAGGAATTTAGGCGGCACGTTGAGGTTAGGCACTGCTTTGCAAGAGGGTGCATAAAGCTCGTGCCTTATACGATTATTAGTAAAATTTTTTAAAAAGGATAGAAATGATAGGTATAGTTTATGGAAGCAGCATGGGAAATACCGAAGATGCAGCAAAACTTATAAGCGAGGGCTTGGGACTTGAAAACGAGCTTTTAAACGTCTCTGACGTGGACGGGGCAAAGATAAATAGCTTTGATAAGCTCATCCTTGGCACATCGACTTGGGGTAGCGGTGATCTTCAAGATGACTGGGATGCGTTTGATTTTAAAGCGTTAAATTTAAGCGGTAAAACGGTCGCTGTTTTTGGCATGGGCGATAGCGAGAGCTACTCTGATGAGTACTGTAACGGCATGGCAAAGCTTTACGATGAGGTCGTAAAAGCAGGTGCAAAGGTAGTTGGTGAAGTTAGCACTGACGGATATACATTTGATGGCTCTGATGCTGTAAGAGGCGGTAAATTTGTAGGTCTAGCGCTTGATGCTGATAACCAAAGTGACAAGACTGAGGGTAGAATTTCAGCTTGGATCGAGCAGATAAAACCATACTTTGCATAATAAATTTAGCTAGATCTTCTAGCTAAATTTATATATCCATAGCCGAGATGAAGTTTTTTATCCTCTCATTTTGGCTGTTAAAAAACTCATCTACCAAGCCATCAAACGCGATCACACCTTTATCTAAAAACAAAATTCTATCAGCTATCTTTCTAGCAAAATTCATATTATGAGTGACGATGATCATGGACTTTTTCTCTTTTGCAAGAGATAAGATGACCTTTAAAACTTCAGCCTCTAGCTCTGGATCTAGCGCACTTGTAGGCTCGTCAAGTAGTAAAAAGTACGGATTTACAGCTAGTGCTCTAGCGATGGCTACACGCTGCGCTTGTCCGCCTGAGAGCCTGTTTGGATAGGTATCTTCTTTGTGACTAAGCCCCACTTTAGCTAAAAGCTCTTTTGCCTCTTTTATCGCCTCGTTTTTATCCTTTTTTTGAACGTAGATTGGAGCTTCGGTGACATTTTGAAGCGCTGTTAGGTGCGGGAAGAGGTTGAAGCTTTGAAAGACCATGCCTGTTTTTTTGCGAATTTCTAAAAGCTCTTTTGAGCTAAGCTTCTCTTTAAAATTTACACTCCTACCATCTAACTCTAAAGTGCCACTTTGTGGGATCTCAAGTAAATTTATGCACCTAAGAAGCGTTGATTTGCCACAACCAGATGAGCCAACTATCACGGTTGTTTGCCCCTCTTTAAAGCTTGTATTTATGTTATCTAGCACCAAATGATCGCCGTAAGATTTGCTTATATTTTTAAAATTTATAGCCATTAGACATACCTTGAGACAGCTTTTTCAAGCCTTGATTGAAGATAGGTTAAAAGTGTGCAAACCACTAAATAGATGAGTGCTGCTAGGATGTAGAGGATGAGCGGCTCAAAGGTCCTTGCTGCGATCCTTTGAGCGACCATAAACATATCTACCATCGTTATAGAAGCTGCCAGTGAAGTGTCTTTAACAAGGCCTATAAATGTGTTTGAAAGCGGAGGGAGTGAGATCCTCACTGCTTGAGGCGCGATGATACGCTTTAAAATTTGATAGTGCGTCATGCCAAGCGATGTGGCCGCCTCCCACTGACCTTTTGGCACAGAAAGTATGGCAGCCCTTACAGACTCAGACGCATAAGCGCCCACGTTTAGGCTAAATGCGATAGTCGCCGCACTCCAAGTATCAAGCGTGACGCCGAGACTAGGAAGCCCGTAAAATACAATAAAAAGCTGCACAAGAAGCGGCGTGCCACGAAATATCCAAACATAGGTGGCAAATATAAATTTTAAAATTTTTATATTTGAAAGCCTCGCTACTGCTGTGATAATGGCGATGACAAGCCCTAGCGAAAACGAGAGCAAAGTAAGTGGGATCGTCACTTTTAAAAGTGCGATGATCATCGGTAGCGTCGAGCTTGAAACAAGCTCGATCACTCTATCTAAATTTTCCATTTTTGCCTTGTTGGTTTATAAATTTATTTTGAGACGTCTTTGCCAAAGTAGCTTTTTGAGATGGCTTCTAGTTTTCCTTCTTTTGAAAGTTCATTTAGTGCATTTGAAATTTGCTCTGCAAGTTCGGCGTTGTCTTTCTTAACAGCTGCTGCTGTGTAGTCTTTTTCATCAAGTGAGGCAGCTATCTTCACAGGTGCGTTTGGACGCTCTTTTATGAAGTCGTAAAATACGATGTTATCTCTTACAACGGCATCTACACGTCTTGATATAAGAAGCTCCATACTTTTAGCAAAACTATCTGTTACGACGTGCTCAGCACCGTATTTTACGGCTACTTTCGCCCAGTTGCTAGTTGCTGAGTCGGCATCTTTTTTGCCTTTTAGATCAGCAAAACTTTTTATATCGTTATTGTCTTTTCTAGTGATGATAGTGCCAAATGTCACAGTATAAGGCACTGAAAAAGCATACTTTTTCTTTCTCTCATCAGTTATACTAACTTGATTAAACACAACGTCAGCCTTGCCAGCGTCAAATGCTGCAAGCATCGCGTCCCATGGAGCTGTTAGAAACTCAACTTTTAAATTTAGCTTTTGCGCTACTGCTCTTGCGATATCTACGTCGTATCCCGCTAACTCATTTTTGTCATTATAAAATGTAAAAGGAGCGTAAGTGCCTTCTGTTGCTACTGTTAGCACGCCATCTTTTATAGTTTTTGCTTGCAAATTTAGAGCCATTGCAAGCACTGCTACTACTTTTAATAAATTTGTAAATTTCATTTTGATCCTTTATTTTGAAATATCTTTTCCAAAATATTTCATTGAAATTTCGCTTATCTTGCCCTCGGCTTTTAGCTCATCAAGCGCTTTGTTTATAGCTTCTAGTAGCTCGGTGTTACCCTTTTTAAGAAGTGCAGCTGTTGGCATCGGCTCGTTGCTAGTGTATGCGATCTTGAGCGGTGCATTTGGGCGTTGTTTGATGTAGTCAAAAAATGTGACGTTGTCATTTATCGTATCATCAGCTCTTCTTGAGATGATAAGCTCCACACCTTTGCTAAAGCCATCAGCCACGACCACTGTTGCGCCATTTTTCTCAGCTATCGCTGCCCAGTTGCTAGTTGCAGAGTGCACGCTTTTTTTGCCCTTTAGATCAGCAAAACTTTTGATGTCGTTATTGTCTTTATGCACGACTATTACAGGATATGGCATGGTGTAAGGCACGCTCATGTCATACTTTTTCTTTCTATCTTCGTTTATGCTAACTTGATTAAACACCACATCCGCTTTGCCAGCGTCAAATGCTGCTAGCATCGCGTCCCAAGGGGCTGTTAGAAACTCTATCTTTAAATTTAGCTTCTTTGCTACAGCTCTTGCAATATCTACGTCATATCCTACTAGCTCGCCCTTTTCGTCATAAAATGAGTAAGGTGAGTAAGTGCCTTCAGTTGCAACTATAAGCTCGCCTTTTTTGATAGTTGAAGCATTTAAATTTAAAGCTAAAAAAGCACCTGCGATAAAGCCAAAAATGGGCTTAAAATTCATTGATTCTCCTTATTTAGAAATGTCTTTGCCGAAGTATTTAAGCGAAATTTCGCTTAAAACTCCTTCTTTGCTAAGCTCATTTAGGGCATTATTTATCTTATTTAGTAGCTCTTTGTTACCTTTTTTAACAATCGCAGCCGTATACATAGGCTCATCACCAGCTTCGATGATCTTTATAGGGGCATTTGGATGTTGCTTGATGTAGTCATAAAACATCACCGCATCATCTATCGTATCATCGGCTCTTTTTGTGATGATCAAATTTATCTGATCGCTCAAGCTATCGGCCACAACTAGCTTAGCGCCATACTTTTCAACGGTTGGTATCCACATGCTATTTACTGAATGCACGCTTCTTTTACCTTTTAGATCAGCAAAGCTTTTGATGTCGTTATTGTCTTTATGTACGACGATGGCTGAATAAGAGAGCATATATGGCACGCTGTAGTCATACTTTTTCTTTCGCTCATCGGTTATGCTAACTTGGTTAAATACCACGTCAGCCTTGCCAGCGTCAAATGCCGCAAGCATCGCATCCCATGAAGCTTCGATAAATTTTGGCTTTACGCCTAGTTTTTTAGCCACAGCTCTTGCTATCTCTACGTCATAGCCCATTAACTCATCTTTTTCATTGTGAAATGAAAATGGCGAATAAACACCTTCGGTCGCTATCCTTATGACGCCATCTTTCTTGATCTGCTCGTAGGAATTTGCCAAGGCAGAATTTAAAGAGAACAAGCAGGCAACTACGAAGGTTGCACCAAATTTAAAAGCACTAGAAAATTTCATACAAAACTCCTTATAAAAAATAAAATCAATAATGGAATTTGCAAAAAAAATTTTAAGATTTATGCAAATGTCAGTCGCAACTGCGACCTATGTGATATTTTGGCGCTATTTTATCACAAAAATAAAAGGGCGGCGCCTCACCCCTCTAAAAGTGAGACCGCTAGAGCTTTAACGCCCTTAAAATCAACCTTGCCGCTTGCAAGCGTTGGTATATCATCAACGATGAATATATAGCTTGGTGTCATGATCGGAGCTAGGTTGCTCTCTTTTAAAATTTGCTCGATATTCTCAGGCTCTGTGCCGCTCTTAACTAAAAGTGCGATCGCTTCGCCCTTTTTACTATCTGGCACATTTGCACTGCTAAAAACAACATCGCCCCCAAGCACTTTTGCAAGCTCTTCTTCGACGCTTCCAAGGCTTATCATCTCGCCGCCAATTTTAGCAAATCTTGAGTATCTATCGACGATAAATACAAAGCCGTTTTCGTCTATGTGGCCTTTATCGCCGGTTTTATAGTATCTGACGCCGTCAATGTGCGTGATGACGTCGCTTGTTTTGGCTTCGTCGTTTAGATAGCCCTTCATCACCTGCGAGCCGCCGATAACGATGAGCCCGTCTGTGCCAGTTTCTAGCTCTTCAAGCGTTTCTGGGTCGATTATCTTTATGATAGTGCCAGGCAGAGGCATGCCAACGCTGCCAGGTCTATTAAATGTAAGCTCTTTTAGGCTCTCTTTTTCTAGGATATTTGGCATATTTACAGCCGCCACCGGCGCCGTTTCGGTAGCGCCATATCCTTCATAAATTTCTATGCCAAATTTGAGCCTAAACTCGTCTTTTATCTCAGGTTTTAGCTTTTCAGCCCCAGCTACGACCATTCTTGCACTTTGAAACATCAGCGGATGAAGCTTTTTGTTTCTGGTGTAGAGCCTAAAAAACGTCGAGGTGCCAAAGATGATGCTAGCGCTGTGTCTTGCGGCCATTTTGCCGATAGTCGCTCCGTCTGTTGGGTCAGGCACGCTCACCATTTTTATCCCCTCGCAAAGTGGCATAAGTGTGGTGACTGTTAGGCCAAATGAGTGAAAAACAGGGAGTGAATTTAAGATCACGTCATCTTTTTTGAAATTTAGAAGTTCGCTTATTTGCTTGATGTTTGCAAGTAAATTTTTATGGCTTAGCTCGATACCTTTTGGCTCGCCCTCGCTGCCGCTACTAAATAAAATGGTAGCCGTATCCTCTAAGCTTACACGCTTAAAATAGCAAAGCTTAATAAGCCAAGCTGGTGCAAAAAACGCAGTTAAAAGCGCTAAAAATTTCTCTTTTTTTGAGACGCTAGCTGAGAGATCTTCTGCAAATTTTGCCCTGCCACTCATCGCATCTTTTAGATCAAAGCCCTTAAGTGCGAGCTTTTCAAGAAATTTACTAGATGTAATCACCGTGTTTATATTTGCCTTTCTTAGGGCGTGATTTAGCGAGGTCTCATTTAGCGTGTAGTTTAAATTTACGCTCACTTTGCCCATCGCAAGAAGCGCCATATTTACGATGGCTGCGATGCTTGAGCTAGGCAGCAAGATGCCTATATTTATCTCATCTTTTAGCTCGCGTTTAAAAATTTTGATAAAGACTAAAACGGCTGTTATAAATTTCAAGTTGCTTAAATTTAGCCCAGTGCTGTCGCTCACGCACTCTTTAAATTTATTCTCTTTTGCGTTGTTTAGCCACTCGCTTGTTAGTGGTTTTTGCCTTGAGATGAAGCTCTCCCACGATGAAAAGCTAAGCTCAAGTACCTTTTGCTTCATCTTTGCAGCGTTTATAAATGTAGTTATTGGCTTGCCAAAGGCGACGATGATGTCGCGTCTGCCGTTTTTAGAAGTGAGGTCTTTATAAAATTTACTAGCTCTTGAAAAGCTAGATCCCCAAAGGCCACGAAGATAAAATGGCACGATGCAAATTTCTTCTAGATCTCTGATGATAAGCTCAAAGCCCTTTTGAAATTCATTTATCTGACCGTTGTAGCTGATGTGCCCCTCTGGGAAAAGTGCGACCACTTCGCCATTTTTTAGGCACTCACGCACAAGCTCGATCGACTCTTTACTTGCCCCTGCGCCTATCGGGATCACCTTAAAAAATTTAAAAATTTGCTTTAGATACCATTTGTTATAGATCGTTCTATACATGACAAATCTTATGCCCCTTGGGCTTGCAGCTTGCAGCACGAGCCAGTCGATCCAGCTGATGTGATTACCAAGAAGCAGCGCGCCACCACTTTGCGGTAAATTTTGAAGCCCTTCAACGAAAAAGCGGTACTTTGTCTTTAAAAATGGCAATAAAAGTAGCCTTGTAAAAAGGTGTGGAAGCTGTAAAATGGCGTAAAAACTGCCGATCAAGCAAACAAGCGCTGTAAAGACAAAGAGCCCAGTGGTTGAAATTTCAAAATATACTAAGCCTATGCCAATGGCTAGAAATAGCAGCATTGAGACGTTTTGCAAGAAGTTGTTTGCCGCCATTATCTTGCCGGTGCTCTTTTGCGGGGCGAAGTACTGGATCATCGCATTTAGTGGCACTATAAATATGCCTCCAAAAAAGCCAAACGCAAATGAGCTAAGGCTCACTACGCCGATACTTGAGCCAAATGCGAAAAATAATAGTGAGAAAAATATACCAATAGCGCCCATCGGCACGATGCCAAGCTCGATGTGAAGCTTTGACATAGAGCCAGCCACGTATGAGCCAAATGCGATGCCTATGGCACTTACTGCAAGGATCGCCTGCACTGCTAGAGAGCTGTCGTCGTTAAAAACTGCCTTGTAGTGAGCTGGAAAAGCTGCTATGATGATCTGAGAAATTCCCCAAAATATGCTTAGCCCAGCGATGCTTAGCCAGATATTTTTATCTGATCTTACCTCTTTTAAATTCTCTCTTAAGTAGCTAAGGCTGATGTATCTTTTAAGCTCAAATTCTCCGCATTGTTCGTTTGTTTCGCTGATATAAGGTAGCTTGTAAGCAAAAAATACTTCAAGCGCGCTAAATACGACTAAAAAGATGCCGATAGGATAGACGCTTTTTAAAATTTCTTCTGAGTTTTCGCCTTGGATGTATAAATTTTCAAATATAAATGAAAATAAAAATGAGCTAACAAGTATCGCTACGATGGTTAGTGCTTGGATGACGCCGTTTGCTGTGCCAAGTCGCTCAGTGCCGACAAGTGCTTTGATGATGCCATATTTTGCAGGCGAGTAGATCGCACTTTGAGCAGCCAAAATGAGCGTGAGCGAAAATGCAACGCCAAAGGCACCCAAAAGGTAACTAATAAGCACCGCAACGCTGATAACAACGCCAAAGACGGCGCAAATTCTAATAACCTTTGTCTTTGCAAATTTGTCATTTATAAAGCTTGAAGGCGAAAATAAAAATATAAATGGAAGCAATATCATCGCATTTATAACGGCTGTTAGGATGAAAAGCGTGTCGCCTGAGTAGGTCTTTAAAAGGACGTTTTGGATGGTTATTTTGTGTGCTAGATCGACACTTGCGTTTAAAAATGCGATCGCTAGGTAGGGCAAAAAGCCAGTGACTTTTAGTAAATTCCTCATGAATAAAGCCTTTTTGGATTTAAAATTTTGTAAATCTAACAGCAAAATATTTAAAATATCATTAATAAAAAACTCTAGCCATAAATTTGTGGCGAAATTTCTTTGAAAAAATTTAAATTTTATATGCTTTTTGATAAAATCCGCCTAACAAAAAACAAGGAAAAATTTATCATGAATTATGAAATCATCGTCGTTGGCGGCGGACATGCTGGCATTGAGGCAAGTCTTGCGGCTGCTAGAATGGGCAAAAAAACTCTACTTATCACAATATTAGCCGAGCAAATAGGCGCTGCAAGCTGTAATCCAGCCATTGGAGGCCTTGCAAAAGGTCATCTTGTAAAAGAGATCGACGCGCTTGGCGGTCAAATGGGGCTTACAACGGACGCTGTTGGTATCCAGTTTCGTGTGCTAAATGAGAGCAAAGGCCCAGCAGTACGTGGTAGCCGCGCTCAGATCGATATGGATAGATACCGCATTTATATGAGAAATTTGCTTTTAAACACTCCAAATTTAGAAATTTCTCAAGAGATCGCTACTGAAATTTTAAGCAAAAATGGCGAAGTAGCGGGCGTTAAAACCCACCTAAACAACACATATAACGCAAAAAAAGTGATAATCACCACTGGCACATTTTTAAACGGGCTAATCCACGTTGGATTTAACAAACTTGAAGCTGGCCGTGTAGGCGAGCTAAGCGCAAAGGATCTAAGCTCTAGCCTAAGAGAGCTTGGGCTAAATTTAGGCAGGCTAAAGACTGGAACATGCCCAAGGATTGACGCAAAAACGATAAATTTTGAAATTTTAGAGAAGCAAGATGGCGACGCAAAACCAGTTGCATTTAGCTTTAGAACTAAAAATTTCTCCCCAACGCAGCTGCCATGCTACATCGCCTATACAAACGAAACCACCCATGAGATAATCCGCTCAAATTTTGACAAAGCGCCGCTTTTTACAGGTCAGATCGAGGGCATAGGACCAAGGTATTGCCCAAGTATCGAGGATAAGATAAACCGCTTTGGTGACCGCGACAGACACCACCTTTTCATCGAGCCTCAGACCCTTGAAGCGACAGAATACTACATAAACGGCTTTTCTACGAGCCTGCCTTATGAGGTGCAAGTGCAGATGCTCCGCTCTGTAAAGGGTTTTGAAAACGCCAAAATCGTAAGGCACGGATACGCCATTGAATACGACTACGTCGAGCCAACACAGCTAAAACATAGCTTGGAGACTAAAAAGGTAAAAGGGCTTTATCTGGCTGGACAGATAAACGGCACGACTGGATATGAGGAGGCCGGCGCTCAGGGGCTAATGGCTGGTATAAACGCAGCGCTTTCACTGGATAACAAAGAGCCGCTCATTTTGCGCCGTGATGAGGCGTATATCGGCGTTTTGATCGATGACCTTGTGACAAAAGGGACAAAAGAGCCATATAGGATGTTTACGAGTAGGGCGGAGTACCGCTTGCTTTTGCGTGAGGAAAATGCCATTTTAAGGCTTGGCGGATATGGTCATGAGCTTGGGCTGCTTGATGATGAGACTTTTAAAAAGATAGAAAATATAAGAAAAAATTTAAAAGAGGGGCTGGAGTTTTTAAACGAGACTCAGATCACGCCAAGCAAGGCAAATTTAGAGCTTTTAGCAAGTCTTAATGAAGAGCCGATCAGCCAAAACGTGAGCCTTCAAAAGATAGTTGCACGCAAGAGCTTTACGGCTGAAAAACTAAGAAAGCTTGATGAGAGATTTGCCACACTTGATGATGCAAGCATGGATCAAATTTTAACCGAGTGCAAGTATCAGCACTACATCGGCGAGCAAAAAAATCAGATCGAAAAAATGAAAGATATGATGGATGTAAAAATCCCTGAAAATTTCGACTTTAGAAGCATAAGCGGACTTAGCAACGAAGTGGTAGAAAAGCTTGAGAAATTTGCCCCGCCAACGCTCTTTGCGGCGAGTGAAATTTCGGGTATCACGCCAGCAGCGATTGACATTTTGCATATCTACATAAAGATGAGCGAGAAAAAGGCTTAAATTTAAGCCTTTTATGGTTTTAAAATTTAACTGGCGTTTAAAATTTAAAACAAAGTTGCTCATTTTTAATAGTTGCTATTTATAATTTTTTAAGTTTAATAAATTTTATTATTAAAATTTCTATTTTACGAGAGCTAAAATAGAAAATTTTTTTATCTTAACGTTTGGGTATTAAGTCAAATTTATCTTTTATAAAAAGCTTAAAGTTACGATATATAGGCATTTTTAGATAAATTTGTCTCAAATTTTGGTGTAAAAAAAGCTTAAATTCACTTTATTTTTACAAACTATATTGTGAGATTATAGTTTTTTAATTTTTTGAGAGTATAATCGTTTAAATTTTATTTATAGAAAGGAAATTAATGTCAGTAAAGCAAGAAAGACGAAGCTTTATCGGCCTTGCGTTTGGTGCAGTGGCAGCTGTCGGTGGCGCGATGTCACTAGTTGCCATGAAAAAGACCTGGGATCCGCTCCCCAGCGTAAAAGCTGCTGGTTTTACAACCGTCGATCTAAGTCCGATCAAAGATGGCGAGATGAGACAGGTTGAGTGGCGTAAAAAGCCTATTTTTATCCTCAAAAAAAGTCCAGATATGGCTAAAAACGACAAGAGAGATGTTGTCGTTGGAGATGCGAGATATGTAGTTCTTATCGGACTTTGCACACACCTAGGATGTATCCCTGAGTACAAGTCTAGCAAGCAAATTTTTGTCTGTGCCTGTCATGGCGGCGAATTTAACGTCGATGGCATACAGACATACGGACCTCCACCAAGACCGCTTGATATCCCACCATTTAAGATAGATGGAACCAAGCTAGTTCTAGGCGAAACAAGCCCAGAATATGAAAAATTAGTAGCTAAAGCTTAGGAGGTTAGTGATGTCTTTATCTCATAAATCAACTGGTGTTATTGACTGGCTTGATCAGCGCCTAGCTTTTACAAAACTGATGAAGGTTCTAGTTAGCGAATACTGGATCCCAAAAAATATAAATTTCCTTTGGGCGATGGGCGTTATCCTAACGACACTTTTCTTGCTTTTGATCATCACTGGCTTTTTGCTTATGATGTATTACAAACCAGACATACATTTAGCCTTTGATAGCGTAAATTACACTATCATGCAAGAGGTTGAATACGGCTGGCTTTGGCGTCATATCCACGCGATTTCAGCTTCGACTATATTTCTTATCATGTATATTCACTTGCTTACTGGACTTTACTATGGCTCATACAAAAGAGGCAGAGAGGTCATTTGGGTAAGTGGTATGGTGCTATTTATCTGTTTTTCAGCAGAGGCATTTAGCGGCTACATGCTCCCATGGGGCCAAATGAGCTACTGGGCGGCTACTGTTATCACTCAGCTCTTTGGTGGTGTGCCAGTTATCGGCGATGCTTTGGTTGAGTGGATCAGGGGCGATTATGCAGTTGGCGACTCGACACTTACAAGATTTTTTATGCTTCACGTCTGCTTGCTACCACTTGTAACTATCGTTGTTTTGGTTATCCACTTCTACTCACTAAGAGTTCCACACGTAAATAACCTAACAAGCGAAGATATCGACTTTGACGTAGAGGCTGAGGTCTATCTACACGGTGATAGAGCAAAAGCTAAAGTTATACCATTTTGGCCAGGATTTTTGGCAAAAGACTTCATGTATGTATCATTTTTTATGATATTTGTTATGTATCTCGTTTGCTATCACTTTGGCTTTGCGATGGATCCTATCAACTTTGAGCCAGCAAATCCACTAAAAACTCCACCACACATCTATCCAGAGTGGTATTTCTTGTGGCAATATGAAATTTTACGTGGCTTCTTCTTTGATATAGCAGGAATTTCAGCTTATAACATCGGTCTTATCGCATTTGCCTTTGCTGGCGTGGCATTTATGCTTATACCACTCTTTGATAGAAGCGACCTTGTGGCACCAGCTCACAAAAGACCGCTATTTTTCGTATGGTTTTGGATATTGGTCATTGACCTTATCGTTTTATCTATATATGGCAAGCTTCCAACAGGCGGTATCAACGACTGGATAGGATTTTATGCGTCACTACTATTTTTAGTGCTATTTATAATCGCACTTCCAGTTATCACAATACTTGAAAGAAAAAGGGGCTAATCATGAAAGAGCTTAAAATTTTTGCCATCGTTGTTATCCTTTCAGGTATTTTATACTGGGGTATCGAGCCTTACGCTCACACAAAGCTTCATCCGCACACTGCAAATGCTGAGTATAACTTCTCAAAAGAAGATACTGACTACGCTAAACACTTTTTAGAGCAGAAAAAAGAGGCGCTTGAGGCTGCAAAAGCTAGCGGCAACAAAGCTAGCATCGATGCAGCTACAAAAGATGTTGAGACGGCACAAAAAATTCTTGATGACTATACAGCTTTTTGGGCTGATATAAATTCAATCGACCTTGCAAAGGGCGACGCAACAAAAGGTGCTGAGACATTTGGAGCAGCTGGATGTACAGGATGCCACGGCATCGAAGCAGCCGGCATGCCAGCTAGTATGGACGCTGAGACAGCTAGCCAAAGCTTTGGCGTAGTGCCACCAGATCTTAGTACAGCTGGTAAAATTTATGACGAGAGATTTTTAGCTGCACTCATCAAAAATCCAACTATGGCTGTAAAACTATCTCATAAATTTAACGACGAGCATCCTTATCCGATGACTGCATTTATGGGTGCTGGCGGCGATATGAACGCTGAGGTTGCTGACATAGTTGCTTACCTTAAAAAGGTATCAGCTGACGCAGATGCAAAGAGCAAGATCACTGAAGAAAAGGTTTTCGCTGATGCATGTCAAAGATGCCACGATATAAAGTATGATAAAAAATATACTCTTGGCAACAAAGTAAGCCTCGCAGCTTATATGGGTTCAAACCCACCTGATCTATCTATGATGATCCGCTCAAAAGGTGCAGACTACTTGCATAAATTTATAAACGATACTCAAAAGATGCTTCCAGGCACTGCGATGCCTAGAGTTGGCTTAAACAAAGCCGCTGAAGACGACATAGTATCTTACATCCAAAAAGTAGGTGACAGCAAAAAGGCTGAGCGTGAGAGCACTGGTATTTACGTGATGATCTACTTCTTTATCTTAGGAATTTTCGCTTGGCTTTGGAAACGCAAAGTCTGGAGCGAACTCCACTAAAATTTAAGAGCCTTTTTGGCTCTTAAATTCTTTCTAGTAAATTTACATATATAAATAGGTATATCTTTAAATTTATTCTTTTACAAATTTAATCAAGCTATCTTTACAAATTTTAAAATTTACTTGACACCTATCTAATTTAACAAAGCAATTCTGCAAATTTTAAAACTTTACTCACTCGCCTTAGCAGACTACTAAATTTAGGTTACACTACGTTTAGCACTAAATTTAGAGCCGTGATATGCCAGCTCTAATTTTAAAATTTGCCTGTTTTTCGTAAATTCAAGACGATCATGCTTAAATTTTAAACCTACCAAAGCTATAATACGCCCCAAAAAAGGATCAAAAATGAAAACAATCATGCTTTGTGCGATATGCTCCGTCACGCAGGGAAACTGCGCTGAGGACTGCGCTTATTGCACGCAAAGTGCCAAAACTGGCGCTGATATCACGAAATTTAAAGAAAAAAGCGTGCAGCAGGTGGTGGACGAGGCCAAAATGGCTTATAAAAACCACGCTCTTGGCTTTTGTTTAGTCACAAGTGGCGCCAGGCTAAATGACAAAAAGACCGACTACATCGCATCTTTAGCAAGAGCTGTGAGCAAAGAAGTGCCAAATTTGATGCTCATCGCATGTAACGGCATGGCGACTTACGAGCAGCTTTGTGAGCTCAAAAATGCTGGCGTTTTTAGCTACAACCACAACCTTGAAACAAGCCGCGAATATTTCCCCAAAATCTGCACAACGCACTCTTGGGACGAGAGATTTCAGACAAATTTAGACGCAAAAAGGGCTGGGCTAATGCTTTGCACCGGCGGCATTTACGGCGTTGGCGAAAGCGAGGCTGAGAGGGTGAGCTTTAGAGCTAGCCTAAAAGAGCTTGAGCCGTTTTCGTCGCCTATAAATTTTTTCATAAAAAGTGACGCCCTGCGCCTTGATCTAGCGCCACTTAGTGTGGATGAAGCCCTAAAAATCGTGCGTGAGACCAAAAGCGCACTGCCAGAAACTAGGGTCATGATAGCTGGCGGCAGGGAGAAAATTTTGGGCGATAGGCAGTATGAGATCTTTGAAAATGGCGCCGATGCGATTGTGATAGGCGACTACCTCACCGCAAAGGGCGAGAAAGCAAGCAGGGACATCGAGGAGCTTACAAAGCGCGGTTTTAGCTTCGCAAGCATCTGCCACTAATGCTTGTAAATTTGCTTTTTGCGGGGCTTGGAGGCTTTATCGGAGCTGGGGCTAGGTTTTTAGCTGGCGAACTACTTAAATTTAGCCACTTTCCGCTCGCAACACTTGGCGTAAATGTGCTTGGTAGCTTTATTATCGGCGTTTTATTTTGTCTAAATTTAAGCCAAAGCGCGAGGGTTTTCTTGGTCGTTGGTATACTTGGCGGCTTTACCACATTTTCAAGCTTTAGCCTTGATAGCGTTAAATTTTTACTAGAAGGCGAACTCGCAAAGGGCTTTTTAAATATATTTTTTAGCCTAGTCCTTTGCCTGCTCGCAAGCTATCTTGGTATTTTGCTTGGTAAAAATTTGTGAGAGCTTGCAAATTTAACAGAGCTGTTTATAAATTTAAATTTTGCTAGATTTTTTAACCGCATGCAGTGCGCCAGTGCTATCGCATGCACCTCTAACGTGCGAGGGGTTTTTACTCGGGCTTTGTCTCGTAACTGCGAGCAGACGTGGGATCTAAAGGGAGATAAAGGGACGGACTTCGTGTCTGCCCTGCAGTTGCGAGCCCGCGAAGCGAAATTCAAGTCCCTTGCCTCCATTTTGATAAATTTATATCTCAAAGCAAATTTTAAAATTCCATTCACCCCCAAGAATTGACTACTAAAATTTGGCTTTGCTTATTGCTTAGCTCAAATTTTAGAGCCGAAATTACTCGCTCATGAAATTTTAAAATTTGCCTTTATTTATTGACTAGCTTTAAATTTAGAAGCTAAAAACATTTGAGAAATTTGCTTGAATTTTGCGCATGTGATATACCGATGCTCTCTTGCATACCTAGTGTGCAACAGGTATTTGGCAAAAGATGTGGCAAATGTGAGGATATTAACAGTTGCTAAGTGAGTAAATTTACATTTTTTGGCAAATTTACTCAGCAAAAACCACATAAATTTACGCAAAATAGCCAAATTTGGCTCGCCGTAAAGTCGCGCTAAAAAGCTAAATTTCTTTGGCGATCTTGCTCATTTTATTTATCAGCTCTTCTCGCTCGCTTGATTTTAGGTTGCCGTATTGAAGCTTTGTCATCATCTGCATGAAGTCAAACTGCTTAAACATCTGCGCGTCGCTCTTTAGCTCTTTTTCAAGCTTTTCGTAGATCTTCTCTGTCTCTTTGTTTGCTTTTTCTAAATTTTGCAAAAAGCTTCCAGTAGCGCTTGCATCAAGGTCGTTTTTCGCTGCCTTGTCGATGGCGTTTTTTAAATTTGATAAATTTTCAGAAATTTTCATCTGCACTTCCTTTTGGATTTTAAAATTTAGAGCAAATTTTATTCCTAAATTTCACCCCACCACTTTTTTCTAGGTGGATTTTGCACGGTGAAAACCTCTCCGATCATCGGCGTTGCGTAGTTTAGCTCAAGTTTTGTAGCAGCCTTTTCAAAACGCTTGATCGGCTCATCCCAAGCGTGATAAGAAAGATCAAATTTACCCCAATGCACTGGCACGCCAAGCCTTGCACCAAGATCTTTTAGCGCTTGCGCTGACTCTTCTGGCTTCATATGCACGTAAGGCCAGCCATCGCTGTAAGCGCCATTTTCTATAAAAACTAGATCAAAACCGCCAAATTTTTCATTTATCATCTTAAAATGCTTGCCATATCCGCCATCGCCACTAAAATAAAAGCTAAAGCCAGCCTCCTCTACCGCCCAGCCGCCCCAAAGCGTGGTGTTTCTTTTAAATGTGCGCCCGCTAAAGTGCCTTGAGGGGCAAAAAGTGAAGTTTAAATTTTCTATTTTTTGCTTGTTAAACCAGTCAAATTCGTAAATTTTGCCTTCATCCACGCCCCATTTTACGAGGTGAGCCTTGACGCCAAATGGCACTAGAAATTTGGCTATCCTATCCTTTAGCTCAAGGATCGTTTTATGATCAAGATGGTCGTAGTGGTCGTGCGAGATAAGGGCGATATCGATCACGTCTGGGTAGTCGCTAACGGTGATGGCGTGCTTGTAGGCAAAGGGCTTGCCGCCAACTGGGAGAGGGAATGCTCGGTGCAAAACGGGGTCTGTGATGATGGTTTTGCCATCAAGCTTGCAGATGAGGCTAACGTGCCCAAGCCAGATAAACTCGCCGTTTTTTAAGGCATTTGCGTTAAATTTTAAATTTGGCAAAGGGCGCTTTGGCAGCTTGCCCTTTGGTGGAAAGAGCGCTTGGATGGTAAAATTTAGCATAGATGCTTGCGGACTTTTCTTTACTAGATCGATCGTTGGCTCTAAATTTACAAAAACTTTGCCATTAAAATTTGGCGAAGCATCTATGAGTTTTTGACTTTTGGCGTCTGGTCTGCCACCAAAAACAGGGGCAAATTTCATAAATGTAAAAATTGCAAAAATGAGCAAAACTATAAAAATAAGAAATTCCATAAAACGACCTTTTAAATTTAAAAGTGAGATTATATTTTAGATTTTTAAATTTCAGTTTCATTTAATTAACCCAAGCTTAAAAAACTAATTTTTAAATTTAAACTTAAATGAGATAATATTACTCTTTTTACTAAATGTTTGTTATGAAATATTAACATTTTTTGATTAATACCACTATATTATCGATATTTACAAGCATATCTTAAACTAATATAAAATAAAAATTTAATTTCAAAAATACAAAATTTGTCAGATAGCTGACGGAATTTAATCGCCAGAAGTTATAGAATTGTTTCAAAAATTTCAGGAAGGAGCGTTTGAGATGTTAAATAAAAATTTAACTATCTCTATTCATGTGATTAACAATCACTCTATTAGTGAGCAGGGCGGTCTTGCCTTGTTTTTTAGGAGGAATTTATGAAAAAACATAAATTTGTGATTGCCGATTCTAAACGCTGCATAGGATGTGCGACCTGTATGGCTGCATGTTTTAAAAGTGCTTATGAACGCGGCAAACTATCACGTGCAAGGCTAAGCGTCTTAAGAGAAGCTAGCGGTGTTATGCCGACTCAGTGCAGACAATGCGACGATGGCCCTTGCGCAAATGTATGTCCAACTGGAGCGTTGCGATTTAACGATAATTGCATCGAACTTCACGAGGAAATTTGTATAGGTTGCAAGATGTGCACGATCGCTTGCCCTTATGGTGCGATAAGCTCAAGTGCAGAGCTTATGCCTTCAGTAAATTACGCTGTCGAGCCAAAATACTATCTTGAAGTAGAGTCACAATCAGGCGCAAAAAACATCGCAGTAAAATGTGATATGTGCTTTGGCCGTGAAAATGGACCAGCTTGCGTTGATGTATGCCCAACAAGCGCTCTTATAATGGTAGATCCAGAAGAGGGCAAACATAAGCTTGGCAAGAGGATAGACTACGATGCAGCGAATAAATTTGCTACTAAAATTTTAAACGGACAAGGAGCATAAGATGACTACGGTTTATATGCTATTTCTTGTAAGTGCCGTCGTTAGTATCTTGCTCTACTGCGCTCCAAAAGCCGCTGTTAAAGTTGGTTTTGGACTAAGTGCTATAAGCTGCTTTTATGCGATGTGTCACTTCGTTGCAAATATGGGAGTAAGTGATAGCTTTGCTCTTATGGATGGCTTTTTGTATTCGCCAAAATTTGCACTAAATCCACTTGGAAATTTCTTCAGCTTTGTCGTTGTTTTCATCGGATTTGCAAGTAGTGTTTATGGTATGAGCTATGCAGAAGAGTACATAAAAAAAGCAAATGTTGGTGTGTTTGCATGTTTGTTTAACACATTCATCCTTTCAATGCTTCTAGTAATCAGTGCTGATAATGTATTTTGCTTTGTTGTTTTATGGGAGCTCATGACTCTTGTATCATCATTTCTTATCATCGTCAATGACGGTAAAAATACACTTAAAGCGGTTATGGTATATCTTGGCATCGCACAAATCGGTGCATTTTGTATAACCTGTGGCTTGCTTATCACAGCTTACTATGCAGGAAGCTTTGAATTTAGCGCATTTATGGGTGTTAAGATGCCATTTGGCGCTTCTGCTGCTGTATTTGTACTATTCTTGGTCGGCTTTGGTAGTAAGGCTGGTATGTGGCCATTCCACGTTTGGCTTCCACAAGCTCACCCAGCAGCACCATCAAACGTTTCAGCCCTTATGTCAGGCGTTATGATTAAAGTTGCTCTATTTACACTAGTTAAATTTACACTTTACCTACCACTTAGCACATATTTTGGTCTTACAATACTCGCTCTTGGTGCAGCTAGCTCACTATTTGGTGTTTTATACGCTCTTTGCCAACACGACTTCAAAGCTTTGCTTGCTTACCACTCAGTTGAGAACATAGGCATTATCTTGCTAGGTCTTGGTACTGGCATTTACGGTGTTGCAGCTGGAAATTTAACACTTGCAGCAGTAGGTTTTCTAGCAGGTTGCTACCACGTAGTCAATCACGCTATATTTAAAGGTCTGCTTTTCCTTTGCGCTGGTTCAGTCATCCACGCTACTCATACACAAAATATGGACATCCTTGGTGGTCTTGCTAAAAAGATGCCATGGACAAGCCTTGGTATGTTTATAGGTATCATGGGTATCGCAGCTTTACCTCCAGTAAATGGCTTTGTTTCAGAGTGGTTTACATATCAAGGTATGCTTCAAGGTGCTATGGGAGAAGGAACATTAGTTAGATATGCATTTACACTTGGTGTTGTAGCTCTTGCGCTAACAGGCGTTTTGGTTGGTATGCACCTTAAACTTTACGCTGTTATCTTTGCAGGTACTCCAAGAGATCAAAAAATTTGGGAAAATGCTAAAGAGAGTCCGATAGGAATGGTTCTTGGTATGATCATCCTAATGATAGGCTGCGTTGGCTTTGGTCTTGGCGCAAACTACATAGTTGATTACATCATGCAAGCTGTAAATTCTATCGCTATAAGCGACTATAAAGCTAGCCTTGGTGCTATAAACGTAACTTCACCTATGGGTAGTATGATCTCAACTCCACTTATCGCTTTGGTCCTATGTGCGACCATGATTTTGCCATTTATCATCCTTGCTGTTATGAAAGCAAACAGAGATAAACCACGCGAAACTGATCCTTGGGCTTGTGGCTTTAAATATAGCTCACGTATGCAAATGACAGGTGGTCCATTCACTGGCGACCTTAGAAAGATTATGCAATGGCTATTTAGAGCTGATAAAAAAGTAGTTACTAGAAATTATTTTGACGCGGTTGAGTATCACAACCATCCTAAAGATATTTGGTGGGGAATGTTTTATGAACCAGTCATTAAATGGTGTGTGAAATTTGCTGATAAGCTAGGTATCGTTCAAAGTGGTTATACAAATGTATATGCACTTTATATCTTGCTATATCTTTGTGTCATACTTGCTGTGGGCTACTTTTTAGTTTAGGAGACGAAAATGCAAACTATACTTTTAATGATATTTCAAGTAGTCGTTATCGTTTTGGTAGCTCCTTTGTTTGATGGTATGGCAAGAAAACTTAGAGCTAAACTTCAATCAAAACAAGGTAGCGATTTCTTTCAAACATATCGCGACATTATAAAGCTTTTTAGAAGAGGAAGAACCGTCCCTGAGTGCTCACACTGGGTATTTAGATGGGCTCCATTTTTCCTTTTTGCAACTTCAGCTGCAGTGCTAGCTGCTATACCTATCACTTATAGCAAAGACACTGTATTTGGAGCATATTCAGATATATTTGTTATCCTCTATCTTGGTGCGCTACTTAGATTTGTATTTGGTGCAGCTTCAATGGATAGCGGCAACCCATTTGCGGCAACAGGCGGCGGCAGGGAGCAAATGCTTGGTGTTTATGTTGAGCCAGTTATGATTATGTGCTTAATCGTAGTTATGCTTGCAGCTAAAACATCAAATTTAGTTGAGATCCAAGAGATGGTAAGAACTGGCGTTATCGGATATCAAATTCCAAGTTTTGCCGTTGCTTCTATCGCATTTTTGTGGTGTATGTATGTTGAGACTGGTAGAAAGCCATTTGACTTAGCTGAAGCAGAACAAGAGCTTCAAGAGGGTGTTCTTGGTGAGTACGCTGGTAGCGACCTTGGCTTAGTTCAAGCATCACTTATATTAAAACAGTTTGCTATGATAGGACTTTTCCTAAGCATATTTGAGCCATGGAATTTTAGCAATCCTTTCTTAGCTATTATCGTTTTTGTGATAAAAACTGGAGTATTTTACGTCGCAGCTGTATTTATAGACAACTTTGGACCACGCTTTAAAATGACTTCATCTTTACGCAAAAATGCTCTTGGTGCACTTGCCATTTCGTTTGTTGCACTAACACTTTATGTAGTAGGAGCGTGAGATGCAAACACTAGATATTTTAGCCATTTGCATGATCGTAACTTCGCTTGCGGTTTTTGGCCTTAGAAGCTTGAAACTCTCAATCATCGCTTATGCGATAGAGACGCTACTTTTAGTTAGTATATTTTTCTTGCTATCTGAGAAATTTAACGCTGAGCAGCTAAAAACTTGGGCGATCGTTGCGTTTTTTACCAAAGTTCTTTTCGTGCCAGGAATTTTGTTCTGGCTTATCAAAAAACTTGGCGTAGTTAGCGAAGATGAGCCAGTTGGTGGATTTTTTGTAAGCCCTGTTATTGCTATGGGATTTTCTCTAGCTCTTTCAATGAGTATCCACCCTATATTTTTAAAATTCTCTCTTATCAAAGAAGAGATTATGTTAATCGCTGCTGGAACAGTCTTTATGATGGGAATTTTTGGCTTTATGTTAAGAAACTCATTTATAAAACAAATTCTAGCTTACTGCTTGTTTGAAAATGGTATCCACCTAAGCCTTGCTCTAATGGCTTACAACTCACATGAGCTAGTTGAGCTTGGAATTTTAACAGATGCGATATTTGCTGTTATTATCATGAGCGTTCTAGCGATTAGATTTTATAAAGCTTATGATAGCTTAGATACTTCTAAAGCTTCAAATTTAAGGGGTTAGAGATGGATAGTTTAGCTTTAATACTTATCATACCGCTCCTTGGTGCTTTGATCTTGTTTTTAAGTCCTAAAAACTATGCAGTACTTAGTGGACTTCATGTCTTGTTTTCTGCTGCGACATCAGTGGCTTTACTTAACAATGTTCTTAAAGTTTTAAGTGGCGGAACTTTTTATAGTTTTGATAAATTTTTATTCTTAGATAGCTTAGGCTGTGTTTTCTTAGTGCTTATCGCCGTAACTGGATTTATAGTAAATTTCTACTCTATCCACTATATGAGATGGGAACTTGAAGATGGACACATTCATTTAAGCGATCTTAAAAAATACTACGCACTAAGCCATGTATTTATCTTTACAATGACTTTAAGTGTTATTTGCAACAATGTTGCGTTTATGTGGGCAGCTATCGAGGCTACTACACTAGCTTCTGTATTTTTGGTTGCTATCCACAAAGATCAAAAATCAACAGAGAGTGGTTATAAATACATCGTTCTTTGCTCAATTGGTCTAGCATTTGCTCTTTATGCAACCGTTCTTCTATACTCAGCTACATATAGCACTTTAGGAGATGGTGAGGCTTCTATGCAGTTTTCAAGCATAATGGAAAATGCTAAAAATCTAAATCCAGATGCAGCAAAACTTATCTTTGTATTTGCACTAATTGGTTTTGGTACAAAAGCTGGTCTTGCTCCAACTCACACTTGGTTGCCAGACGTTCACGCTGAAGGTCCAGCACCTATCTCAGCATTGCTATCAGGTGTACTTTTAAAATGTGCGATGCTTGCACTTTTAAGATACTACGCTATCGCAGCTCAAGCAGTTGGATTTAGCTTTGTTGAAGGTATAATGATCGTATCAGGAACCATCACACTTTTTGTAGCAGGATTTTTCCTAATAAGACAACACAACGTAAAAAGAATGTTTGCATACCACTCAATCGTTCACATGGGTGTTATCGCATTTGCACTTGGTGTTGGCGGTAAATTTGGTCTATTTGCAGCGATATTCCACTGCTTAGCTCACAGCTTTACAAAAGCTTTGGCTTTCTGCACAACAGGCAATATAGCAAGAATTTACGGTCACAAAGATATGAGTAAGATGGGTGGCATGATTAAGATCGCACCTATTACAACTATTTTGTTTGGTGCAGCTGTATGCTCACTAGTTGGTGTTCCAGCATTTGCTATATTTGTTAGCGAATATAACGTCTTCGTTGGAGCTATCACAAGTGGTCAATATATCGCAGTTGCGCTATTTGCTATTGCACTTGCAGTTATTTTCATAGCTGACTTTGCGCACTTTAATATGGCAAGCTTTGGCGAGCCAAAAGGTGTGGTTGTTCATAATAAAGAGATGAGTTTGTTTGAAAATTTACCTCTTATAGCACTTTGTGTCCTTATCATAATCTTTGGTGTATGGAAAGTAGATAGTTTTTATACGCTAGTAAATAACGGTGTTAATATAATGATGGGAGCTTTAAAATGAGAGGCGATAAATTTGTTGAAATCCTAAAAACAAAGGTAAAAATTTTAGAAGTAACTCGTCAAGCAGACGATCAGATCACAGTTTTGGTTGATAGAAACGATCTTCCACTAGCTGTTAAGACACTTTATTATGATATCGGTGGCTTTATAAGCACTATGATACCAAACGACGAGCGCCAGATAAATGGCTGCTATGCGCTTTACTATGCTATCTCAATGGAAGGTAGCAAGATGACTGAGGCCGATGACTTTGCAGCTGAGGATAAGTGCTTTATCACAGTTAAAACCCTTATCCCAGGAAGCGATCCGACATTTCCATCAGTTACTCCACTTGTACCAGCTTGTGTCTGGTATGAAAGAGAAGCTTATGATATGTTTGGCCTAGTAGCCGAGGGACTACCTGATAAAAGACGTCTAGTTTTAAGTGATGACTGGCCAGATGGACTTCATCCACTTAGAAAAGATGCTATGGACTACCGCTACCGCCCTGATCCAGTAGATCACAGAGATGAGCCTGATGCGGAGTTTTTATTCCCAACAGGTGACGCAGTAGTCGATGTGCCACTTGGACCACTACACGTTACATCTGATGAGCCAGGTCACTTTAGACTTTTCTGCGACGGCGATGAGATCATCGACGCTGACTACCGCTTGTTTTATCAACACCGCGGTATGGAGAAGCTAGCTGAAAACAGAATGAACTATGATCAAATGGGCTATCTTGCAGAGCGTGTTTGCGGAATTTGCGGTTATGCTCACGCTATAGCTTGTATAGAAGCAGCAGAAAAAGCTATAAAGCTTGAAATCCCACTAAGAGCTCAAGCTATACGCGTCATCTGTCTTGAGATCGAGCGTCTTCACAGCCACCTTTTAAATATCGGTCTAGCTTGTGAGGTTACTGGTAACTACAATGCTTTTATGCATATCTTTAGGGTTCGTGAGTACTCTATGGAGCTAGCTCAACTTGTAACTGGCGGACGTAAAACATACGGCAACGTTGTTATGGGTGGCTTAAGACGTGATATGACAAACCATGAGATCAAAAAAGGCTTAGAGATCATCAACAAACTTGACATTCAAATTTCAGAAATTTGGGATGCAGTTTTGGAAGATAAACGCCAAATCGGACGCTGGAAAGGTGTAGGTATCCTAGACCGCCAAATAGCACGTGACTTTAGCCCAGTTGGTCCAAATATGAGAGGCTCTGGCTTTAAACGTGATAACCGCTACGATCATCCATACGACTTCTTCAAACAGATAGAATTTGAAGTAGCAGTTGAGCATGGTTGCGACGTTTTTGCTCGTGAGATGGTTAGATATAAAGAGCTAAAAAGCTCTATCCACATCATCCGCCAATGCTTTGAGATGATGCCTCAAACTCCGATTATGATCGATCCTGTGACTATGATCAAGCCTGAGAATTTCGCACTTGGTCACGACGAAGCACCACGTGGTGAGAACGTCCACTGGATCATGCAAGGTAGCGCTCAAAAAGTATATCGCTGGAGATGTAGGGCTGCGACATATAACAACTGGCCAAGCCTAAGGTATCAATTTAGAGGAAACAATATAAGTGACGCTGCACTTATCGTTTGCTCACTTGACCCTTGCTACTCATGCACCGAGCGTGTTACTTTGGTTGATGTAAGGACTAAAAAAAGTAAAATTTTAACAGAAAAAGACCTTAAAAAATTCTGTCAAGATGGCGGGGTTAGTAAGAAGGATTTAAGATGATGAAGTTATTTGACATCACAGAAAAATATGGAAAGGCGACATACGCCTATCCATTTGAGCCATATATTGTGCCTGAGAATTTCCGCGGTCAGCCAGACTATACATACGATCTTTGTGTAGGTTGTGCAGCTTGCGGTGTCGCTTGCCCTAGTAACGCAATAGAGCTTAAGATGAACGATGAGCAAACAAGGCTTGTTTGGCAGTTTGACTGTGGTCGCTGCATATTCTGCGGTCGCTGCGATGAGGTTTGCCCAACTGGAGCCGTAAGACTTAGCGATAGCTTTGAGCTTGCGGTTAAATTTGACAAGAGCGCTCTTATCCAAAGAGGCGAGCTTGAGATGCAAACTTGCAAATGCTGCGGCAAGCCATTTACGCCAAAAAGGCTTATAAATTTCACCCTTGAAAAGCTTGGCACAGCAAATTTACTCCCAGGCAGACTTGAAGAGGCAAAAGAGTATCTTTTCATCTGCCCAGAGTGCAAGAAAAATCAATCTGCTGAGAGGCTAACAAAAGGCGTTGAGGAGGCTATAAAATGAGTCTATATCAAGTCCCAGAGGACATAAAAACAGCAAATGACCTAACTGCAAAGCTAGAGCATTTAAAAAATATCAAAAGAAGCTTTAGTGTTTATAGGATCGACTGCGGAAGCTGCAACGGTTGTGAGATCGAAATTTTCGCTGCTATCACTCCGATGTGGGACCCAGAGCGCTTTGGCTTTAAGCTTGTAGCAAACCCAAGACACGCTGATATCTTGCTTTGCTCAGGACCAGTCACAAGACAGATGTACTACCCACTACTTCGTGCTTATGAAGCAGCTCCAGATCCTAAGATCGTAGTTGCTTTTGGTGCTTGTGGAAGTACTGGTGGAATTTTCCACGACGCTTACAGCGTTTGGGGCGGTATAGATAAGATCATACCAGTTGATGTCTATATCCCAGGCTGCCCTCCACACCCAGCAAGTGTTATTTATGGTCTAGGTATGGCTCTTGGCATCATTGATCAAAAGCTACACAAAAAAAGCTACGAAAATGATAGCACTACGCCTCCTCCAGTTAAAAAGTCAGTAATGGGCGATATCTTGTTTGAACGTGACTTGCATGCCGAAAGTAAAAGGCTGATGAGTTATATCTTTGGTAGAACACTATTTGAAAAATATATGGACGCTATCAAGGGCTCAAGTGATATCCACAACCCAGAGCTTGCACGTGAAGCGGTTATAGCAGCTATCAAAAAAGAAGATGATCCTAGATATGCTGAGTGTATGGCACTTTTACACAACGATGTCTATCTAAAATATGCAAAAGCTGGTAAAAATTTTGCGATTGATGTTGATAGTGAGGTTTGGAGTAAAAGATGATACAAGTTTATAAGCTTACAAAAAGGCATATGGACGACAACGAAAAGCTTCCACGCGAGCTAAAGGAGATAAAAATTTTCTCCACTTGCGTGGGACACGGCGTTGGTACGATTGATTTTAGTGAGAAGATCTTAGAGCTAAGCGATGAGGAATTTGACGAGATGATCAAAAATTCTGGCGAATATGTGAAATTTAAGATCGGAAATTTAAGCAAGTATTTTGAAGTTGAAATTTTTGCTGAGCATATCGCTAGACTCTTGCCACAGCTTTGTGAGTGTAAGCTTAAAGAAATTTTGGCAAATTTAAAAGAGGGATATATCGTGCTTAGGAAGGACTTTTGATGAAAAAGGCCATCCTTTGCATCGGTAATCCTATGCGTGGCGACGATGATGTTGGCAATGAAGTCGGCCGCATCGTAGAAACTGAGCTAAAAGAGTGGAAGGTCTTTTTTGGGCAAGATGTGCCTGAGAACGAATTTTCAGCTATTAGAGAATTTGCGCCTGACATTTTGATAGTAGTCGATGCGATGAGCGGCTTTGATGAGGATAAGATAGAGTTTTTTGACCTAAGTGACGATAGAGACTACATCTACTCAACCCACAACCTCCCAACACCGGTGCTTTTAAGTTATTTGCGTAAAATTTGTCCAAAGACGCTTTTTCTTGGCATTAGTGTCTTGCTTGAAAATGTCCTTGATTTTGAGGAGGGGCTAAGCGAGCAGGCTAAAAAAAGTGCCAGAAAAGCTTTTTTAAGAATTGTAGAGATTGATAAAAATTTAGTTGGTTAAATTTAGTAAGAGCTAAATTTAATCTGGGGTTTGCTAAAGATAAATTTGATCATTTTGGATTTGAAATTTAGTGTAAAACTAATTTTTAAACATTAAATTTTGACGCTAAAATGTCTATCTTTGGCACTACTTCTTTGCTTTATATTTGTTATAGATCAAAGAAGGTCAAATAAAAAGGAGACGTGATGTTAAATCCGGCAGAAACCGCTCAAGCGGTGTCAAGTTCTATGGAGCATAAAGCTCATACGCCACTTGTAAGCATTATATTCCTTGCTATTATGGCTGGAGCTGCTATTGCAATGGGTGATATTTTTTGGGCTCACTCAACAGTTGGTATGGCTGAAAAACAGTCTATCGGTCTTTCAAACTTCATCGGTGGTATCACATTTAGCTGCGGCCTCATGATGGTTGTATTTTATGGTGGTCACCTATTTACTAGCTCTGTTTTAAGCGGTGTTAGTGCATATGATGGCAAATTGCCACTTGGCAAAACCATAAGCTACTGGGTAATTGTTTGGATATTTAACTTCGTTGGTGGCGCATTGATCGCTTATATGTACTACTACTCTGGTTTGCCACTAAAATACGACGGCTACATCTTGCAACACTTTGTACCAGCAGCTATTGGCAAGATCACAGCACCATTTCATGAGCTATTTCTTCGTGGTATCTTTTGTAACGTCTTTGTTTGTATGTCTATCTGGACTGCGACAAGCGAGAGCAACCTATCTGGTAAATTCTTTGCCATTATGTGGATGATCGGCGCATTCGTTGCTTGCTCAATGGAACACTGCGTTGCAAATATGTTTATCATCACTGAAGCTATCATCTCTAAAGCTCACTACATAGCAGCAAGCGGTGGCGACATCAACGCTGCAGCAGCTTTACTTCACACTACAGCTGATAAACTAGATGTCATCAACTGGACAAATTTCTTAAGCAAAAACTTGCTTCCAGTTACACTTGGTAACATCTGCGGTGGTCTTTTCTTTGTTGGTCTTGTTGGCTTCATGGCTAATAAATTTGATATGAAGAAAAAAGCTTAAAATCCATTTTAGTCTTTGCTTTTATGGCAAAGGCTAAATTTTAAATTTCTCTCTTTCTTACCTTAAAAGTTTCAAAAAAATCTCTTATTTTTTATCTAAAAAATGTCACACTCATCTTAAATTTATCGTTTTAACTCCCCCTTATTTGAAAATTTGTGACATTTTGGAGTTTAAAACATCTTGGCTAATAAATTTAGAGCAATAATAAAGCTAAAATTTAATATAATCCCACGAAAAAAAGGAGAGTCTATGAAATTTTTCAATGCATTTTTTACTGGCATTATATTTGTTCTTGCTCCTATTTTTACGCTATTTGTTGGAATTTACAACAACTACTTTTCATTTTATGGCATAAATGAGTATTTCAATGTGATTTTTGTCGATAATGTGCCTTTTTTGTGGCTTTTACCTGTGTTTTTTATATTTGGATATTGTTTCTTTTATGCGCCATTTAGAAAAATTTTTAGAGCCTTTTATCTGCTCTTGCTCGTGCTTTGCGCACTTAGTTGGTATCCTGATTTTGGACGAAGCTTGGGCGAGGCTTATTTTATGAGTAAGCCACTTGAGATGGATCTATCTTCAAATTTACAAAACGAGCAAAAAACAAGCGGCAAAGTCCTTTATGACGGACGAAGAGAAATTTATTTTCTAAGAAGTGACAATGATAAAGTCGTTAAAATTTCAAAGTAAAGTTTTACCTTTATTTAGTTACAATGGCATAAAAATTTAAAGGTTTAAAATGCGTATAAAACTTCCACACGTACCTTATGTCTCACATAAAATAGCAATAGATCTTTTAAACTGTGGTTTTGTAAAGTTAAACAAAGGTATTGAGCCAATCGTAGCAAAAGCAAGTGAAATTTTAACTACCGACGTTCAAAAAGAAAGAGCGCTAGACGAGCGAGTAAATGAGCTTTTAGAGAAAAACGAGGACGAGATGCAAACGATGCAAATAGACCGCAAAAATATGTTTTGGCTCGTTAAAAAGAAACTTGCTGGTGAATTTGACGTCATTTTAACTCATGAAGATAGATTTAGCAATGTCGCTCACAAGATACTTGAGACTATTTGGAAGAGCGGGTTGGTTGATTATAGCGTATCTGAAAACCGCGTAAAAAACGTGATATATGGCTCGATAGATGAGTATCTAAAGAGCTATGAGAAGATAGAAGATAGCGTCTATGAGATGATGCAAAACTACAAACGCAAACTGATCCCAGGAACTGATGAATACGACCTGATTTTTGAGCGTTTATATCAAGATGAGCTTAAAAAAAGAGGAATGCTTTAATGAAAGCTTATATCTATATTGAAAACGGCGTTTTTTTAGAGGCAAAGGCCTTTGGTGCTCACGGCGAGTGTGCAGGCGAGCTCGTTTTTAATACCTCTATGACTGGCTATGAGGAGATCATGAGCGATCCAAGCTATGCTGGTCAGTTTATCGTCTTTACTATGCCAGAGATCGGCATCGTTGGCATAAACGAAGATGATATGGAGAGCCTTAGAATTCACGCAAGTGGCGTAATAATGAGAAGCTACAACGAAACCCCGTCAAACTACCGCTCGCAAAAGTCTTTAGGCAAATTTTTCGAAGAGCAGGGCAAATTTGGCGTTTATGACGTAGATACTAGATATCTAACAAAGATGCTACGTGATGAAGGCGCTTTAATGGCATACATCTCAACGCAGATAAGCGACAAAGACGAGCTAAAACGCAGGCTCGAAAGTAGCGGACGCATAGAAAATATAAACTATGTAAAAACAGTGAGCGCAATGGACGAGTACGAGCATAAAAAAGGTGCTTGGGATAGAAATTTAAAATCATATAAACCGCTAAAAAGTATCGGCAAAAAGATAGCTGTTTTTGACTTTGGTGTAAAGAGAAATATCCTAAATGAGCTATGCGAAACTGGCCTTGAGGTTATCGTCGTACCACACGATACCAAGGCTGAGGTTTTGATAGAGAAATTTAAAAATGGCGAGATAAACGGGGTATTTTTATCAAATGGTCCAGGCGAGCCAAAGAATTTAAAGGCTGAGATCGCCGAGATTAAGAAGATGATAGAGGCCAGGATCCCGATATTTGGCATCTGCCTTGGCCATCAGCTACTTTCAAATGCCTTTGGATACGAGACATATAAACTTAAATTTGGTCAGCACGGAGCAAATCATCCAGTCTTAAATTTAGAGACAAAAGCGATCGAGATAACAACGCAAAATCACAACTACAACGTACCAGAGAGCATCGCTGAAGTAGCGGTTGTGACACATAGAAATTTGTTTGACAACACGATCGAGGGTGTAAGATACAAGGACTATCCGATCTTCTCGGTGCAACATCACCCAGAAGCAAGCAGTGGTCCTAACGAGAGCAAATATATATTTAAGCAGTTTTTAGAAATTTTATAATGCAAGATATAAGCCTCTACACGATCATCGCGGTTGCTTTTATGAGCAGCTTTAGTCATTGTGTTGGCATGTGTAGCGGGTTTTTGGGCTTGCAAGCTCTATTTTTTAAAGGCAAAAGTAAGAGTAAAATTTTAATGCTAAGCACGCTTTATAACCTAGCTAGAGTCTTTGCTTATGTGGCTTTGGGAGCACTGTTTGGCGCTTTTGGAGCAGCCATTAGTTTTGGTGTGCAAGCAAGAGGTGTTATATTTTTTATAGTTGGCCTAGTGATCGCATTTATTGGCATCGCATTGCTTTTTAGGGGCGAGCTTTTAAAATTTATAGAGAGCGAAAAAGCACTTAAATTTATAGTAAAAATGGCAAAAACAAGTGTGCAAAAGAGAAATTTAGCAAATTTCTTGCTACTTGGCTTTTTAAATGGGCTTTTGCCTTGTGGAGTGGTCTATTATTTTTTAGCGCTTGGAATTTTAAGCGCAAATGCAGCCGATGCGTCACTAATAATGCTTATTTTTGGGCTTTGCACCTTACCAGCGATGCTGTTAGCTAGCTTTGTTTTTGGTTTGCTAAGAGAGAAATTTAAAGAGATCATGTTTAAGCTCTCAGCTTGCATAATGATCTTAAACGGACTTTATCTATCATTTTTAGGATATAGAGCAAATGCCTAGTTTAAATTTAGATGAAAATTTTCTATCAAGTAGCGAGGGTATGAGGATTGCTAAACTTGCGATAATGGGCGAGATGATGGCAAATATAACTCACCAGTGGAAGCAGCCGCTAAATGAGCTATGCTTAGTTTTATACAAGATGAAAAAGCTTACAGGCAGCGAAGATGGCGAATTTATTGGCTCTTATGAGAGGGCTATGCAGATCATAAAGTATATGTCAGAAACTACTGATGAGTTTAGCTCGTTTTTAAACCCAAACACACTTTCGCAAGAATTTGGTCTAGCAGATGCAGCTAGAGCATCGATACAGATCGTAAAAGGCGTGATGAAAAAAGATGGCATTCGTATAGAGCTTGAAGTGCTAGGCGATTCTAAAATTTATGGTCACAAAAACAGACTTATGCAAGTCATTATAAATTTACTAAACAATGCAAAAGACGCACTGAATTTAAAAAAGATAGAAGAAAAAAATATAAAAATAAAGATTGATAATGACGAAAAATTTGCTTACCTAAGCGTAGAAGATAACGGTGGTGGCATAGATAAAAATGTGATAGATGAGATATTTAAGCCATATTTTACCACCAAAGAAGATACCAAAGGCACTGGCTTAGGACTTTATATGTCAAAGCAAATAATCGATCAATTTAACGCAGAAATAACAGCGGGCAACAGCGATAATGGAGCCTGTTTTTTAATAAAGTTACCACACAAAGGAGAGATAGATGAATAAAATTTTAAAGAACCTAACGGTTTTGCTTGTCGAAGATGATAGCGACAGCAAAAAGATCATGCACGATGTGCTAAGTGACAATTTTGAGAAAGTTTTTACTGCTCAAAATGGTGATGAAGGTTTGAAAAAATTTAAAAAATACAACCCAAATATGGTAATTACAGATGTATTTATGCCAATTAGTGATGGACTTGATATGACAAGATATATCAAGGAAATTTCTAAAGACACACCTGTCATCGTCCTAAGTGCGCATAGCGAAAAAGAGACTTTATTAAAGGCTATCGATGTTGGCGTTGATAAGTATCTTATAAAACCTATCATGGCAGATGATCTTTTAAAAACGATAGAAAATGTCGCAAAAAGCAAGATAGAAACTGCAAACATCATCCAAGTTGCAAACGGATATAGCTTTAATAAGATCAAGCGCGTTCTTATCAGAGATGGCGTTGAAATTTCACTTACTAAAAAAGAGCTTGCATTTATCTCACTTTTGATAAAAAGACTTGGTACGCTCGTGCTTCATGATGAGATCAAAAGCGTCGTTTGGGTTGGCGAGAGCGTTACAGAAGCAGCTATCAGAACCTTTGTTAAGCGTGTTAGAGATAAAGTTGGTAACAACTTTATAAAAAATGTCCCAGGACTTGGTTACAAAATAGACAGAAGACTTTCCTAGTTAATGAGAATTTATATTAATTAAGTTTTTTTATAGTTCTTATACTTTAAAATAACGAATCATTAATATAAATTTAACTAGGAGGATATTTTATGCGACCATCTCAGCTACTACACTATGATTATAGTGTAGCAAAGCTATTTATGTTTGCCACGATACTATTTGGTATCATAGGCATGGTTGTTGGCGTAGTTATAGCTTTTCAAATGGCCTGTCCAGAGCTTAACTACATTGCCGGCGAATATTCGGCGTTTGGGAGGTTGCGTCCTCTTCATACTAATGGCATCATCTTTGGCTTCATGCTCTCAGGCATCTTTGCCACTTGGTACTACATCGGACAGCGTGTTTTAAAGGTCTCGATGAGCGAGTCGCCATTTTTGATGTTTATCGGCAAGCTTCACTTTTGGCTATATATGCTTGTTATGATTTTAGCTGTTGTTACGCTTTTTATGGGCGAGAGCACAGCTAAGGAGTACGCTGAGCTTGAGTGGCCACTAGATATCGCAGTGGTCTTGGTTTGGGTGCTTTGGGGCGTTAGTATATTTGGCCTCATCGGTATCCGCCGCGAAAAGACACTTTACATCTCAGTTTGGTACTATATCGCTACATTTTTAGGCGTTGCGATGCTATATCTATTTAACAATATGGAAGTTCCAACAAGACTTGTTACAGGATATGGCTCATGGTTACACTCTGTATCTATGTATGCTGGCTCAAACGACGCCTTGGTTCAGTGGTGGTACGGCCACAACGCAGTTGCATTCGTCTTTACAGTGGCTATCATCGCTCAAATTTATTATTTCTTACCAAAAGAGAGCGGTCAGCCGATATTTTCATATAAACTATCTCTATTTTCATTTTGGGGTCTGATGTTTATCTACCTTTGGGCTGGCGGACACCACCTCATTTACTCTGCTACGCCTGATTGGATGCAGACTATGGGTTCAGTCTTTTCTATTGTTTTGATCCTGCCTTCATGGGGTTCAGCGATAAACATCCTTCTTACGATGAAGGGCGAGTGGGCGCAGCTTAGAGAGAGTCCGCTTATTAAATTTATGGTTCTAGCTTCGACATTTTATATGTTTTCGACACTTGAAGGCCCGATACTTTCTATCAAGTCTGTAAATGCCCTAGCGCACTTTACTGACTGGGTACCAGGACACGTTCACGACGGCGCTCTTGGATGGGTTGGCTTTATGATCATGGCGGCACTTTATCACATGACACCGCGCGTGTTTAAGCGTGAAATTTACTCAAAGTCGCTAATGGAAGCTCAGTTTTGGATACAAACAACAGGTATCGTCTTATACTTTGCATCTATGTGGATCGCTGGTATCACACAAGGCATGATGTGGAGAGCGACTGATAGCTATGGAAATTTACTCTACTCGTTTATAGATACGGTAGTTGTGCTTATCCCATACTACTATATAAGGGCTATTGGCGGACTTCTTTATCTAGTTGGCTTCTTGATGTTTGCTTATAACATCTACAAATCAACTTCTGCTAAAGCTATCTTAGCAGAGCCAAAAAGCGCTTCGCCTATGGGTGGCGGAGCAAAAGCTAGCGCGGAGGTGATGTGATGTTTGCTTGGTTAGAAAAAAATCCATTCTTTTTTGCAGTTTGCGTCTTTATAGTCATAGCTTACGCTGGCATAGTTGAAATTTTACCAGACTTTGCAAACAGAGCTAGACCGCTTGAGGGCACAAAGCCTTACACCGTTTTGGAGCTAGCTGGCAAAAACATCTATATGCAAAATGGCTGCAACACTTGCCACTCACAAATGATCCGTCCGTTTAAGGCTGAGACTGATAGATACGGCATGTACTCGCTAAGCGGCGAATTTGCCTATGATCGTCCGCACCTTTGGGGCTCAAAAAGAACAGGTCCAGATCTTATGCGTGTGGGCAACTATAGAACGACTGACTGGCATGAAAATCACATGCTAAATCCAGCCTCAGTAGTGCCAGGCTCGATCATGCCAGCATATCCATTTTTATTTAAGAAAAATGCTGACATAGAGACTGCTTACGCTGAAGCGCTAACGGTTAAAAAGGTCTTTAACACGCCTTATGACGAAAAAGATATGCCAGCACTTGGCACGCTAGAGCAGACAAATGCTAATGTCAAGGCTGAGGCTGCAGCTATCGTTGAAAATATGAAAGATGAGCAGGTAAAAAGTGCATTTGAAAAAGGTGAAATTCGCCAGATCGTAGCACTGATCGCTTATCTAAATAGCCTAAAGTAGGAGCACAAGATGGAGAACATTAGAGAGTTTCAAGCTTATGGCTATTTTTTCTTGACAGCATTTTTGGCGATCACTTTGTACGCTTACTTTTTTCATCTTTATAAGAGCGAAAAAACTGGTAGAAGAAACTATGAGAAATACTCAAAACTAGCGCTTAACGATGAGATCGGTGGCGAAATTTTAGAGCGTAAGGCTACAAAGGAGAGCGTATGCAATGGCTAAATTTAGAAGATAATGTAAATTTACTAGCTCTTATAGGAGCGGCTCTAATCATCGTGCTTACCATCGTTGTAGCTGGCAGGTACGTGGGGCAGATGAAGGTTAAAAAAGATGAGAGCGTTGAGCTTAGCGAGCACAACTGGGACGGCATAGGAGAATACAAAAACCCTGTCCCACTTGGCTGGGCGGTTGTCTTTTTGCTAGCGCTAGTTTGGGCGATCTGGTACTATTTGCTAGGCTACCCACTAAATTCTTACTCACAAATCGGCGAGTATAACAAAGAGGTTAAAGAGGCAAACGCTAAATTTGAAAAAGAGTATGCAAACCCAAGCAAAGAGACGCTTCACGCTATGGGCGAGAGCATCTATCTCGTGCAGTGCTCAGCATGTCACGGCATCACAGGCGATGGCATAGGCGGCAAGGCTGCAAATTTACAAATTTGGGGCAGCGAAAAAGGTATAGTCGAGACTATACTAAATGGCTCAAAAGGGCTTGATTATCCAATGGGTGAGATGCCAGCAGGTTTAGCTGACGCTGATGGCGCAAAGGCGATCGCAGCTTACGTGGCTAAAGAGATAAGCGCTATAAAAAGCACAAAAAATGAAAATTTAGTAGCAACTGGCAAAGAGCTTTATGCTGCATGTGCGTCGTGCCACGGCGAAGATGGCAAGGGCATGGAGGGTATGTCGGTCGATCTTAGCAAATATGGCTCGGCTAGCTTTGTGGCTGAGGTACTAAATCGTGGCAAAAAAGGAGCGATCGGCACTATGCCTAAATTTAATGATGGCAGGCTAAACGAGATCCAGCAAAAAGCAGTTGGCGAGTACGTCATATCGCTATCAAAGGGTGAATAATGGAAAATAAAAATAGAAACATCTTTGCCTTAAATGGCATTAGCGGGTTTTTAATAGCGGTGGTGCTTTTGCTCTCTATCCTAGCGGTGCTTACATACGTTGGCATCGGCTTGCAAAAAGAGGTCGCAACCAAGCCTTACTCACTAAAAGATGCAGCTAGCATCGAGATGAAGAGCGTAGATAACGCTCAACACGTCATTGTAAAGGAGTAGTGATGCTAGGCATAATAGAAAAAGCCATTATCCTGCTAATAGTCGTCGCAGGCGCCATTTGTGCCTGGTCAGTACTTACGCCAAATCACCTATTTGTAGGTTAAATTTGAAGAAATTTGCACTCATTTTTATCATTTTGCTGTGGCAAAATTTGGCTTGGGGTGCAAATTTTGTTATCAATGATGATGGAATTTTAAGCCAAAAAGTGAGCCAAAAACTAAATGAGATAGGAGACGAGCTTTATCAAAAAAGCGGCATAAATTTAGTAGTTGGCGTATATAAAGATGGCGAGCTAGACGCGCTTTTTAAAGAGCAAAATTTAAGCTCGCCTTTTGTATTTTTAGTGCTCATAAAAGATAAACAAAAGGTTGAAATTTTTAGCGATACAAACACTTCAAAGCTCTTTAACAAGGAGCAAATTCTAAGTGTAAATCCAGAATCAGGCACCATTATCCCCATTTTGGTCTCAAAAAACGGCAAAGACGTCTATAACGCCGCTATCTTAAACGGCTACGCTGATATAGCCGAGCAGATCGCTGAGAGCTTAAATTTAAAGCTAGAAAGCGGCATCGGCAGCTCAAACAAGACGACCTTAAATTTCTTGCGAATTTTCATCTACGGCTTGATAGCATTTTTCGTGCTCATCATCTTTTATAAAAAGGTAAAAAATGGCTAAAAAGAGCTTTTGGCCTTATGGCATCGTGCTTAGTATAGTAGCTATCATCCTAGCTTGCGCCGCAACCATCGTTGTTGCGATCAACAACCCAGTCGAGATGGATAGCGCTTATATGCAAAGTCACCAAAGTGTCGATGAAAACATCACATTTATAAAAGAGAGCGAGGCGAGATTTGATGAGAAATTTGGCCTTAAATTTGAGCCAGAATTTAAAGGCTTGCAGGGTAAGTTTAAATTTCTCCTAACGCCAAAAAATGGCGAAATTTCAAGCCTTAGCTATGAAATTTTACTAACTCGCCCACAAACAAACAAAGATAATAAAACACTAAATGCTTCATGGCAAGAAAATGAGCTTGTAAGCGAGAGTGTTGGCCTAAAAGAGGGCAGGTGGCAGCTACTTTTAAGGCTAAGCGACAAGCAAGATACGAGATATTATAAATTTGATTTTAACGCTACAAGATAGGCTAAATTTGCATCCAAAAGTTTTTAGTCAAGGTCAAAATCAAATTTAAATTTTCGCTTTCTAGCCAGCCAAAACGCCAGATTAAACCTCTTTAAAACCAAAATTTAATCCCAAACGCTTGCCAGTTGTGACGTATTCTTTAAATTTATAGATTAGAGGCGAGTATTTTTTAGTATCTATCTTTTCATCTTTTAACAAATTTTCATCCACAAAGATGCCAACTATTTTGCAAGTAACGATGCAAAATCACTCTTTTATGCGCGCGCTTTGGTTTTTGGCGCTAAATTTAAGCAATATAAACCCGGCGGCGCCCGAAACTACCGAACCTAGCAAGATAGCAAGCTTGTCGGCGTAGGCAAAGGCGTCCGTGTCGTTGTAGGCTAGGCTGTTAATGAAAAGGCTCATCGTAAATCCTACGCCGCAAAGTACCGCGATGCCGTAAAGCTGGATGAAATTTGACCCCTCGGGTAGCTTGGCTAGCTTAAATTTGATCGCTAAAAAGCTAAAAGAAAATACCCCGACTTGCTTGCCGATGAAAAGCCCCAGCGCCGTGCCTAGCGCGATCGGAGACAAAATCTCGTCCAGTCCGACGCCTCGCAACGAGATGCCTGCGTTTACGAAGGCAAATATCGGCAGCACGCCAAACGCCACCCAGCCGTGCAGGTCGTGCTCGATACTTTTTAGCATAGATTTGCCAGGCTCGTCTTTAAAGCTAAGCGGTATGAAAAAGGCCGCCACGACGCCCGCAAGCGTGGCGTGAACGCCTGATTTTAGCACTGCTACCCACATCACCGCGCCTACGATTAGATAGGCTGCCTTGCTCTTTACGCCGAGTCTGTTTAGTGCGAAAAGCGCGGCTAGGCAAACGCCAGCTACCGCAAGCATTTGGGCACTAAGCTCGCTCGTGTAAAATAGCGCGATAATCACGATCGCGCAAAGGTCGTCGACGATCGCTAGCGTCATGAGGAAAATTTTTAAACTAGTCGGTACGCGAGGCCCAAGTAGGCTCAAAATCCCCAGAGCAAACGCGATATCCGTCGCCGTCGGTATCGCCCAGCCGCCAAGCGCGAAGGAGTCGTGTTTCGTAAAAAGATAGAAGATAACCGCGGGCACTATCAGGCCGCCTGCCGCGCCGATGGCAGGCAGCGCGATTTGCGACGGATTTTTTAGCTCGCCCTCCAAAACCTCGCGCTTTAGCTCGAGTCCGATGAGAAAGAAAAATACCGCCATCAATCCGTCGTTTACCCACAAGATCAGGGGTTTGCTTAGTCCGTATTCGCCGAAGCTCACGGTAAATTTGGTCTTTAAAAATTCGTTGTAAAAATCGCTCAAAAACGTATTTTGACACAGTAGCGCCGCGACCGTAGCGATCATCAGCAAAATCCCGCCGCTGGCTTCGTGTTTTAAAAACTCTTTTATTCCGCCCATTTTGCTTCCTTTTTATAAATTTTGGCGATTATAACGTATTTTTACGCTCGCATAAAATTCGGGCGAATTTGGCTATAATCAAGTCAAATTTAAAGGTAAATTTAGTAGACGCGTCGCTAAAATTTGCCATGCCGCATTCGCGTGCCGCTGGGGGTGCTCGGTATCATCTCGCCCTTTTTGATCTTTTGTAGTGGCAAGTAGGACAGGAAAGCCGTAGTAAAAGCCAGATCTGTTTAACTCTTTATGCATTTTTGCTCCTTTTTGAAATTGTAGCCCCCAGCACTTTAAGGCTTAAATTTTTAATGAATTTAGAAAAATTTTCAAAGCTTAGCTTAAGTGAGAAAAAGCGCTCTTTTATCAGCTTTTGGCTATCATTTTTTAAAAATTTAAGAGAGAAAAATGCACAATCTAAATCAACTTTTCGTCTTTACAAACTCGCGTAAGATCAGGGAATTTAACGCTGGTTTTAATGACGAGCTAATCCCAAAAAGTCTAAGCATCGCAGAGTTTTATAAAAAGGCCGTTTTTGTAAATGGCCGCTTTGAATGCGATAGCACCTACGCTTTGGTGCTTATGAACAGAGCCTGTGCCAGCGTCAAAGAGGCAAACTCGGTGCTTAAAATCCCAACTGAGTTTTTTGAGTTTTTGAAAAATAACGACTACCTTTTTTCATTTTTTAAAGAGCTAGCTATCAGCAAAAAGAGCATTGCTGATATTAAATTTAACGACATTTACGCTGATTTTGAGGAGCATTTAAGCATACTTGAAGCGGTTTTAAAAGAGTATGAGAGCTTGCTTGATAAAGAGGATCTTTATGATGATATAACCCTGCCAAAAATTTACTCCATAAATGAAGCTTACATAAGAAGTTTTAGTGAAATTTCACTTCACATTGATGGCATTTTAAGTGAGTTTGAGTGGGAAATTTTAGAAAAAATTTCAAAACTAACAACGCTAAAGATCATCTTTCAAACTAGCGTTTTTAATAAAAAACTAATCGAAAAGATAAGGCAAATCTCAGCCATTAGCGAGTTTGAAAACTATAAAAAATATGAGCTAAATTTAAATACAAACGAGCTAGTCTGCTTAGAAAATATCACAAAATTTGAGCCAGTTTTAGTAAGAAATTTCGCTACAAGAAGCTTGCAGTGCGCCTATGCTATGGCAAAGGCGAGCGAGTTTGTGCTTGATGGCATAAAGCCTGAAAACATCGCTGTCATCTTGCCAGATGAGGGCTTTAGCGAGATTTTAAGGCTTCATGATAGCGCTAAAATTTTTAACTACGCCATGGGCGAGAGCTTTAAAAATACAAAATTTTACGAAGCGCTTTACTACATCACAAGAGCGATCAACGAAGAGGCAAGCCCAGTTTTTGATCAAAGCAAGTGTGAGAGCTACGAGGAGCTTGGCTTTATTTTAAGCGAATTTGGCGTGAGCGAGCAGCTTTTTGAGAAATTTAGGGCTAGTTATTTTGAGGCGTGTGAATTTAGCAAATTCAAAGAGCTAATAGATGAGCTTTTGGTACTTGAAAATGAGCCAAGATGCGAAGAGAAGCTCGCACTTGAGCTTTTTAGGATGGAGAATTTATGCAGGTATTTTAGCTTTAGCCTAAAGCAGCTAAGTGAAATTTTTTTGCTAAATATCTCGCGCCTAAGCATCGACGACGTGGGTGGCGGAAGGATCAGCGTCATGGGCATGCTAGAGAGCCGCGGGATGAAATTTGATGGCGTTATCATAGTTGATTTTAATGACAACTTCATCCCCGCAAGAAGCGCAAATGAGATGTTTTTAAACTCAAAAGTGAGGCAAAAAGCGGGGCTTATAAGCTATGTAGAGCGTGAAAATTTGCAGAGATTTTACTACGAAAGCCTCATAAATAACGCCAAAAAAGTGGCGATAAGTTGCTGTGTAAATGAAGAGAGCATACCTTCAAGATTTTTAAAAAATTTCAAAACGATAAAAGATGAGAAATTTAGCGATGAGACCTATTTAAAGCTATTTTTAAAGGGAGAGGCGAGCTTAAATTTAAGTGACGATGAGGTTATTTTAGAACATGATTTTTTCACAAACCCACTCTCGTTTTCGACGCTAAATTTATTTCTAACCTGCCCAAGAAAATACTACTACACAAAGATAGCTGGCATAAAGCCTGCAAAAGGCGTATCAAAAGAGCTTGGCACAAAACAAGGAAATAGCGTTCATAGCGCACTTTTTGAGTATTACACGAGTGAATTTTATAAGCAAAATAACACCTTTGATCTAGCCGTTTTTAAAGAGATGCTAGCAAAGCAAAATCTTACGCCACTTGAGTTTGAAATTTGGAAGCATAAATTTAAAGAGTTTGAAATTTATGAAAACGAGCGTTTAAGGGCTGGTTTTAGGGTGCTTGAGTGCGAAAAAGAGGTGCAAAGCGAGTTTTGCGGCGTGCAGATAAAGGGATTTATCGATAGGATCGATGCGGACGCAAGCGGCGACGTGCTTATACTTGATTATAAAACGGGCGAGGCAAATGTAAATTCGCTCCAGCTTGCCTTTTACGAGGCGCTTTACGGCGGAGAGGTGCGAAGTGCTTACTATGCCCTAAAAAACGAGCCTAGCTTAGTTAGCTCGAAAAAAAGCGTAGAGGATCTAAACGGCGAGATAGAAAAGCTAAAATGCATAAACAAAACCAAGATAAATTTTGAGAGAAAGAGCGGTGCTTGCACATTTTGCGAATACGCTACACTTTGCAGGAGAGAGTTATGAAAAATTTTTTAGCCCTAAAAGCAAGCGCTGGAAGCGGTAAAACCTTTGCACTAAGCGTTCGCTACATCGCTTTGGTGCTTCGAGGTGAAAATATAAACGAGATCGTCGCTCTAACTTTTACAAAAAAAGCAGCAAACGAGATGAAAGAGCGCATAATCGCCACTTTTTTGGACTTGCAAAACAAAAAAGGCGAGCTTGAAGCGGTGTGCGCGGAGCTTGATATAAGCCAAGATGAGGCGATAAAAAGGCGAGATGAGAGGCTTGGCGTCTTTTTGCAAAGTGAGCTAAAAATTTATACATTTGATGCGTTTTTCTCTGGGATACTAAAGAAATTTAGCCAAAATTTAGGGCTTAGCCCTGATTACAGCGTGCAAGATAGCTTGCAAGATCTGGCGTGGAAAAAATTTGTAAAAGAGGCGAGCAAGGATAAAAAGCTTCTTAGCGAGCTAGCCTTAATGATGATCATCTCAAGCCAAAAGGAGGCTAGCTTTTCGCAGACTTTGGCGAAATTTTATGAGAGCTTTGGCGGCGAGCTAAAAGATAGTGGCGCAAGCTATCCAGATGATAGCAAGGTAAGGGCGGCGCAAAAGGCGTTAAATGAGCATATAGCCTTGCAAAATGGCGCTAGCGATGTGGCTAAAAAGACATTTGGCGAGCAGAATTTATTTGAGCTATTTAAGAGTAAGGTTTTTGCTAGGCAGAGCCTAGACTACCGCACTTTTAGCAAAATTTACACCCCTGAGCTTGATAGGCTTTTTTGTGAGCTAAAAGAAGCTGCTAAAAACTACATTTTAGAAGTCGAAAAGTATAGGCTAAGTGGCTTTAGTAAGCTATTAAAGCTTTATAAGGCTTCAAATTTGGAGCTAAACAAGGAGATAAATGCGCTAAGTTTTGCTGATATAAACAAGCTGGTTTTTAAGCTTTTGGTGCAAAGCCTGGACAAAGAGGCGCTTTATTTTAGGCTTGATGGTAGGATAAATCACCTCTTAGTCGATGAGTTTCAAGATACAAACGTGATCCAGTACGAGATCATCTTGCCGCTCATCGCTGAAATCGTCTCTGGATACGGACAAAACGGGCTTGGAAGCTTCTTTTATGTCGGCGATACGAAGCAGAGTATCTATAAATTTAGAGGCGGCAAAAAAGAGCTTTTTGACAAGCTTGGAGATGATTTTAGCCAGATAGATATAGAAAATTTGCCAAGCAACTACCGTAGTTTAAAGGCTTTGGTGAAATTTAATAACGCCGTTTTTGAAGAAATTTATCATAGATATGGGCTTAGTTTTGAGCCGCAAGAGCCAGCCAAAAAAGATGAGACGCTAAGCTACGAGGTAAGCGGTGAGTGTGCATACTTTGAAGTAGAAAAAGACGACTACGGCTACTTGCGTGTGCTAAGCGATGAAGATATCGCAGGTGCGGTCGTTTCGCAAGCAAGTGAGCTTTTAAAAGCTGGCGTAAATGCAAGCGAGATAACCGTGCTTTGCTGGAAAAATAGCGACATTAGTCTCATTTCAGAAGTGCTTAGCAGTGAAGGGATAAAAAGCGTCAATGAAGGCACTTTGGAGCTAAAAAGAACGCCACTTATCGCTGCGATCATCGAGTATGCGAAATTTTGCCTATTTAAAGAAGAAATTTATGAGAAAAATGTAAAAGCGCTAGTAAATGCAAATGTCAAAAAACTAAATATAAAGCCTGAAGAGAGCGCTACAAATAGCCTATTTTACTTAGCTAAAAATTTAGGCATAAGCATGGCAGACGTTGATATCTTGAGGCTGTTTGAGCTAAGCGCGGGGTATAAAAATTTAAGTGATTTTATATTTAACCTTGAAAACTTTAGCTCTAAAATCAGTCCAAAAAGTAGCGACGGCGTGAGAGTTATGACCGTGCATAAGTCAAAGGGGCTAGAATTCGCTCACGTCATAGTTTGCGACATGATGGGCAAGGGTAGGGGTGATGACTCAAATTTCATAACCGAATACAGCGAAAAGGGCGAGTGGATCGTAAAGAGTAAAATTTCAGGCAGAGAGAATTTTGATAGCGACTATGCAAGCGTTTTGGAGCAGATGAAAGAGCTTGAAAAGCAAGAAAATATCAATAAAATTTACGTCGCTTTCACAAGGGCAACAAAGTCGCTCATAATCATCAAACAAGCCGTCCCAAGCGGAAATAGCCCAAGCTTTTTCTCGTTTTACACAAGAAGCGACAAGAGCGAGGCAAACGACTATCTTGATCTAAAGGAGTTTAGCTTTGGCAAAATTTTACCTAGCAAGAGCGAGCAAAAAGAGGCAAAAAAAGATGAGAAAATGCCTGAAATTTTAAAGATAGAGAAGCAAGAGGTTGAGGCAAAAGAGCAAAAGACGAGTGGTAAAAATTTAAGCGCGATATATTTTGGCCTGGCGTTTCACTATCTACTTGAGATGAGCGAGAAATTTGATGAAATTTCACTAGAAAAAGCTAAAAATTTGATGCTAAATAAATTTCATAAATTTTTGCCGCTTAAAGCACTTGAAGATGCCTTTTCTAGGGCAAAAATGCTTATAAGTGAGCCAAAATTTATAGAGTGCATAAAAGACAAAGAAATTTATAAAGAGCAGCCATTTAAAGTAAAAAATGAGCTAAAACAGATGGATCTTTTTTGCTTTAATGATCGTGAAATTTGCGTGATTGATTATAAAACGACAGATAAAAATATAGAAGAGAACAAAAAACAGGTAAAAGAGTATAAAGATGCGCTCGCTAAATTTTATGAAAAACATAGTATAATCGCCGTCATCTTCTATGCACTTGAAGGCAAAATTTCATATATTGAAGTTTAAACGCTACTTAATTTAAGCTTTATTAAAGCATTGTTTAAATACAATCACAACTCAAAAATTAACTTGGCAAAGGTAAGAAAATGACAAAAATAACAAAGCCAAACGAAGTTAAGCGAGACTGGATCGTAGTTGATGCAGCTGGTAAGCGCTTTGGTAGATTGCTAACTGAGGTAGCAACTATACTTCGTGGCAAAAACAAACCATGCTTCACGCCAAACGTAGATTGTGGCGACTATGTTATCATCATAAATGCTTCTAAAGTAGAATTTACTGGTAATAACAAAGCTGAAGATAAACTTTATCACAGACACTCAGGATATTTTGGCAGCGTAAAGAGCGAGAAATTCGGCGATTTGATAGCAAATAAGCCAGAAAAACTTTTCAAGCTAGCTGTTCGTGGCATGCTTCCAAAGACAAAACTTGGAAGAGAGATGATAAAAAAACTAAAAGTTTATGCTGGCAGTGAGCATCCTCATACGGCACAAATAGCTAAAAAAGAAGGAAAATAATTATGGCAAAAGTTTATGCAACTGGTAAAAGAAAAACTGCCGTAGCAAAGGTTTGGATAAAGTCTGGAAGCGGTAAAATCGTAGTAAATGGTATGGATCTTAACACTTGGCTTGGCGGTCACGAGGCTATCAAGCTTAAAGTTATTCAACCACTTTTAGTAACAAAACAAGAGAGTTTAATAGACGTGGTAGCTACAACTTTAGGTGGCGGTTATTCAGCACAAGCTGAGGCTTTAAGACACGGCATTTCACGTGCTTTAGCTGACATGGATGCTGATTTTAGAGCAGCTCTTAAACCAAAAGGCTTGCTAACTAGAGATTCTCGTGTTGTTGAACGTAAGAAATTTGGTAGAAGAAAGGCTAGAAGAAGCCCACAATTCTCTAAACGTTAATGGTCTTTTGCAAGTGCTTTTGCATTTGCAAAATTTAGGTTATGTAAATTTCAGATTTACATTAAGAATTTGGTTATAATTTAAAGTTGATTTATTTTTATTTAGGTAAAATTATAGTCAACATTAAAAATCCCTATTTGAAAGGAATTCTATTATGAAAAAGATTGCTTTAGCTATGGTTGCCGCAACAGCGGTTTTTGCGTCTAACGCAGCATACAACTATGAGATCACTCCAACTATCGGTGGTGTTCATCCAGAAGGAAATCTACGTGTAAAAGACCACAACTTTGTTGGTATTAGAGCGGCTAGAAACCTTGAAGATTTCTTCTTTGATCAAGTTGAGCTTGGTGTTGATTACACTCAAAAAATTAAAGAGAGAACAGGTAACGTTGTAAGAGAGGGTAGAGCTCTTAGATACCACGCAAACCTTGTAAAAAATATCGTTGACTTTGGACCAGTTAGCCTATATGGTTTAATCGGTGCTGGTTATGAAGATGTTCCAGCTATCTTTGTTAAAAATGAAGATGGTGGCTTTGGTCAATATGGTCTTGGTTTAAGATACCAAGTTACTGATAGATTTGCTCTTAAAGCAGAGGCAAGAGACGCTATCAAATTTGAGCACGCTGATCACAACCTATTCTATTCACTAGGCTTTGGCATCGGTCTTGATTCAAAAGCAGCTCCAGTTGTAGCAGCAGCTCCAGTAGCAGCGGCAGCAGCTCCAGCACCAGTTCTTGATGATGACAACGATGGCGTGCCAAACGATATCGATCAATGCCCTAACACTCCAGCTGGTGTAGTTGTTGACGAAAGAGGATGCGAGAAAGTTATCGTTCTTAGAGATCTAGATGTTAACTTCGCATTTGATAGCTACAAAGTTGGACCAAAATATGCAGCTGAGATCAAAAAAGTAGCTGACTTTATGGGCGAACACCCAGATTATAAAGTTGTACTTGCTGGTCACACTGATAGCGTAGGTGCAGAAGCTTACAACCAAAAACTATCTGAGAAAAGAGCAAAAGCAGTGGCTGAGGTTCTTGCTGGTTACGGCGTAGAAAAAGCTAAAATTTCTACAGTTGGTTACGGCGAACTTAAACCAATCGCTACAAACAAAACTAAAGAAGGTCGCGCTCAAAACAGACGTGTTGAAGCTACTTTCAATAAATAATTTTATTATTTAAAATTACTTCTTTAGGGCTTGGCTTCGGCTGAGCCCTTTTTTATTTCTGCGGAGATTATCATGAAAAAAACTATACTTTTTGACTTAGACGGCACACTTATAGATTCTACTTCTGCTATTTTAAAAGGTTTTGATGCGGCGTTTTTAGCTCACGACAAGAAAGAGCCTGATCATGATGCACTAAAATCTCTAGTAGGATATCCGCTTGAAATAATGTTTGAAAAACTTGGTGCCAAAAAGAATTTAATAGGTAAATATGTAAAAGAGTATAAAGCTTGCTACGAGAAGATCTATTTAGATGAGACTGTGCTTTTACCGCATGCTATGGATGCTTTAAAAGAAGCTAGCATGTTTGCTGATGTTGGTGTTGTTACGACAAAGACGTCAAAATTTTCTATCATTTTGTTAGAGCATTTAGGTGTTATGAAATTTATAAAAACAGTTGTCGGACGAGATGATGTAGTAAATCCAAAACCAGATCCAGAACCTATAAATTTAGCTTTGAAGAGACTAGAAAAAGAAAAAGATAATGCCTTTATGATTGGCGATACCATCATGGATTTAAAGGCCGCCAAAGCTGCTCTTATAACGGACGTTGGCCTTACGTGCGGATATGGTAAAGAGTCTGATTTAAGGCAGTTTAGCGAGCATATATTTGCAAATCCACATGAGGCTGTCAGCTTTATCAAAGAAACTTGATAGTGAAAATTTATTAAAGCTCCTGAGCCTGATACTATTTTAATGCAATGTTATTCATAAATTTTCTTGATTTTAACTTATTATAAAACGATCTAAATAGATCAAAAAAATATATGTAGCTATTTTTATATGATCGTTGATCTAGGCAATCCTTACTTTTAGTAAATTCTGCATTTTATTTGTTTTTTGGTAAATTTGCTAACAAAATATGCAATTAAAATGCTTGTATTAGAATTTACTAAATAGAGATTTTGTAGGCATTGAAAAAGATCAGGAATTTATAGATATCGCACTTAAGCGAAGCTGGCGTGGAGGCTGAGTTTGTCTATAAGATAAGCGAGGGCAGACCAAACGTCGAAGATAGGCTTAAAAACGGCGATATTGCGCTTGTTATAAATACAAGTGATACAAAATCAAGCGTGGATGACGGCAAAAAGATACGCCAAAATGTACTTAGATTTAAAATTCCATATTTTACAACGATCCGCGCAGCACTTGCAGCTGCCAAGTCGCTAAGCACAGTTCAAACTGGCAAAGCACTCGAGGTAAAAAGCCTACAAGAGTATCTAAGCGAGAGATAGTAAATTTAGTGGCAGTTTTGGCTGCCACTAGCTAAATTTCACTCTGATTTTTAGCTATTTTTTAAAGCACTAGCCACCTTTAGAGCACTTGCAAAGGCTAGATGCAAGTTGTATCCGCCAAGCATACCGGTGATATCTAAAACTTCACCTATAAAATAAAGTCCTTTTACGCTTTTGCTCTCTAAATTTTCATCTAAAAAATTAGTCTTTACGCCACCTTTTGTAACTTCAGCCCTTTCAAAGCCAAATGTCCCAGCTGGAGCAAATTCATAGGCAAAAAGCCTTTTTATGATGCTCTTTTCATCGTCGCTAAACTCATAAAATGCTCTATCTTTTAAACCAAAATTTCTGAAAAACTCCAGCACAAATCTCTTTGGCAAAGGCAAAACCGAGCTAAGCTGCTTTTTACCATTTACTAAATTTTTCTTACTAAATTTAGGCAAAAAATTTATGCAAATTCGACCCTTTTGCCAAAAGAGTGAAGCATTTAGTATCGCTGGACCGCTTATGCCCCTGTGTGTAAAAAGCAGATCGCCGCTAAATTTATACAACAAGAGCGGGGGTAAAAATTTGAGAAAGGGTGAGCAAATAGGTTAAATTTATTAGTTAAATTTGGCTTTTATAGAGTAGCAGTAAGTTAAATTTACTGCATATTTATACTTCCAGCTGGGGCTGGCATATCACCTTTTTCGTCGATAAATGGAGGGCCTTTTTGAAGTAGGGCTGTCACTTCAGAAGCAACCTTTGGATCCATTTTTGCCATTATGGTTGAGATCTTTTTGGCATCAAGGGCATAAAGTATGGTGGCTGCGTTTGATCTTGGCATTTGCGAGAGCACTTCGGCTGCTGCGCCATCTTTCATTTTGGCGTAGGATTCATTGACTTTATCGGTAGTCATCGTGCGAAGCTCTTTTAAAATTTTCTCATTTTTAGCGACTACTTCGTCGATCTCTTTGCGTTTTTGCTCGATCACTTTCATCGTCGCATTTAGATCAGCCTCTTTTTTGGCGAGCTTTTTGTTGTTTTCTTCATAAGCTGCAGCTGAGCTTGCTCGAAAGACCTCTAGGGCTTGGCGCTGCTCGTCGATGACCTCAAGCTCCTTTGAAATTTCCTCTTTTCTAGCTTCAAAGATCTGAGTGCAATCAACCGGCACTTCAAAGCAAAATGCAAAATTTATAACTATAAAAAAGAGTAAAACTGCTCTCATCACGCCTCGCTTTTGGCTGCAAATTTCATAACTGCAAACTCATCAAGAGCCAGCGCTTCAGCCTTTTGTATGCGTTTTATCTCTTTTTTAAATTCTTCTTTTTCTAGATATTTCATCTTTTCGTACTCTAAATTTGCATTTTTATATTTGTGCTCGTAGTGCAAGACCTCTTTTTTTGCCATTTCTAAGCTCTCTTTGCACGCGTTTAGCTCAGCTCTTGCTATATTTATGAGCTCTAAATTCTCTCTTAGCTCGCCTATGTTGCCACTTTTTGGTAGGCTAAACTCGTTGAGCTTGGCCCTTAAGAGTGCTATTTTTTCTTCGGCACTTCTTACATTTAGCCTAGCAACGACAAGCTTAGCCTCTACCTTATCCATCTCCTGCTTTTTGACGCGGACGACGGAGGTAAATTTACTTTTCATCTAATGATCGTATCGCTTCTTTCAGGGCTTGTTGAGATATAGCCGACCTTCACGCCAGTTAGCTCCTCGATACGCTCGATATATGCTCTTGCGTTTGCTGGCAGGTCTTCATATCGGCTGATGCCTTTTACACTGTCCCAGCCTGCAAGCTCCTCGTAAATAGGCGTTGCATTTTCAAGATCTGTTGGTACGTAGTCGATAGTTTCGCCGTTATATTGATATGCTTTGCAAATTTTTACCACTTCAAAGCCATCAAGCACATCAAGCTTCATAAGTGCATAAGTATCGACGCCATCAAGCCTTGAAGCGTATTTTACGCTTACTGCGTCAAACCAGCCACAACGTCTGCGGCGGCCTGTTGTTGTGCCAAATTCTTTACCTATCTCGCACATCTTATCGCCATTTGTGCCCTTGTCTTCAGTTGGGAAAGGTCCGTGGCCAACGCGTGTTGTATAGGCTTTTATAACGCCTATAACTTCGCCTATTTCTTTTGGATTTAGTCCAAGACCAGTGCAAGCGCCAGCGCTTATGGTATTTGAGCTAGTTACATAAGGGTATGTGCCGTGATCTATGTCTAAAAGTGTGCCCTGAGCGCCTTCAAGTAGGACTTTTTTATCTTCATCAAGCGCTTTCCAAACTAAATTTGTAGTGTTTGCGATAAATGGAGCAAGTACCTCTTTATATCTTTTTAGCTCTTCAAGTAGCTCATTTTCTTCAGGTATCTTTACGCCAAGTGCGTCAAATACGCATTTGTTTGTTTCAAAATCATGCATCAAAGCATCGCATAAGCGCTCTGGCTCAAGTAGCTCGCCAACTCTGTGGCCGCTTCTGCTTATCTTGTCTGCGTATGTTGGTCCGATGCCTTTGCCAGTCGTTCCGATCGCTTTTTCACCTTTTAAGCGCTCTTTTGCTTGATCGACTTGGCTGTGGTAGCTTAAATTTAAGTGTGCTTTGTCACTTATATAAAGTCTGCCCTCTAAGTTGTCAAATTGCGCCATCTCAGTGATGAGCACCTCTGGAGAGACAACGACGCCGTTGCCGATGATATTTATGATATTTTTGTGCAAAATTCCGCTTGGGACAAGGTGAAGTGCGTATCTTACGCCATCGACCCATATCGTATGACCAGCGTTGTGGCCACCTTGAGAGCGACAAATCATGTCATAGTTTAGTCCTAGCATATCAACTATCTTGCCTTTGCCCTCATCACCCCATTGAACACCAACTACTAAATCAGCCTTTCTCATTCTTACTTCCTTAAATTAATTTTTTCTTCTATCAATGCATCAGTATAAACAGCGAACCCGCTGCTTGAAATCCCGTCTATTTCATAGTTTCCGCCACTTGCTAAGATGGCATTATCTTTTAAAAATCTAAAAAATAAACTATCATAATATCTCATTTTTGAGTAATATAGCGGAACTATTCTTAAATTTTTATATTCTAGTGATTTGGCTACACTTTGTAAATTTCTTAGCGCCTCTTTTAGCTTATCAGGGACTAAACTTACTATCTCATCAAGCTCTTTAGCGTCCTTTAAAAGGGCTAGTTTGCTAAGCCACGGCACGTTTTGGGCCAAGATCTTTTCTAGCCATGAATTTTCAAAAATTTCTATCTCTAAGTTTAAAATTTCGCAAATTATCTTTGGGATTTGCATGTTGCTAAGCTGCAAACAAGCGCCGATCTCAAGCTCATTAAAGAGCTTTGCTACGATATTTATACTTTTTAAAATGTCGTTTTCGCCGATAAGCTCAGCGCCTATTTGATAAATTTCTTGGCTTGGATAGCGAAAGACTGGCTGGATGTAAAACCACCTCTTTGGCTCATTTGCTTTAATCCTTCTAAGCACGATCCTAACGGTATCAACCGTGCTATCAGCCCTTAGGCTTATCTCGTGATTTAGACTGTCGCTAAAGCGAAGAAGATTTGTTGCATCCACGCTTAGATGTTGATGATACGAAAAAAACGGCGTTACGATCTCGCTAAAACCTTCATTTTCTAAAATTTCACTCGCTTTTTGCTCGATTTTTCTCTTTAGTTTTGCACTTTTTGCAAAGTAAAGTTTACTTCCGTTTGGGATCTCGTGCTCATAAACATTTACATCACTCAACTCTTATCTCCTTACTAAAACCTAAATTTATATCGCACTCTTTGATGATGGATACGGCTAGATTATAGAGTTCGCCGCTATCACTACTGCTTGCTAGTTTGCTTAAATTTATAGAAATTTCTTGATTATATTTACCTATATTTTTTATCTCATCTTCTATTTTTTGCTTTAGGCTTTGTGCTAGTTTGTCGTCTTGATTTAAATTTGCTATCACTTCATTTGCAAGCTCTTTTAGCACGACTAAGCCTTTGAAAAGCTCGAAATTTTCACTATTTTTATAGTCTTTTATGTGTAGATTAGGTCTTTCAAATTTAAATGAAGCTGCATCTTTTGCCAAAAGCGCTAATGAGAAAATGTTGCCTTGAAATTTATCAAATCCAAGACCAAGCAAAAACTCAAGTGTTCTTTTATCATCGATATTTTTTATAGTCGTATTTAGTCCAAATTTATCAGCCACAAACCTTATCATATTTATGCTCTCAAGCGCCTCTTTTGAGTTAAAGATATGCTTGCAAAATTTATTGTCTATATTAAAGCGGTTTGTCTTTAGCATGCCAAGAGCTTCGATCGAGCTTGAGTATGAGGCAAAGTCATCAAGCGAGAAGTTTATGCCAAGCTCTTTATACTTTCTAACATAAATTTCTAAAACTTCTAAATTTGTAGCTGTTGCAGCGTCGATAACGTCGATGATAAGCCCAGTTGGATCAAGGCTCTTATCCTCATCAAATATCGCTTTAAATTTCTGCCAAAACTCCTGCGTAAAGAGCTTTTTAACGCTTAAATTTACGCGAACCTTTGCGCTTATGCCATTTTCTAGCCACATTTTTCTAGCTAAAAGCGCCTCTTTTATCGTAAATAAAGCGATATTGCTAGATGCACTACTTGTCCTTATAAGTGGTAAAAAGTCGCTTGGGTAGATGATTTCGCCATCTTTTCTCCATCTAATAAGCGCTTCAAAACTTAAAGTCTCGCCCGTGCTAAAGCTGATCTCTGGCTGAAATTCTAAAAACATCTCTCCAGCGTCAAGCGCTTTTAAAATTTTTGAGCCATCTTCGTACTGGCTCTTAAAATAGACATCTTTTTTCGCATCAAATGTATAGCTTCTGTTTTTGCCACTTATCTTCGCCTGATACATCGCCCAGTCGGCTCTTTGTAGCACATCATCAGCCCCAAGCTCACTATCAGCCAATGCTATGCCGATGCTAGCGCTTGCTTTTAGTTTTAGCTCATCTATCTTTACTTCATCTGAAGCTAGCCTTAGCATATTTTGCGCTATCTCATAGACTTCACCTAAATTTTCGTAGTTTATAACGCCTACAAACTCATCTCCGCCTATCCTTGCAAAGATATTTTTGCCATTAAACATAGCGCCTATTTTTTCAGAGATAGCTACTAAAAATTTATCGCCTATTTGGTGGCCGAAGTTGTCGTTTATGCCCTTAAAATCATCAATATCAAGGTAGATGACGGCTATTTTTTGTTCATTTTTTTGTATGAGAGAATTTAGTTTGTTGTAGAGTAAAAATCTATTTGGTAGCTTTGTGAGCGGATCGTGATATGCGATAAATTCTAGATATTTCTCATTTTGAGCTTCGTTATTTGCAAGCATTGCGAGCATGATGTAACCAGTTCTTTTCTCGCTCGCATCGATGAGTGGTAAAATTTCTATGATTTCAAGCTTGCTCTTATTTTTATTATTTTCACTCCAAACCTTGCCACTCCATGAGCCAGCGCTGTTTATAGTATCTATGATCTGGTGCTTTATATCGCTTAAGCCTTGCTTTATAAAGGTGATATCTTTTAGATATACACTATCTTTTGAGCCAGCACTTTCAAAAAATGCGTCATTTGCATCAATGACCTTTAGCTCCTCATCAAGCAAGATGACCTCTTCTTTGCTAAATGAGAAAATTTTTGCAAGTAGGTCTTGACAGACAAAGAAGCTATCTTCTAGGCTAAGGTCTTTTAGTGTGCCTTTTATCAAGCTTACTTCGCCAAATTCATCGTATTCAAGTGCTTTTGCTCTTAGCCTAAAGTGTAGAATTTCTTTATCTATGCTATAAAGTTTGATATCTTTAATGTATGTTTGAGCGTCTCTTATACTCTCAAAAAAGCTATAAAAACTATCAAATTCATCGACAAAGACCGACTTTGCCTGCTCGAAATTTAGAGTGCTTTGCGTGCCAAGAACCTTGCTTAGCTCGTCTGAGATATTAAGCATGTCGCTTCTTTTATCCCAAGTAAAGACATTTGCCTCACTCGCCCAAAGCAGCGCCTTGCTCTCTTTGCTTTGTTTTTCAAATCTCTCTTGAAGCTTTAACATATCGCTAAGATCGGTAAATGAGTAGATGACCTTTTGCTCGTCTGCATCGATAAATTTAGCCTTTATCTTAAATGGAATTTTCTTGCCATAAGCGTTTGTCATATTTGCTATGAAATTTAGCTCTTCATTTTTAAAGCTTGCTTGCAAAAAGGCTTTTTTGCTTGCTAGCACGGCAGCTTTAAAGCTATCAAAGTCCTCGCTTGCGATGATATCTTCTAAATTTATGAGACTTTGGCTTTGGACATTAAAAATTCTCTCGACATTGTTTGTGCTTTGGATGATCAAAAATGGCTCTTTTGCTGAAGCGATAGCGATAACATTTGGCGATAAAAAGACGTAGCTTTTGATGATATCGTTATTTTTTTGCGTCATCTTTTCTTGGGTGATATCCTTTATAAGTATGAAATTTAGCCTTGTGTTTTCTAGCTCAAAGCTACTTTGAGTTACTAAAACATCGATGATTTCACCATTTTTACGCCTTAGCTTAGCCTCGTATGATAGATTATTGTTGATAGCATTTTTTCTATCTTCTGCTAAATTCTTAGACTCATCTTCAAGAAGTTCTTTTATATTTAGATCTGCTACATCATCTTTTTTGTAGCCTAGTTTTTCTAAAAGAGCGTTGCTAATGTCCGTGATGACGCCAGTATAAGCGTCAAAGACCACGATCTTTAAAAAGCTCTTTTCAAAGACATAGCCAAATCTACTCTCGTAGCTTTGTGCCGTCTCGTAAGCTTTATCTCTATCTTCGTAGAGTTTTTTGATGCTGTTATTTAGTAAGATAAATTCTTTTACGTCAAAGTCCTCATCAGTTGGCTTGCTTTTATCTGTCGCAAAAAGAGTGATCCTGGTAAATGCAGAGAGAATTTTGTCTTTCATATATGAGTTGTCGCGTAGCCAAAGTATGCTAAATGCTACAAAGCAGAAGAACGAAAGCACGACTAGAACTAGCTGGATAAAGATCTGAAGCTGCCTACTAGAGCCTGTTATGACAAATAGTTTTTGCTCTTCTAGGTAGCTGATCTTGTAAAAATTCATATCCTTTAGCATAAAAATGATCTTGTCACTTTTAAACTCGCCACCTTGTGAGATGTATTTATTAAAGTCCTCTTTTATAAATTTCCTATAAAACTCATCTCTTGAGAGGTTGCCGTCTTTATCAACCAAAAAGACGTATGCGCCAAAATTTTTGTTATAACTTGTATCAACTCTGTTTTTTAAAAAATTTTGACTTAGTTGAACGAGAATTTTATTGCCATTTTTTAGCCCATAAGCTATGTAGATATCTTTAAAGCGTCTATTTTTGTAAAATCTATCAGAGAGCCTAAACTCGCCCTCTTTGATATCTGAAAACCATGCGATATCGTAGTCGTGTAGCTCTAAAGCACCGTCAAATTTACGCTCGTAAAGCAAAGAGTTATCTTTTGCTATCACGTAAAAAGCGGCGTAGAATTTACTTATAATAGTATTTTCATAAAACGGCTCTATACCGTTTGCAATGAGTCTTGCCTTTGTGGAGATGTTATCTTTTACATCTGAAAATGCGTTGGTGATATTGTTTTTAGTGATTAAATTTAGAGTTGAAATTTCATATTTTATGTCGTTTATGCCAGCAAATATGACAAAGAGTGCAAGAAAGATGAAGGCAAAAAGAAGTAGTGCTATCTTTACATAGAACCTCTTAAAAATCTGCAAAACTGGTTTAGCGCTATTTTTTTGCATTAAATTTAAGCCTCGCTTTTTAAAACTAGCCATGATTTTAACGCAAATTTACTTTTTTTAGCTTATAAATTCTCTTTTTGTTTAAATTTAAATAGACACAGGGCGTTTTGCCCCGTGAGTTAGTAGATCCAAGTAACTACTTCAGATCTTTGTCTGCGGTATTTTTCAGGTTGTGGGTTTAGGCGGTAGCCAAATGGCACTACGATAGCCACTCTTTTCTCGCTCTCATCAAGGCCTAAAATTTCATTTAAAGCGTGTCTATCAAAGCCTTCGATCGGGCAGCTGTCAATCCCAAGGCTTGCGGCTGCGTTCATCATATTTGTCGCAGCTATCATGCACTGCTCGTGCGACCACTGAAATGTTAGCTCATCGTCGTTTTTGAAATTTGACAGCAAAAAGTCGTTGTAAAATTTCTGCCTCGCAGCGATCGTCTCAGGATCTTTACCTGCGCGTCTAGCGATCATTTTATCCACATAGCTGCTGCCAAATTTTATCTCTTTGACCTTTGCTAAAACGACGACTAAATGCGAGCAAGAGGTGATCTGCGCCTGGTTCCACGAAACGGCTTTGATCTTCTCTCTAAGCTCCTTGTTTTGCACGACCAAAAAGTCCCACTGCTCAAGGCCAGTCGAGCTTGGGCTTAGTCTACCAGCCTCTAGGATAAAGTCAAACTCGCCAGCGCCGATCTTTTTGCTCTCGTCAAAAATTTTGCAAGCGTGGCGAAATTTTAAAATTTCAAGATAGTTCATCATATCTCCTTTGTTAAGTTTTTGAAATTATAAAGCGGTTAGGTAAATTAAAAGAAATTTAGAAATTTTATCATCTAGTGCATGAAAACTAGGCTAAATTTAGCCTAGAGTTAGTTTAAAAATATATCAAACTCGCCTTTTTGGATCGTTTCTGCGATGATGGCTGAGTGCTCATAGCCAGCCTCTTTTAGGCGTGATAGAGCTAAATTTGCCTCATTTTCTCTAACAGCTAGCAAAAGTCCGCCAGAAGTTTGCGCATCGTAAAGCAAGATATCAGCCTCTTTGCTCACAAAATGCTTTGCAAATTCGCGGTTTTTGTAGCTTCCCTCTGGGATGATGCCCATGTCGGCAAATTCTTTCGCGCTTGCGATCACTGGCACATCTTTTTCAAAGACATTAAAGCTGATCTTGTCGTTTAACATCTCGCTTAAATGCCCTAAAAATCCAAATCCAGTCACATCGGTAGCAGCATAAACCTTGATGTCACTTAGCGCTTTTAGAGCGTAGAAATTTAGCTGAGCCATGATGTTTGCGACCTCATTTATTTGCTCCATGCTTAGTAGATCAGCCTTGATTGCTGTGCTTAAGATACCGCTGCCAAGAGGTTTTGTGAGGATGAGGACATTACCAACTTCTGCTGTGTTATTTGCCCAGAATTTTTTAGGATTTACCTTGCCAGTCGCACTTAGTCCATAATACATCTGCTGCGTCTCTATCGTGTGTCCGCCAACGATGACGCCGCCACACTCTCTTACTTTATCGGCTCCTCCTTGTAAAATTTCGCCTAAAATTTCAGGCGCAAGGTTGCAGCTATCAAAGCCCACGATGTTTAGAGCGTTTATCACCTCGCCACCCATCGCAAAGACGTCGCTTAGGCTGTTTGCAGCAGCGATCTGACCATATATAAATGGGTCATTGACTACTGGCGTGATAAAGTCAAGCGTCTGAACAAGTGCAAGATCGTCTGAGAGCTTAAAAACGCTCGCGTCTTCGTTTGAGCCGATGCTTGAGAGCAAATTTGGATGAGATAAATTTAAACTACTAATCGTTTTGTGAAGACCCGACGGGTCAAGCTTAGCAGCTCAGCCAGCGGCTCTAACAAACTGCGTAAGCTTTTTGTCGTGATAGATCATAGTTTGATTTGCTCGTGAGTTGAGAGTATGTCGATGATCTCATAAGCGTTTGAAATTTCGCCAACCGCAAGATCGCTCACTAGTTTATAAGCCTCCAAGCAGCTTCCGCAGCTTAAAATTTGAACGCCAGCAGCTTCAAGATCTTTAAGTGGCTTAAAGCTTGGATGTGCGCGGTTTGTCGTCATCTTAACGGCGTTATTTACGCAGATGATTATCTTTGGTTTTTTCTCTACTTGAAGAAGTGCGCCTAGAAATTTTGATAGCAAATTTATGCCAACTTCGCCGCTACCTGCGCGCTCTTCGTTTAGATAGAGCACTTTTTCGTTTTTTGGTGTTATATCGCAGACAAATTCGTCAAAATTTGTAAGCTCAAGTGCGCTTTTGCCCTTGATGGCTAAAATTTTAGTCTCATTGCCGTTGCTTTCTAGGCTAAATTCTATATTTTGATTTTTTAAAAATCTTGAGATATTTTCTTTTGGAGCTAGGGCATTTACGATGATCTCTAAGCTCTCTCCCTCGTTTAGGCCCTCAAGCGCGTTTTTAGTCATGATGACTGGTTTTGGGCACTCTAAATTTCTGCAATCAATTGTTCTTGTCATTGTTTTTCCTTTGTGATTAGTATTTCAAACCTTGAAACTGATTTTGGATTATAGCTAAAAAATATTAATTTTTTAAAAGGATTTGTGCTGTGAAATTTGCTATAAAAGAGAGTTTGACCCTGCGTAAGTCGCAAGGTCAAGGTTGATTATTTTAAATTTGTGTAAGATTTTTCGTAGTCAGATACTGGGATCTTGTTTTCCTTAACAAGCTCTTGATACCAGTAGTGGTGAAGTACATAAACCTCTTCTTCTTCTTTGTATCCAGTGACCATTGACCAGATAGCGCCATGTATAGCGATCGCAGCCATATAAATATGAACTAGGAAAAATACCGCACAGACGATGCCAAGGCAGTTGTGGATAACTACGCTATATCTTAAAAGATCGATTTGAGAGATACCAAACCAACTAGCAACTGCTGGCTCTTTAATATCCATAAAGTACATGATCGCACCGGTGATGATCATCACGATACCACCAGGGATAGCGATCCAGTACCATGCCTTTTGACCAGCGTTAAATTTACCAGCAGGGACTGGTTTTTTCTTCTTTGATAGATAACCACCAACTATCATCATCCATCTGATGTCATAAACAGCTGGAAGCATTCTGATAGTCCAAGCAAATAACATAGGAAGCACAGAAATAGCAAATATAATAGTCGCTATATCGTGCAAGTATCTACAGAAACGCACAAATGTGCCACCACCAAGCTCTGCACCCCACATGATGATGATGCCAGTTGGCACTAAGATGATCCAAGAGATCGCAGCTAAGCCGTGAGCTATACGTTCGATCAGTGAAAACGCAAATACTTTTTTGCCATCGTGACTAAAGTGTTTTGGTCCGATGATCAAGAAGTGTAGCACGAACGCGCCGATAACAGCTAAAATGATAGAAAGTGCAGCTATCGCGAAGTAGTCGTTGCCTTGTATAAAAGTAAATATCGGGCCCCAGCCATGCTCATAAGGCTTGATATTTTCTATCCTCTGTGCTGCCCAAATGGTGCTGTCAAATTGATTGACGCCAGTTGGTCCTTCAATGGACATTGCCGCAACGGACAATGTAAAAAGTAGAGTAAGAATTCTCGTCATTTTATTCCTTTATTTGCATAAAACTTAAATGATTTAAGCTTTTGTTAAATATGCTAAAATCACATAGCTATGCCGTTTTGGTGGCTATTATATCAGAGCTAATCACAAGCAAACCTTAGCAAAAAAGATTACTAAAAATTTTATAAAAAATATTTAAGTTTTGTTAATTTTGATAAACTCTGATATAAATTTTGAGCAGTAAAAATCTCAATTTTTCACCTAAAAACGTGGTTAAACTCAAATTTGGAAATGGTACTAGATAAATTTGAATATTTTTATCAAAAAGCTAATGCTTTATAAATTTAGCCTTTTAGCTCAAAATACCTTATTAAATTTATATTTTCTAAAAATTGAATTAAAATATCAAAAGCATTTTAGATCTCTATTAAAAGGCGAAGTAATGGACATTTACGCTCTTATCTTTAATGACTACGAGACGCTCGATCTCATGGGGCCGGTCGAATTTTTAGCAAGGGTGCCTGAGATGAAGATAAGCTACGTCTCGTTTGATGGTGGTATGAAAAGAAGCAAGCAAGGCTTTCTTATAAAAACAAAAAAGCTTAGCAAGATGCCAAAAGAGAGCGTTTTGCTACTCCCTGGAGGTCAGGGCACAAGGGCGCTTGTAGATGATGGCGAGTTTATTTTGAGACTTAAAGAGTGCGTTTTGGCATCTAAATTTTGCCTAAGTGTATGCACTGGCTCGGCTCTCATCGCTCGCACTGGAGAGCTTGACGGACTAAAAGCTACCTCAAATAAAAGATCGCTTGAGTGGGTAAAAAGTTGCGGCAAGGCTGTAAAATGGCAAGAGCGCGCTAGGTGGGTGAGAACAGGTAAGTTTTACACAGCTTCGGGCGTCGCTGCTGGCATGGATATGGCGCTTGGCTTTATCAGCGATCATTTTGGCAAGGAGCTAGCCCAAAATATCGCAAACGAGACTGAATACAACTGGCAAAAAAGCTCAAAGATAGATAAATTTGCCAAAATTTATGGGTATTAAATTTAAAGCGGTTTGCGGTTTTTAGTAAATTAAATTTAGTGATGTAGCTTTAAATTTAAAGTAGTTTGCGGCTCACAGAACTAGCTAGAAATTTGCCAAATTCGGCGAGTTTAAATTTTAAAATAAAAATATCTTTACCAAAAATGCCACCAAGATAAATTTGTAGAAACTAAATTTATTCCATCTTTTCATGTTAAATACAAATCCAAAATGTTTAAGGCTTAAATTTAGGTGGCAGTTCAAATGCATTTTGGCAAAATTTGCAGGGTAGATAAATTTGACTTAAATTTAAAAAGCCAAATTTACCTTCAAAAAGCAAAATTCTAGTTTCTGCGCCTATACTCCTCGTAGTCTAGCTCGCGGATCATTTTTATCTCGCCATTTTCTTTTAAAAGTAGCAGATCAGGCAGTTTTATGCCGTTAAATGTCGTATTTTTCACGATCGTGTAGTGAATTTGATCTTCAAATATGACGCGGTCGCCGATTTTTAGCTCGCTGTCAAATTTATACTCCGCATCGCCCGCTTCAAGTCCCACTATATCGCCAGCTAGGCAGGTATTGCCGCCAAATCTATAAGCGAATTTGCCATTTTCACTCTCGCCTCTAACGGCTGGGCGGTAGGGCATGAGCACGGTATCTGGCATGTGCGCCTCGGCTGAGGTGTCAAGGATGGCGATATCTTTCTCGTTATGCACGATGTCAAGCACGCTACTTATCAAAAAGCCAGTCTGCCAGCCCACAGCCTCGCCAGGCTCCAGATAGACCTCTACGCCGTATTTCTCGTGAAAGCGTCTGATGATATTTATAAGCAGCTCCACGTCGTAGCCAGCTCTCGTGATGTGGTGACCGCCGCCCATATTTATCCACTTCATCTTTGGTATAAACTCGCCAAATTTCTCCTCAAACGCCTCCAGCACGACCTGCAAGCTGCTCGCACTCTCCTCGCAAAGCGCATGAAAATGAAGCCCAGTGATGCCATCAAGAAGCTCAGGCTCAAAATTTGCCCTTGTAATGCCAAGCCTGCTAAATTTGCCGCATGGATTGTAGCTATCAGTCGGCGCTAGCGAGACCTCTGGATTGACCCGTAGGCCGCAGATGATGCCATTTTGCAGGGCAATACCCTTAAATTTTTGCCACTGCGCAAAGGAGTTAAATGTGATGTGCTTTGAAATTTTTAAAATTTCATCAAAGTCCTCATCTTTAAAGGCTGGGCTATACGTGTGGATCTCGCCTTTTACGTATTCGCTTGCAAATTTGGCCTCATGAAGCCCACTGCAAGTCGCTCCGTCAAGGTATGAGCCCACCATATCCATTACTCCGCTAAATGCAAAACCCTTAAGTGCCACTAAAATTTTAGCTCCGCTTTGCTCTTTGACATACTTTAAAAGCTCTAAATTTTTACGTACTTTGGCCTCTTCGCAGACGTAGGCTGGGGTTTTTATACTTTTTAAAATTTCGTTCATTTTCTTTCTCTTTTGTAAATTTTCAAATAAGTATATCTAAATTTATTTTTAAGTAAAATCAGCAAAAATTTCAAAGGATAAAATGTGGTAGAGGTCGAATTTCTTGGGCCTATTGGGCTTGAGAGTATAAAAGTAGAAGCAAAAAATTTAGGCGAGGTAAAAGCTGCTTTAAGCGAGAAAGAAGAGCTTAAAAAGTGGCTAAATATCTGCGCTGTGGCTGTAAATGACGAGATCGTAAGCGATATAAATTTCGCTCTTAAATCAGGCGATAAAATTTCTATCTTGCCACCAGTTTGTGGAGGCTAAAATGCAAATTTATAATGGAAGCTTGGACGTTCAAAGCATCACAAACGAGTGGTATGATAGGTTTAAGGATAAAAACTGCGGCGCGCTCATCACTTTTGTAGGCATAGTAAGAGAAGAGGGCGGTATTTCGGCGCTTAGCTTTGATATCTATGAGCCGATCCTTAAAAAATGGCTAGATGCTTGGCAGGAACGAGCCAAAAAAGAAAATGCCTACGTGCTATTTGCTCACTCAAAAGGCGATGTGCCCGTGCATACGAGCTCTTATATAGCAGGTGTAGTAAGCCCTCAAAGAAAGGTCGCGCTAAGGCTTATAAACGAGTTTGTCGAGGACTTTAAGGCAAATGCGCCGATCTGGAAATACGACGTGATAAATGGCGAGAGAATTTACGCCAAAGAGCGCAGCCAAGCGATAAATGGCGCCGGACTTTTGGCATAAAAGGGCAAAAATGACAACAAAAGAGAGTAAAAAAGATGTTTTTTGGGCGCTTGCCTTTGGGCTTGGGCTCTTTGTCTTTAGCGTCGCTAGCTACTTTTATCTTGGTCTTGGTACGCCGTCTCTTTTTGGCATCATCGTTGGCGCCGTTTCAACCTTTTTTTGCGTGAGAAAGATCTTACAAAACAACTTTTTTAAGATAGATGATGATGGATTTGTCATCACAAAAGGCTCGAAAAATATCAAATTTTTCTTCAAAGATATCGATGAGATCGCTATTAAAAGCTTTGGCGATAAGAAAAAGGTCGATGCGCTAAGTGTTAAATTTAGAAAAAATCGCCTAGATAGAGATGCTTGTTTTGGGCTAGTTCAGGCACTTGGTGATGATATGATCGTCATTTTTGATAGATATGAGATTTCACAATTTACACTTTCAAAAGAGCTTCGAGATAGGCTGGCTAAATTTAAAGATAGGGCTTAGTTAGGTAAAAAATTTTAATTAATTTTTTTGTCTTTTACCTAATTATTTATAGTTTAAATTTTTATATAATAATTATCAAAATATATAGCAAAATTTTTACATTATTTTTGCCTTATTATGTTATTTTTACCTGCTGATTAATTCTGTATTCAATAATTTTTTATAAAAATATATGATGATTTATATCAATATCTTATAAGAGATTTTTATTTACAATTTCGATAAGAAAAATCATAATTATATTATCATAAGAGGAGTTTTTTATGAGGCAAGTTTTAAGCCTAATAGTTTTTTCGTCACTGCTTTTAGCAAATGAAGCAAATTTGGACACTATAAAGCCTGTTAAAGAATTTGCGCCACCGCCAATTATAACGCCAAATGTTGCGCAAAGTGCCTTTGTGGAAAATCAATTTGACCGCACTCAAAGAAGCGAATATCCATTTGTGACAAATTTACTTGATAGCTCAGCGGATATGTTTCATATCTCAGCTGGAATGTATGGCAAAAGCTTTTACAACTCATCGCTTTTTAAATATCGTGGCACAAATTTTTATACCATTTTAAACGCAAATTTCACCAAGGCAAATAGCTATAAAGACGGAAGTGGCAAAAAATGGGACTATGGCTACAACAGGCAGGGCCAAAGCGCTATCTTAGGTTTCGTGCCAAATGAGCTTAGTGAGCTTAGACTTACGTTTTTAAGGGATAATATCGATAAAGATAAGCAGCCAGAGCACGCGATGGACGCTTTTAAAACTACTAGGAAAGTCGGCAAGCTAAATATTCGCTTGGGCGAAGAAGATCTATCAAATACGCTAAATTTTGAGCTTGCTGCAAAAAAGATTGAGCGAAAAGCTGATAACTTTCATCTAAGAAATTCCACTCCAAATGTAAAAGTTGAGATAAAAAGAGATGTACTTGAGACAAATTTAAAATATGATGTTGATTTCGCAAGCTTTCATAATCAAATAGGTGCTGGCTTTGAAAAAGATAAACATGGTGGCAAAAGATACATAAAGCAAGGCAGTAACTGGGTATTTAACGGATACAGATTTGCTGACGTTAGAAATGATAAATTTATGCTTTTTGACACACTTGCTTATAAATTTAATGAAGCAAACGAAGCTTCTCTTGCCTTAAAATATGAAGAGCAAAGAAGTAAGCTTAATGGGCTTGATACTAAATATTTCGCACCAAATCCAGCCATTAGCACTACTCGCGGGCTAATTCGTCAAATTTACGGTGAAGACGCAAGTGAAAAGATCAAAAAAGACGCTTTTAGTGCAAGTTTAAAATATAAATTTACACCAAACGATAAGGATAGCTATTTCGCAAAACTTGAGAGTTTATCTCGCTTGCCAAGTAATATGGAGCGTTTTAATACACTTTATGGTGCAGGCGATAATGGCTGGATCGCAAATCCGAATTTGGAGCTAGAGAGACACAATAGAGCAGTTCTTGGCTTTAAATTTGGTAGCCAGTTTTATAAAGAATACCTAAATTCTTTGCAAAATAAAGATGCTTTTAGCTTTAGCGGGCATTTCATCGCTGATAGCGTTAAAAATTTAATCATTTTTGATAGACGCCACTCAAAAGCTGCCATGCCACTACTAAACAAAAATGCTGTCATCTCAAGAAACGTTGACGCAACGCTTTATAGTGTAAATTTCAATACAGAATATAGCTTTGCAAGGCACTTTGGATTAAAAAGCTCACTTTACTACAACTACGGACAAAACAAAACCGATGGCAGGCCACTTTATCAAATAAGGCCTTTTGAGGCAAATTTTGCGTTTGACTACAAAGACTATGCAAGCTTTGGTAGCTACAACCTTGGCACTGCACTAAGGCTAGTTTCAAAGCAAACTAGAGGCGATTTTAGCAAGCAAAATGGTCTAGGTATCGACAAAAAAGAGGCCGCAAAGGGGTTTGGCTTGCTCGATCTTTATGGCGGCGTAGAGTTTAAAAACAAAGTCGGCATAAGATTTGGCATTGCAAATTTATTTGACAAAGATTATGCAGAATTTATTAGCGGTGATCACGTAGCAGCACTTGATCCGGTAGTCGTTCATGCCCCTGGCAGGACATTTTTCATTAGCTTTCACAGCAGTTTTTAAAGGAGAAAGAGATGTTAGATAGAAGAAAATTTTTAGGACTTAGCACAGCTTTAGGCGTTAGCGCTTTTGCACCAAATTTATTTGCAAAAGAGAGCTTTAGTATGTGGGGTGCGCCAGCGATCCCAAGTGTCATAATGGCAGTTGCTGCACTGCAAGGAGAGTTAAATAAAACTTATGATGTAAGCCTAAATATCTGGAAAACACCAGATCAGCTTCGTGCAGGCGTAGCTAGTGGGGATATTAAAGTCACGATGTCACCATCAAATGTCGCTGCAAATTTAAGAAATCAAGGGCTTGATTTTGCGATGTTAAATTTACTGACCCTTGGCGTGATGAACGCTATGGTTAAGGATGAAAAGATCAAAAATTTAGAAGATTTTGTAGGCAAAAAGCTAGTCATGCCATTTCGAGGTGACATGCCTGATCTTGTCCTAAGGGCACTTTGCAAGAAGCGAGGCATAGACGCTAGCAAGATAGATATCACCTATACAGCAACACCTCCTGAAGCTCTACTTTTATTTTTACAAAAAGATTTTGATATTTTAATAGTCCCGCAACCTCTTGGTGAAGCGACTATTTTGCGTGGTAAAAAAGCAGGCGTTAGCGTGCATTACTCAGTTGATTTTCCAAAAATTTGGGGCGAGAGTTTTAATACAAAACCGATAATCCCAATGGCTGGCATTATCGTAGAAAGAGGCTTTTATGAGAAGAGCTTAAATCTATTTGATACGCTTCATAGCGATCTTAAGAACGCTCTTGATTGGATTCTTGAAAATAAGCAAAGTGCGGCAAAGATTGGCTCAAGTTATTTGCCAGCTCCAGAAGTAGCGCTTGCAAATGCCTTTGACAAAGCAAATCTAACAGTGACAAAAGCAAATGAACTACAAAGTGAAATCATGGCATTTTTTGAAGAAATTTATCAGTTTAATCCAAAATTTCTAGGCGGCAAGATGCCAGATAAAGGTCTATTTTTATGATACTAATCGACGGCGTCAAAAAAGATCGCTCAGCCTTTTTAAAAATGATTGATTATTTTTGGGGCGGATTTAGCGGATTTGCCGTAGTTTTTTTGATACTGGCTATTTGGCAAGTGGGAAGCGAGTTTAGCTCCCCACTCCTGCTCCCTTCGCCAAAAGATGTATTTTTTAAAGTCTGTGAAATTTTAAAAGATTATAAAAATAGCGAGATAAATATAACGCTTTGCAGATCACTAGTTGGGGTTAGCACGGCAACATTTTTTGGTATATTTTTAGGGCTAATAGCAGGTAGCTTTAAAAGCTTTGCGGCCTTTTTAAAGCCTGTTATTACCTTGCTTTTATCGATGCCACCAATTATTTGGATAGTGCTTGCTATTTTTTGGTTTGGATTTGGAAATTTTAGCACTGTTTTTACTATTTTTATAACCGTTTTACCACTCACTTTTGCAAGCTCGGCAGTTGCTATGAGTAGCGTAGATGAAGAGCTAAAAGAGATGTTTGATGCCTATCATTTAGGCTTTTTAAAAAAGATAAAACACCTCTACATTCCGCATCTTACGAGCTATATCATAAGCTCTGTTAGCGTAGCTGTTGCAATGGGTGTAAAAATAGTCATAATGGCCGAACTACTAGGTGCAAATAACGGAATGGGAGCAAAGATAGCAAATGCAAGGGCGATGCTTGAAACAACCGAGGTAATGGCGTATGTTCTTTTAAGCATCACTCTTATCATGCTTTTTGAGTACCTTATCATCGAGCCTTTAAAAATAGCCCTGATGCCTTGGAGAAGATGATGCTTGAGCTTAAAAATGTAGAGTATGAAATTTTAAGAGATAAGGTCGTAAGAAATTTTAATTTAAAGGTAGAAAAAGGCGAAGTGGTGACGCTTTTTGGACCATCAGGCTGTGGGAAAACTACCATTTTGCGGCTTATTAGCGGACTAAATGAGCCTAGAAAAGGGGAAATTTTTAATAAATTTAAAAAAATGACATATTTTTTTCAGGAAAATCGTCTGCTTACATGGAAAAATGCTCTTGAAAATGTGCTTTTGGTTATGGATAAACCTGATCAAAACAGCGTTTTAAAGCTTTTTTCTAAAGTCGGCCTTAGTCAAAAAGACGCGCTGAAATACCCAAATGAACTAAGTGGCGGTATGAGGCAAAGGGTCGCTTTTGTAAGAGCAGTTGTGACAAAACCTGACCTGCTTTTAATGGATGAGCCATTTTCGGGGCTTGATTATGATATGAAAGAAATTTTGATCGATATCGTTAGCCAAAGAGTGAGTGAGGGCATGAGCATAATACTCGTCACACACGACAGGATGGAGGCTGTAAAGATGTCAAATAGAATTTATTTTTTCGCAAATAAAGGTGCGATCATACAAAAAGAGCTTGTTTTAGATGAGGCTTTTAAAGACCGTGATTTTACATTTATCAGCAAAACAATAGATGAAAATTTTAAAGGGCAAATTTATTATGATTAACAACTTTTTTACTTATCCTATGAGGATATTTTTTCTTACCAGTGCTGCCTGTGCTGTGCTGGGAGCTGCTATATTTTTTACACCAACTGATTTTGTGAGTTTGCATAAATTTATATTTTTACACCTTTTTCTAGCACTTGCTTATGCTGGTTTTTTACTCACTGGACTAACCGACTGGACGAATTTTAGCTCCTCACTAAAAGCCCACGCTTACATTTTATTTTCACTCTTTGCAACTAGCTTTATAGCGGCACTTTTTAGCTTATTTTTAGCACATTTTTTTATTACACTTTTTTGGACATATCTAGTGATGCTTTGCCTGTATATGATCTGGCGAGATAAAAACCTTGATCAATTTGGCGTACTTGGCTTTTTGTTTGGTATTTTAGGTTTTGAAATCTACTATCTAATAAGCGACAACGAAAAATTTTTAAATTTGCAAATTTATCTTCATATCATCGCTATCTTGCTTATTTCATATCGCGTTAGCGTTGTACTTGGCAAAGAAGCGCTAAAGCGAGAAAACGATATGGATGAGGTTATTTTTGTGCCAAATTTTATCTATAAAAATATCGCTATTTGCATGACTTGTGCGTTTTTGCTTTTTAATATATTTTTTGAAAAAAGCATCGGCACCTACTATGTAGCTATTGCTTGTGGATGTGCGGTGCTTGCAAAGCTTAAAGAGTGGCACTATAAGCAACTTTTGAGGCATAGTTTTGTGATTTACTATTACTTTATGCAAGTATTTTTAGCGGTTGGTTTTTTAGGCATCGGAGTAAGCGGTCTTTTAAATCTAGGTCTTGAAGTAAATTTTATGCATTTAATAGCCGTAAATGCCGTTATTTTTAGTGTTATGCTTATTTTTAATATCGCTGGACTTCGTCACAGCGGACAAGAGCTTGAGTTTTTACGCCTTAGCAAAATTGCTTTTATTTTAGTCATTTTAGCTGGCGTTAGTAGAGGCATTTTGGCATATTTTTGGAGTGGATTTTATATTCATTTACCAGCCACCCTGATAGCACTTGCTTTTGTCTTTTGGTTTTTAAATTTTTATGCAATTTTTAGAGATAATGAATTCTCTGAGGACCCTGAATGATATTAATTGGTATAACTTTCAAGTTTTTCGTGGTCGATGATGAGAAATTCGTGCGGTGTGATCTTTCTGATGATGTCGTCTTTGATAAGCTCATTAAAGGCTGTTGAGGCGCTTTGGCGCTTGAGACCGACAAAGCTTGAGAGCACCTTTAGAGAAAATGGCAAAAATACATATCGGTAGCCATTTTGTTTTAGATCTTGCTCATTTGCAAGCTCGATTAAGAAATTTGCAATTCTGCCCTTTGCGTCCTCAAAAAGTATCGACTTTGTGATCTGGCGCTGCACGATGATGGTGTTTAGTGTGGTTGTTAGGATCTCGCTTGCAGCTTTTTGATTATGCAAAATTTCGCCGATATTATCTAGTCTAATGACGTAAATTTGGGCATCTTCAAGCACTTCAAATGCACAGTTGTCATCAAGTATGGCGATGTTGTTTTTTTCTAAATGATAAAGGATAAATTCCTCGCCATCTTCAAAAAATGAGAGCTTTGCTGAGCCGTTTTTTAGGATAATTATCTCGATATCTTCGGTGTAGATCGTGCTTGTTTTTGGCAGCTCTTTAAACTCAAATTTCTCCAGCTCATCTTGTGTTAAGATATCTAAAATATGCGTTTGTAAAAGCCCTAAGCGTGATTTTTTCATCTTTCTCCCAAAAAAGTGTAAGGGCAGATTTTACTTTATAAAGCATTTAAATAAGTTGAAATTTCTCTTTTTTGATGTTACTTTTTTTCAAATTTTTTTAAAAATAGTGATAAATTCGGGGGTTTTGGCTGCATAAATTGCAACCAAATTTTAAAAGCCATGAAGCTCTTTTAGCTTCTCATCTATCGGTTTTTTGTGCCCGTCTTTTGTCACACTAACATAGGTCGCGGTGGCGCTTGTGACGTGTATAGTCTCTCTAAAACCGCCGTCATTTAGCCTAAGTGCAGTCACTTCTATCTGCGTTGTTATCGATGTTTTGCCAACTGCGATGATCTTTGCATAGCAGCTTAGCACGTCGCCAACAAAGACTGGTTGTTTAAAGATGATCTCTTTCATAGAAATCGTCACAACTCGCTCAGGCGAAATTTCTCTAGCAGCCTGCGCACCTGCAAGGTCGATCTGACTCATTATCCAGCCGCCAAAGATATTGCCAGCTGAGTTTGTATCTTTTGGTAGCATCACTTGCTTGATGCGTGGCTCGCCAAAATCCTTTAAAATATCCATTTTTTGCCTTTTAGATTTTAAATTTTTGGTAAATTGTAGCAAATTTTAAGGCTTTATGCTAAAATCCTGCAACTTTAAGGGATGAAAAGATGAATGATTTTAAAAGACTAAACGAACTTACAAAAGAGCAAAAATCCAAACTAAATGCTATTTATAAAAATTTAGATGACAAGATCATAACTGATGCTCTGAATATTTGTGTCCTTGATGGCACGCCGAGCCAAAAACTAGCCCTTGCTAGAAGGATAGTTGATCTTAAAGTTGATCCACTTCAAAATGAGCTAAAAAAGCTAAATTTAGGTGAGGACGAGCAAAAGCGTGTGCTAAATTTGACCTACGGCTACGTTAGAAATTTATATGAAAATCTGCACGCCCGGCTTATAAAAAAAGCACGTGATGAGAAAATTTTAGACCAGTTTTATCAAGCTTTTGTGGAGGCTATGCACGAGCTTGGGCTTAGTCTAAATGCGTGGCAAATTTCATGGCAAGAAAAGATAATAGACACTACAAATAAAGAGTTTGAAGCTAAATTTAAAGATTTAGGCGAGGCAAATGAGTTCATCACTAAAAACGGCTTGTTTCAGTGTGATAGTAATGGCGTAAGAGCTGATAGAACGTATGGCGCAGTTTGCAAAGAGGGCGAGAAATTTAACTTTTTGCCTTACGCGCTTGCCTTTAAAGATGAGGTTAGAGAGCTTAAAAAAGTATTTGTAAAAAACCTTGAAATTTTAAGAAATTTAGCTCAAAATGACGAGCAAAAATCCTACGTAAAATACCTTGAAAAGCTACAAAATGCCTTTTGTGAAGAGGACAATGCTAAAGTGATAAACGCTTGGCAAGAGGCTGAGATAGCGTGGATGGAGGTAAAAGGAGCGCTTCAGCCAGGCCATCCGCTGGAGTACTACGAGGATGCCTACACGCACGCAGTCGCACTTGAGTGGGACATCAGGCTGGTTGATAGCGAGGGCATTGACGAGCTTAAATTTAAAGAAAAAGTGACAAAAACTTACGAAAGCGTTTGTGAAAAGATCAAATTTGATAACGCCGAGACAAACAAGACAGTTAGCGAAAATATCGCTAGAACGCAGCTTTATATAAGCGTACCGATGATCTATTACGCAGCGGAGCTAAATGGGCTTTTTAGCGCCCAGGTCGTGCCAAATGACGAGAGTGTGAGCGCAAAATGTGGCAAGAAAATTTTTGCCTTTGTAAATCACGTCTATGAGGGCGCAAAGGCAAAGCCTTTTATGAAGCTTGGGGCTGAAATTTTTAGCAAGGAATTTTTGGATTTTGGTAGGGAAATTTTATTTTTAAAGCCAAAAATTTGGAAAAAAGTATATGAAATTTCAACGATCGGCCATGAGTTTGGGCACATTTTATTTATCGGACTTGATACTGAGATGAGCATGAATAAAAGTGGCGTCTTTAAATTTATAGAAGAGTATAAGGCGACGACTGGCGGGCTAGTAAATTTCTTCTTGCACGAAGAGACGGAGTATAAAATGGCCGTCTTTCATGAGCTGATAGCCCGTGCGGTTGGGCTTATAGCGTGGCGAAAGGTCGATGAGGTGAGGGCTTATTACTGCGAGGGGCTCATGCATCTTAGCTTGCTTTTTAGGGCTGGAGTGCTTAAATTTGACGGCAAACTAAGCGTGGATATGAGCGAGCAAGCTTACGCTAAATTTAAAGAAATTTGCTTGCAAAATTACTTCGATCTAGCTCAAACATACGCTAAAAAAGATGATGCGAGTGTGTTTTTGGAGAAATTTTGCCAAAAAGATGAGCTAAGCTATCTGCCAAAAGACGAAGAGTGCAAGAAATTTGTTGAGCATTTTTACGCTAGGTACGAGGCTATCGGCAACGACGTCGATGATAGCGGCGAGTGGCAAAGGTGGCAAAAGCTAGCCCAGGAAGCGGAGAAGAGCCGTGCTTGATAGGATAACAAATTTTCACAACGGCTCTTTTTTATTTATATTTGCCCTGATTATTGCTTATTTTTTTGCTATTTATCTGGGAGATCAGTTTTATCTGACGGCTTTATCAGTCGGTACCGATGTAGTGATCGCCATATTTTTGTTCTTTTTATTAAAAAGTAGTAGAAATTTAAACTCATACTGGACCTATATATTTTTAGCTATAGCGAGCTGGGCGTTAGCAGATATCCTTTTATTGCTTTATGATAGATCGCTTCTTATGCACGGAAATATCTCTCGTACGGAGCTTATGCAAATTTTATATTTGATCCCATTTTTTATGTTTATCGTCTCTTTTGTCGCCTTTTTTACAAGGATTTTAAAAAGAGTGATATGGCAACAAGTCGCGGTAGATGCGCTTGCTTTGATGCTTATAACGGTTAGTTTTTTTTGGTTTGTAGTTTTTGATAAAAGTTTAGTAGTAGCGCTTAATCAAGAATTTGTGACTAGCCTTTCATATATCATAATGGATATTTTTATCTTTTGCTTTGTCTTTGTTGTCGCATTTTCACTAAATTTTGTATCAAAAAAACCAGCTTTTAGCTATAAAAGAGTTAGCATACTTTTATATCTGTTAGCCTTGCTTATCATTTGCATTTGCGACTCATACTACTCATCAAAGGCCTTTTTGGCGTACGGTGGTACAAATGTTCATTATGAGTTTTTCTTTAAAGTTGCATTTTTTATTATATTTGTAGCTTGCTTGCACCTAAAGGAAAACGAGGCAAATATCAAGATAAGAAGTTACAGAAAAGACTATATAAGGGTGCTTATATATAAATTTATCACCCTGCTTATCGTATCTTTACTCTTTTTAGGAGCTGCTAATACAGATAAAATTTACTCTGTTTGGATAGTTTTTCTGCTTATGGTTTTGCTAGCCTATGCAGCGCTAATTTATAGTATCTCAAGCACAGTTGCTATGAGGGATTTAGCTAGATCTGAAAGGCATATCATCGCTCAACTTGACGAAGAGATCCAAGATAGCTTAAAAGAGCTTGAAGAGAAAAATGAGCGCTTAAGGCAGCTTAGCGAATTTGACTCACTCACTGGGCTTTTAAATAGACAGTCATTTTTAAGCAAACTATCAGAGATGATAAAGACCAAAGCGCTTGGCGAAAAGATAGATATTTATTGCATCGACATCAACCACTTTAAGGCTATAAATGACTCATACGGCCACTACGTGGGCGATGAGGTGCTTTTGAAATTTTCTAAAAATATAAAAGCGATCTTGCCAGAGGGCGCTATCGTCTCAAGGTTTGGCGGCGATGACTTTATGATAGTTTTAAAGCAAAAAAATGAGGGGCATTATAGAGAATTTTTATACTATCTGCTAAACATCATAGCCGAGCAAATCTCAGTTGGCGATTATAAGATAGCTCTTGGAGCAAAGGTTGGCGTTAGCTCAACGCAAACAAGTGAAATTTTAGCTGATGATCTCATCATGCAAGCTGGAGCGGCACTTGATGCAGCAAAAAGAGATGTTAATACAAAATATGTCTTTTACGATGATATAAAAGAGATCATTCAGGAGAAAAACTACATAGAAATTTTGCTAAATTCTATGAATTTTGATGAGGAATTTAGCCTAAATTTCCAGCCGCAGTATCTGCTAAATGGTAAAAAGATAATAGGTGCTGAAGCTCTTATAAGATGGAACTCTCCGGTAAAAGGCTTTGTAAGTCCGGCTAAATTTATCCCAGTAGCCGAGCAAAGCTCAATTATAAATACAATAGGAATATGGGTGGCAAAAGAGGCCATAAGGCAGATGAGCTACTGGAACAAAAAGTATGGTATCAGCCTAAAAGTAGGCATCAACATCTCGCCAAAACAGGTTGATAATGTAAATTTTGCATCGGACATCTTTGGCTATGTTGAAGAATTTGGCATGGATCCAAAGTGCGTTGATATCGAGCTTACAGAGGCAAGTCTCGTCAATGCCGAAGAGATCATGCAAACAGTCTTAAAGAAATTTTCAGATAAGGGCATGAGCATCTCTATCGATGACTTTGGCACTGGCTTTTCATCGATGAACTACATCAAAAAGTATCCACTAGATAGGCTAAAGATCGCAAAAGAGCTAGTTGATAACATCGCTATAAATGAGATCGATAGAGACGTTGTAAAAAGCGTTATAACTCTAGCTAAAAATATCGAGCTAAAGACGATCGCTGAGGGTGTTGAAGATGAAACTCAGCTTGAAATTTTAAGAGAGCTAGGCTGCGATGAGATACAAGGTTATTTCTGGGGTAAGCCGATGAACGCTAAAGACTTTGAAGAGCTCATAAGAAGCACGCTTGATCACATCTAAGCTTGTAAATTTACAAGCTTAGCCAATAACGCTTTTGTAGTCTAAATTTTCAAAAAGCAGTAGCTCTTTTTTGCTCTCTTTTATAAGTGTTTTTACTAGCTCTGAGGTTTCTTTATTCTTTGGCAAGACAAGATGGATTTTTTCATTTATAAAGATGACAAAGATATTTTTAAGCTCGTAAATTTCACTTACATCTTTTATGTCAAAAATTTCATTTTCTTTTGGCTCATTTTCATAAAATGCCAAATTTTTCTCATTTACTTCAAAGATCATCTCTTTTTTAAAGTCTGAAATTTCTAAGCTTTTTAGCGCCGCTCTTCGTCTATTTTTTAAAAAAATTGGATAAAAAATGATCCAAAAAATAGCAAAAATGGTGCCAATAATGGTAAAAATTTTGGTTTTTAAAAGCATATCAGCGATAAATCCAGCTATAATGGCCTCCGTAAAAATCATAAAAACATTTATAAAATACTGTTTTCTAGCCTTTTTTGAGAAAAATAGATTAAATGCTTGGTAGTCTATTAAATTTTCTCCAGATAAGACGATATTACATTTCATGATTAACCTTAAAGAAAAATTTGCAAAATTATAACTAAAAATAAGGTTTGAAATAGAATAAACAATGGAGAGAAACATTTTTTTTACGTCAAATTCGTCACTTATCCTAAGACAAAAACAAATTTTCTATGCCGTTATAGCTCTTTTTATATTTTCTCAGTTTGCCGGCATTTTAAACTATAAAATTTTTGAAAATTTGTTGATATTTTTGGGCTTTGTTTTTGTAGTTTTTGGTATCTACATCTCTATGAATAGATCAAAGCTTAAAGCTATGCACTGGCTTGCTGCATGCTTTGGAGTCTTTCTTTGGACTATTATTGATGCCATTAGAAGTGTCAATGAAGACTTTCTTTTAAGAAGCAAAGAGCAAATTTCTTATCTTCATTTTTTCGATCTACTCCCTATGTTTTTACTCCTAGCCGCTGTTGGTATATTTTTTGTGGTCAAATTTATAGCCAGCGATAAAAAGATCATAGTTCTAGCCGATAGCTTTAATGTGCTTTTGCTAGTTTTCACGCTTGCTTATTGTATTGTTGGAGATATGGGTGATTTTAATATATTGATCCATCCTAAAAGCCCTAGTGAGCTTGCTGCTAGCATTGCTATTTTTGTAAATTTATCTATTTTATTCATCGCTCTTAGTGAAATTTTTAATAGCAACCATCTTTATATTAGACATAGCGGCTTTTTCTTGATAATCGCAAGTGCGATTTTTACGCTATTAAATTTATATGTTTTTTATAATGAGCTTATAAACAAAGGGCATGATTTCACTCTGCACTCTATCTACCTTGTGCCATTTTTTCTCTTAATGCTCGGGGCTTTTTACTTAAGGGGTGATAACAAGCGTATAAGCGCAGCAGATGTTGGCATAAAAACAACATCTAAGCTTGTGCCTATTATCTCAGCTGCACTAATACTAATAAAAACTGACCTATCATCTTATGTTGATCTGCTTATAATTTTTGTTGTTGTAGCTGGAGCGGTTATTAGCTATTTTATGAAAGTGCTTGATCAAAGCGAAGAGATATATAACGCAGAGCAAAATTTACATGATGCTAAAAACAAAGAGAAACACCTAAAGACAAACGAACTTGAGATGATAAATTTAAGCTTAGAGGGCGTATCTGAAAAAGACTATCTAACCTCTCTTGGTAATAGAGACTCTTTGCTAAATGAGCTAAAAGGTATGTGTAGTGTTTTGGGCGAGAAGCAAGAGATCGCAGTTTATTATATAAATATAAGTCGCTTTAAAAATATAAATACATCTTATGGACATGAGGTTGGCGATAAAATTTTAAAAGCGATAGCAAAGCGCATACGTGAAGCGTGCAACAGACAAGAGGTTACCGCAAGGATCGGCGCTGATGAGTTCATCGTGCTTTCAAAAATGGAAGAAAATAGCCACACTAAACGCATGAAGCTTGGTATGGAGCTAAGAGATACGATAGAAAAACCTTTGCAAATAGATAAGTATCACTTTGCGATCAAGAGTGTCGTTGGTATCCACGTTGTCACAAGAGATAACATCAGTGATCCTAGAAATATCATCAAAAAAGCCGATATGGCGATGTACTACGCTAAGCAAAATCCAGCCAAAAACCCAATGGTTTATAATAATGAGATAGATAGCGAAATACAACAAAGCTCAAACATAGAGATAGCTCTTAAAAAAGCAAATTTACAAGAGGATTTTGAGGTATATTTTCAGCCGATTTATGACATTAAAAATTTAAAGATCATCTGCGTAGAAGCGCTACTTAGATGGCAGTCAAAAGAGTATGGACAAAAAGAAGCTGGCGAGTTTATGGATATAGCTAGCTTAAATAGCGACATCTTGAACGACATCTGTACGCTTTCTGTCTCAAAAACAGTAGAACAAGCCGTAAGATGGCAAAACAAAAAGCTAAAAGTACCAAAAATAAGCATAAACGTAGCGCAAATTCAAAGCACATCTGAAAAATTTGTAAATGAATTTATGCTAACTTTAAACTCGCACCACCTAAATCCAAAGCAGTTTGAGCTTGAATTTAGCGAAGATATATGGAAAAACGACCAAGAGACGCTTGATAAAATTTTCTCACTTTTGGAGAAAAATAGCATAGATGTTTGTATAGATGACTTTGGATCTGGATATACGTCATTTGTCTATATCAGAAAGTATAAGATCGACCGCATAAAGATAGCAAATGACTTTGTTGCTCAGTCAGTGATCAACAAAAAAGATATGCAAGTAGTCGCTGCTATCATAAATATAGCAAAATCAATGAAGCTAAAAGTGACAGCAAAAGGCGTGGAAAGCCACGAGATAAAAGAGCTTTTAAAAGAGCTTAATTGTAATGAAATGCAAGGATATTTCTTATCTCGTCCGATGAGTGCGGAGGAGTTTGAGAATTCTTTAAGGCAGAATTCTCACATGGTGGCTGATATTTAAATTTCAGCCTTTATCTCTTCGTTTGATTTTACGACCATGCCTGAGCCATGTATCACGCTTGGGATACAGCTTGTGCAGATATCGACCTCTTCGCCGTTTTTGTGAGCGTGGATGAAAACTGCATTTTTATCATCGCTGCTTTTTAGTCCGCAAACGTTGCAAACTACTAGATCTTTCTCTCTCATTTTTTCTCCTTTGAAATTTTGGGTGATTTTACATCTTGTAAGCTTGCATTAAGATGATTTGGGTCAAGCTTGTCGCTTAAGCATTAATTGTTTTTTGTTATAATCATTTAAAATTTAAAAGGTTTAAAAATGGATGAAAGAACTATTGTTTTAGAGATGTTAAAGATGCAACAAAGCCTAAATGACGAGACAAACGGGCTTGGTTGGGAAAATGGCTATACAAATAAAAATAAACTCATAAGCTGGAGGCGCTGCATATATATGGAGTGCGCCGAGCTTATCGACAGCTTTGCGTGGAAGCACTGGAAGAGCATAGATGCCAAGACTGATGAACAAAATTTACGCATCGAGGTTGTCGATATCTGGCACTTTATAATGAGCCTAGCACTACAAATTTATAAGGCAAAACAGCTTGGCGATGTTGAAACTTTGGCTGAGGATATTTGCCAAGCAAGCGGTTTTAGCGACTTTTGCAAAGAGCCACTAAGTGTCGAAGACGAGAGCATTTACGAGATCATGAACGATGTTGAGATGCTTATACATGAGTGTAGCGGCTTTGACTATGACATCTTTGATATCTTTAAAATTTATTTCTCAATGTCTTTAAAATGTGGCGTAAATTTATACTCGCTTTATGAGTGCTACATCGCTAAAAACGTGCTAAATCGCTTCCGCCAAAATAACGGCTACAAAGAGGGAAGTTATAAGAAAATTTGGAATGGACGCGAAGATAACGAAGTGATGAGCGAAATTTTATCAAATGGCGTTAGTAAGATAGACGAAATTTACGCCGCACTTGAGCGTGAGTACAAAAAGGTAAAATGATAAATCTTCTTCGCCTTGGCTTTAAAGACTTTTTTACAGCCAAATTTATAACGCTATCTATATTGCCGCTTTTTCTTAGCATAGCAAGCCTTGCGTGGCTTACGATTTGGGGAGGCGGCGAGATATTTGACCTTTTAAGCGATGGCGCTAAAAACGAGAATTTCGCCTTTTTGGAGACAAACTCAACGCTATCTTTTATAGCTATTAAAATTTTAAGCTTTAGCGCTACAAAGTGGATAGTTAGCATACTTTTTTACGTTCTAAGCACCTTTTTAACGATCATCATTAGCATCGTGATCGCCCTAATCGTAGCTGGCTTTTTAACGCCAGTTGTGGCTAAAGAGATAAACAAAAGGCACTACAACTACGTGCTTAAAAGCGAGGCTAGCACGGCTAGAGTGCTAAAGGTGATGATGGTTGAGATCATGAAATTTCTTGGGATCTTGCTCGTTTGCCTGCCACTTTTGTTTGTGCCGTTTTTAAATTTTTTCATCATCAACGTGCCGTTTTTTTACATCTACTACAAACTTTTACTCATAGATGTTGGCTCAAACACACTTGATAGCGATAAATTTGAGCTAGCGTTGCTTGAAGGCGGTGGGGTTAAATTTATAGTTTTTACACTTTTATTTTATCTCATCTCGCTTGTACCGCTTGTGGGATTATTTTTTCAGCTTTATTTTGTGATAGTCTTGTCGCACCTCTTTTATCAAAGAGAGGCGCTAGTTAAAATTTAGAGCCAAAAGCTCTAAATTTAAGCGTAGTAAGATACTTTTTTGCTCTCATCAAGCAAAGTATCAAATAACCTTTTTGTCGCACTTAGTAGATTTTTATTAGCGTCATTTTTAGCTAAAAGTTCGTCAAACATCTTTAGCATATTATCATTTATGAAATTTTTGTGATCCAGATCTTTTGCGTCAGGTAGCATCTGCTTGATCTTGTTTGAAAGCTCACTTATGCTTTGGCTGCTACCTGCGATCTTGTCGCCCTCTTTGACATTTTTCATAAACTCATCAACTTGTGGGCGAATTTGCTTCATCGCCTCTTCGATCTCTTTCATATCCTGCTCGTCTATGCCGTTGCCTTTATATAAAAACTCATAGCCGTATTCGTGCGTTAGAGTTAAGCTTCTTTGGCTTGAAGTGCCATTTTTTTGACTTGAAAACTCTAAATTTTTGTTGTCATACATAGAAAAGCTTATCTCGTCGCCTGAGCTAGTTTTCATCGAAAAGCTCATGTTGTTGTAGCTTCCTTGAGAGTAAAAATTTGTTTGCATTTTTAAATCCTTTTGAGGCTAAATCGGCAAAATTTTAATTTCATAAAGCAAAATTTTGTAAAATGCGTCAAAAAAGGATGGGCGATGTGTTGTTTTGGGACTAGGGTTTTTTTGCTGATGCTTATCACTGTTTTAAGCTTCGTTTTTGCTAGGCTTTTCCCAGTTTTACCAGTCGTTGGCTACTACTTGATACTTGCAAATTTACTTGCCATTTTAATGTTTTCACTATTTTTTAAAGGGCTTTTGCCAAGCTTTGTAAAGGTAAATGCGATCCACTATTTTTCGCTAATTGGTGGCTTTTTTGGGGCGTTTTTAACGATGCTCATTTTTAAAAGGGTTGCAAAAGATAAATTTACTTTAATAGAGCTCATTATTTTTACGCTTTGGGTGCTTATAATCGCCATAGTCATCTTTAAATTTCAAACCATTCTTGACATTTTTAGGGGAATTTAGATGGATGAGAGGATAGTTAAATTTCTAAAAAAGATGCACCTTGCAAGTGTCTGCGCTATTGATGATGAGGGGCAGCCTTACGCTTTTAGCGCATTTTACGCCTTTGATGAGCTAAATTTTTGCCTTTTGCTAGCTAGCTCTGATGAGAGCTCACATATCAAATTTTTAAAAAACTCAAAGCTCGTTGCTGGCACCATCGCTCTTGATACGAAGATCGTTGGCAAGATAGAGGGTGTGCAGTTTCAAGGGGCGATGAGAGAGGCTAGCGTAAGCGAGCGAGAAATTTACTTTAAAAGATTTTTTTATGCAAAAGCGATGGATCCAAAAATTTGGTCTATAAGCCTTGAAAAGGTTAAATTTACGAGCAATACTCTAGGCTTTGGCAAGAAAATTTTTTGGCAAAAGTAGCTAAAAATCGCATAATATTTTCGTGTTAGCTTAAAAGATACTCTTTCTTAAGGCATTCAGAATAACGCTTTTATGAAACGAAAGGTACATGTACCATATAAAAATTTTTTTTAAAATTTTTTACACAAAAGTTATGCAAATTGCCTTTTTTAGGGGGAATTTTAAAAATATTAAAGTGTGATAAAAGAGTATTAAATAACTAAAAATAAACTTAAATTTACCCAAATTTTACTTAATATCCCCAGCCTCACTCTTATTATATAATCGCCGAAAAAATTATATAAGGAGAGTTTTATGGCTAAAGAAGCGGGTGTAGTAAAATCGCTAAGTGGCAAGGCGGTCGCAGTTGATCAAAACGGAAACGAGAGAGAGCTAAAAGTTGGTGACATCGTTTATATGGGCGAGAGTGTCAAAACTAGCGATGCAGCCGACAAAGTAACTATCGTTGCAAATAACGGCAAAGAGCTAACTGTACTAGGTAGCGATACACTTTCTTTAAATCCAAATACGATAGGCGCTGAGGGCTTAGCTGATATAAGCGCTTTACAAAATGCTATTTTAAATGGTGGCGATCTAACAAAACTTGAAGAGACTGCTGCTGGTGGTAATGCTGCTGCTGGTGGTGGAGATGGCGTTAGCCTTGGCGAAGCTAGATTTGCTGAGGGTGGTCACTACTCAAACATCAATGAAAATTATAGAAATTTAACTGATACAAATAGAGCTTTTGCTTCATACGATAGCCCAATAGGCGGCTATAATGATGGCAACGATGATGATGGTACTAGTGGTGCAAACACTAATATAATCCCTGGTGCACCTACTGTTAAATTTATAAATGATATAAATGGCAACCACACTTTAAGCAGAGTAGAGCATGGAAATGATACAAATATAAATACATCTAAAGTTCTTATCACAGTACCAAATGACGGCACAGTAAGAGCTGGTGATATACTAAAAGTCACTGTAACTTATCCAAATGGCAATGAAACTACAACAAACATAACCATCAATCCAGCTATCATAACTAATGGCTATCCTATAGACGCACCTGTAGAACCAGGTAAAAACTCAAAAGTGGAAGCAAGTGTTACAAATTTCCAAGGTAACACTGGTGGTAGTAGTGAAGATCACGTAACTCCTACAAAATCAGGCGTAAGCGTTGAATTTACAGAAGATAGAAATAACGATAGATTTTTAACTTATACAGAAAACAACAATGACAGCAAACAAAATGAGTCGCCAGTACTTATAAAAGTAAGTGATGTTATCCCTGGAGATAAACTTCACATCACACTAACAAAACCAGATGGCACTACTGAAAATAGAGAAGTTGCTATCGATCAAAATATAATCAATAATGGCTATAAGATAGATAATATGCCAGTTGCTGAGGGTAAAGTTTCAAAAGTAGATGCTTATGTTACTGATAGTACAAACTCTAACACTTGGAAGAGCGATGTAGCAACTGATGATGTTACTCCAGATGTAAGACCAACTTTAACATTTACTGAAGACCGCGATAACGATGGCGGTATAGATGACTTCGAAAATAGCAAAGATGGTAACTTTAGAAGCACGACTGTTGAAGTAACACTTCCAAAAGATGTTGTAGCAGGCGATAAAGTTGTCATAACTTACACTGATCCACTAACTAAACAAAATACAACAACAGAAGTGCCTCTTACACAAGCAGATGTTGATAACCATAAGGTAAATACATCTTTACCAGTCTTCCCTGACGTATGGAACTATGCAAGTGCTCATGTCGTAGCTGCAGATGGCACACCAAAGAGTGCAGAGTCTAACAAAGATAATGTAATACCTATCGGCAGAAACATGGAGATAAAATTTATAGAGCAAGATACTCTTCATGAAATTTCAAGACAAGAGAGCATGGATGAGCATGAAGTAAATGAAACAACAGCTCTTATAAGACTTCCAAACAAAATAGACAATGGTGATATAGTTACACTTACTATAAATGAGCCTACAAATGGCGTTTATACAAGAAATTTCACTATAAATATGAATGATAAAGGTGAGGTAACAAGTATAACAGAGGTTGGCAATGGCGGACAAAATTTCCCATTGATAAAAGAGAGCTTTAATCAATACTCATTTGAAGTACCAGGCTTTGATCTAAGAAATGGACAAGATACTACTATCAAAGCTAGTATCACAAATATGACACCAGGCAGACATACATCTATAAATGAGCCAGAAGTTTCAGCTAGCTTAGAGCATGTAAAAGCACCTGAGGTTATCTTTGATGAGGCGCATAACTCAAAAACTATGAGCAGAAAAGCTTCAGCTGCTGATGGTGATGAATTTAATACAACTGCAACTATCAAGATCCCTAAAAATGCAGTAGATGGCGATAGGATCGAAGTTAAGATCACTGAGCCACAACTTGATGGTACAACTAAAGATAGAACGCTTAAATTTAATGTTCATAAAGATGCTTCAGGCGTTAAGATAACAGATGAGCATGGCAATGATGTAGCAGTAAGTGACAACGGCTTTAAAATTTCTCATGTTGAAACATTAACAGGAGCTGAGACTAAAATTTCAGCTACTATCATCGATAAAGATGATGTTCAAAGTGCTACTGGAACAAATAGTGTAAGCGTAACAGAACTTGATGACTCTGGAATTTTCTTTGGTGAAGATATTGATGCTAATACATCTATCACAAGAGATGAGAGCATGAAAGATAGTGATCTTCATAAGACTGATCTAAAAATAAAAGTGCCAAATAACGTGATAACTGGTGACAAGATGATACTTGAGGTTAAAGCTGATGGCAACACAACTTTACAAAAAGAATTTACTATCACAAGAAATGGCAATAGCATTACTCTAACAGATGGCACTGATACTATAACAGCTGATAGTGATAATAAAATCACAGTACCAGGCATAGTAATAGGTGAAGGTAAAAATACAGAGGCTCAAGCAACATTTACAGATGCTAAAGGTTTTGCAAAAACCATAGTGACAAATCATGCTACCCTTGAAAATCTTCACGATGATATGACTGTTATATTTAATAAGGATGCAGACTTTAACGGAATTTTAAATAAAGATGAAGCTACAAAAGACAGCAACGGCAATGTAGTAAATACAACTACAGCTACTATTAAGTTACCAAGCAACGTTGTAGATGGTGACGTGTTAAAGATAACTACAAGCATAGAAAATGGCACACCAACTACTACAAGTCACACTATCCACAAAGACGCTCATGGCAACATCACAGTAGATGATCTAAATGTGGTTGGCAATAAAGCTGTTGAGTATACAGTGCCGTTACAAGAAGATAAAACAAGCAAGGTAAGTGCAACAGTTAGCGATGCAACAGGTGTTGATAAGGTAGAAGCTGGTAGCGATATCTTACTTGATGCTGATGGTAATGGTGGTACAAATTTCTATGTACTTATCGATGAGGACAAAGATAGAAATGGCAAACTAAGCAGAGATGAGGCAAACTCAGATGGTAAGGTTAAAGAGACATCTGCAACTGTATCTCTACCAAGTGGTAACCTACATGCAGGTGATACATTTACTGTAAAAGTAAATGGCGTGCCAACTACATATAAAGTAACTAGCAACAATAGCCACGTGCTAACAATAGAAGATGCAGCTGGAAACAATGTGCCTTTAGTACCAGGCAACCTACTAAAGATACCTCATATCGCTGTAAGTGTTACAAATCCTGCTAAGGTTGAAGTAGATATACCTAATGTCACACCTAAATCAGCAGAGGCGATACTAGAGCCTATAAACAATAGCGAGCTAAGCGTAATTTTCAACGAAGATAATGCCAATAGAAATAACGAACTAAGCAGAGATGAGGCTATATCAGATCACAACTTAAAAACTACAACAGTAAGTGTAAAAGTGCCTTACAATGTTGTAACAGGCGATCACGTAAAGGTTGAGTATGTTGATCCAAATACTGGTGTCACAGGAAGTAGAGAATTTAAAATAACTAAGACAGCAGATGGTAAAATCACTGCTACAGATATAAATAGTGGAGCAGAACAAAATATCACAGAAAACAACACTATCAAAGTAGATAATGTCCCTATGAAGCCAGGTGAGAAAACAAAGGTAGATGCGACTATAACTACTCAAGATGATCAAACAGCACATGCTGACGCAGAGGCAAAACTAGCGCAGCTAAGCAGCAAAGGTCTAAGTGTAAGCATAGCAGCTGACGCGAACGACAATGGCACTATCACAAGAGATGAGACAAGTAGCGATACTTCAAAAGTAAGTGTATCTCTCCCTGGTAGCGTAATAGCTGGCGATAGTATAAAAGTTGAGATCACAAATGCTGGTAGCACAATACCTGTGACGAAAGATTTTAAAGTCTTTAGCAAAGATCCACTTGGCAATATCGTACTAGAAAATCAAGCTGATCACAGCAAATTCACTCTTGAAAATGGCAAACCACTTGAGCTTGATGCAGCTATCGCGGTAGGACAAGAGACAAAAGCAAAAGTCACTCTATCTGATGGAACAACTACTGTAAGCGCAGAAGATCATGCAAAAGTCGAGATGGACGCTATAAGAGGTATGCAGTTTAGCGAAGACGGCAATAGAGATGGACATCTATATGGCAATGAAAACTTTGGTGATAATAACAAAACTCAAGATACAACGCCAGTTAAAATTTATGTTAGCGATGATGCAAGAGCGGGCGATACAGTTGAGATCAAATACACTGATCCAGACAATCACGCTCAAACAAAGACAGTAAATCATGTGCTAACAGCAGATGATATGAGCAAGGGTGTATTTGAGCAGCTACTAGACATCAACGCAAGATCAGCTTATGATCTAAAAGTAGATGCTACGCTTCAAACTCCAGGCGGTCTTGTAAATAAAACTCATAGCGATACGCTTCGCATAGAGCTTGAAGACTTTAGGATGGATTATGATCCAAGCAAAGTGATGAAAGGTGGAGAGGGCACATCTGATACGATCGTCTTTAGAGATACTTCTTACGTAGATCTTAGCGGCGTTACTGACCTTAACACAAAAGTTGAGAGCATCGAGAGGATCGAGCTAAAAGGCAACTCTGAGATCAAATTTGACGCAAAAGATATCTTTGCTATGACTGATAACATCAACACTATCCTTAAGATAAGAGGCGATAGCACTAGCAAGGTAGATATAAAAGGTAAGTGGCATGAAGATTCAACAGTAAATGCTGACTTTGGCTCAAAAGGCTATACAAGCAACGATACTGTAAATGGTCAGACAGTACATATCATCATTGAAGATAAGATCCAAACTGACCTATAATCCCCAAAAAGTGAGTGCCCTTTAAGCACTCACTTCACTTACCTAACTTCAAATTTACATCATTTTTTAAGCCTTATTTTACTAATATCACCCCTTTTAAAGGAGAAAATATGAAAAATTTAATAGCCATAGTTGTGGTCATCGCCGCACTTGTTTTTGGCGCTTTCAAATACGCAAATTCATTTGTCGTGCTTGATGAAAACACCAACGAGAAGTGGTCTCAGGTGCTAAATCAATACAAAAGAAGAGCCGATCTCGTGCCAAATTTAGTTGAGACCGTAAAAGGCTACGCAGCTCACGAGCAAAAGGTCTTTGAAGACGTGGCAAACGCAAGAAGCAAGAGCATGCAAGTAAGCATCGACGCAAGCAGCCTTAGCGACGAGACGAAGGTTAAAGAATTTATGGCAGCTCAAGGTCAGCTAGGCTCCGCACTTGGCAGGCTAATGGCAGTAAGCGAGAGCTATCCAGAGCTAAAAGCAAATCAAAATTTCCTCTCACTCCAAAGCCAGCTTGAAGGGACAGAAAACCGCATAAGCGTAGCAAGACGCGACTACATCGAGGCTGTAAAAGAGTATAACGTAGCTCTTAGAAGCTTTCCTGGTAAATTTATAGCCAGCATCTTTCATCCAGAGATGAAGCCAAAGCAAGGCATCGAAGTTAGCAGCGAAGATATGAAAAATCCAAAAGTTTCGTTTGAGAAGTGATGAAAAAAGCTCTTGCTCTTTTGCTCTTTGCATTTTGCTTTTGTTTTGCTCTAAATTTCAATGAGCAGATCAACGATGAGGCTCATATCTTTTCACAAAACGAAAGAGATGAGCTTTTAAATTTAGTACAAAATTTCGAGCAAAACAGCACCACGCAAATCGCCATAGTGACTTTAAATTCGCTTGAAAGCAGGAGCATTGAAGAGCTGTCTCTTGAGATCGCTAGAGGCTACAAACTAGGTCAAAAAGAAGATAACAACGGCGTGCTTTTGGTGGTCGCTCCAAATGAGAAAAAGGTCCGCATCGAGGTTGGATACGGACTTGAAGGGGTGCTAACTGACGCCGTGGCAAGCCAGATCATAAATAGTGTGATGATACCTGAGTTTAAAAATGGCAAGATGAGCGAAGGCGTGAAAGATGGCGTTTTAGCGATCATAAAAGCAGCTAGCGGCGAGGAATTTAGTAGCAAAAATAGCCTTAGCGACTTGCCTTTTGGCGTATTTGCCTTTTTTGCTGGCATGCTCTCTTGTTTTGCCTCTGCGATTTTTGGTAAATTTTTTATGCGAACTGGCTTTAGCACGTGTTTTGCTGGACTTGTATCAACCGCGCTTGAGCAGGGATTTGGCGTGCAAAACTACCTTATCATCTTTGGCGCTTTTGCCTTTATATTTGCGGTATTTTTCTTTATTTTAAAAGACGTTTTTAAGAGAAATAGCCAAGGCGGCTCTTTGCCAATGGGCTTTAGACGAGGTAGTTCAGGCTCAAATGGTGGCGGTCGCTCAAGTGGCAGAGGAGGCGGCTTTAGTGGCAGCGGCGGTGGTTTTGGCGGAGGCGGAGCTAGCGGCAGCTGGTAAAATTTGCCTTCGCTTGCAGCTTAGCTCAAATTTTAGAGCCAAAATTACTCGTTTAAAATTTACTTAACACCTTACTTGATTTAATAAAGCAATTTTACAAATTTTAAAATCTTACTCACTCGCCTTAGCAGACTACTAAATTTAGAGCCATGATATGCCAGCTCTAATTTTAAAATTTGCCTGACACTTGCCAGATGATAAACCGCATGCGGTGCGAAGCACTAAAGCATGCCCCTCTAACGTCGTCGGGGTTAGGGGATTGTTAAGGGGGAAGGGAGCTCTTTTGCTTCGCAAGCTCGCAACTGCAAGCAGAGCGTAATTCAAGCCTCTTCCCCCTTAACAAAGAAATAAAGCTTTAAATTTTAAAAATCCATTTTGCAAATTTTAAAATTCCATTCACCCCTAAGAATTGACTACTAAAATTTGGCTTCGCTTACAGCTTAGCTCAAATTTTAGAGCCGAAATTACTCGTTCATGAAATTTTAAAATTTGACATTTTTCTTTGTAGAACAAAGGATTATTTTGTGCATTTTATACTCGACATTTGCATATAAAAGCTAAATTTCTTAAAATATGCCAAAAAATTAGGAGCAAAAATGCTATCAGGCGAGCTACTTAAAAGCCATTTTGCTAAATTTGATCTAGTGGCGATGCTTAGTGAGTTTTTAAAGCAAAGTTCTTTTGATAAAGAAAAATTTCAAGCACTTAGGCGAGATGGTTTTAAAAGTTTAGACAAGAGCCAAAGAGAGGAGCTTCTTAAAATAGCGGGCTTTAAGGCGCATCTTGACGCGAAATTTCAGGGCTTTTTGCGTGAACTGATGCAAAGCAAGATCCTCGTTGTAAGCGGCGCGGAGTATAAATTTAGTGAGCTTGAAATTTACACCTGCTTTGATGCAAACACCTACAAAAGATCATGCGAAGCGGGCGAAATTTACTTTCACAATTTTGGTTTTGACATCTCTTTTAAGAGCGAGCCAGCGCTTTATGGCGGCATTTTGGTAAGGAGCTTGAAGCCCTTAAATGAGCGAAATTTCATCTTTGGACCAAGAAAATGCGCCTTGCATATCTTAAATAGAAAAATAAGTAATTTAAATTTTGATCTAAAAGAGGCTGATTTTAGAGATGATGAGGTCGCTTTTACGCCAAGGATTAGATCGTTTAAAGATGAGAGTGAGCTTCAAGATGACGCTTTAAGGGCGGTTAGTGGCGAGTTTAGTAAGGCGCTTGAAAGTGCAAAAGAGTATAAAAAAAGAGTTGAAAATGCCTATAAAAAAGGGTGAAATTTATCTTTTTGTCGGCTTTGAGGCTGAGAAATTTAGCCCCAAAATGCTCTCTAGAAAAGAGCGTAGAAAGCTAAAAAAATATCCAAATTTAGTAAATTCAAACTCATTCAAACTCTCTAGATATTTAAAATTTAAAGCAAAAAAACGAGGCAAAATTTGCCTCTCTCACAAAGAAAATATTGCTGTTTTGGCTATCTCAAAAGAAAAAGTTGGCGTTGATGTGGAGGAGCTAAAGGAGCGAAATTTTGACGGTGTGATCAAATTTTGCTTTAGCAAAAAAGAGAGCGAAATTTACGCAAACGCCAAAGATAAAATGCAAAAATTTTATGAAATTTACACCGCAAAAGAGGCTGTGATAAAAGCCAAAAATTTAGCCTTTAGTGATCTTGCTAGCGTTAAATTTGACGAGATGGAGAGAAGATACTTGATTATTAATAATCTATTTATCATTTGCCTTGCATTTAAGCATTGCAAAGATATAATTGTTAAATTTTTATGATTTTAGAACACTAAAAAGGCAAAAAGTGCTTGTAAAAAAGATAGCTATGATCCTTGTGGTAACGCTTCTAGCTCTTGGCTGTGCGAAGAAATTTGATGCGCCAAAGCTGGCGGATTTTAGCTTAAAGGCATTTGAGGTTAGTTCATCAAAAGGGCCACTAATGCTCTATGTGCAAAATAGTGAGAATGAGTATAAATTTAGCCTTGTAAACGCACTTGGAGCGCCAGAAGCTAGGCGAGTTTTAAAGGGTGGCACGTTTGCAAATTTGGGCTTCTTGCCACCAAATAGCGCCTACAACGAGCTTTTTATCAAGGTGCTTGAGATGATAAAAGATGAAAAAAATGAGCAAAAATTTATGATAGATGATCAAATTTATGAGGTAAAAAGCGTTGATATACGTTAGCAAGCCAGCCATTATCAGCGCCGCAGGTAGCAGTAGTGATGAAAATTTAAGCTCGCTTTTAAGTGGCAAGAGATTTTTAAGTAAAAGCTCTGAATTTCACCCGCAAAATGAGTTTTTGGTGGGTAAATTTAATGGCGTTTTGCCTAGCTTTTCAAGCAAAACTAAAGAGCACTTCAAAACTCGCACCAACGCCTTGCTTTTAAGCACTATGCTAGAGTTGGGTGATGAGATAAAAAGAGCGATCAAAAAATATGGCAAAAGCCGTGTGGGCGTCGTTCTTGGCACTACAACAAGCGGTGTTGAGGAGAATTTTGAGCCATTTAAAGGCTATATCGCGACTGGATTTTTTGATAAAAGCAGGTTTGGCATAAACAGAAACTGCCTTGCAAACGTGGCCGAGTTTGTGAGTGACTTTTACGAGCTTAGCGGTCCAAGCTACTGCGTATCGACTGCGTGTACCTCGGGTGTTAAAGCGGTTATTGAGGCTAAAAGGCTCATTGAAAGCGAGCTTTGTGACGCGGTCATTTGCGGCGGCGTCGATAGCCTAAATACGCTTACGATAAATGGCTTTAACTCACTTAGTATCCTAAGTAGCGCCCCAAGTCAGGCCTTTTCTAAAAATAGAGAGGGCATAAACATAGGCGAGGGAGCTGGGCTATTTTTGCTAAGCCGTGATGAAATTTCAGACGTTATAGTTGCTGGTTCGGCCTCAAACTGCGATGCTTTTCACATGACGCAGCCAGATTTTAGCGCAAAAATGGCGGTAAATTGCATAGAGGGTGCGCTAAAAAGAGCTGGCATGAGCGGCATAGATTATGTAAATTTGCATGGCACCGGCACGCAGGCAAATGACAAAATGGAGGCAAAAGCTGTAAATTTAACGCTTGGCGCCACCTTTGCAAGCACGCTAAAGCCGCAGATCGGTCACACGCTTGGGGCTGCTGGAGCAATAGAAAGCGCCATTTGCATTATGCTTTGCATGGAGGAAAATAGCACCTTGCCACCACACGTTTATGACGGCGAGTATGATGAGAGCTTGGAGGCTATAAATTTAGTAAAAAGTGGCACGAAATTTGACGTAAAAACAGCGATGTCGCTATCTTTTGCCTTTGGCGGAGATAATGCCGCGATAATATTTAAAAGAGTGAGATAATGATAAGTGATTATTTACCGCACAGTAGCGCCATAACCTTGATCGATGAAATTTTAGAATTTATCCCTTGCGAGAGCATAAAAGTAAGAAGCGTGATAAATGAGCAAAATCCATTTTTAGAAGAGGGGAAATTTCAGACGCAAAAGGCGATAGAGATGATGGCTCAAAGCCTTGGCATCTACGACTCAAAGATGCGTGAGCTGCGCGGCGAGAAGGCGATATTTGGCTTTTTACTAGGAAGTAGGAAATTTGAAATTTTTAGGCCATATTTTAAAGTGGGCGATGAGATAGTGATCGCTTCAAAGTGCTCGATCCAAGATGAGAGTGGATTTGGCGTTTATGACAGCGAGCTTTTTGTAAACGGCAAGCTTGGCGCAAGGGCGGTTTTAAACGTGATGAGCCCTGATGAAGAATTTGTAAAAAAGGCACTTAGTGAGTAAGAGAGTATTGATAACTGGATCAAGTAGAGGTATAGGAGCTAGCATCGCTAGGCGCCTTGCTAATGAATACGAAGTGGTGCTTCATGCAAGAAGCAAGAGCGATGAGCTTTTAAAGATGGCTAGTGAGCTTGGGGCTAAATTTATTACATTTGACGTGGCTGACACTGCTGCGGCAAAAGAGGCCATAGAGGCTGACATGGAGGCAAATGGCGTCTATTACGGCGTTGTTTTAAACGCTGGCATAACAAGGGATAATACCTTTGTGGGGCTAAGTGACGAAGAGTGGTTTGACGTGATAGATATAAATTTAAATGGCTTTTACAACGTCCTAAGACCAGCGCTAATGCCCATGATAAGGGCTAGAAAGCCAGCTAGGATAGTGACACTAAGCTCTGTTTCAGGGGTCATTGGCAACAGAGGGCAGGTGAATTACTCAGCTAGCAAGGCAGGCATCATAGGAGCTAGCAAAGCCCTTGCAGTCGAGCTTGCCAGCAGGGGCATAACAGTAAACTGCGTAGCACCAGGGCTTATAAAGACAGATATGAGCGAAGAAATTTTAAATAGCGACTTCTTAGACGAAGTGCTAAAGGCCATACCTGCAAAAAGAGCTGGCGAGGTAGATGAGGTGGCAGGACTTGTTAAATTTCTACTAAGTGACGAGGCTAGTTACATCACAAGGCAGGTCATCGGCGTAAATGGAGGACTTTGCTAATGCGTGTATTTGTCACAGGTATCGGTGCAGTCAGTGCTTTTGGCAACAGCTGGGAGGAGATGAGGGCTAAATTTCTTGAGGGCAAAAACGCCGTGAGATATATGAGCGAGTGGGAGGGCTATAAGGAGCTAAACACGCGCCTGGCAGCACCTATCATAGACTACAAACACCCGCAGGAGTGGGACAGAAAACAGCTAAGAAGCCTTGGCAAGGTCTCATGTTATAGCGTGCATGCGGCTGGACTTGCTTTAAAAGACGCTGGCTTGCTAAATGGCGAAGGCTTGCAGGCTGCAAATTTAGACCCAAGCGTGCAAGATGGCAGGATGGGTGTAGCTAGTGGCTCAAGCACTGGCAGCACAGACTCTATCCTTGACATGGCAAAACTAGTTTTGGACATGGATAGTGGCTTTAACGCAAATACCTACATAAAAATGATGCCTCACACCACAGCGGCAAATATCGCACTATTTTACTCACTAAAAGGGCGCATCATCCCTACATCTTCGGCATGTACGAGCGGCTCACACGCCATTGGCTACGCATACGAGAGCATAAAAAATGGCAGCATAGATATGATGCTAGCTGGCGGGGCTGAGGAGCTTTGTGTGAGCGAGGCGTACGTTTTTGACAAACTTTACGCTACAAGTGTGAAAAACAGCACGCCAAATTTGACACCAACGCCGTTTGAAAAAGATAGAGATGGCTTGGTGCTTGGCGAGGGGGCTGGATTTTTAGTGCTTGAAAGCGAAGAGAGTGCCTTAAAAAGAGGAGCTAAAATTTACGCTGAGGTCGTTGGCTTTGGCTCTACGTGTGATGGCACGCATATCACTAGACCACAAAGCGCTACTATGAAAGCGGCGATGAGCTTAGCACTCCGCGCGGCAAAACTAGAGCCAAAGAGCATAGGCTACGTAAATGCCCATGCGACCGCTACAAAACATGGCGATATAGCTGAAAGTATCGCTACAAACGAGCTTTTTGGAGAGGACATCGCCATTAGCTCGCTTAAAAGCTATCTAGGTCACACGCTTGGCGCTTGTGGCGGGCTGGAGGCGATCGCTAGCATAATGATGATGAGAGAAGAGCTATTTTTCCCAACTATAAATTTAAACGTAACTGACCCTGAGTGTGCAAAGCTAAACTACTTAAAGGAGCCAACACCGATAAAGACGGACTTTGTGATGAGCAATAACTTTGCATTTGGCGGTGTAAATACATCTTTGATATTTAAAAGAGTAGATAACAAATTTTAAAAAGGATAGAAAATGAAAAGATTAGTTTCATTAGTTGCCGTTTTGGCATTTGCCTCAAGTCTTAGCGCTAGAGATGACGTGAAGTACCACTCACTAGACTTCTTAAATGGCCCAAAGGCTAAAGAATTTTTGCTACCAAACATTAGCATCAGCTTTGGCACAGGATACACTGGCAAGGTGATCGTAAGAGATCTAACGTCAAACAAAAAGACAAATGGCTTTAATAAAAGCGACGAAGAGGCTTGCCAGATCGCACTTCTCTCTGCTCTAAAGTCATTTCAAGAAAGAGCGGTGAAAGAGGGCGGCACGAAGGTTGTAAATTTGACTGGATATTACAAAAAACAGCCATTTAACTCTAAGACTCAGTTTCAGTGCGGCAGCGGTTCTTTGATGTCTGGCGTCACACTAAGAGGCGACATCGCGAAATAATGAAATTTCAAGTTGATTTTTATGACGCTATAGCTTATGGCGAGATCAGCGAGGATCTTGCTAGATATAAAAAAGAATTTGATCTAGCAAAGATCCCGCCCATGCAAAGAAGGAGGCTAAGTAGTGCCGCAAAGTGCGCTTTTAGCCTGCTTAGTAGTTTTGAGAGTATCGACATGCCAGTCATTTTTAGCTCTTATGAGGGCGAGATAAATCGCTGTTTTGAGCTAGAAACTGCTCTTGCAAAGGCTGAGCCAGTATCGCCAACATCGTTTTCACTCTCTGTGCATAACGCTATCTCGTCGCTTCTTAGCATCGAAGCTAAAAATCACAATGAAATTCTAGCCATCTCATCATTTAGCCCAGTAGAAGACGCGCTGCAAGCTGCGTTTTTAAGGCTAAATGACGGATATGAAAAGGTGCTCATACTTGCCTATCATGAGTCGATATCGCAGAGCTATTTTGATGAGCAAAAGCCATCATTTATGCTAGCTCTTGTCGTCTCAAAGGCAAAAGATAAGAGAGTTTTAACTCTAAAAAGAGTGGAAAAAGAAGAAGAAATTTCAGAAAATTTACTGCAAAGCTTCATCGTAAATTTTGACCCAAATGAGGCAAAAACGTGGCAAAGTAGCAGTCATTTCGCGTCTTGGAATTTTAGCTATGAGCCTTAAAATTTTAAGAGCTGGATTTTTATTTTCTTTTTTTGCGGTTATTTGCATAAGTGGTGATATGTTGCTAGTGCCAGTCGTGCTTTTGGGGCTAAATAAATTTAAATTTATGCAAAATTTATGCCGAGATCTTGTTAGAGTTTCTTGGGGATTTTTTATAAAAGTTACTAAAATTTGTGGGTATCTGGACTATAAATTTGAGCTTACTAAGCTAAATGGCGGTTCAAATTTAGTCATCGCAAACCACCCTTCGCTGCTTGATGTGGTCTTTTTGGTCTCAAAATTTAAAAGGATAAACTGCATCGTAAAGGGCGAGCTTGGCAAAAATATATTTTTATTTGCGGCAATTAGGGCGTGCAACTACATACCAAACACAAATAACGAGGAATTTTTACAAAAAAGCGTAGATGTTTTAAAAAGCGGCGAAAATTTGCTCATTTTCCCAGAGGGCACACGCACGAAAGAGGAGATCATCTTTCATAAAGCGGCCGCGTATATGGGCATAAAGGGCGCGTCTAGCGTGCTTTGCGTGGGTATAAATATGGCTCCAAGAAGCCTTAGAAAAAATGAGCCATGGTACAAAACGCCAGATGAAAAGATAAAGTATGTCTTCAAAGAGCTAAAGAAATTTGAAGTTGGTGAGTTTTTAAAAGATAGGCCAAGCCCCGTAAGGGCGAGGGCACTACACGAAGAGATAAGTAAAATTTATAAGGAGGAATTTAGTGAAAGAACTAGTTAATGAGATAAAAGAGCTGATCATTACAAGCTTAAATTTAGAGGATATGAAGCCAAGCGATATCGACGAGAATGCGCCACTTTTTAGTGAGGGGCTAGGCCTTGACAGCGTCGATGCACTAGAGCTTGGGCTTGCTGTGCAGAAAAAATATGGCCTCGTGCTTGACTCAAAAACAGCAAATTTAAAAGAGATATTCTTTAGCGTATCTTCTCTTGCAAAATACATTTATGAAAATAGGAAATAACGATGAGCGAAGTAGAAATTTTTGAAATTTTAAAGAAGGCTTTGATCGAGCTTTTTGAGATCGACGAGGGCAAGATAAAGCCTGAAACTAGGATATATGAGGACTTGCAGATAGATAGCATAGATGCTATTGATATGATTGACTACATCAAGCGCCAAACTGGTTATAGACTGATGCCAGAGGACTTTAAAAACGTAAAAACGCTTGATGATATCGTAAAAGCCGTAGCAAAGAAATTTGAAGCATAAGATAGTAAAAATAGCGCTAGTTTTAGCAAGCATCGCCTATCCTTTGGTGCTATTTTTTTGGCAAAAGGGTGCAACATTTATCTTTTGCGTGCTATGCGCTCTTTGGCTGGCTAGGGCTTATTTTGAAAGTGCTAAAACAAGGCAGGTTTGCTTAGCAGCTGGGCTATTTTTTGCCATTTGTGCTATTTTTAGAAGTGTAAATTTAGCGCTTTTATATCCAAGTATCGTAAGTCTTGGCTTTTTGGCGTTATTTTTTTATAGCCTAAGGGGCGAGGCGGTCATAACTAGGCTTGCTAAGCTAAAAGAGAAAAAGATAGATGAAAAGGTCGTTAGCTACACAAGAGGGCTAACTAAAATTTGGTGCTGGTTTTTCGTTTTTAACGCAGCTTTTGCCTTTGTTTTGGCGCAGTTTGAAGATAAAATTTACTGGAGCATTTACTGCTCATTTGTATCTTATATCTTGATGGGAGTTTTATTTTTTGGCGAAATTTTATATCGTAAAATTTTTATTTTAAAGAGGGAAAATGGATTTTAAAAAGAGCCTAAAGGCGTTTAAATTTGTGGATATCAACAAGGATCTTTACGAGTACGTAGCTACTTTTGGGGCAAATTTAAAAGAGAAAAATTTAAGCGAGATAGAAATTTATTTAAGCCAGAGCTTTGAGTTTTGCGCAGCCTTTTTTGGAGCACTTGCTATCGGTGTAAAACCTATCTTGCTTGCAAAGCCGATATATAGCAGGGATAAATTTGTCATTAATGATGAAAATTTTGGTGATTTTTTAGACTTTAGCAAGAGCATAGAGCTAAAATTTGATCAAAATTCTACATTTTTTCTCCAGACTTCAGGCTCGAGTGGAAATAGCAAAAATATCCCAAAAAAACTTGGCGCGATGATAGATGAGGGGATATTTTTAAAAGATGAGCTTGGATTTGGCGAGAGGGATAAATTTTTTGCTAGCGTCTCGCACCAGCACATGTTTGGCCTTACATTTAAGATCTTTTTGCCGCTCATCTCTGGCGCAAAGGCTGTTAGCAAGGAGCTAAACTATCCAGAGGCGATCTTTGAGCTAGACCTTACAAATTTAACCTTCGTAACAAGTCCAGTCCTGCTTCAAACGCTAGTTTCTAGCCCAAGAGCGGCTGAAATTTCAGGGCTAAAAAACATCATCTGCGCGGGATCTGCACTAAAGAGCGAGCTAAGAGCAAAGATAGAAAGCTTAAGCAGCGCTAGGATAATTGAAATTTATGGTAGCACCGAAACTGGCATAGTTGCTAGAAATTTAGGCGATGAGCTCTTGCTTTTTAGCAAGGTAAAGGCTGGTCTTAGCGAGGACGAGGCGTTAAATGTGAGCTCGCCTTGGTGCGAGTTTTTCCAAACTAGCGACTGGGCGCAGATAGATGGCAGCAGGCTCACGCTAAAGGGCAGGATCGATAGGATCGTTAAGCTAAATGACAAAAGGGTCAATCTAATAAGCATCGAAAATAAGATGTTTGAAAGCGGCCTTTTAAAAGACTGCTACTGCGACACTCATCCTAAATTTAAGCGTCTAGCTGCGCTTTTGGAGCTTAGCGAAGAGGGTGTGAGACTCTTTAGAGATAGTGGCAAAAAGGGCGTCGTAGCAAGGCTAAATGAGCTTTTAAGACCTGAGTTTAAAAATAGTGTTAGATATTTTAAGATCGTTAGCTCGCTTTGCAAAAACGCTCAGGGCAAATTTTTAAAGGCAAATTTTAAAGCTCTTTTAGAAAAAAACGAGGAGCTTTCTTGGGATAAAAGTAGCGAAGAAGGCGTTTATAAATTTAAGACAAAGCTTAGCCCAGCACTTGGCATTTTTATGGAGCATTTTCCAAATTTACCGCTTTTGCCTGGCTTTGTGCAGCTTGATTTTGTATTTAAATTTGCAAGAGAGCTTGGCGCAGAAATAGGCGATCAATGCGTGGTGGAGAATTTGAAATTTTTAAAATTTGTAAGGCCAAATGACGAACTTTGCATAGAAATTTCGCAAAGAGATGAAAAGGTATATTTTGAGATATTTTGTAATGGCACCAAAAGTGCTGGTGGCAGGATAAAGCTGGGCTTATGAAGACGCTCTTTCTCATACCATTTTACAACCATCCAGAAAAGATCAAAGCCCTTTGTGAGGCGCTTGCGAGATATGATCTACCCATTTTAATAGTCGATGATGGCTCAGATGAAGCTTCAAAAAAAGCTTTGCTAAATTTGAGCGAATTTGGTGTAGAAATTTTAACTAGAGCCCAAAACGGCGGCAAGGGAGCTGCACTAAAAGACGGCTTTAGACACGCTTTGCAAAACGGCTACACGCACGCGTTTCAGATTGACGCTGACTTTCAGCACGACATAAGCTTGGTAGCGGAGTTTTTGGAGCTTAGCAAAAGATATCCAAATGATCTAATTATGGCTGATCCAATTTACGGCGAAGACGCGCCAAAATCGAGGTTTTATGGCAGAAAGATCACAAATTTTTGGGTTAAGATCAACACTTTAAATTTTGACATCAAAGACGCGATGTGTGGCTTTAGGATTTATCCACTAAAAGAGCTTGAGAGTGCGACCCTCCAAAGTAGCTCAAATAGGATGGAATTTGACATGGAGATCTTGGTAAATGCCATAAGATCTGGCGTAGAGATAAAGTGGATAGCGCTAAAAGTGAGCTACGAAGCTGGCGGCGTTTCGCACTTTAAAATGCTAAAAGATAACGCGCTAATAAGCCTCATGCACGCAAGATATTTTTTTACTTTAGCGCCATTTTTGCTTGGCAAAGCCTTTAAAGGGCAAAAATACGCATGGTGGCAAAAGGGCGAGAGATCGAACGAATTTTTTCTTAGAGTTAGTCTATTTTTAACTAGAAATTTGCCTATATTTCTCATAAAACCTATCGTTATCATCGTCGTTTGCTTTTACTATCTCTTTTCAAAAGTTGAGAGAGAAAATATAAGAGAATTTCTTTTAAACGTAGAGAAATTTAGCGGTAAAAAGCCGGCAACTGGCGTTTTTAGTAACTTTTACGACTTTGGCATAGCAATATGTGATAAATTTCGCATCTGGCAAAATGGCGTGCTTGAAAGCGAGCTAGAGCTTAGTAAATTTAACAGCATCAAAGATGAGTTTGAAGCTTCAAAGCGTGGTAGGATCGTGCTTACAAGCCATCTTGGTAATGTAGAAATTTGCAAGGCACTCTCACTTAGATCACCAAATTTTCGCATGATCATCTTGGTTTATAGCAAGGGTAGCGAGAATTTTTATAAAATTTTAGAGCAGATCAGCAAGGGCCAGATCAAACTAATAAGCGTTGAAAAGCTTGATACAGCCGCGATGATGCAGCTAAAAGAGGCGGTTGAAGATGGCGTAAATATCGGCATAATGGGCGATAGGACACCACTTAATGGAGATAAATTTATAAGGCTTAGCTTTCTTGGCAAGGAGGCTAAATTTAACTACGGCCCATACTTGTTAGCTGGCATTTTGGGAGTAAAGATGAGCGCGCTTTGGTGCATAAAAAAGGGCGATAAATTTGACATTGAACTAAGTGATATCGCTGATGAGATAAAGCTTAGCAGAGACCGCAAGGCAAGCGTCCTGCCATACGTACAAAGCTATGTAAGGCAGCTTGAAGCAAGAGCGTGCAAGAACCCATCGCAGTGGTTTAACTTTTTTGATTTTTGGAGATGAGAGTGGAAATTTCACACGTTAGCACATTTAAAGTGGCATTTTTTGACGTTGATAGCATGGAGGTGATGTGGCATGGCAACTACGTCAAGTACCTAGAAATGGCGCGTTGCGAGCTACTTGACAAGCTAGGATACAACTACATCGCTATGAAAAAAGATGGTTACGCCTTTCCTATCGTAAAGCTTGACGTAAAGTACGTGCGCCCAGCCTTTTTTAACGACGTCATAAAGGTCACGACAACACTTAGCGAGTGCGAAACGTTTTTGAAATTTCACTACCTTATAGAAAATGAAAAGGGCGAAAAACTAAGCGAGGCAAATACCGCGCAAGCCGTCATCGAGATGAAGAGTTTGCAAACTTGCTTTGAGATGCCAGAAGCCCTAAAAAAGGCGCTTAAAGCCTACAATGAAAAGGAGAAAAGATGAGAAAAATAGCTCTTTTTTTAGCCATTTTTATATCTTGCTTTGGTTATGAGCTAGGCGAGCTTAAAAATATAGTAAAAACAGATGGCGTAAGCGGAAATTTCACGCAGACCAAGAGCCTGGCTGGCTTTAACAAAAGCATAAAAAGCACGGGTGAGTTTAAGCTCGAAAAGGGCGGACTTTACTGGGATACGCTTGAGCCTGTAGTTTCAAAGGTTTTTATAAATAAAGATGGCATTTTTAAAAACGAAAATGGCAAGCTTGAAAAGACGAGCGCAAATTTTGACGAGAAGCTCTTTCTTGCTATCATCAGCCTCGATGAGAGCGAGCTTAGGAAAGAATTTGATATAAAAACAAGCGGCAGCCTAAAAGAGTGGAGCATAGAGCTAAGCCCTAAAAATTTACTCTTTAAACAAATTTTTAAATCCATAAAGATAAGTGGCGATGAGGCGGTAAAAAAGATCGAGCTTGATGAGATAAGCGGCGATAAAACACTAAATGAGTTTAGTATAAAATGAAAAAACTAGCCACGATTTTGGCTTTTATCTTTGTTTTTTTAGCCTCGCTTGGATATTCGCTTGCGAGCCTAAAAAACGTCCAAACTGATATCTTTTCACTGATAAATTTCAAAGACGCCAAAGAGGCAAAGGTGCTAAAAGAGGTGCAAGATGAGATGGCGTCAAATTTTTTGGTACTGGTAAATTCTAAAGAGCTAGCCAAAAACGTGCAAAGCTTGGCGCTTAAAAGCTCGCTTTTTAAGAGCTTTGAGGCGAACATCGACTTAAATTTAAATGATATAAAAAGTGACATCAATCGCTCAAAGATCGCTCTTTTAAGTAGGGGTGATTTGGAGCTTTTAAAGAGTGACAAAAACGCCTTTTTCAAAAAGCGCGCAGAGGAAATTTTTAACAGCTTTAGCTTTAGACTTTTAAATATAAATGATGATTTTTTCTCGCTAAGTAGCGGTTTTAGCGCAAAAAATGGCAATGTGAGCTTAAATTTAGCAGATCTCATGCTTGAGGTAAAGGACGGCAAAAAGAGCTTTTTCTTGCTAAAAGGCGAGCTAAAAAAGGGAGCTTCGAGCGAGGGGCTAATAAATTTTTATAACGAGCTAAATGCGCTAAAAGTTGGGCAAAACGAGCTTTTTGTACACTCAAGTGCGCTTTATCAGGCATTTTCAAAGCAAAAAAACGAGAGCGAGAGCCTTTATATGAGCGTGGTTTCGCTTAGCCTAACCGCTATATTTTTGATGCTTGCTTTTAGAAATTTACGAATTTTTTATGTGATATTTATCGCTGCATTTGGCTTTAGTGTGGCATTTGCAGGCACTTTGCTCTGCCTAAATGAGCTAAATATCCTTACTATTTTAATAAGCACTAGCCTCATTGGCCTTATGTTTGACTACGTCTTGCACTGGCTTAGCAAAAACGAGGGCGAAGCGATCAGGGCTAGCAGCATAAAAAATATGCTAAAAATTTTCTTACTAGGCCTACTTATCACGCTTAGTGGCTATCTTGCTTTTACTTTTTCTGATCTTAGGCTGCTTAAAGAAGTGGCGCTATTTTCGGCATTTGCGCTAGTTGCTGCCTTTTTAGCTAGCTACTTTTTCATGCCTTTAGTCTTTGAAGGGGTGAAATTTTATAGATCAAAGGTTTTTGATGCGTTTTTAACTAAATTTTGTAAGCTCTCAGACGTGGCTGCAAGGCATTTGGGGCTTAAATTTCTAGCTATCTCACTTATTTTGCTAGCTATTTTTCTTGGTTTTGATCTTAAAAATTTATCAAAAAGCGAAAACGTAAAAGACTACTCAAATATGCCAAAGAGCCTGCTAGCGGACTCTTCTTATATCTTAAGCCTAACTGGCAACAACCAAAACACGATGATCGTGACAAGATCAAGAGGTGACATTTTGGGAGGTGAAAAGAGCCTTTTAGATGAGCTAAAAAAGAGAAATTTGATAAAAGATGAGAGCTCGCTAAGCGATATGTTTTTAAGTAAAAGCGAGCAGAATGAGCTAAAAGAGGCCTTTAAAAAGGCGCTTGATGATGAGCAAATTTACGCGATTTATGAGAAATTTGGCTTTAGTAAAGATGAAGTGCGAAGTGAAATTTTAAAGGTTTTGAGCGAAAAAGAGCTTAGCGCGAATGAAATTTTGGCTCTAAAATCTATGAAGGATTTTAAGAAATTTATGCTTGATGAAAATGCAAGTGTGGCTTACGCGAGTGGCTTTGTAAAAGGGGCGGCAAGTGATGAGCTACTAGAGCGCCACAACGCTTTTAGTCTAAATTTCGCTAGCTCGCTAAATGAGAGCCTAACTCAGGCAAAAGAGCTTGCACTAAAGCTAAAAATAGCAGCGCTTGTGGTCGCGTTTTTGCTGCTGTGGTTTTACTTTAGTGCGCTTATCTCAGCGCTTGTGATGGGCGTCATCATCTTTGGCGTGCTTCTTACGCTCTTTATCTTTGCCATTTTCGGCGTAAATTTAAGCATCTTTGGCGTCTTTGGGCTCATACTTGCAAGTGCTGTTGGGATTGATTATATGATATTTGCGCTAAATGAGAGCCTTAGCGCAAAAGAGCGAATTTATGGGATATTTTGCGCATTTATCACGAGTTTTATCTCGTTTTTCACACTCTCATTTAGCCAGACCGCCGCTCTTAGCGTTTTTGGGCTAAGTGTTAGCCTTTGCGTGCTGATATATGGGCTATGCGCTAGCGTCTTATCTTGTAAAAATATAAAAATTTAGCTTTGTTTTTATGCCCCAAGCGTTTAGCTAGCTCGGGGCTTTGGTTGTATTTTATAACGGCTAGTTTGCCTGTGCCTGCGTTTTTATATACATCATTTTGGACGTTTGAGGCTTGAATGAGTTCAAATTTATATGGTGGCTCAAATGTCGGCTTAGTTAGCTTTTCACAAGTGTTGCCTTTTTTAGAAAGGTCTATTTGCCGCTTTCAAAAATTATGCCTTTGTTGCATTTATAGCTTACTAAATTTGCACGACATGAAGCACCGTAAGCCTGCATAAATTTGGCATAAGAGCTAAACTCGCCACCGCTAATCTCACTTATAAATTTATCCAGCCCATCGCTATTGCCATTTTGTGGGATCTTGCCTTTGCTAAGGTCTATGAGCCCATCCACATAGATGACGTAGCCGCCCATTTTGGCGTATTTATCAAGTTCTGCCTATCTTTTGTGGCGACTTGCTTGCTGTCGTATCTACCAAAATTTGGCTCTGCACCAATGCTAGCGTAGCTAAAGGGCGAGTTGTTTGCTTTTATCTCACCCACCTGTGACTAAGTGTCAAATGCAAATAACGAAGAAATGACGAGTAACAATATCTTTTTAAACATCTTTAGCCTCCTAAATTTGGCTTTTTATTCTTGATACTTTGTTATGAATTTCGCCGTTAAATTTAGTGCTATTTTTAGAAAGATAAAATTTAAGTGAAAAATATCTCGCTTTTTAGGCGAAGTAGGCATAGATAGGCACTTAGCACGCTTTGCTCTCTAACGTAGTTGCGCTCCCCTTTTAAAAGAAGCCTCTCAACCTCGATGTTGCCGTTTCTATCGCCAGCTGCGACATAGACTGTGCCAACTGGCTTGCTAGCTGTACCCCCACCTGGTCCAGCTATACCGCTAATGGCAAGCGCAAAGTCCGCATTTGTCGTGCTTAGTGTGCCTTTTACCATCGCTTTTACGCAAGGCTCGCTCACAGCTCCGTAAGTATCTAAAATTTCATCCTCAACGCCCAGCCACTCATGCTTTATGTGATTTGCGTAAGTCACTAGCGAGCCATCAAAGCTAGCTGAGATGCCGCCATATCTTGCAAATTTAGCCGCCGCAAGCCCAGCCGTGCAAGACTCAGCAAATGAAATTTTAAGCCCCTTTTGCATGAGCCTATTTGCTACAAATTTGATCACATCTTTTTGCGGGATAAATTTTTGTGAAAATAGCGTTTTTACCCCTTGTAAAAAGCTCTCGATCTGGCCAAATTTATTGCTTTTTGCCCTTACTAGTATCAAATTTGGCAGGATCTGCGCGAGGGTGATATCAACATCGTAAGTTTTAGCAAGTGGCAGCATGAGGATCTTAGCGCTATCAGCGTCGATGTCTATTAGATGAAAGTAGCTAAAATCAGGCTCATACTCGACTAAAAACTCGCCTAGCTCTTCATTTGGATTAGCTTTTATGAGATTTATCTGGGCGTTATTTAGACTGGTTAAAAAGCTATTTTTAGAGTAGTCTAAGCTATCTTTAAGCGCAAGTGTCGTGCTATCTTTTAGCTCGAGCGAGCCCCCAGTTAACGTCGCTACGATCTTTGCGGCGATGGCAAAATTTTCATCTGAGCCAAAAATGCTTACAAAGTCGTAATCTTTTGATAAATTTTCGATGATAAAAGGTAGCTCTTTGCTATTTTTTGGAGCAAAACTAACCACTCCAAGCTCGCCAAAATGATCCTCGTAACTTTGAAAAATGTAGTTTAGAAATTCTCTATTTATCTCAAGATCTTCGCCTATTATCAAGATACTTTGTCTCATTTTTAAGCTCCTTTTTTTGCCTCATTATACTATTTTTCAGTGTGATTTAACCAGCACAGGTGTAAAATTAGCAAATTTTAAAATCAAGGTAAAAAATGGACTACAAAGAGACACTTTTACTCCCAGAGACAAATTTCCCGATGCGCGGAAATCTCCCACAAAATGAACCACAAAGACTAAAATCATGGTACGAAGAGCGCAAGGTTTATGAAAAAATGAAGAAAAACCGCCAAAATGCGGCTAAAAGCTTCAACATCCACGACGGCCCTCCGTATGCAAACGGTCACCTACACATCGGCCACGCGTTAAATAAAATTTTAAAAGATATCATTACAAAAACGCACTATTTTTACGGCGAAAACGTCCGCTACGTGCCAGGCTGGGACTGCCACGGCTTGCCTATCGAGCAGCAAGTAGAAGTAAAGCTTGGCGATAAGAAAAAAGAGCTTAGCAAGGTCGAGATCCGGGAGCTTTGCAGGCAGCACGCGAGAGAATTTATAGATATTCAAAGAAATGAATTTAAAAGTCTTGGCATCATCGGCGACTTTGAAAATCCATACATGACGATGAAATTTGAGTTTGAAGCTGACATCTACAAAGCGCTTTGCGAGATCGCTAAAAAGGGGCTTTTAGTAGAGAGAAGCAAGCCAGTTTATTGGAGCTGGGCGGCTAGATCAGCGCTAGCTGAAGCTGAGGTCGAGTACGAGGAGAAAGAGGACTACTCGATATATGTAGCCTTTGAGCTCGATAACGACGCACTAGAAAAGCTTGGCGTAAAAGAGGCGAGTGCAGTTATCTGGACGACTACGCCTTGGACACTTCCAGCAAATCAAGCTATAAGCCTAAAACCAGATGAAATTTACGTCCTAACAGCTGAAAATTTGATCTTTGCAAAGCCACTACTTGAAAGCGTTGTGCAGAGTGGTCTAAGCAAGGGCGAGATCAAAAAAGAGTTTAAATCAAGCCTGCTTGAAAACACTCACGCGATAAATCCACTAAACGGCAGAAAGTCTAAATTTTTACTAGGCGATCACGTTATGATGGATGGGGGCACTGGACTTGTTCACACAGCTCCAGGACACGGCGAGGACGACTACTACGTATGTTTGAAATATGGTTTTAGTGAAATTTTGATGCCAGTTGATGACGGTGGCTGCTACGATGAGAGCATAAAACATCACGGACTATTTAGAATTGACGTGGTAGACGAGTTTGTCGGTATGCACATCTTTAAAGCAAATGAGAAAATTTTAGAGCTACTTGGCAAAAGCTTGCTTAGCGTCTCTAAATTTAGACACTCTTATCCATTTTGCTGGAGAACGCATAAGCCTGTCATTTATAGAGCTACAAAGCAGTGGTTTATAGCTATGGACGAGGCTAAACTAGGCGGCAAAACGCTTAGACAAACAGCGCTAAAAGAGCTTGAAAAGGTTAAATTTTACCCAAGCGTGGGTATAAAAAGAATAGGCTCGATGGTAGAAAATCGCCCAGACTGGTGCATCTCTCGTCAGCGTGACTGGGGCGTACCGATCGCGTTTTTCAGAGACAAATCGACAAAAGAAGTTATATTTGATAGTGAAATTTTAGACCACATCGCAGGCATTTTCAAAGAAAAAGGCGCTGATGCGTGGTGGGCGCTAAGCATAGACGAGCTTTTACCAAAGGGCTCAAAATACAAGGCTGAAAATTTAGAAAAAGTGATGGATATCCTTGATGTTTGGTTTGATAGCGGCTCGACGTGGCATGCGGTCTTACAAAGCGATGAGTACGACGCTGGCAAATACCCTGCAAGCATGTATCTAGAGGGCTCAGATCAGCACAGAGGCTGGTTTCAAAGCTCGCTTTTAGTAAGCACAGCCGTAAATTCTCACGCACCTTATGAGAGCATACTAACTCACGGCTTCACAGTCGATGCCAAAGGCGAGAAGATGAGTAAGAGCAAAGGCAACGTCATCGCTCCACAAGACGTGGCTAAGACTCATGGCGTGGAAATTTTACGCCTTTGGGTTGGCATGAGTGATTATTCAAGTGATCTAAAAATAAGCGAAGATATATTAAAACAAATAAGCGAGCAATACCGCAAAATTCGCAATACGATCCGCTTTTTACTAGCAAACGTAAATGACCTTGAGAGCCTAAATACAGAGTTTAACATCCTTGATAAATGGATACTAGCACGTGCTAAAAAGGTCTTTGACGATGCGAGCGCTTGCTTTAGAAATTATGACTTTTCAAAGGGCTTTAACATCCTTTTAAATTTCCTATCAGCCGATCTTAGCGGCGTATATCTTGACGTTTGCAAAGATAGACTTTACTGCGACGCAAAAGACGCCCCAAGAAGAAGATCAGCTCAAAGTGCGATGGCGATCATCACAAAGGCGCTTTTGCCACTCATCGCTCCAACGCTTACTTACACCGTTGATGAGGTGATGGACTACGCTCCAAAGATCATCAAAGGCGAGGCAAAAGATGCATTTGATCTAGTCTATGAGCCAATCATTTTTGATCTTAGCTTTGAAGATGAGCTGCTTTTTGCCAGCAGGGAGAAATTTAACGAGATCGTGGACGTTCTTAAAAAAGAGAAAAAAATAAAATCAACTCTAGAGCTAAGCCTAGAGACAACTAACCACAACATCACAGGCTACGACGAGCGCGAAGTGGCCGATCTTTACATGGTAAGCTCAGTTAGGCCTTACGACGATAGCGAGCCACTAGCCGAGTTTGAGCTTGAGGGCGATAAATTTAAGATCATAGCAAGCAACCTTCACAAATGCCCAAGATGCTGGAAATTTAACGCTAGCAAAGAAGATGCGCTATGCCCAAGATGCGAAGAGGTCATAAGTGCTAAGTGAGCCAGTAAGCGCAACTATCATAATAGCAACGATCGCTGCGGTGGTCGTTGTCAGCTTATTTGGCATATTTTTGGTTAATAAATTTAAAGGATAAAAATAGTGGTAACTTTAAAAGAAGCTTTGAAATTTTCAGCTGAAGAGATAAAAAATTTAAGAGCCGAGCTTGAGGCGAAGATCATAAAAGAAAAAGAGCTTGGCGCTTATGTCGAGCAGCTAGCAAATTTAGAGATCGCAAAACTAGGTGAGGGCGTGCCTATCGCTATAAAAGACAACATCCAAGTAAAAGGCTGGAACGTAACAAGTGCCTCAAAAATTTTACAAGGCTACGTAGCACCTTATAACGCAACTGTCATCGAAAAGCTACTTGGCAAAAATTTAGCTCCATTTGGCCGCACAAATATGGATGAATTTGCGATGGGAAGCACGACTGAGAGCTCATTTTACGGCAAAACACTAAACCCACTAAATCACGCTCACGTCCCAGGCGGCAGTAGCGGCGGCTCAGCAGCAGCAGTCGCAGCTGGCCTTGCAGTCGCAGCACTTGGTAGCGACACTGGTGGCTCGATCCGCCAGCCAGCGGCATTTTGTGGATGCGTAGGACTTAAGCCAACCTATGGCAGAGTGAGCAGATATGGCCTTGGTGCCTACTCAAGCAGCCTTGATCAAATAGGTCCTATCACGCAAAACGTAGAAGACGCAGCCATTTTATATGACGCGATCGCTGGACATGACCCAAAAGATAGCACGAGCGCAGATGTGCCGTTTGTTGGCATTAGCGACAAGATAGATGGTAACAAAAAGCTAAAAATTTGCGTTGTTAAAAACTATGTAGAAAACGCAAGTGAGCAGACAAAAGTCGCTTTAAATTTAGCCATCGAGAAGCTAAAATCACACGGCCACAGCGTAACTTACACAAATTTTGAAGACTCAAAGTATGACGTCGCTGCCTACTACATCATCGCAACCGCAGAGGCAAGCGCAAATTTAAGCCGCTACGATGGCGTGAGATATGGTAGACGCGCAGATGCTAGAAATTTAAAAGAACTATATGTAAATTCGCGCTCAGAGGGCTTTGGCGAAGAGGTAAAAAGAAGAATTTTGCTTGGTACATTTGTACTAAGTAGCGGATACTACGATGCTTACTACATCAAAGCACAAAAAGCAAGAGCACATATAAAAGCTCAATATGAGAAAATTTTAGAAGAAAATGATCTCATCTTTATGCCAGTTGCTCCAAGTACAGCTTATAAATTTGGAGCACATAGCGATCCGCTTCAAGCCTATCTAAGCGATATCTACACGATCAGCGTAAATTTAGCAGGCCTACCAGCTATCTCTGTGCCAGTTGGCAAAGATGATCAAAATTTGAACGTGAGCGCCCAGCTCATCGCAAAAGCGTGGGACGAACAGACCTTGATAAATGGTGCTAAGAGCCTAGAAAATTTAATAAAAGGATAAAAATATGAAGATAGTAAAGAGAGCTTTAACATTTGAGGATGTGCTTCTTGTGCCGCAATACTCTGAAATTTTGCCAAAGCAAGTTGATGTAAAAACCAGGATCAGCAAAAACGTCACGCTAAATATCCCGATCATCTCTGCTGCGATGGATACGGTGACTGAGCATAGAACTGCTATCATGATGGCGAGGCTCGGCGGTATCGGCGTCATCCACAAAAATATGGACGTCGAAAGCCAAGCAAAAGAGGTCAAACGTGTCAAAAAAAGTGAAAGTGGCGTTATCATCGATCCTATCTTTATAAATCCAGAAGCGACCGTGGCTGAAGCTCTAAGCCTTATGTCAGATCTTCATATTTCAGGCGTTCCAGTCATCAACAAAGACCGCAAACTAATAGGAATTTTAACAAACCGCGATTTGAGATTTGAGACAAATATGAGCGTTTTGGTAAAAGACCGCATGACAAAAGCACCGCTTATCACTGCACCAAAGGGCTGCACGCTTGATGATGCGGAGAAAATTTTCTCTCAAAATAGGGTTGAGAAGCTACCTATCGTCGATAAAGATGGCAGACTTGACGGGCTTATCACCATAAAAGATCTAAAAAAACGCAAAGAGTATCCAAACGCAAATAAAGATAGCTACGGCAGGCTTCGTGTGGCTGCGGCTATTGGCGTGGGTCAGATAGAGCGCGCTAAAGCACTTGTTGATGCTGGCGTAGATGTCATCGTCATCGACTCAGCTCACGGCCACTCAAAGGGCATCATCGACACTTTAAAAGAGGTAAAAGCAAATTTTAATGTCGATGTCGTAGCTGGCAATATCGCAAATCCAGCAGCCGTAAAAGACCTAGCAGAAGCAGGAGCGGACGGCATAAAAGTGGGCATCGGACCAGGATCTATTTGTACTACAAGGATCGTTGCTGGCGTTGGTGTGCCTCAAATTTCAGCGATCGATGACTGCGCAAGCGAAGCAGCGAAATATGGCATCCCAGTTATCGCTGACGGTGGTTTAAAATACTCAGGTGACGTGGCAAAAGCCCTTGCAGCAGGTGCAGCTTGCGTTATGGCTGGTAGCTTACTTGCAGGATGTGAAGAGAGCCCGGGCGAGCTCATCACTTTCCAAGGCCGCCAGTATAAAGTATATCGCGGCATGGGCTCAATAGGCGCTATGACAAAGGGCAGTTCAGACCGCTACTTCCAAGAGGGCACCGCTCAAGACAAGCTTGTGCCTGAAGGCATCGAAGGCCGTGTGCCATTTGCTGGCAGCATAAAAGATGTGATCCATCAGCTAATAGGCGGCCTAAGAAGCGCTATGGGCTATGTTGGCGCAAAAGATATCCCAACTCTTCAAGAAAGAGCTGAATTTGTCGAGATAACAAGCGCAGGACTAAAAGAGAGCCACGTCCACGACGTAGTTATCACTCACGAGGCACCAAACTACAAAGTTAATTAGTGTTAGACCTGCAAACTAGAACTATTAAATTTAACGAGCCACTCTATCTTGAGAGTGGCCGTATGCTATCAAATTTCAAGCTTATTTATGAGACTTACGGCACGCTAGATGCTGATAAAAGCAACGTTATCGTGATCTGCCACGCCCTAACTGGCTCACACCACGCTGCTGGCACCTACGCAGGCGATGAGAAAGCTGGCTGGTGGGACGGGCTAATAGGCAGCAAAAAGGCGGTTGATACCGATAAATTTTACGTTATTTGCGTAAATATCTTAGGCTCGTGCTTTGGCTCGACTTCGCCGTTAAGCGTTGATCGAAGTAGCGGCAAAGAGTATAGGCTAAATTTCCCAGTCCTTGCCATAAGTGACGTGGTAAAGGCGCAGATGAGGCTATTTAGCGAACTTGGCATCACAAGGGCAAGAGCTGTGATAGGCGGCAGTCTTGGCGGTATGCAGGCACTTTGCTACGCTATCGAGTTTCCAGAATTTGCGCAAGATATCATAATGCTTGCAAGCACCTATCAGACGAAGCCTTGGGCGATAGCGTTTAACAAGATCGCCATCGAAGCCATTTTAAACGATGAAAATTTCAAAAACGGCGAATACGACGTGGAATTTATAAGAAAAAATGGGCTAAAAGGCATGGCTTACGGCAGGATGGCAGGGCACATCAGCTTCTTAAGCCCTGATAGCATGGATAAAAAATTTGGACGCAACTACGTCGAAACTGACGGCCTTTACGATCTTTTTGGGCATTTTCAGGTCGATCGCTACATGGAGTATAACGGCTACAACTTCCCAAAGAGGTTTGACCCGCTAAGCTACCTATATATCGTAAAGATGATGAATATCTTTGACTGCACAAGGCACTACGATAGCCTAAAAGACGCGCTTGCGCCGATCAAAGCAAATTTGCACCTTATCGCATTTAAGGGCGATCTACTCTTTCCGCCAAGCTGCATGAGAGAAATTTATGACGCACTTTGCGAGATGGGCAGAGAGGCAAAGACAAATTTTATAGAGATAGATAGCAATTACGGCCACGACGCCTTTTTGGTCGAGATAGAAAAATTTGATGGATATATAAAAAATATATTAAAAGGATAGAAAATGGAGCAAAAAGAGCAAAGTTTTGAAGAGAAATTAGCCCTTGCAGATAAAATTTTAAACGATCTAAACAAAGATGATGTGAGCTTAGAAAACAGCATAAAGCTGCACGAACAGGGCAAAAAACTCTTAAACGAGGCAAGAGAAATTTTAGAAAACGCAAAACTTAGCATAAAGCAGGTGGATGATGAGTAAAATTTGCGCCCTTCAGCTACCAACGCAGCCATTAAGCGAGGCGAGGCTTGATTATTACCTTAAAATTTGCGCGGATGAAAATGCAAGGCTAGTTGTCCTTGGCGAATACGTGCTAAATAGCTTCTTTAAAGAGCTTGCTAGCATGCCAAAAAGCCTCATAAAAGAGCAGAGCGAGCGCAAAAAAGAGGCGCTATTTGCGATGGCAAAAAAATACGATCTAAATATCATCGCGCCTATCATAAATTTAAAAGGCAAGGAGATTTTTAAGAGCCTAGCTAAATTTAGCCCTACGCAAGTAAAGCTATATGACCAGCAAATTCTCATGCCATATGCGCACTGGAACGAGGCAAAATTTTTTAGCAACGCAAGCGAGGAGCTAAATTTACCTATCTTTACCTACGATAAATTTAAGGTTGGCGTCATGTTTGGCTTCGAGGCGCATTTTGACGTGTGCTGGGCGTATATGAGCGCTAAAAAGGTCGATATCGTGCTTGTGCCAACGGCTTGCACGTTTTTTTCTCAGGCGCGCTGGGAGGAGCTTTTAAAGGTTAGAGCCTTTACAAACAACCTCTATGTGCTTAGAGTAAATCGCGTAGGAAGCCATAAGAGCGAGGACGAGCAGTGGAGTTTTTATGGTGATTCGATGCTTATTAGCCCATTTGGCGAGGTTAAGAATAGGCTTGGCAAGAACGAAGAGATGATGATCGATGAGCTTAGTAAAAAGGAGCTTAGCGAGGCTAGAAGCACCTGGGGCTTTATGCAGATAGAGGCGAAATTTAAAAGATGAAGCGCTGCGCCTGGGCGGATAAGAGCGAATTTAGCAAGAGCTATCACGACTGTGAGTGGGGCAGGGCGGTCAAAGATGATAAGAAATTCTTTGAAATGCTCATTTTAGAGGGCTTTCAAGCTGGTCTTAGCTGGGACTATGTGCTGCGAAAAAGAGCTGGACTTGCTCAAATTTTAGATGGCTTTGACGCAAAAAAGATCGCTAGCTATGACGAGGCAAAGCTTCAAAGCCTTCTAAGTGATGACAGAGCGATCAAAAACCGACTTAAAATTTACTCTCTGCCAAAAAATGCCAAGGCTTTTTTAGAGCTTTGCGCCGAGTTTGGCTCGTTTTATAACTACATCTATAAATTTACAAATGGCAAGCGCGTGATAAACGACATAAAAAGCGCCAAGGACATGCCAGCAAGTAGTGAGCTCTCTAAGCGCATCTCAAAAGATATGAAAAAGCGTGGCTTTAAATTTGTAGGTGCTGTGATCATCTACTCGTTTTTACAGGGCGTTGGCGTCATCGATGATCACGAAAATGAGTGCTTTTGTAAAGGCAAAATTTAAACTCATCACTAGAGCAAATCTTAATACAAAATAAATAATTTTAAGTAATCTTTATCATAAATAATCCTATAATTTTAGTAATCACAAAGGGTTTAAACTAAGGTGTAAATTTAAAATTTACAGGCTTTGGCGTAATACTAAAAAGGAGACGCTATGAGTAAAGTTTCTAGACGTGATTTTATAAAATTTGGTGCTGTTTCGGCTCTTGCTGCAAGCGGAGTTTATGCGAGCGATATGCCAGTCTTTAGAGATAAAGATGTCAAATTTGACGAGGAGTGGGATGTCATTATCATCGGTAGCGGATTTGCTGGCCTTGCAGCCGGCATCAAGGCAAATGAGCGAGGCAACAAGGTTCTTATCTTAGAAAAAATGGGACGAGTTGGCGGCAACTCTGTGATAAATGGCGGAATTTTTGCCGTGCCAAACAGCGAACTTCAAAAGAAAAACGGAGTCAAAGACTCAAAAGAGCTTTTCATCTCAGACTGCGTCAAAGCTGGTCTTGGGCTAAACCACGTGGAGCTTCTTGGCATCCTTGCTGATAGGGCGGTCGATACTTTTAACTTCACCGTAAAACACGGCGCAAAATACCTAGACAAGCTACTTCTTGAGGGCGGTCACAGCGTGCCAAGGACTTATTACACCGAAAACACAAGTGGCTCTGGCATAGTCCAGCCTCTAGCTGAGACATTTAAAAATTTACAAGGCTGCGAGCTAAGAACAAGGTGCAAATTTGATGAGTTTGTAACAGATGAAAATGGTGCAATAGTAGGCGTTGCGGTGCGAAATGACTATAAATTTGATAAAAATTTATTTAGCGATGACAAAGAGAATAAAAGCGGCGAGCGTAAATTTATAAAGGCTAAAAAGGGCGTCGTGTTAGCAAGTGGTGGCTTTTGCAGTGATAAGTTTTTTAGAAAGCTTCAAGACCCACGCGCAGTGCCTGAATTTGACACCACAAACCACCCAGGCGCAACTGCAGGTGCCTTGATCTCAGCCCTAAAAATAGGCGCTTTGCCTGTTCAAATCGGCTGGATACAATACATCCCTTACAAATGCCCTGACGAAAAAGGCAACGGCATCACAAGTAAATTTGCCTCACAAGCTGCCTTTAGATACGGCATCTCAGTCGATCCAAAGACTGGCAAACGCTATATGAACGAGCTTGCTGACCGCAAGATAAGAGCTGATGCTATGTTTAGGATAATTGATGCTAAAAACGACAGCTATCCTATAAATTTATGCGACTCTGTAGCTGCTGCAAAGCTAGTCGAGAGCGACCTTGCAAATCCTATGAAAAACGGCGTCATAATGAAATTTGACACGCTAGCAGACCTTGCTAAATACTACAAAATGCCAGCTGGCGAGCTAGAAAAAACGGTTGAGAGATACAACGAATTTGTTAAAAAAGGCAAGGATGAGGATTTTGATAAGCCGATTAAGCTAACTGACGGGCTAACCATCTCACAAGCCCCATTTTACGCTATGCGCGGCGCTCCAAAGCTTCACCACACAATGGGCGGCGTAAAGATCAACACCAAAGCTCAGGTGCTAAACATAGACGATGAGCCGATCAAGGGACTTTACGCTGCTGGCGAGATCACTGGCGGCACGCACGGAGCTAGTAGGCTTGGTAGCTGTGCGATACTTGACTGCCTAACATTTGGTATGATAGCTGGGGAGAATATTTAGATTTACTCGTGCTGAATTTGGAGGCAGTTTGTTTTGTTATTGGCTTATGCAGGCAATGCTAGCCTCCATATCATCGGTACAGAGTTTAAAATTTTGTTTTTTATTAGTAAATTTAAAAACTTTCATTCGCTCACAAGAATTGACTACTAAATTTTGGCTTCGCTTACAGCTTAGCTCAAAATTTAGAGCCGAAATTGCTTGCTCATGAAATTTTAAAATTTATAAATCACTAAACCTGTGCGAAGCACAGCAACCTCTAACGTGCGAGGGGTTTGGGGGATCTAAAGGGGGATAAGGGGACGACTTTGCTTCGCAAGCTCGCAACTGCAAGCAGACCGTAATTCAAGTCCCCTTGTCTCCCTTTTAAATAAAATGATAATTTTATTTCGGAGTGAAATTTGAAACGAAGTGAGATAGAGAAATATATAAAAGAGAAATTTGACATTTTAGGCGAGCAACTTTTCCCAAAATATCCAAATTTTCATGCCTTTCGTCACAAGAAAAATGAGAAGTGGTTTGCGCTACTTATGCAGCTAAGCGCTAGCAAGCTAGGTCTTGAAAGTGACGAAGTGATAGAGGTTTTAAACCTAAAATGCAGCCCTGATCTAGCCATGGTGCTAGTTGATGAGAGGCAAATTTTTAAGGCATATCATATGAATAAAAAGCACTGGATAAGTGTAAATTTAAACTCAAAAATCTCACAAAAAACCGTTTTTGACCTGATAGATGAAAGCTTTACGCTAAGCAAATAAAAGCCATTTTTCAGCCTTAAATTTAGTAGTTTTTGTTAAAATCACGAAAAACTTAAGGATAAAATTTGCAAGAGCTAAACAACGAGATCAAAAAAGTCCATTTCATAGGCATCGGCGGCATCGGCATCTCAGCCATCGCTAGATTTTTACACGAAAAAGGCCACAAGATAAGCGGCAGCGACATCAAAGAGAGCAAGACGACGCTTGAGCTAAAAGATGAGGGCATCGAGGTCATCACGCCGCACTGCAAAGAGGCGATAAAAGACCAAGACTTCGTGGTCTATTCAGCTGCGATAAAAGAGGACAACATCGAGCTAGTGGAGGCCAGAAGAAAGGGCATAAAGTGCTTTTCAAGAAAAGAAATTTTGCCTTACGTGCTTGAAGATAAGTGTGTCTTTGCAGTAGCAGGCGCGCACGGCAAGAGCACGACTTCAGCGATGCTAGCAAGCCTAATTGAAGGCTCAGTCATCATCGGCGCCATTTCAAAGCAGTTTGGCTCAAATATGCGCTACGCCAAAAGCGATAACGTCGTATTTGAGGCTGATGAGAGCGATTCTAGCTTTCTAAACTCAAACCCATATCTAGCCATCGTCACCAACGCAGAGCCAGAGCACATGGAGCACTACGATTATGATCTAGCTAAATTTTACGCAGCCTACAAGGGCTTTTTGGAGCGCGCAAAGGTTAGAGTGATAAACGCTGAGGACGAGTTTTTAAGCACGCTTAAGCTTGATGCGATCAGGCTTTATCCAAGCAGTGATATCACCGAGCTTACAATGGTTGTGAGAGATTATCAGCCATACACTAGCTTTAACCTTAAAAATTTAGGCAAATTTGAAGCCTTTGGCATGGGCGAGCACATCGCCATAGACGCATCTTTGGCTATTCTAGCTGCGATGCACGAGACGCCGCTTAAAGACATAAGAGAAAATTTACTAAATTTTAAAGGCATCAAAAAGCGTTTTGACATACTTAGTGCAAACAAAAATTTTGTCCTTATTGACGACTACGCACACCATCCAACCGAGATAAAAGCGACGTTAAAATCAGTCTTTGAATACGCAAAAATTTTAGGCATAAATAGCGTCACAGCGATATTTCAGCCACACCGCTACACAAGGCTTAGCACAAATTTACCTGGCTTTAAAGAGTGCTTTAAGGGCGTTGATGAGCTTGTTATCTTGCCAGTTTATGCAGCCGGAGAAAATCCGATCGAAGTTGATATGAAGAGCGAATTTAGCGAGTATAACCCGATCTTTACCGATAAGGTCGAGAGGGTTGAAGAGGGGATAGAATTTACAGATGAATTTGGTGTGAAAAACCGCCTAAGTGACGGCATCGTAGTTGGCTTTGGAGCGGGCGATATCAGCGTGCAACTAAGAGGCGGATATTAATGGATCTAAGCACTTTCAAGCCTCAAGATGAAAATGAAATTTTAAAAGAGATAAAAGAAAAAGAGCTAAGCGAGAATGAAATTTCTAGCCTTATAAATTTAGGTAAAAAAGATATCTTGATAGCCCTTGCAAGGTCGCAAAAGCTAAATAGCGCTCAGATAAAAGATATGCTGCCAAATGCCCCGTATCTGGCCGTTTGCTTGCTGGTTGAAAAGCAAGATATCAGCGAGGTTAGAGCTGAAATTTTAGAAAAGATCAAGCCTCATGCAGAGCTTTACAAAGAGCTCATCGCAAAGTATAAAGGCGTAAAATGGTAAGAAATTTGATAATAATCGCCGGCGTGATGCTGCTTTTTGGAGCGATCTGGGCGATAAAAGATGAAAAGATCAGCAAAAGCATAAAAGTGCTCGTTAGCGCAGTGCTTGTAGTGATCCTTGTTTGCGTCTATTTTTACGAGGAGAATTTATCCAAAAACGAGGACGCCATATCAAAGCTAGTGACTGACTTTAAGCAGGGTAAAGTGCTAAAATGCGGCGATCACAACGTCAGTAATAAGAAATTTAACTACGAATTTGGCACGGCGTCATTTTTACCAAAGCGAGAATTTAGTGATCTTTCAGGCGTCATCGTGCCTATAACGAGCTGCGAGCAATGAACGATATCTTTGCAAAGCTCGATCTAGGCGAGTATCTGGATAAATTTAACTCCTTTTTAGCAAGGCAAAAACCGCTATTTTTACAAGGCGACAGCAAAATTCACTTTGAAAACATTAGCGAGCTTTCAAAGTATGATTTTAAGGCGCCTGACGAGATAAAAGAGCTTGATGACGCGCTTATGAGACTTAGCAAGCAAGCAGTGCTTCACATCAGTGAAATTTACGAGTTTGCAAAGATTATTAAGTATTTTTCATATCTAAAAAAGCAAAAATTTGAAGGTAGGCTTGGCGAGTGGATCGCTAAAGTTGAAATTCCTGAAGCGATGAGTCAGATGGCAAACAGCTTTGATGAAAACGGCGAGTTTAGCGACAGCGTGGACGAGAGATTTTACGCGATAAAGCAGGCTTTTAGCGAGAAAAAGCGCCAGATCGACGCCGAGCTTAAAAAGCTCATCTACTCAAAGCACATCACGCCCTATCTAGTCGATACCCAGACGCACTATATCAACTCGCAAGAGGCACTTTTGGTGCGCGGCGGCTTTAATCACGCCCTAAAAGGCACCGTGATCGCTAGAAGCTCAGGTGGCTACTTCTACGTCGCACCTGCAAGCACCGAGCGCCTAAAAAAGGAGCAAAGCGAGCTGCTTGATAGAAAAGAGGAGATCATTTTTGAGCACTGCAAGAAATTTAGCCTGCAGATGAGTAAGAACCTGCTCTTTTTGAAATTTATAAATAACGCTTTTGATCAGTTTGATGCCTATCAAGCGCGCGTAAATTTGGCTAGATCGCGTGACTATGAGTTTGTTTTACCAAATAGCTCACACGTCATAAAGCTTGAGAAATTTGCCCATCCAGCGCTAAAAAACCCAAAGAGTGTGAGCGTGGATTTTAGCAAAAAGGTGCTTCTCATTACTGGCGTAAATGCTGGCGGTAAGTCGATGCTTTTAAAATCGATCATCTCAGCTACGCTACTTGCAAAGTATCTGCTGCCTATGCGTATTGACGCAAATCGCTCAACTATCGGCTCTTTTAAAGAATTTGACGCGATTATAGAAGATCCGCAAAGTGTGAAAAACGACATCTCGACCTTTGCTGGCAGGATGGTGCATTTTGCAAAGCTTTTTACTAAAAAATCGATCATCATCGGTATCGACGAGATCGAGCTTGGCACCGACTTTGAGGAGGCTGCGAGCTTGTATGGCGTCATGATAGAGCGCCTCATCACTCAAGATATCAAAATGATCATCACGACCCACCACAAGCGCCTTGCGATGTTACTAGCTAAAAACCCAGAGGTTGAGCTAGTGGCGGCACTTTACGACGAGGCGGCCCAAAGGCCTAAATTTGAGTTTTTAAAAGGCACGATCGGCAAGTCTTACGCCTTTGAAACGGCGGCAAGATACGGCATATCTCAAAATTTAGTGGCGCAGGCAAAGAAAATTTACGGCGAGGATAAAGAGAATTTAAATGAGATCATCACAAAGACTCTAAATTTACAAACTAAGCTTGATGAGGGGATAAAAGAGGTCACGGCAAAAGAGGAGCGGCTGGAGCGCTTGCTTGAGGAGCAAAAAGAGCTAAAAGAGAGAAATGAGATCAAGCTAAATGCGACTATTTCACGCCTTGAAAAAGAGTATTATGAAGCGATAAATGCGGCAAAAGCTGTTATAAATTTCAAAGAGATAAAAGACAAGCAAAGGGCGCTAAATGTGGCAAATGAGAAAAAAGCTGCCATCGTTAAGCCTAAAAAAACTGAGCGAGAGAGCCTAAAAGTAGGCGATAGAGTGAAATATGAAAATATAAAAGGCACGGTTTTAAGCATCTCTAAAAATGACGCGATGATCGAGTCAAATGGTATAAATTTACGTGTGCCACTCGAGCTTTTAAGAAAAAATGGCAACGAAGTAGTCTTGCCTAAAAAAGGTGGCGTAAGCCTAAATGTCGATAAGCCAAAAACGGCGTCATTATCGCTTGATCTGCACGGTATGAGAGCTGACGAGGCGATAGCAAAGCTTGATAAATTTATCTCAGATAGTCTTGTTATGGGATTTGATGAGGTTAGCGTATTTCACGGCATTGGCACTGGCAAACTCGCCTTTGCTGTCAAAAATTTCTTAAAAGAGCATCCAAGCGTGAAAGAATTTCATGATGCACCGGCAAATCAAGGCGGATACGGTGCAAAGATCGTTAAACTTTGAGCTAAATTTTTAATTAAAAAATGAAAGAAATTTTTTATTTAGCTTAGATATAATCTATTAGAAAAATTTAAGAAAGGAAGTTTAAACTTTATGCCAGGTGACGAATCGCAAAAAAAGCACTTTAGTATGGTTAAAACCGTCACTTTGGTCGTGGTTTTGCTTTTTGCTTTCTTTGTAATTGAAAATTTAACTGTCTATTCATATAAATACAATAATGCGCTCTCTACAAACAACTTTGGCCTCAAAAAAAAGACTGAGTATCTAACAGATCAATATGTGAATTACTTTAAAAATATAAGTAAATTTAGTGTCTTAGATTTTCAAAATTACATAAGCAATGCTGCCTTTGGTGATGTCTTTTTGCTAAAAGAAAATGGTAAAAATGGCTTTAAGATAGAGGCATCGTCAGACAAAAGCCTCGTTGGTAAAGACTACGAAGACAAGAGCTGTGGCGACATCTATTCACATGATTTTCAAACGAATTATTTCAAGGCTGAAATTTTGCCAGAAAATAGCGCCAAAGTATGTATGTTTGTCGCAGTAAATGAATATGTTTTAGGCTTTAAAGCGCATATCGATCAAAGGATAACTGGCACTAGCGATGAATTTTATTTTCAGTGGCTGATGAAAAATATGGCTCTTACTTTGATCTTAAGCTCGATCGGTCTATTTTTGGGGCTTGCGGTCTGTCTTTGGTTTGTATTTAAGTATCTAAACATCAAATTTGACTATCTAAAAGTAAAAGAAGAGAGCACTATTAAGATCGCTGAACTAAAAGAGAGGCTATATATCGATCCGATGACTGGACTTTTTAACAAGGCAGCACTCATAAAAGATGTGAGCGAGTATAAATATCCAAAAGTGATACTTATGGATATCGATGATTTTGGCAAGATGAACGACTACTACGGCAAATACGTGTGTGACCAGATACTAAAACAGATGGCAAATCTCATCAAAGAATTTGCCAAAAATGAGAATATGAAGGCTTATTGTATCGAGGCGGACAGGTTTGCTTTGGTCGAAGATAATAACGACTTTATCGACAGATACGAAGAGCTTGCTGAAAATTTACTAGATATCTTTAAAGGCAGGATGCTTAGCATAAAAGATGAAAATGGCGTAGAGGTCGATGATATAGAAATTCACAACACCATAGGCTTTGCGCTTGATAGCGACCAGACCTTAAGAAAGGCAACCATCGCGCTAAAATCAGCCAAGACGCTTGATAAAGACTATGTTTGCTACTTTAAAGGACTAAGTCAAAAAGATGAATACGCAAATCAGATCGAGCGCTCAAAGCTGATCCAAAACGCTACGATAAATGATAACATTGTGCCGTATTTTCAGCCGATATTTGACGAGAAAAAGATCCCTATAAAATATGAATGCTTGATAAGAATTTTAGACCGCGACGACGTCATCTCGCCAAGTGTATTTTTAGATATCTCAAAGCGTATCAAGCGTTACGCAGACCTTGAAAAACAGCTAATCAAAAAGTGCTTTGAGCACCTCACTGAAGATCCAAATTTGGTTCTTTCTATAAATTTAAGCAGCCGAGATATGATAGATGGCGACGTTAGCGCACTTGTTTTAAATTTACTAAATAAGCACAATGTCGCTGGCAGGATAGTTTTTGAGATAGTTGAAGACGAGGAGCTAAAGAGTGCTGAGCGCGTCTCAGTCTTTATCGAGCGAGCAAAGAGCATGGGCGCTATGATAGCGATCGACGACTTTGGCTCTGGCTACTCAAATTTCTCTTACATCATAAAGATCAAGCCAGACTACGTGAAGATCGATGGCTCTATCATCAAAGATATCGATATCAATAAAGACTCATATGCTATCGCAAGCGCGATCGTGGCATTTGCAAAGGATCTTGGCATAAAAACGATCGCAGAGTATGTTCATTCTAAAGAAATCTTTAACGTCTGTAAGGAGATAGGCATCGACGAATTCCAGGGATTTTACTTGGGACTTCCTTCTAAAAAGGCATTTTAGTGGTAGTTAGCTTTTTAAAAGAGCTTTTAAAATTTCGTTCTATCACGCCAGATGATGCAGGCAGCTTGGAGTTCATCGCTAAATTTTTACCTGACTTTGAGACTAAATTTATAGAAAAAAACGGCACAAAAAATCTCATACTTTCTAAAATTTATGGAGACGGCGAACATCTAGCCTTTGCAGGACACGTCGATGTCGTGCCTCCAGGAGATGGCTGGGATAGCGAGCCATTTACACCGCTTGAAAAAGATGGCTACATCTATGCAAGGGGCGCGCAGGATATGAAAAGTGGCGTGGCTGCCTTTGTTTGTGCTGCTAAAGATGCAAAATTTAATGGCAAGCTAAGTCTCATCTTAACAAGTGACGAAGAGGGCGATGGCACTTACGGCACGCCTTTGGCACTTGAATATCTGCGTGAAATAGGGGATCTGCCCAAATTTTGCGTCGTGGCTGAGCCAACTTGTGATAAGAAATTTGGCGATAGCATAAAGGTCGGCAGGCGCGGCTCGATAAATGGCAAGATCGTGATAAAGGGAGTTCAAGGTCACGTGGCATACCCAGAAAAATGTGTAAATCCAGTAAATTTGATAGCTCCACTTTTAAGTAAGATAGCTGATCACGATATGGACGACGGGAGTGAGTTTTTTAGCCCAAGTAAGATCGTGGTGACGGACATTCGTGGTGGCATGCAGGTTTGCAACGTCACTCCAAGTGAGCTTAGCATAATGTTTAACGTTAGAAACTCAAATTTAACTGACGCAAATGACGTTGAGAACTATCTTAGAAGCGTTTTAGATGGGCTTAGTTACGAGCTTAGTATAAAGCAAAGCTCAAAGAGATTTTTAACGAACAAAGATAGCAAGATCGTAAGAAATTTAATGGCATCTGTCACAAAGATCACTGGCGTTACACCACTTTTAAACACAAAAGGTGGCACGAGCGATGCTAGACACTTTGCTGAATTTGGCGTAGACGCGATAGAATTTGGTGTCATAAACGACCGCATACACGCCAAAAACGAACGTGTCAGCATCAGCGAAGTAAATAAACTTTATGAAGTTTTTAAAGACCTTATAGAAAATTTCCGCTAATCTCTTTTATCATTAAATAGTTAAATTTAATCGCCATTTCTAGCATTTTTTAGAATAAATTTTCAAAAAACGGCTACGTTTTGCCAGAGAGTGAAACCACTACAAAGGCGATAGTGTTTTTGCCACTAATTATTGCTAATTTATTTTTGATAGCACTTATCTTTGACCTAAAACTTGGCGAAAATGGTGCATTTATGCAAAGAAGTAAATTTTGCTTAGTGGGAGCTATCAGTAAAATTTTCGGGCGTGATTTTTAGATGTTTTATGGCGAAATCTCTATCATCATTTGCACAGGCATCACAAATTTAGTGCTAGATCAATACAAATTTGGCTTTGAAACTCAGCCTATCGCTCACAATGATATGCTTTGTAATTTCTTTGGCATGAGCTTAGCTGGTCTTTGCTTTTAGCTTAAGCTATGGCTGCCCTGGCAAACATCTAGTGCAAATGGGAGCTGGCATCATACCTTTTACTCAGTATGCTGTAGTACTTGGCTTTATTTATGCTATTTACGTTGGATTTTTAACTAAAATCGTAATTAAATTTGACTGCTTTTGTAGGTTTTTGCTTATAAATTTTAAATTTAAATTTTAGAGAAATTTAGCCACCAAAGTGGCTAAATTTGAAGTTATCTTAGGATTTGAATTTTTGCTTTTGCGCGAAGTTTTTCGAAGTAATCACTCATTAATTTTTCTTGCTCGCCTTGGTAAAGCTCGTTTATAAAGTTATCTTTTACATCAGCAAAGCTTGGTGTGTATGAGCCGATCTTCTCTTTTACTAAAAACATATCAAAGCTATCAGGTCCTTGCAAAGGCTGTGTGTAGTCGCCGTTATTTGTGCTTGAGATGATCGCAGCAAGCCTTGGATCTATGCTTTGATAGTCTAAACTAACCTCTTGTGTTTGCACGCCGTCTAGTAGCTTCGGACTTGTCTTTTGGGCTTCAAGCAGATCAGGGTCTTTTGCTCTATAAACTACGACTCTAGCGGTGCTAAAGACCTTAAATTTATCAGGATTAGCGTCAAAATACGCCTTTGCTTTTTGCTCATTTATATTTTTGCCAGCCTCAGCAGCTATGCTTTTGTAAAGCTTTTCTTGAAGCATCTTGTGCTCTAAGTTGTTTTTAAAGTCCAAAAAGTCCATGCCTTGAGCTTGGATAGAGCTTCTAAATTGCGAATTTGTCATACCATTTTGCTTTGCGATCGCTTCGATCCTGTCGTTTAGTTCAAAAGGCGTAACGCTTAAATTTAAGTTTTTTATCTGCGCATCTTCAAGCCTATCTCTGATAAGCAAATTTAAAGCGTCCTGCTCTGTTGTCTTTAGCTGTTCTTTCAAGCTATAAACCTCGTAAAGCGTGATAGGCTCGTTCTCCACGATAGCTGCGATGCCGTTTATCATCTGAGCTGAATATAAATTTAAGGCACTTAACACGCCAACAGCCAAAAAGAGCAATTTTTTCATAATGAAACCTTTGTTTAAGTATTTAGTAAATATAATTTTGGGCAATTATAACATAAAAATAAGGCACAAAATGATAGTTACTAGATTTGCTCCGTCGCCTACTGGATACCTACATATAGGCGGACTTAGGACAGCTCTTTATAATTATTTATACGCAAGAGCTAACAATGGAAAATTTTTGCTCCGCATCGAAGACACTGACTTAAAACGAAACTCAGAAGAAGCCACACAAGCCATAAAAGAGGCATTTGCTTGGTGCAAGCTAGATCACGACGGCGAAGTGACATATCAGTCAAAGAGGTTTGATCTTTACAAAGAGTATGTTAAAAAGCTGCTTGATGAGGGCAAAGCCTACAAATGCTACATGAGCAAGGACGAGCTTGAGGAGCTTAGAGCTAGCCAAGAGGCAAGAAAAGAGCGCCCAAAATATGATAATAGATATAGAGATTTTAAAGGCACACCTCCAGCTGGCATTGAGCCAGTTATCCGTATAAAAGCCCCACTTAGCGGCGAGATCGTCATACATGACGGCATCAAGGGCGAGGTTAAATTTAAGGTTGAAGATATCTTAGATGACTTCATTATCGCTAGAAGCGACGGCACACCGACATACAACTTCACGGTCGTGATAGATGACGCGCTAATGGGCGTAACAGACGTTATTCGTGGCGACGATCACCTCTCAAATACCCCAAAACAGATCGTTCTTTACGAGGCGCTTGGCTTTAAAACACCTAAATTTTATCACGTCGCTATGATAAATGGCGAGGACGGCAAAAAGCTTAGCAAAAGGCACGGCGCGACTGACGTTATGGAGTATAAAAAGATGGGCTACTTGCCTGAAGCGCTCTTAAATTTTCTTGTTCGTCTTGGCTGGAGCCACGGTGATGATGAGATTTTTACTATCGAGGATATGCTTAAATACTTCAATCCAAACGATATCAACAAAAGCTCAAGCACCTACAACGCCCAAAAGCTTGACTGGCTAAATTCTCACTATATAAAAACTTTGCCTTACGATAGGCTAGCGCACGATATGCTCGATTTTGGCGTGGATTTTAAGGCTTTGGTAAAGGGCGAGCTACTGCTAAATTCACTCCGTGAGAGATCAAAGACGCTAATAGAAATGGCAAATAGCGCAAATGCAATCATAAACGCTCCAAAAAGCTACGATGAGAAAGCTTGGGCTAAATTTATAAATGAAGATAGCAAAGAAATTTTGGCTAAATTTGCTCAAATTTTAGACCGCGACCTTGACGCAAAGGGCTACGAGGAGCTAACTAATAAATTTTTAGAGCAAAATGGCTTAAAACTAAAAGACCTAGCTCAAGCCTTAAGGATAGCGCTAACTGGCTCAAGCGTGAGCCCAAGTATCTTTGAAGTGCTTGAAGTAGTAGGCAGCAGCGAGATCAAAAACAGAATACAAAATTTATTAAAGGAAGAGAAATGACACATGTAACTAAAGAAGAGGCACTAAACTACCACATCGGCGGTAAGATCGAGATCAGGGTAAAGACACCTTGCGAGACTTCAAGAGACCTTTCAATGGCCTATACACCAGGCGTTGCTGAGCCATGCCGTGAGATAAATGCAGACACTGAGCTAGCTTATAAATATACAAATAAAGCAAATTTGGTGGCTGTCATCACTGATGGCACGGCTGTTCTTGGACTTGGTGACATCGGCGCTATCGCTGGTAAGCCAGTTATGGAGGGCAAGGCGGTGCTATTTAAGAAATTTGCAAACGTTGATGCCTTTGACATCGAACTAGACGAGCATGATCCTGATAAGATCGTTGAGATTTGCAAGGCTCTAGCTCCTACATTTGGCGGTATAAATTTAGAAGATATCCGTGCTCCAAAGTGCTTCGAGATCGAAAGAAAGCTTCAAGAAGCAGTCGATATCCCTGTAATGCACGACGATCAGCACGGCACAGCGATGATAACAAGCGCTGGCATTATAAATGCGATGGAAATTTCTGGCAAAGATATATCTAAGATAAAGATTGTAGTTAGTGGCGCAGGTGCAGCCGGCATCGCTTGCGCAAAGATGTATAAAGCACTTGGCGCAAAACACATCGTGATGATAGATAGCAAAGGCGTCATCCACTCAAAAAGAACAGATCTAACTCCAGAAAAGGTTGAATTTGCGCTTGAGACCGAGGATAGGACACTAGCAGATGCGATGAAAGGCGCTGATATGTTTTTAGGTCTTTCTAAGCCTGGTGTTGTGACAAAAGAGATGGTCGCGTCGATGAACAAAGAGCCTATCATCTTCGCTTTGGCAAACCCAGTGCCTGAAATCTTCCCAGAGGACGTCGTAGCTGTAAGAGATGACGTTATGATGGGCACAGGCAGAAGCGACTATCCTAACCAAGTAAATAACGTTTTGGGCTTTCCATTTATCTTTAGAGGCGCGCTTGATGTTAGGGCTAAAAAGATCACTGAAAATATGAAAATGGCTGCAGCTAAAGCGCTTGCTCAGCTTGCAAAAGAGCCAGTGCCAGCTGAAGTTTTAAAAGCAAGTGGCGTTAGCGAGCTAAAATTTGGCAAAGAGTACATCATCCCAAAACCATTTGACAAACGCGTGCTAACAGCGGTCGCTCCAGCAGTTGCAAAAGCTGCAGTTGAAGATGGCGTAGCGAGAGTAAAAGATTTTGATGTTGAGGCTTACAAAGCCAAACTTGCAAAAGGTTTTTAATCAAATTTAGCCCAAATTTGGGCTAAATTCTCCTCTTGGCATTTTGTAAAAGACAAACCTTGTAAGAACAGTAAATTTAAGGACAAAAAATGCAAAACGTGAAGCTCATCTCACACCCATTGATCGAGCATAAATTAACCATTTTACGTGATAAAAACACCCAACCCTTTCAGTTTCGCATGCTAGTTGATGAGATCAGCTATCTTATGATCTTTGAAGCGACTAGAAATTTAAAGGTAAAAGATGTCAAAGTCCAAACCCCAGTTGCGCTGGCAGATGCAAAAAGGCTTACTACGAAAGTGATGATATGCCCTATCTTAAGGGCTGCGCTTGGCATGCTTGATAGCGTCTTTACTATCATCCCAGATGCGAGTGTGGGCTTTTTGGGCTTTCAGCGAAACGAGGAGACAGCGCAGGCTGAGTTTTTCTACGCAAAGCTTCCAAAAGACGCAAAAGAGCGCATGGCGATCATCATCGACCCTATGTTTGCAACTGGCGGCACGGCGATAGATGCGGTCAAATTCTTGCGTGAAAAGGGCGTTAAGGAGATAAAATTTATCTCTATCATCGCTGCACCTGAAGGGTTAAAGAGATTTAGCGAAATTTACCCAGACGTCGAGGTCTATACGGCATCGATCGATGAGAAATTAAACGAGAAAAACTATATCGTTCCAGGTCTTGGCGACGCTGGTGATAGAGTTTTTAACACACTTTAAGGGCAAAATTTGAACAAAAAACTTTTTCCAGCCTTAGTTGCCTTTGTCATTGCCATCATCATAGGCACCTTCTTTTTTTCAAAAGAGGGCGGCGAGGCAAACAAAAACGCTCAAATTTTACTTGAGCAGTTAAACAAAGAGGGGCAAAAGAGCCAGAGCCTTGCAGAAAACGGCTCATACACCTCAAAAGATGAGGTCGCACTTTATATCTATAAATTTAATAAGCTGCCAAAGAATTTCATAACTAAAAAAGAGGCACTTGAACTTGGTTGGGACGCAAAAAGCGGAAATTTATGGCAGGTAAGTGGCGGCAAAAGCATCGGTGGGGATAGATTTTCAAACCGAGAAAAGAGGCTGCCTGAGGCTGATGGTAGAAAGTGGTTTGAGTGTGATGTGAATTATAATGGCGGCAGACGCGGCGCTGAGAGAATTTTATATTCAAACGACGGGCTTATCTACTACACGCCCGATCACTACGAGCATTTTTACCTGCTTTATGAGAAGAGGATGCAATGAAAAGCGTGATCTTAGATGCCAAAAAGATGGTCGAAAAAGAGAAGATGCATGAGTATTTTGCTAAGAAATTTGACCTGCCAGAGTACTACGGCAAAAATTTAGACGCGCTCTTTGACTGCCTTTGTGAGATAAATGAGCCAACGCTTATAAAGCTAAAAAACGAAAATGCTTTGGATGGTGCCACAAAAGAGAGCTTAACCCAGCTATTTCGCGACGTTTGCAACGAAAATGAGATGGTTAAATTTGAGCTTGTAAAAGATGAAAAATGATATTTGGAAAGATTGATTATCTAAATTTACTCCCATTTCACGTATTTTTAAAATCAGCCCCACTAAGCTCTCAGATAAAAAAGGCTATCGAGTTTAAAAAGGGCGTGCCAAGCAAGCTAAATAGAGCCCTAAACGCTAGAAAGATCGACGCTGCGGTGATCTCAAGCATAGCCAGCAAAAAGGCAAATTTAAAGAAGCTAAATTTTGGAATAGTCGCCAAAAAAGATGTAAAAAGCGTGCTTGTGCGCAAAAACTCAGATATAAAATTTGACCCAGCCTCAGCCAGCTCAAACGCCCTAGCCAAGGTGCTTAAGCTAAATGGCGAGGTGATCATAGGCGACAGGGCGCTAAAGGCATACTTGAGCGAGGGCAAAGAGTGCTTTTACGACCTTGGTCAAATTTGGCATGAAAAGACAAATTTGCCCTTTGTTTTTGGTAGGTTTTCTTACGTAAAAAACGGCTCGTTTTACAAAAAACTGGTCGCAAAATTTTTGCAAAAAAATGTAAAAATCCCAAACTACATCTTAGCCCAGTATGCCAAAAGCCGCGACATAAGCGAGCAAGATATCAAGTGGTACCTTAAATTCATAAGCTACAAGATCGGCCCAAAAGAGCAAAAATCACTCCGCAAATTTTTTAAAGAACATAGGTTTTTAAGAGAGGCAATAAAAGTCTAATGCTATGCATAGTGGTTTTGTTTATAGATTAAGGCTTTAATATAAATTTTATAATATAATAAATACATTTACATTATATTTTAAGGATTACTGACTATAATTGCCAAAAATAATTCTTGTTTATAAAACTAAAATATTTAAAAGGAGGTAGATATAAAATTAATTCAAACATGCCCAATTTGGGCACAATAATTCATTTTAAAGTTAAAGTCTAAAGTGTATAACCTAGCATAAATGTGTAGGTTATTAATATTTTATAAAAATTATAAAAAGGAGAATAAATGGAATTTGCATATTCAGTTCCAATGATTGTAGGCGCAGTGGTTATACTGTTTATCATTTTAATACCGCTTTTATTTAGGCGCGTTGTTGCAACAAATGAGGTGCATATCGTTCAAACATCAAAAAGCACCACATCTTACGGCAAAGATACGGCAAATGGAAATAGCTACTATGAATTTCCAAGCTGGATACCAATAATCGGTGTAACAAAGATAGTTTTGCCAGTTTCTGTTTTTAGTATAAAGATAGATGGCTATGAGGCATATGATGTAGGTCGTTTGCCATTTATGGTTGATATCACTGCATTTTTTAGGATAAAAGATAGCAACCTAGCTGCACAACGTGTTATAAATCTTAAAGATATGGAGCTTCAGCTAACTGACATCATCCAAGGCTCGATCCGTTCTATCTTAGCTAGCAAGCAGCTAGAAGAAATTCTTCAACAAAGAAGTGAATTTGGCTTAGAATTTACAACTGCAGTCAAAGAGCAGCTTCAAAACTGGGGCATAGAGCCTGTCAAAAATATCGAGTTAATGGATATCCGCGATAGTAGAGATAGCAAGGTTATCTTTAACATTATGGAGAAGAAAAAATCAGAAATCGAGAAAGAGTCTCGTATGACTGTGGCTGAGAATAAAAAGATTGCCGAGATCGCTGAAGTAAATGCAAAACAAGAGACTGATGTTAAAAAACAAGAGGCTGAAAAGGCAGTAGGTCTAAAAACAGTTGAAAACGAAAGAGAGGTTGCTATTTCTCGTCAGCAAGCTTGCCAACAAGTGGCTGACCAAGAGAAGGTCACTAAAGAAAAAGAGATGGAAGTTATCAGAGTTACTGATGTTAAGCAAGCTGAAATTTCAAAACAAGTAGAGATCGTTAAAGCTGAGCAAGAGCAAAGAAAGATAGAGATCGACGCTGAAGCTAGGAAAAATGCAAAGATCAAAGACGCTGAAGCACACAAACAAAATCAAATTTTAACAGCTGAGGGTGAGAAAGAGAAGGCATTTTTGGAGGCTGCTGCTTTACTGGAGACTAAAGATAAAGAGTCACAAGGTATACAAAAAATCGGCTCTGCTGAGGCTGAGGCACTAAGACTAAAAGAGCTTGCACCTGTAAATGCACAGATTGAGCTTGCTAGAGAGATCGGCGAAAATGAGGGCTACCAGACCTATCTTATCTCTATTAAACAGATCGAGGCAAATAGAGATGTGGGCTTAGAGCAGGCTAAAGCGCTAAGTGCAGCTGATCTAAAGATCATCGCAAATGAGGGCAGCGTATCAAACGGCCTATCTAAAATAAGTGACGTGCTAAGCTCAAAAGGTGGCACAAATTTAGCTTCAATGCTTGAAGGCTTAAACCAAAGTGAGATAGGCAAAGGACTAATCGATAAATTTATAAAACCAAATGACGGTTCAGGTCGCGATAAGCCACAAAAATAAACACAAAATCAATCAGGGAATTTCCCTGATTGCAATAAAACTTATCTATACTATAAGATAGATTTTCTATTTTAAATTTTGCTAACAAAAATATAAATTTTTATACCGCTAGCTTGCTTTATAAAACCTTATATTGATAAAAAATTATAAAGCTAGCCTCTTTTGTATATTGTAAAGAGGCTATAGTATTAAATTTATCTTACGCTCGCCAGCCAAGTTTTTCTCGTTTTGCTTTCATGTCAGCTACGATATTTTCAGCAAGTGTGACAGGATCAAGATTTACTACCATTTTTGAGCCAAGGATCGGCAATGTGCCATTTGCCATAAATTCCTCAACATTTTTTGAGCCTTGAACTGGGGCAAATACGCAGTGGTAAGATGAAATTCCAAGTAGTCTAAAGCCAAGTGCGGCATCTATGCCCTTTTCATTTGACCACTCAGGGCTTGAAAATGCGTATGGCAGGTCTTTTATATCAGTGCTTAAGTTTTGGCTAAGCGCATTAAACATCGCTGAAGCCCTAGCGTTGTCCAAGCACTCGCCCATGTGCCAGATCGGCGGGATCTTATAAGGGGCTAAAAATTCTCTCAAGCTATCGCCGCAGTATTCAAGCGCATTTGCATTGCAAAGTCCTGTTTTTAGTAGTGGAAATGAGGCGCAGCCGTTTGTCATGATTAAGACATTGTTTTTTAGAAGCGTTCTAGCTACGTTTACGACAGCTTTTTCATAAACTACGCGTGGATTTGAGCAGCCGACTAAATTTACAAGTCCAAGGATCTTGCCCTCTTTTATCGCATCAGCGATAACCTGCGTTGAGCCAAAAATTTTATTTACATTTTCTAGTGAAAAGCCCATTTTAGCTTCGACTTCGTATTGCGGGATATGCACTGGTATGCCTTTTCTAGCTTCATGGCTCTCAAGTGCTCTATATAAAATTTTCTCTGCGATCTCGTGAATTTCACTCATATTTGAGTGATGATGATCAAAACCGATGTGCTCAGCTCCAGGAAGCCTTGCAGAGTCGCTTGTAGTGATGACTGTCGTTTTAAAGCACCTTGCTACCTCCATAACGGTAGGATAGACATCTTGCACGTCAGCTAGCCAAAGATCAAGCGCTCCTGTGCCAACGACAAGCTCTGCGCCAACTGCGTTTGAAAGCGGTATAACGCCGTCGTAGCGGTACATAGCCGAAAGTCCGTTGCAGCAAACACCATAAAACTGAATGCCTAAAGCGCCCTTTTCTTTGGCTAAATTTTGAAATTTCTCGCTCTTGCCAAGCTTAACGACGACACTTACTAAAAGTGGAGAGTGTCCGTGAAGCGCGATATTTACGTAGCCTTTTTTGATAGCGCCTAAATTTATCTTAGAGTCATTTAGCTTTGGCAGACCAAATAGACAATCCATCGCAATAGACGTGCCAAGCGTGCTTGACCAAGCATAAGCTAGACCTGTGCGGAAAAACTGCTTCATTACATTTCGCCAGTCACCATCTGTGCCTGTGCTTGTTCTATGAAGGCTCTCTGTAACCTCGTGATAGACGCCTATTGGCAAGATATCAAGCTTTTTCCACACCTCTTGACGCTCTTTTGGAGCAAAGGTCTTTATGGCTTTGTGCTCTTGTGGCAAGGTGCGAGATAGATCTTCAAGTAAGATATCAGCGATCTGCGAGGCAAGCTCGTTTATGCTTTTGCTCTCATCAAGTCCAAAAGCCTTTGCAACTGCACGTACTTTCTCTTCGCCTTCTATTGGGATATTTAGCTTGCCAGTTGCTGCGTTTTTAAGAGCTAGCATGTTTTCTCTGCCTCTTGCGCCGTGAGCCGCAGCACCGCCAGCTACGTGACGGAGTAAATTTCTAGCTACGATGACGTCCGCATCAGCGCCGCACACGCCACGAGTTGCCTTTGATGTGATCTTACATGGCCCCATAAAGCAGATCTTACAGCAAATTCCAGCCATGCCAAAGGTGCATTGTGGCTTTTGCTTGTCAAATCTATCAAAAACAGTCTCGATCCCCATATCTTGCATTTTTAGGAGCATTTCGCTAACGGCTGGATCAGGTGTCTCTTCGATTACTTTTTGCTTATTTGGAAAGGTTTTTTTATAAAGTGAGATAGCATTTGAGTAGTCTGTAAATTCTGCCTCGTCTTTGTAGTCATAAAAGCCTTTTTCATTTGGCTTAGCCTCTTTATCAAGTCCGTATTTCTGGATCTTGATGCCTAAAATTTCGTCGTTTGTTTGCATTTTTGCTCCTTATGCAAGTAAATTTTATCTTTTGGATAAGTCTTGGATTATATCATCAAAAATTTTCACAGATATTGATTTAGGATAAATTTAGTGTAAATTTTAGATTTGGTTACTATAATTACACACTTAAAATAAAATTCAGGAAAATTTATGACCAGGCGTTATGCTTTACAAATTTTAGGCTCTTTCTTGGCTCTTAGTAGCCAAAAAGCTCTAGCAAGCACTCCAAAGATCGGCGTAAAAATAGGCTTTGTGCCGATAAGCGATCATCTATGCATCATCGCTTCAAAGCTCTATAAAAGTGAAAATTTCATGATAGTGCCTATTAAATTTGCCAGCTGGGTTGATCTAGCTGAGGCGCTTAGGGCAGGGGCGATTGACGGGGCTTTTATGCTAGCTCCACTAGGTCTTATGCTAAGAGCAAATGGCGCAAAGATAAAGACAGTGCTATCAGCTCACAAAAATGGCTCAGCCCTTGTGGCTAGAAGCGACGTTACCGGTCTTAAGCAGCTTGCTGGCAAAAAGATCGCTGTGCCTTCAAAATTTAGCATGCACTATTTTTTACTTGATACGATCTTAAAGCGTGAAAATATGAGTGCAGATATCATTGAGATGGCGCCACCTGAGATGCCTTTTGCGCTTCTTAGCCATCAAATAGACGCTTATATCGTGGCTGAGCCATTTGGGCAAATGGCGGTAAATTTTAAAGGCAGGGCGAAAAATTTACTCTTTTCAAAAGATATAAAGCCAAACCACATCTGCTGCACACTAAATTTTCAAGAAGAGATCCTCTCAAAGCCTTATTTTAACGAGCTTTTAGATGCTTTTAGAAAAGCAGCAAGTTTTATCATAAAAGATCACGAAAAAAGCGCACTTTTGGGCAATGAGATCTTAAGTCAAAATGCAAATTTATTAAAGCTAGTGCTAGATAAAGAGATCGTAAGCTACAACGATCTAAGCCTAAGAGTAGAGGAGCTAGAGGAGCTAAAAGAATTTCTAATCAGCAAAAATTTAGGCAATCAAAAACTAGCAAATTTAGAGATAAACTCATACTTGGAGCAAAGATGAAATACCTTTTTCAAATTCTCGTTTTAGCCCTAGCTTTGCTTATCTGGCAAGCTTTTAGTGGGGACTTAGTACCAAGCGTAAAAGAGGTGGTAGGCGCATTTTTCGAGCTTGCAAGGAGTGGCAAACTGCTTCTTGGCGTCACTGACTCACTCATTAGATACGTCATAGGACTTGCTATTGGCTCGCTTGTTGCGGTTTTGGTCGGACTTATATTTGGACTTTTTCCAAAATTTGCAAATGCATTTGAGTCACTTATCGGACTTTTGCGTCCTATTTCGCCGATTGCGTGGATACCTTTGATAGTCCTTGCCTTTGGTATCGGCGATAAACCGACCATTTTCATCATCGCTTATGCGATATTTTTCCCTATGCTACTTCTTACTATAAGTGCCGTAAAAAGCGTGCCAAATGAGCTTGTTTTAGCGGCCCGTGGCTTTGGAGCTAGCAAAATGCAAATAATCACTGGCGTCATCATGCCAGCAAGTCTTTTTAGCATCATCTCAGGGCTAAAGCTAGCAGCGAGCCTTGCTTGGATAAATTTAGTAGTTGGCGAGATGGTGGGAGCGCAAAGCGGGCTAGGATATCTCATAATAGACGCTAGAAACCAGCTTAGGATAGATAGCGTAATGGCGGTGATTTTTGTGATCGGCGTGATAGGCATCGTGATAAATTTCATCTTTTCGCTCATTGAAAGATACGCAGGGGAGAGGCTTGGACGATGATAAAGATAAAAAATTTAACCAAATCTTTTGGGGACGCTAAAATTTTAAAAGGGATAAATTTAGAGATAAAGCAGAATGAATTTTGCGTTTTGCTTGGCGGCAGTGGCTCTGGTAAGACGACACTTTTAAACATCCTAAGTGGCACGAGCGAGCTTAGTAGCGGTGAAATTTCAATGCAAAATAAAATTTATACAAAGAAAATTTCACTAGACAAATCGCGCCAGATCATCACTCAGACCTACTCGCTAATGCCGTGGCTAAGCGCAAAAGATAACATCAAATTTGCCCTAAAATGCTCTGGCATAAAGGATAAATTTGAACAAGAAAAGAGAGCTAGTAAATTTCTGGAGCTTGTTAGCCTTTCTCACAAGGCTGAGCTCTTCCCACACTCGCTAAGTGGCGGTCAAAAGCAGCGTGTCGCCATAGCAAGGGCACTTAGCTTAAGCCCTGAGGTGCTGTTTTTGGACGAGCCATTTTCTGCGCTTGATCCAATAACAAGGACAAATTTACAAAAAAGCTTAAAGCAGATGTCAAAGACTCAAACCACTATCTTTGTCACGCATGATATCGATGAGGCGCTATTTTTGGCTGATAAGATCGTGATCTTACACGATGGCGTGATCATAAAAGAGATAATCAATCCAAATTTTGGCGTGCATGATCTAAAGTATTTTGAGCTAAAAGCTAAGATCTTTGACCTCATAAATGGCGAAGATAACGAGGTTGAATACGCTATTTAATAAATTTTAAATATATTTTTAAATTTTAAGCTAGTATTAACTTTAGCGTGAAATTTATGTTATAAAGATTTACTACAATTACACACAAAGCAAATCATTTTTGTTATTCCTTTTACTGATTTAAGCCTTGGTTTTTGCCAAGGCTTTTTCTAAATTTTATAAGCTTTATGAGTAGAGTTTATAAAATTTATCTAAAGGAGATGTTATGAAAAAGACTTTGAGTTGTGTTGCACTAGCCTCTGTGCTTTGCTCGAGCGCTTTTGCGATAGGCGGTCCAAGCGGAGCTAAACTTGACTACGCTATCACTGGGCAGATCGGCGAAGTAGTGGTAAATCCATACGACACAGCGCCACTTACAGCAGTCATCAAAAATGGCGGCTACACACTAAGCAATGCAAAAGTAACCATCGTGCCAAAACAAGGTGGTCAAACTATAAGCTACAAAGTGGCTGACAAGCATCTTCGCACACATGGCGGCATCCCAGTTTTTGGCATGTATCCTGACTATCAAAACACCGTTGAGGTCGAGTACGACAAGAGCTACAAGGGCAAGACTGAGCATATAAAAGAGAGCTATAAAATTTACGCCCCAGCTATCTACCTAGAGAGCGCTGGCACGCCAAATCAAAAGGGCGCGCTATTTGACAAGATCGAGGTTACTAAGCCTGCGAGTGCTAAATTTGCAAACCGCCTCTACTATGTAAATAACTTTGTAAATAAAACAGGCAAGGGCACAAAAGTCGTTTGGAACAACCCAGCTGGCGGTGCGATAGAGTGGAACTACAGCCCAAATAACTTCATCCTTGATACAAAAGGCGAGGTTAGATGGTATCTTGAGCCAAGTAAAATTTACGACCTAAAACAGCCATTTCACGCTGGCGTCATGATGGGCTTTAAGCAAAATGACGATGGCGCTATGACTTGGGGTTACGGTCAAAGATACGCAAAATACGACATCATGGGTAGAGAAATTTTCAACCGCGAGCTACCAGCTAGCTACAACGACTTCTCTCACTCAATGGACGTAGCACAAAACGGACACTACTTCTTGCGTGTGGCAAATGCTGACTATAAAAGGGCTGATGGCAAAAACGTAAGAACAGTGCGCGACGTCATCGTTGAGCTTGACAGAGATGGCAACGTGGTTGATGACTTTAGACTATATGAAATTCTTGATCCTTACCGCGACATCGTGTTAAAAACGCTTGATCAAGGCGCAGTTTGCTTAAACATCGACGCTAAAAAAGCAGGCCATACAGCAAGCTCTGACGAGCTTCAATCTATGGATACGCATGATAAATGGGGCGACATAGTTGGCGCTGGTCCAGGACGCAACTGGGCACACGTAAATAGCGTGGATTACGACCCAAGCGACGATAGTATCATCATCTCAAGCCGCCACCAAGACGCAGTTATCAAGATCGGCCGTGACAAACAAGTAAAATGGATCATGGGCGCTCACAAGGGCTGGAGCGATAAATTTAAAGATAAGCTTCTTCAGCCAGTTGATAGCAAGGGCAACAAAATAGTCTGCGAAGATGAGTACTCAAAATGCCCAGGATACGAGAGCGATAAAGGTGGCTTTGATTGGCAATGGACGCAGCACACAGCATTTAGGATAGATAGCAAGTCTAAAAAAGGCGAAATTTATCTAAGTGTCTTTGACAACGGCGACACAAGGGGCATGGAGCAACCAGCCATCGCTGGTATGAAGTACTCTCGTGCGGTCGTTTATAAGATCGATGAGAACAAAAAGACCGTTGAGCAGATCTGGGAGTACGGCAAAGAGCGCGGCAAAGAGTGGTATAGCTCAGTTACTAGCCTTACGCAGTATCAAGATGACCTTGATAGCGTGATGGTCTATTCAGCCGTTGCTGGCATGCAGTTTGACATCGCAAAAGGTCGCCCAGTAGGACTTCCTAGCCCGCACATCGATGAGTTTGAGTGGGGAGCAAAAGAGCCTAGCATCGAGATAAAGATGACAAACGCTATGGGCTATCAAGCGTTTCCATTTAGCTTACAAAAAGCGTTTGAAAAGTAAATTTTTTCCTCCTTTGCTTCGGCAAGGGAGGCTTTTAGTTTTATTTGATTTTAAAATTTATTTGCTCTTTTATAACAACCTTTGCATTTTTCTCTCTTTTACAAAACTCCAGAAATTCTCTCCCATTTTTTGTATCGTCATTTAGTCCAATGCAGCCAAAACCTCTCTCATCATGCGGATACAGCTAAATTTAGGCTTGAAAATATAAAAAAGCACCACTCATTTAAGGAGTATGTATAGAGCATGAGTAGTTTAGCTAGATCTTTGATCTCATCAAATTTTAAAATATCTATCCTAAGGCAGATGGCAGGCAGTAAAATTTCACTATTTAAATCAAGATCAAAGTGCTCATTTGGCTCTTGTAAGATGCCTAGCTTTTTAAATTTATCGTGCAAATGTTTTATTTCAAGCGTTCCATCGTTCAAGCTAGTATCATCGTAGTTTAAGGCGCTTTAGAGTGGCTAAAGGAGTTAAAATTTATATCGCTAAGCTTTAGAGCTTGGCTTTTTAAGCTTGATGATTTTTCCATTTTGATTTTACGCAATGAACGATGAGGTCTTGCGAGCCTTATAAACTAAGAGCCTCTCGCATAGAAATTTCTATCTTTTTCTCATCAAGGCTGCCATTATAAAATAAATTTAACGCCAAGACCGCTTGATACAAGAGCATATCAGCTCCGTCTTTGCATGCTAAATTTTGGCTTTTAGCCTCTTTTAAAAATGGCGTTTGCTTGCCGTAAATGACATCAAATGCAAATTTAGCGCTTTTTAAAATGCCATCTAAAATCTCTTTTGGTGCTGGCAAAAGATCATCTTTTAGCCCTGCTGAGGTTGAATTTACCACTAGATCAAATTTATGCTCTTTATAATCATCCCAGCTAAAGCACTCGTAGTGATCTTTAAATTTATCAAGTCTTGCCTTGCTTCTATTTAGTATGCAAATATCTATATTTTGTGATCTAAGTGCGTAGGCTAGGGCGTTTGCAGTGCCTCCAGCTCCAAGGATGATGGCGCTTTTTGCCTCTTTGAAATTTGCTATCGCTTTTAAAAAGCCAGGTGCGTCAGTGTTGTAGGCATAAATTTTCTCATTTTTTAGCACCAAAGTGTTTGCAGAGCCTATTTTACGGGCTGCTTCTGAAGCCTCATCGGCTAAATTTAGAGCAAATTCTTTATGTGGGAGTGTGACATTTGCGCCGTTTAGTTTTAGGGATTTAAATTTATTGATTAGCTCATTGCCATCTTTTAGCAAGACCCTAGTATATAGGGCATCAAGAGCTAGATCGGCAATGGCTTTGTTGTGTAGTCTTGGAGATACCGAGTGAGCTATCGGATCTCCAAAAACTGCGAAGGTTTTCATTTTGCTCTAAAGACAAAAGCGTCTTTATTGACATCTTTTCTTATGTCATTTACAGCTTTTTGTAGCCCTTTTTCATCAAATGGACCAACTAAAATTTTAGTTAGCTCACCAGCTTTTATAGTCTTATAGCTATATCCTTTGGCTGCTATTTTTTTCATATAGTCGGCATTTGGGTTAAATTTGCTAGTTGCAAATACTTGTACATAAGAGCCTTTTGCGACGCTCTCGGCTTTTGCTGGAGCTTCAGCTTTTTTTTCTACTTTTTCTGCTTTTGCAGGAGCTTCAGCCTTTTTTTCTACCTTAGTTTCAGGTTTTTTCTCAGCTTTAGTTTCAGCTTTCTTCTCTGCTTTTGCCTCAGTTTTGGCTGGCTTTGCTTCAGCTTTCTTCTCTGCTTTAGCTTCGCTTTTTGTTTCAGCTTTTTTAGCTGGAGCTTCTACCTTTGTCTCAGCTTTTTTAGGTGCTTCAGCTGGATGCTCGACAGCTTTTACTACCTCTTTTGGCTCTTCAGTTTTAGGAGCTGATTTTGCACCTTCTTTATCTTTTAGCTTTTTGATCATATCTTCAAAATCATCTTGTTGCTTATTTTCAGGCACGATAGGCACTTGCTCGAAAAGCTGAGTATCGCCTTTTTTAACATCTGAATTTGTATCTTGTGCAGGCACCTGTGTATCGACTGGCTGCTCTGCTGGCACTGGAGGCAGAACTAGTCTTGAGTCAGCTTCGTTTTGTGCTTGTGTTGAGTCGCCTGAGTTTATAAGCTTCATGGCTACGATGATGATTAAAAATAGTATAACAAGAGCTGCTATAAACATAAGAAGTTTCTTTAGTTTTGCACCCTTTGCCTCATCATCTTTTTCTAAAAGTATATCTTTTAACTCTTCGTTTTCCATTATCTCTCCTTACATATATTTTGACCAACTTGCCCCGCGCTCTTTTTGATAGAGGTTATATGGCAAAGTTAGGATGTTAAATTCTTTTGGCATGTCGATATTTGGGAACATTCTCCACTCTTTGGCTAACTTTTGTGAGAGCTTTGCGCTTAGCATATTTGCAAGCGTGCAAGCTTCATTTAGCGTAGTGTGACCTTTATGCACATAAAGGTGTAAATGTCCTGGCGTCTTGGTCTCATAGGCTGTGAAATTTATAAAGCCTTCTTCTCTTAAAAGAAGCTGCGCTCTATGCCAAAACCTATCTGGAGTTCTGCCGTTGTAGTCAAAGACTATGTTTTCGACCTTGTCACTTGCATTGATTAGCGAGTGGGCGATTATAGCTTTGCCCTCTTCATGCTCTTTCATAACGCTATAAGTTAGTGGTTCGTTGATCTTTTCAAATTTATCAAAGAAAATTTTGCCCTTATACTCTATCTTATTGACGATCGTGTCACGTTTGATGTAGTAGTGGGTCGTTATTATCTTTATAAGAGATGTATCAATACTTTGCATCAAAATGTCGCTTTATCGTAGATTATAAATTTATGAGCTAGCTCTTTTAACTCGCTCTTGGTCTTCTCTTGTAAAGATGCGTTGTTGATGTCGCTTAGCACGTCAGCGATCTTGTTTGCTATTAGCTCAAATTCAGCCTCTTTCATGCCACGAGCCGTTAGAGCTGGGCTACCTACACGTATGCCGCTTGTGATAAACGGACTTCTTGTCTCGCCTGGAACTGTGTTTTTATTTACAGTTATACCAGCATTTCCTAGAGCGATATCTGCGTCTTTTCCGCTAAAATCGCGGTTTAAGAAGCTCATTAGGATTAGGTGGTTATCAGTGCCGCCACTTACTAGATCAAAGCCTCTACTTATTAGCACTTCGCCAAGTTTTTTAGCGTTTGCTTTTACTTGTTTAGCGTAAATTTTCCACTCAGGGCTAAGGTTGTGCTTAAAGCCAACTGCCTTTGCAGCGATGACGTGAACTAGTGGTCCGCCTTGGATGCCTGGGAATATAGAAGAGTTTATCTTTTTAGCGTACTCTTCGTTGTTTGTCATTATGATACCGCCTCTTGGGCCTCTTAGAGTTTTATGCGTAGTTGAGCTTACGACGTCGCAGTGCGGGAAAGGATTTTGATGCTCACCAGCTACGACTAGGCCAGCGATGTGAGCAACGTCTGCAAATAGTATCGCACCAACAGCGTCAGCTATCTCTCTAAATTTCTTAAACTCGATCTCTCTTGTATATGCGCTTGCGCCACAAACGATCATTTTTGGTTTTACTATCTTTGCGATATCCATAACCCTATCGTAGTTTATGCGACCATCAAGCTCAACGCCGTAGAAAAAGCTCTCATACATCTTGCCAGAGCTGCTTACCTTTGCGCCGTGAGTTAGGTGTCCGCCATGGCTTAGATCCATGCCTAAAATTTTATCGCCTGGGTTAAGCAAAGCACCATAAACGCCTTGGTTTGCCTGTGAGCCTGAGTTTGGTTGAACGTTTGCAAATTCGCATCCAAAAAGCTCTTTGCATCTATCGATCGCGATTTGCTCGATCTCATCTACAAATTCGCAGCCACCATAGTATCTCTTGCCAGGATAGCCTTCGGCGTATTTGTTTGTTAGGATTGAGCCCATCACCTCCATAACATCTGGATATGTGAAATTTTCGCTAGCGATCATCTCAAGGTGGTCACACTGGCGTTTTAACTCTAAATTTACTAGGTCGTAAATATCTTTATCATAGCTTTGCAAACTCATTTTTCGTTCTCCTTTGTCTCAGTTTTTAGTGGCCTCATCGCTGGGAAGAGGACAACGTCGCGGATTGATTTTTTATCTGTTAAAAGCATGACAAGCCTATCGATGCCTATGCCTTCGCCTGCAACTGGTGGCATGCCGTATCCTAGGGCTTTTACATAGTCCTCGTCCATCTCATGTGCCTCGTCATCGCCTGCGTTTTTAGCGTCGATCTGCGCTTTAAAGCGGTTGTATTGATCAATTGGATCATTTAGCTCGTTAAAGCCATTTGCTAGCTCGCGACCAGCGATAAATAGCTCAAATCTCTCTGCCACGTCAGGATTTGTATCACTTCTTCTTGAAAGTGGGCTTATAGAGATCGGATAGTCGATGACAAAAGTTGGGTGTATTAGCTTACTCTCTACGTAGTTGTCAAAGAGTTCAGCCTGCAAGTGTCCAAGGTCAAGCTTCTCGTTTGCCTCAAAGCCGTCAGCTCTTAGTTTTGCTAAAATTTTATCCTTATCATTTACCACATCTTCAGCAAGTCCGCCTATCTCAACTAAGGCTTTTTTATAGCTTATGCGTTTAAATGGCTTGCTAAAATCAATCTCCATGCCATCAAAATTTATCACTTTCTCCATGCCAAGTTTTTCTAAAATGACATTAAATAGATCCTCTGTGATGCCCATTAGATCGTGGTAGTTGTGATATGCCCAGTAAAACTCTATGCTTGTAAATTCAGGGTTGTGGGTTAGGTCCATGCCCTCATTTCTGAAGTTTCTATTCATCTCATAAACAGCCTCAAAGCCACCAACTACAAGACGTTTTAGATATAGCTCGGGAGCGATTCTTAGGTATCTCTCAACTCCAAGAGCGTTGTGAAATGTCACAAATGGTTTTGCATTTGCGCCGCCAGCTATTGGGTGAAGCATCGGAGTTTCAACCTCTAAAAAGCCCTTTTCTTCAAAAAATCTTCTAATCGTGCTTATAATCACCGAGCGCTTTTTAAAGTCAGCCCTAACTTCAGGGTTCATTATCATATCAAGGTATCTTTGGCGGTATCTTGTCTCTACATCAACTAGCCCGTGGTACTTCTCTGGAAGCGGACTTATTGATTTTGTAGCTAAGCTAAGCTCATTTACATGCATTGAAAATTCGCCAGTTTTTGTTATAAAGGCGTAGCCTCTAACATAGACGATATCGCCTATTTCTACGTATTTCTTAACGATTTTAAACCACTCTGGATCAAGCGTCTTATTGCTAAAGTAAATTTGTAAATTTCCATTTTCGTCTTCGATGTTTGCAAAGACCGCTTTACCAGCGTCGCGGATTAGCTTTATTCTTCCAGCAAGGCCTACTAGCTGCCCCTCTGCTTTTTTATCTTCAGTATCTTTTATGTAATTAAATTTGAGTCTAAATTTAGAGATATTCATATCTCTTCTAAGAAAATGTGGATATGGATTTATACCTAAATTTCTAAGCTCATCTATGCTTTCTAATCTTTGAATTTCATGTTGGTTGTCAAATATCACCTTACTTTCCCTTTATATTATTTTTTGAACATTTTTCGCAAATTCCATAAAGCTGCATCATGTGACCAGTTAGTTTAAAGCCATGCTCTTTTGCAATGCTTATTTGCCTTTTTTCTATCATAGGATCTTCAAATTCTATGATAAGGCCGCATTTTCTGCATATCATGTGGTCGTGGTGTGGCTTTGTGGCAAGCTCAAATTTCTTGCCTTGCGAACCAAAGCTGATAGATGTTACCATCTCTGATTCTTCAAGTAAATTTAGCGTTCTATAAACTGTTGCGATGCCGATATTTAGCTCAGGGTAGGTCTCTTTTATGAAAAGATATAGCCTCTCTGGTGTAAAGTGTTCGTCGTTGTTATAAAGCGTTTTTAGCAAAATTTCACGCTGTTTTGTATATTTTAAACCATTGTCGCGAAGTACCCTTTTAAATTTCTCAAGTAACGCATCGTATTCTAAATTTTCTATCATCTCACTCCCCTTTGGTGACGTTTGTGTCGGTATTTGTGCTCGCATTTGCATCCATTGATATAAATGCATCACTCTTGTTTGTATCCTTTGGTCTTGCTACCATTTCATCTATTTCGTTTTTGATATTTTTCATATCGACGTTTGTTATCCACCTGCCAGTTTCAAGTAGGAGCGGATAGACCTTGCTATTTGTAAAGTATGGCTCGATCATTTTGTTTAGCGAAGTGCCTGACATCACGGCAACGACTGCTGAAAATGTGAGGAAAATTTTGCCACTTCCCATAACAAATCCACCAAGTCTGTCTAAAAAGCCAAGTCCGCTTACTGAAACAATCTTTGATAAAAATTTACCAACCAGCAGACAAACCAGCCAAAAAACTAGCCAAAGTCCGATAAATGCGACAAATTGTAAAAATGAAGGATTTTCAAATTTATATATATTTTTACTTATAAAACCCTCAGCCACATCTGAAAACCTGCTAGCAACAACTAAACCTCCGATAAGTCCGATGAGCCCAAAAGTCTCTTTTATGAGGCCATTTATTATGCCCTTTACGCCCAGCATCAAGACAAGGGCGATAATGATAATGTCAAACCAAGTTACTAAATCCATCATACAGTTCCTATTAAATTTTGAAGTTCTTGCTGGCTAGTTGAGTATGCTAGCGCGTTTTCTTTTGTAATCATGCCCTCTTTTAGCGCTTTCATCAGGGCTTGAGTCTGCGTGCTCATGCCGGTTTGTTGCTGATTTAGCTGCATTTGAGAGTAAATTTGATGCACTTTGTTTTCGCGTATCAAGTTTGATATCGCCATGTTGTTTATCAAAATTTCATGTACAGCGCACCTTCCGCCGCCTATTTTTGGTATCAGACTTTGTGAGATGACGGCAGTTAGCGAAACGCTAAGCATGTTTCTTACTTGAAGCTGCTCACTTCCATCGAAGCTATCAACGATCCTATTTATAGTTTGTATGGCCGAGTTTGTGTGAAGAGTGCCAAAGACTAGGTGTCCAGTCTCAGCCGCTGTAATAGCCGTAGAGATCGTCTCTCTATCCCTCATCTCGCCCACAAGTATGATATCAGGGTCCTCGCGAAGTGCAAATTTTAGCGCTTTTGAGTAAGAGTGCGTGTCGGTGCCTATGTTTCTATGTGAAAATAGGGCTTTTTTGTTGTTATGCACAAACTCAACTGGGTCCTCAACGGTAATGATGTGCTTTCTATAATTTAAATTTATCTCATTAAGCATCGCTGCAAGCGTCGTTGATTTACCACTACCCGTTGGTCCAGTAACTAGGATAAGGCCCTTTTCTCGTTTGATGATATATTTAAAAATTTGTGGCGCATTTAGATCATCAAGCGAAGGTATATCGATAGGTATGATACGAAAAGCTGCGGCTAGATCGCCATTCATCGTGTAGTAGTAGTTGCCACGAAAGCGGCCGATATTTGGAAGCTCTATGGCAAAGTCAAGCTCTTTGTTGTTTTCTAGCTCGCTTTTTTGGGCGTCTGTGATCAGAGCGTAGCATAAATTTTCTATATCTTTGCCGCTTAGCACGCCAAATTCAAGTGGCCTTAAAGTACCATCTATCCTTATTTGAGGCTCAGACCTTGAGACTAGGTGGAGGTCGCTAGCTTTGTTAAAAACAACGGTTTTTAGAAGCGTTTGGATGTCGCCTGATAGGCTACTTTCTGGTGTTTGAACGGCGTTTAGGCCTTTTGCTTGGAGTTGTTCGATTAGATCCATATTTTACTCTATGATCTTTGGCACGGCAAAAAAGTGTCCTTCGCGTGAAGGGGCGTGCTTTAAAATTTCATCGACAACGTCACTTAAATGTGGCTCATCTTCTCTTAATGGAGTGCCGCCTTTTATAGAGCTAACTACGGCCTCATCGCTGCTTAGATCAAGCTCGTTTAAAACATCGACAAAAGATACGATTTCACTTAATTGCTTCTTGATCTCTTCTCTTTTTTCATCATTAATTTGTAATGCTGAGAGTTTTTCTAGTTTATTTAAGAGAGTGTCGTCTATTTGCATTATTAAGCAACCTTTTAATTGATTTTGAGGCATTATATCACATTCAAGCTTTAATTTTGGGCTACTTTTAATTTAATTATGCTAAAATCTGCGAATTAAAATTTTTCAAAAGCAAGGAAAAACGTTGGCTATAAAAGAAGACTTAACCGAGATAAAAAAAGAGATCGACGCCCAAGAGCAGTTTCTTGAGAGTATGATCAAGGGAGAGCGTTTTTTTAGGAAATACAAAACTTTGCTGATCGTGCTATGCGTGGCAGCTATCGTCGCACTCATCGGATTTTACGCTAGTAAGGTTTTAAACGACAATAGGGTTGAGGAGGCAAATTTAGCCTATTCAAAGCTTATATTAAACCCAAATGACGCAAACGCTTTAAATGTTTTAAAGGAGAAAGAGCCAAGCTTATATGCACTTTTTTCACTTGGACAAATGCTCGATAAAAACGATACAAAAGGCATTAGTGAGCTTGTAAATTTAAAAGTAAATCCGATCGTAAAAGATATCATTCTTTCACAAACTGGCGATGCAAATACTCAAATTTTAAGCGAATACAACGCACTTTTAAAAGGTTTTGAGCTTTTAAAACAAAATAAAATCAAAGAGGCAAATGTGGAATTTGACAAGATCGCACTTGACTCACAACTACAAACTTTAGTTAAAAATTTAAAACACTATCAGGGAATAAAATAATGAAAAAACTTACACTATTCTTGGCCTTTGCCTTGGCTTTAGTTCTAAGCGGATGCGGCACAAAAAGACAATATTTTGAGCCTGCGCAAACTTCTGGTGAGATATCTTTGTCAAAAGATCTTCCTTCTTACATCAAATCAGCAAATGCAAATGGCGCAACGCTTGATAATGGCAACATCATCACTAAAAATGGGCTAAATAAAAGCGTTACCTTGCCTGAAAATTTCAACTTCTTAAACGAAAACAACGGCTTTGTCATCTCAGCTAGCATAAATGGCGATCTAAACGTGACTGATCCTAGCGGTCACAGCGTTTATAGCGGTAAATTTCCAACTGCGATCGTAGCAGCCTCGCTTGATCAAAACCAACTTGCGGCTATCAGCGCATCAAACCACATCTATCTAATCGACATCAACACAGCTACGACACTAATGGAGTATAGCTCTTCTGACATCGCTGCGGTTGATTCAAGAGTTGTGGCACCTTACTTCATGAGCTCACTCATCGTCTATCCAGCGCTTGATGGCAAAATTTACATCGTGCAAAAAGATAGTGGTAGAATTTTACGCGACGTTGTCGTAAGCTCTGAAAATTTCTTTAATAACATCATATTCTTAGGCGTTGAGGGCGATAACCTAATCGCAGCAACAGCCAAAAAACTAATCGTCATCAACCCAAGCCAGACAGTTTATTATGACGGCGAGATCAAAGACGTGCTAGTTCATAACGATGAAATTTACATCTTTAAAAAAGATGGCACGATAGTAAGAACAGACCTTATGCTAAAAGAGCAAAATAAGGTAAATTTCAAATTTGCTATCTTCTCAGCGGCTACTATCATCAACAATAAGCTCTATGTCATCGAAAAAACAGGTTATGTTATAAAGACAAATTTAGACCTTAGCGGAGCTGAAATTTACGAGTTTAGCGATGAGATAAAAGATAAAAGCTTCATGGGTAATGGCGCATTTTACTACGATAACGAGTATGTTAATCTAGGGCAATGAACCAAAAAATTTGGGAGCTTTTTGAAGCTAAAAAGATCTTGCTAAGGGATCTAAAAAGGCTTGATCTTAGCGAATTTACCAAGAAACGCTCGCTTGAGGCGTTTTTTGGTGTTAATACAAAAAATTTCTACGAGATCGTTTTTTTAAGAAATGCAAAGAGCAGGCTTTTGCTCAAAGAAGCCAGCGAGATAAATGAAATTTGCACTAAATTTGAAGATAAATTTCAAACCAAGATCAAAAAACGTGTGATCTTTTACAACTCTCAAATTTGCTCAAAATCCCTAAACTACTTCAAAGAGCAAGGCTGGAGCTGTTATGATTTTGTGTGATATCGGCAACACCAACGCCTCTTTTTTGCAAAATGGCAAGATCACACACATAAAAGTTAGCGAATTTAAAAACTACAAGCCAAATGAAAAGGTCTATTTTATCTGTGTAAATGAAGAAATTTTACGCATGGTAGATAAGGATGAAATGTTTGTAAATTTAGAGTCTTACTTTGAGATAGACACGATCTATCAGGGGCTCGGAGTAGATAGAAAAGCGGGTTGCTATATGATAAATGATGGCGTTATAGTAGATGCTGGAAGTGCTATCACCGTTGATATAATGGCAAACTCACTTCATCTTGGCGGCTACATCTTGCCAGGTATTGCAACTATGTTAAATGCCTATAAAAGCATCTCACCACGCCTTGATGTGACACTAAATTCGCAAATTGACATCGATGCATTGCCTCAAAAAACGAGCGATGCTGTGAGTTACGGCATCATAAAGCCCATTATCACGCTCATTTCAAAGCTTGCAGGCAGCAAAAAAGTATATTTTACTGGCGGAGATGGTGACTTTTTATCTAAATTTTTTAAAAATGCCATTTGCGACAAGATGCTGATCTTTCGTGCCATGCAAAAAATAATCGATGAGAAAAAGGAAATTTTAAAATGATAACAGTAGCCTTGCCAAAGGGCAGGATCGCAGAAGATACACTTGAAATTTTTAGAAAAATTTTTGGCTCTAGCTTTATGTTTGAGGATAGAAAGCTTATCCTTGAAGAGGGAAATTTTAGATTTTTAATGGTTCGCAACCAAGATATACCAACATACGTCACAGAAGGCGCTGCAGATATCGGCGTGGTCGGCCTTGACGTCCTTGAAGAGCATAAGCCAAATGTGGTGAGGCTACTTGATCTGCAAATAGGCAAGTGCAAGGTCTGCATCGGCATAAAAAACGAAGATGAGCTTGATTTTTCAAGGTCTGAGCTAAAGATCGCTACAAAAATGCCAAATATCACGAGAAACTATTTTGCTAAGCTTGCAGTTGGCGTCAAGATCATCAAGCTTTATGGTTCGATCGAGCTAGCGCCGCTTGTTGGGCTAAGCGACGCGATCGTCGATGTGGTCGAAACTGGCTCAACTATGAAGCAAAATGGGCTAAAAGTGGCTGGTGATATCATACAAAGCTCAGCCTATCTAATCGCAAATAAAAATAGCTTCATCATCAAAAAAGATGAAATTTTGGAGCTTTATCAAAAGATAAAAGATGAAATTTCAAAATAAAATTTGAAATCTTGGCTTCTAAATTTTAAAAACGCCTAAATTTATCCACTCTGAAGCTAATAAATTTAAGTGCATAGGATATTAAATTTACATGGCTTGCTTTATTTAAATTGTAAAAAACGTTTCGTTTTTCTAGGCTATCGCAAAAGATTGCTATTAAAATTTGAGCTAAGTAAAATAGAAAAAGTAGTAGCCGCTACTAAATTTACAAGTTAAATTTGAAGTTATTTGGTTGGGTTTGTGTGTCGCTATGATAGGTTTTGGTTTTATAGTCAAATTTTATTTTGGAGTGATGAAATTTGATGTAGATGAGGCAGGTTTAAATTTAAAAAACTAACTTTATAGAAGCTACTTAAAGCAAAGCGTTTAAATTTCAAAACCTATTTTTAAAAGACTTTGCTATTAAAATTTGGGCAAATCAAAAGTTGTAATTGCCACTAAAGTTACAAGTTAAATTTAAATATTTTTATTGAGTGGGCAGGCAAACTTTGTTGTTGAGCTTATGTGCTACCATGATAAATTTTAAATTTTTATAGATAAAGCCAGTTTAAATTTAGACAACATAACTGGTTTCGTAGAGGCTGTTTAAAGCAAAGCTTTTAAATTTCAAAACCTAATAAATTTAACCCGAAACAACAAATTTAGCCTAAATTTTCCCGCCAAACATCTCATACATCGCCTTTTCCTCACCCCAAAGCTCACGGTGCTTTTTGATAGATGATTTGATAGCGTTTATGAGATAGAGTACGTCCTCTTTTGTATGCGTGTAGTGCATGCTCACCCTTACAAAACCTGGCTTTTTCTCTAAGATCTTATTTTCTTTAAGTCCCAGCAGATCAAAAGCATAAGGCCCAGCGCACATCACGCCAGCGCGGCTTTGTATGCCGTGGTTGTTGCTAAGTGTTGCAGCAAAGTCATAAGGCGAAATATCGCGCACATTAAATGAAAAAATAGGCAGTTTTTCTGCATTTTTAGGGCCATAAATGGTGATATCCTCGATATTTTCTAGCTCTTTTTCAAAGAAATTTGCCAGTTCATCTTCGCGAGCTTTGATATTTTCTACTCCTACACTTGCTTGCAGGCTGTAAGCTAGGCTTGCTCGCACCAGTCCCAAGATAGATGGCGTGCCAGCCTCTTCAAGCTGCTCGACATTTTTTATAAAAAGGTGCTTTGAAGGCGTCGCAAGTGCGATGGTGCCGCCACCTGCAAAGCTTGGTATGTCGCTTGTATAAAGCTCTTTTTTGATCGCCAAAAGCCCACAACTCCCAACTCCGCCAAGTAGCTTGTGAGGCGAAAAAAAGGCTGCGTCAAAATAGGCTGCGTCTAAAATTTCATGCGAGCTGGTCGCTGCGCAGTCAAATGCCACCACTCCGCCAAATTTCTTAACGAGCGAGTAAATTCTCTTGTAGTCGGTTTTCACGCCTGTGACGTTTGAGGCGGCGCTAAAGCAGGCGATGATCTTTCTTTTTGTGTTTAGTTTTAGCGTCCTCTCAAGCATCACGTAGTCTATCTCGCCGTTTTCATCAAGCAAGGTGCGCTCGCAGTCGCAAAGCCCTTCACGAAAGCTGATCTCATTTGAGTGGTGCTCATATGGGCCAACAAGCACGAGTGGTAAATTTACGCTTCTTAAATTTGCTTCGCCGATCAAAGCTCTTGTCGTTGGTGGCAGATAAATTCCCATTATCTCCTGAAATTTCTTTATCGCAGCCGTTGCGCCTTGACCAGTTGCGATGAGATAAAAGCTCTCATCAAGCCCCAAAAGCTCCTTTAACTCAGCCCTTGCGTTTTCGTAGCGTTTTTGCGTTAGCACGGCGCTTGAGCTGCTGTCTGAGTGAGTGTTTGCGTAGGTTTTTAAAAATTTTGAAATTTCATCTTCGATAGGCTCATAGGCAAGGCCTGAGGCCGTGTAGTCAAAATAGTAAATTCCATCTTTTAAAATGATATTTTTTCTTACTTCATCTATAGTTGGCACGATTTTCCTTTTGGTTAAAAGTGCGATTATAATGAAATTTTGTATAAAGTGAGGTTACAAGCGGGCAGGGCGCCCACTCGTGTGATTATTTGTTTAAGAAGTTTTTTTCTAACCACTCGTTAGCTTTTGCTTCACTCTCAAATCTTTGGCTCTTAGCAACTTGGTTTGCACCCTCATAGAAACGGATACGAATACCGTCTTGAACGCTATCGATCTTGATTCTTGTGATCTTATCTTTGTTTAGATAAGTCCTGTCGTTTAGTTTTACATACATGTTTTCTCCTTTTAAAAATTTGGTTTATTTTTTATCTTTTGTCTTATCGTCTTGTTTTAAAAATAGCTCTTTAAAGCGCTTATTTGCATAGTCTTCGATGTCGTTTTGAAGCTGTTTATAGGCGTTTATAAGCTCATGGGCCCTATCATTTAGTGTAGTGCCAGCGTTATCTCCGCCACCTTGCTTGGTCGTAAAGAGGTCTTCTTTTAAATTTTTTTGCAAAATTTGCAGATGCGACCAGCATTTTTTATAGTTCATACCTAAAATTTCAGCTGCCTTTGATATCGAGCCAACCTCGGCTATCACGTCTAAAACCTCGGTTTTACCCTTGCCAAATATAAGCTCGCCCTCGTCGTTTTCTATCCAAGTCTTTGTCTTTACTCTCATCTTTTTGCCTTTCTTTTCCTTAAAACAGCCTAGCTGACAGTACTTCACGTCAAAGCCGTAGTCTCTAAGTGTAGAGCGCATGGTCTTTAGTCCGCCATTAGCTGCCGCCATATCCCTTGCATCTTTGCAAAAAACTCTGCCCTTTTCGTCGCTCACTTCTTTTAGTTTTAGTGACAATGTAAATTTACCGCGGTCTTTATCCAAGCCACCAAACTGCCCAAGCTCGCAGTTATCTATCTTGATGCCAAGTCTGGTTGCCTCGTCGCTCACTTCGCTTACCTCGATGCCTAGCTTGTTTGCGATCTTAAAGGCCGTTCCGCAGTCAAGTTTGCCGCTTTTATTTAGCGTTTGTTTTATTAGCTCTTCTAAATTTTTACTCATAAATTCTCTCTTCGCCGCTATAAACGTTGATATTTTCGCCCCTTGCAAAGCCGCAAAGCGTGAGCTCAAATTTACGAGCTATCACCACGCCAAGGCTAGTCGGCGCTGTCCTTGAGATAAGTGCTGGGATGCCGTGCATAACGGCCTTTGCAACCATCTCTGAACTAAGCCTGCCACTCACCATCAAAAATGAATTTGCTAAGTTAGCTCCGTCTAAAACGGCCTTGCCAACGGCTTTGTCGATCGTGTTGTGCTGAGCGATATCCTCGCCTATGTAAAATTTATCTTCGCTCACAAAGAGCTTTGCCGTATGCACGCAGCCAGTCATCTCATAAAGATCGCACTGCGTGTAGAACTCCTTCATCTGCGTAAGGATCATATCTTTGTTAAATTTAGCCCCGCTTTTTACGGCTCTTGCCGCCATCGCCTGTGGGTCGATATTTGCCGTTGAGCTTCTGCCACACCCACTTATTATGACCTTTTCTTCGTCAAACTGCTCTAAGCGTTTTTCATTCACTTTGGCGCTTACATAGACGCTTAGCTCGTCGCTTGAGAGCCTAACTTCAGCTATGTCTTCTGGCTTTGTGATGACGTTTTCACTGATCAAATAGCCCACAGCAAGCGCCTTTTGATCGGTAGGCGTTGCCATAACGGCACCAAATTTTTTGTCATTTATGTAAATTTCAAGCTTGATCTCACGCACCAAAATATCATCAACCTGCGCTTTTTGCTCGCCTTTATATTTGATGATCTGCGTTTTATAAATCGGTTCCATCTTGCTCCTTGAAGTTTTCACAAATGATAGCCCAAAAAGCTAAATTTAATTTTGGATTGTAGTAAAAACTTGCTTAAACAAAGCAAAAAGCTTAAACGTGTTTTGATACGAAATAAACGTTATTGTGATTAAAATTTGATATGCAAGATAGGCATATTTCTTAAACTTATTTTGCTATTTATTTTTTATATCACGGATACTCAAAGCCAAATTCATATTCTTTTAAAACGCCACTATAAAAGATAAATCTCTCATAGTAGAGTGGCATGTCAAATTCTTGCAAGAGGCGGCTCTCATTTTGCTCGGTGATATAGATCGCAGCGGTTGTGCTGTTTTGCTCTTGCTGGTCTCTTGGCTTGCCAAGCTTATTTAAAATTTGCTCTTGTTTGTCGCCCAGTTTGATACCAGAATTTGTAGTAAATTCTTTTGTCTTGCTGAAATTTATATAGTCTTTGGTTAAATTTTTATCATAAAATTTGACGTTTATCCTTTGAATTTCGCCGTTACCGCCACAGCAAAAATCAAGTGTCATAATCTGCGTTTTGTCTAAATTTACAAAGCTTGTCTTTTCGCCATCTAAAAAGTATGTGACATTTTTCAAAGCTAAATTTTGACCGATTTTGATCTCACCTATGCTTGTCGTGTGTGGTAAATTTTCGCTAGCTGTTAAATTTAGAAATCCTACAATTAAAGATAGTATTAAAAAGCTTTTTATAGAAAATTTACTCATTCTTGTTAAAGTCGCTCCAGCCGTTGTTAAGATATTTTGGACTAGGACTAAACTCCCCGGCACCTATGTCAAGATCGCCGCTGTTTGGTATCCTGTAATGCCCCCACGCGCATGGCTTTGTTTGCGCCTTGCCTACCTTGCACTCTCCGCAAAATAAATTATTTGCGTATATATCCTTATCTTCTGATATATCGTCATACACTAGCCTTTGATCGCTATTAATGTACCATTTCATGAGCATTTGACCTTTGGCCAGAAAACCTCCATCACCTTTTAAAAAATAGCTCGCTAAGGCTATGCCTTGAGCATCGATCTTACCTTTCATAAAGTCATCAACGCCGTAGTTTAAATTCGCATACTTTTTTATCTTTGTTATTTGAATTTCGCCGTTAAATGGGCGAGCCTCTGCGGTTATTTTGTACTCACCAGATACTATATATTTTGTATTTGAGGTTTTTTTGACGCTACTAAAATTTATATGTAGCCTGTGATAATCAGCTCCGATATAGCCCAAAAATTTTGTACGAGTGTCAGCCAAAATGACAGAAAAGTCAAATTCATCAAATTTATTTTCATCTATAAAACGAGCTTTACTATCTAAATATCCACTAAAGCACTGCTTGGTGGCTTGCTCTGCAAAAAGAGCAGGTGATATAGATAACACTAAACAAAAGAGAATTATTTTATTTATAGTCTTCATGTTTGTATTTATTTTGTAGCTTCTTATAAAATTTATCAAAGCTAGCAGGTAGCCTTTTATCTATTTCTTTAAGTTTGGATAGGAATTCTTCTTGTTCTATCTGTTGTAAATCATCGCTTTTAAAAATAGTTTTTCCTTGCTTAAAAACGTTTAAATACATTTTTCCACCAGACATTATGTCGCCATAAATTTCATATATGTAGTTTGAATTCTTAAATTTATACCCCATCAAGCGCTCATTTACACTATTTTTTATCGGTGTTGGTTTTGATAAAATTTCTAAACTTTTGCTATTTCTTTTATTTACCCCAAAATAACCACCATTTATACAATGTATGTCACCCTCGCATTCGAACATTGGAGTAGCTATTAAAAATTTTTCATTTTCATAGTAATACCCGAACTCATCAGCCTTGATAAATGCAAAGAATAAATTGATTAAAATAAAAAATCTAAAAACTACCATAAGTTCTTTCTATTAAAATTTACTGCAAAATAGTAATTGCAAAATCACGCACGCTAGCCTTATTTATCAAATTTTAAGTATTTACTATCGCAATCTTCAAAGTGATTATACTCGTTCATAGAATTTCCATAGTTTTGTATGACTATACTACCATTTTTATACTCTCCGCCAATCTTTTTAAATTTTATGTAAAATCCACCTTCGCCGTTGCTTTTTATGCTTGATATATAGCCTTGTGATTTTGTCTGATTATTCTCCACTATCTTGTAAAAATACTTCGCTTTATTGGTATTTTTTGCTATTTCTATTGAAATATTACAAGGCTCACTCTTGTAAATCCCCGTTAAATTTATATCTTTTGCGTAAGCATTTTGCGTCATAAAGCCTAGTGCCGTAAAATAAAAAATAAATATCTTGTTTGTCATACCTATGTCCGTGCTTTTTTAGTCGCATTATATCTATTTAACAAAGGCAAAACTATATCTTTTTGATCTTCCCATTCTCAAATTTATATTTTCTTTCATTTGATAGTTTTCCGCTACCTTTAAAATTTGGATCGCAGTTGTTGGTTAGTGCATTTTTGTGTGGTTTGTCTATTACCAAGATGCCTTCATTGGTGACTTCGAAAAATGGCACACTCGTGCACCAATCTATCTCACCTTGAAATTTTATCTTGTCGTCATCTTTCTTTTCAAAAATTCTCAAAGAGCCGTGTCCGCTGCAGGCGGCATAGTTTTGTATGTCTTGAAATATCCACACTTCGCTACGATTAAATTTGGTATAAAAGATCAAATTTGGTTCAAGCTCATACTCGCACTCCCTGCTATAAATCTCTTCATCATTTATACTTATGGAGCATTTGTTATCCTTGCTGTATGTTTCTATGCTTAAGTTTTTGGCATTAGAAAATATAGCTAAAAGTAGCAATAAGTATAAAAAACTAGTTTTTGACATCATTTTTTCTATTCTCTGGTAAAACTAAATGACCATTTTTGTCAATGAGTGAGTATTGCACGAGCATGATATATAGCATATCATCTATCTGTGGGTAGTCGTCATCATAGTGGTAACTTTTGTATTTTTGTAAAAAGTCGTTGTTTATTTCAGCTCTTTTTACATCTCTTGGCATGCTACCATTTTCTATCGGTACATATTTTAAAGTATCTTCAAATACCTCTTTAAATTTCTCGTAATCTTCTCCGTAAATTCTACTAAATAGTCCTCTATCATCATCGTAAAGCATTAAAGATAGCTTAGCAGTATACTCTCTATAGAAATTCTTTATGCAGTAGATACTTTCAGATACAAAAAATGCTGACTTAGCAACAAAGCTATAGTCATACTCTTTTTTTGAGTATCTAATGCACTCTTTTTTGCTATCTTTTATCCTTTCTCTAGCTATCTTTTGAGCTTTTTCTTTTAAATTTGGAGCTTCTTTTATTATTAGATTATAAAGATCAGCAAAGTAGTTATCTCTAAAAGAGTTATAGTCTGACTGGCATATAAAGTCTTCTAAAGAGTATTTTTTAAATTTATATTTACCCTTGGCGTCATAGCAGGCAAAGCTTGGCTTGCTATTTGTGCCGTAATCTCTCCAGGGGCTTGAATCATAATCATTTAGTTGGCAAAAATCATTACTAAACTTATTGATAGCATTTTCAGGGCTTAAAGGTTCAAAAGCGCTTAAATTTAAACTAGCAATCAGGGCTAACAATATAATTTTAAATTTCATTCTATTTCCTTGCCTTTACCTATATTTAATTATTATTTGGTAAATGATGCGTAATATAACAATAGTTGCAACTAAAGATAAATTTATTAAGATTAGCACTGATATAAAAGGTAAAAAAAGAAAATCTCCAGTATCTGGGTCCCAAAAAGTAGGATCTAAAAGATCTTTTGAGGTATTGTATAAAAAGCAACCACATCCGATCCAAACATTTAATGTGACAAATAAAACTAGCTTAAAAAATAGAGTATCAAATTTTTGAGAGATCTTTTTAAATAGAGCTTTGAGAAAAAGAAATAGTAAGAATATTCCTATTTCAAAGAAAATTATGATTAAGATAAAGTTCAAACTCATTAAAAATCCTTTGTAGAAAATTTATGCACTACTCCTCTTTTCTATTCTCTGGTAAAACTAAATGACCATTTTTATCTATTAGGGAGTATTGCACTAAGACTATATAAATTAGATCGTGGATTTTATAATTACCATAATTACCAGTATAGTCATCATATTTTCTTAAAAACTCAGCATAAGGATTTTTGTCTGTATTTTTAATACCATTTAGCTCTACTTCTGAGTAAAGTATCGGCACATATTTTAAAGTATCTTCAAATACCTCTTTAAATTTCTCATAGTCTTCGCCATAAATTCTTTTAAAAAGCTCTTTGTCGTTTTTATAAAGAAGTAAAGCTAGTTTAGCAGTATAGCTTCTGTAGTATGATCTAGAACAAAGAATAGCGCCAGATATACTAAATGTTAGTTTGCAATTTTGTTTAAACTCTTTTGAAAATTTATTTATACACTCTTTTTTAGTTTGAGCTATCCTCTCTCTTGCTATCTTTTGAGCTTTGTCTTTTAAATTTGGTTTTTCTTTCACTATTAGATTATAAAGATCAGCAAAGTAGTTATCTCTAAAAGCAGTACTTCTTGACTGGCATATGAAATCTTCTAAAGAGTACTCTTTAAATTTATATTTCTCTTTATCGTCATAGCATTTAAAGCTAGGAGTAATAAAGTCGGTACCATAGTCTGCATCACAAAAAGCTCCACCATCAACCTGCCCATAATCATCGCTAGCTTTCTCATAAGCTTCACCTGGCATTATGGGCTCAAAAGCACTTAAATTTAAGTTTATTAACAAGCTTGCTAGCAATACTATTTTAAATTTCATAATTTTCCTTATTTGTATTTAAGATAAATCTATCGTGATCTATTCAAGATACTATTTGTGTCCGAATTTATATCACTACCTAGATATTTCTCATATTCTTTTATATTCTTAGAGTTTATTGGGTTGCAGCGGATAGCATTATCCACCTTGCCTTTGTTTTGCTTTTTACACTCATTTATATCCATAAAACCTATATTTTCACACTTTAAAAGATGGTCCAAATCGTCTTTTATATTCCTTTTTAGCTCGATTCTCTCTTTTTGTTGTTCTGCATTATTATATAGCTCATCTCCTTTCCACTCCATCATGCAGGCATCATCTGTTTCGTTTATCAAAACACAGCCATTTTGTAAATCAATAACCAAACAATGTGTCTTATCTTTCCACAAAGGTTTTTCATCTTTATCATCAGAATAACCAGTTATATAGCCTCCCTCCAAAGTATCTAATATTACGTATCTACCAGAACTAGACAAGATACTGCTATTAGGACCAAAGTAGTACGTGTCGTTATTGATGTATATCGTAGAATTATATTCTTTGCTAGAAAAGATTAGTTTCTTGTATAAATTTACCTCAAAATGTTCATTTTTCTCAGCTTCTTTAAATATCAAGGAGTTTCCATTTTTGGACTTGATGATAGCATCTTTTGCATTTAAGCCGCTTGCTAAAGCAAATATTAAAACTATAAATTTAATCATTTTGTTACTTATCCACTTTAAACAAAATTTAGACATTTGCCTCTAGGTTGTACGAGTTTTACTTTACAAACGAACACATTACTTGTCTTTTCTATTCTCTGGTAAAACTAAGTGGCCATTTTTGTCTATTAGCGAGTATTGGACTAATAAAACATAGCTTACATCCCAGCAATGATTATACTCAAAGCTCTCAATATCGTAGTCCTTATATTCTTCTTTAAAATTTTCATAAAGCTTTAAATTTTCTTCTTTTTGTTTTGCGCTTATGCCTTCAAATTTTAGGTCTGATATAGAGATGGTATCTTCAAAAACATCTTTAAATTTCTCATAATCTTCGCCATAAATTCTACTAAATAACTTTTCATCGTTCTCATAAAGCATTAAAGCTAGCTTTGCTGTAAAGTCTCTATACTTTTCACTTATACAACCTATACTTTCAGATACAAATAAAGCCTTGCTCTCTACAAAGCTATAGTCATACTCTTTTTTTGAGTATCTAATGCACTCTTTTTTGCTATCTTTTATCCTCTCTCTAGCTATCTTTTGAGCTTTGTCTTTTAAATTTGGAGCTTCTTTTACGATTAGATTATAAAGATCAGCAAAATAGTTATCCCTAAAAGAGTTATAGTCTGACTGACATATAAAGTCTTCTAAAGAGTATTTTTTAAATTTATACTTTCCTTTGTCGTCATAGCAGGTAAAGCTTGGCGATATAGTATGGCTACCATAGTCCATTGTAGGATCAAGCGGATAGTCGTTTATCTGTAAAAAGTCAGAGGCAAATTTTCTCATAGCTTCGTCTGGGCTTAAAGGCTCGTAAGCATATAAATTTAAGCTTACTAACAAATTTATTAATAATATGGTTCTAAATTTCATGATTATTCTATTGGCGTATCACAAGGTGTTTTTTCTGATATGCTTTTTAGCTCCTTCTTGCCATTTTTGAGTGTTTTTAGTACAAAATACTCTTGTTTGCAATCTTCGCTTTCAAAATTTATGTATCTTGCCATTAGCAGATCGCTATCCTCTCTGGTATAAAGTTTGGCAAATCCACCCATTTCACTATCTTTAAATAATGGTCTAGTTTCGGTATTGTCAAATTTATCCATACCTTCTATCTTTACGCTCTTGCCTGCACTTAAGTCCTCAACCGTTCTGTAATAACAACTAGTGCCACAGCTATGCGTGACTATCATATACTTACCTGCAAAATTTACGTAAAACTGCTGTTGGTTACTTACAAATTTACCAAGTTCATCCCTATAAAGCCCTTCTTCATCCTTCTTATAACTATTTGGAATTTTTATCTCACCTTTATATACTTCTTTGACCTTATGTTTGTCAAATTCAGCCTCTAGTTTTTCTTCTAACTCAGAACAAAAAGTAGAAGTAAGTAAGGCAAAAATAAGAACTAAGCCATTTAACTTCATGTCACTACTCCTCTTTTCTATTCTCTGGTAAAACTAAATGACCATTTTTGTCTATTAGAGAGTATTGGACTAAGACTATATAAAGGAGGTCGTGGATACGATAATCGCCATAGTTGCCAGTATAGTCATCATACTTTCTTAAAAACTCAGCATAGGGCTTATCATCTGTATTTTTAATGTCATCTAGCTCTACTTCAGAGTAAAGTATAGGCACATATTTTAAAGTATCTTCAAAGACTTCTTTAAATTTCTCATAGTCTTCGCCATAAA
>NZ_CABPUQ010000001.1:0-34429 GCF_902460675.1 Campylobacter concisus | reverse complement strand
CGTTTTTATAAAGAAGTAAAGCTAGTTTAGCAGTATAGCTTCTGTAGTGTGATTTTATGCAGTGAATAGTATTTGACATAACATCAGTATCGTTGCAATTTACCTCAAATTTTTTATAACTACGTGCTATGCACTTTTTCTTACTGTTTTTTATCCTATCTCTATTTATCTTTTCGGCTTGAACCTTTAAATTTGGTTTTTCTTTTATGATTAGATTATAAAGATCAGCAAAATAGTTATCTCTAAAAGAGTTATAGTCTGACTGACATATTAAATCTTCTAAAGAGTACTTTTTAAATTTATACTTGCCACTATCGTCATAGCATTTAAAGCTAGGAGTAATAAAGTCACTGCCATAGCCTGCGTCACACGATACCAAGATATCAACCTGTCTATAATCATCACTAGCTTTCTCATAAGCTTCACCTGGCATCATAGGCTCAAATCCATATAAATTTAAGCTCATTAGAAAGCTTAATAATAGTATGTTTTTAAATTTCATTTATATCCTTATATAAATTTATTAATCAGGTAAATATCTTGATGTAAATTTATAGACATCTACATTGCTATTTTTTTCTTAAAATAACCACAATTCACAACTGTCTTCATAATGATTTATTTTTTCTGAACTATAATTCTGAACTAAAAGAGTATTTTTATTTATCCATTTAAAATCAAAGTCGTAAGAATAGTTATTTGCATCGTGGGTTATATATCTTGTGTTTTTCATACGCTCTATATCTTTTAACTCTGGTTCTGGTGGAAAAAATAACATTAAAACATAGTCTTTCCATTTATCTAATATGGTGGTTTCATAATAAGTAAACTTAGTTTCAATCCAAATTTTCTTCACAAGCTTTTTACAGTCTTTATTTAAAAATTTCTTTGGTATTGTCTTTTTCTCCCAGCTATTATCATAATCATCTATCGCAAACGATAAATTTACAGCTATAAGTAAGGCTAAGACTATTTTAAAGATTATTTTCATAAATATATCGCCTATGATTAATCAGGTAAATTCCAAGACATAAAATGATATGCATTTACTTTGTCATCTTTTTCTTCAAATAGCCATAACTCACAGCTATTTTCAGGATTGTGTTCGCTTTTAGGATCAAATAATTGAACTAAGAGAGTTTTGTTATTTATCCATTTAAAATCAAAGTCGTAAGAAAAGTTATTTGCGTCATAGGTCTTGTATCTTATATTTTTCATACGTTCTATATCTTTTAGCTCTGGTTCTGGTGCGACAAATAATTTTAAAACATAATCCTTCCATATATCCAATATGGTAGTGCTATAGTAAATATACATATATTCATTCCAAATTTTCTTCGCAAGTTTTTTACAGTCTTTATTTAAAAACTTCTTAGGTACCGCCTTTCTTTCCCAGTCGTCATCATAATTTTCTGTTGTAAATGAGGTACTTATTGCTAAAAATAAAGCTAAAACTATTTTTAAAAATGTATTTTTCATAGTATCTCTCCAAACGTGTTTTTATATCCCTCTTTTAGTATCTCTAAAGGATCTGCTAGATCCTTGCGCCTTTTAAATTTATTATTCGGGTCGTTTTTGACGGTTAGGTTACCGGAGGTATCTGCTCCATTTGTAAAATACTCAAAGTGAAGCATAGTTACTATCTCGTTTTTAATTATTTTTGGATGCTTTCCATTGTCTATCATAAACCCAGCATATCCTATAACCTGACCTTTTCTCACCTTATCACCTACTTTTACTTTTACTCTTGAAGGATCGACCTCTCCATATCTAATTATAAAGCTACCAAATTCTACTGTGTCATATTGTATCGTTATGTGATTGGTTTTATAGTAAAAAGGACCAGTTTGTATTACTTCACCATCAGCTATAGATACTATCTCTACATTTGATGTAAAAGCTAATTCATTTGCATTTGTTCTAGGTGGCATATCGGTATATAGATCTCTTGCAGCATGCTTTCTACCACCAAGTCTATCCCAATTAAATATAGCCTGACTCTGACCATTGTCTCCCAACATAAGCGTCCAGTCATATTTCATACCTTTATCATCTAAAGGCTTGATTTTTAGTGGAAAGACTATCTCATTTCCTATCTCTATCTTGACTAAGGCTTCCCTATCCCCATCCACCCACATACCTTTATCTACTCTTGTTATACTCTTTGATTCATTAAAAGAGGTTATAAAGCTATTCATATTATCTTTACTTAGTAGGTTGATACCATACTTGGTATCTTGGTTTATCTTTGTTTGACCTGTTTGGTTTGTGTTGCTTGGGTTTTGATTGTTTGCGGAATTTGCTTCATCTATGTAAATTTGATATCTCTTATTTGTCTTTTCTTCACTCTTTAGCTCTTTAGTAAGTTTGTCATCTTCATAGATATTTATATCTTGTGTAGATATATCTTTATTTATATATAAGTAGCCACTTTTATTTACTAAGGCATCATCATGATTTAGACTAGCTTTAAAGCTCTTCTCTTTTATAGCATGCTCAAACTCATATATGATGAGCTTATCATCTTTAAATTTAATATATAGAGGTATCTTTATATCTATCCTTATATGGTTTTTACTATATACGCTTTTGTATTTAAATTTATCCTTCTCCCCTTCAAGATATGCAAAAAATACTATAGTATGACCACCTTGCTTTAGCTTATCTAGATCATCTTTTTTTATAATATCTGAAATTTTAAATCTTATCTCTTTACCCTTTTGATCTTTTAAGGCTACCACATCTTTTGGATTTGATTTAGATACTTCGTTATACTCTATGGTTTTTATGACCTTATATCCCCAAAGTACCTCTTTATACCTCTTGTCTCCTTTTTCTTGTTTATATATAGCCTTTAGGCTTATCTCTTCATTTGTCTTAAATGGATACTCACTATCAGATACTACATTTACTATATGATCTGTTATATCTCTTAAAGATACCTTGTTTGTATAGCTATAACTACCACCACTTTTATCTTTATATCCTATAGATATGATAGCTGTACCAGTGTAGGCATGTATGCTTTTAGTATCATAAATTTTACTTAGATCAGATGAATAGACTATAAGCTTAGTATCTTTCTTATCATTTCTATCTATAGGTATATTAAATGTAGCCCTATATGAGTTTTTCATATCTGAGTCTTTATTTTTAACTAAAGAGCTGCTCTCATATATACTCTTATCACCGCAGTGGTGAAGATATACCTTATCTATATCACTAGCTTCACCTTTTTCGTTTTCAATGATGAGATTATCTAGTGTTAGAGCTAGGCTTGAGCTAGATGTTGATGTAGGTTCTGCATTATTACCAAGAGCTAGACGAAGCTTCAGATCAAACATGGCTGAGTCTTTATCATCTCTAAGGGTAAAGTTATTCTCCTTAGCGAAATTTAGAAGGTTGAAATTTAGATATTCGTCTTTAGATGAGGGGAGCTTAAAGTGGCTCATCTTTACAACACCATCTTCTAGCTTGTACTCTATCTCATCGCTACTTTGTCTTATGCTAGTAAAGCAAGCGCCCTTTGTCTTGTTTTTATCATCTTTGCCATCATCGTTTTCTTTATAAAGTATCACACTATCTGACTTGGTCTTTGCGTTTTTAAATTTGATATCTCTATCAGATGAAGCACCATTGTTCTCTTTCTCGTAAGTGTCAAATTTAAAGTCAGTCAGTATTAGTTCGCATAAATTTAGCTTGCCATAGTTTGGTCTGCTAGGATTTAGCTCTTTTGGGTTTAGCTCGCTGCAGTCAAATTCGCTTTGGCTAGCTAACACTATGGTAAAGTTGCTCTTTTTAGGCTGAAATATCCTAATAGGAGTAGCCGTCTTGATAGGGCAGAGTATTAGCATATCCTCTTGCTTATAAAGCTCTTCTTCTCTTCTTTTTAAGAGCTTATTTATCCTTGAAGCGTTATATGTAGAAGAGGAGGTTAAATTTACGCAGTAGATATTTTCGGTCTCAAATTTCTTTGATGTCTCAGAGCTTAAAAGAGAATTTAGCTTATCGGCAAATGGCTTAAATAGCCCCTCGCACTTTGAAGCGGTGCTGTTTGATCCCTCTTCGTCTTTTTGCATAAATTCTAAATGTGTGACGTCTTCTTTGTGTTCTTTGCCGTTTTTGTCTTTTGTTACATACATAGCTTTAGAGATATTTAGGTGGGTAAAGACATCTATGCACTCGCCAAAGCTGACGCGCTCCATGCTAGCCGTGCTAGATGAGTCGCTTAGAGCTCTGTTATTTTCGTCTGACTCGTAAAGGCCAAACTGAGCTGATATCTTTTGTCTTAAAAGTTTAAGGTTGTGTGGATTATCGCCGCTAAAGCTCTCGTGAGCTAGCCAAAACCACGCCTTAAAGCGGCTTTTACTCTTGATGTATTTTGCTAAAGCTGGGTCGATATTTTTCTTGCTACTTATGTGAAGCAGGGCAAGAAGTGCTACATGCTCTTTTGAGATCTGTGACATCCAAGATGAAGCGAGCTTGACCTCTTCTAAATTTGCAAGTGATGAGCCTCTTAGCTTCTCTTTTATATCAGCCACTAGTGGCTTTAGCTTGGACTCTAAAATGGCATTTAACTGCTCATCTTGGCTAAATTTAAACTCAGGCAACGACTCTGAGTCAGCGCCGCCAGATGCCTTTGCGTAAGCAGCCCTTGCAGCATTATTTATATCGTTAAAAAGCTTTTCTGCATCTATCTTTGAAACCACGGTTTTGCTTGTAGTGTCGGTTATGGTTTTTCTAATAGCCTCTATTACTTTTGCTTTGCTAGCACCATAAATCTGAGCGCATATCGCGTCTAGATCGTCCTTTAGGCTAAAGCTATATCCCATAAGTAGCTTGTCGTCAGAGATGAAAGGCTTATTGATATCGGCGCTATATGATAGTTTGATGATATCTATTAAGTTTTCTTTAAAATTTGCATCATTTCTAGGGGTAATTGGCATAAAATTCTTCCCTAATTTTTTCGCCAAATATTAGCATAAACTTAAAAAGTATTCAATAAAAAACTCTTATAGAGAAAATTTTTGCTTTTTTCTTTAAATTTAGTGGCAAAATTTAGACAAAACGCTAAGATCTAAAAATAACTTAAAATCAAAGAGCCCTTATAAACTCTTTAAATTTATCTCCTCGCTCGGCGTAGCTCTTAAACTGATCAAGGCTCGCAGCTGCTGGGCTTAGAAGCGCTATCTCGCCACTTTTAAGCTCTTTACTTATCTCATTTATGGCGTTTTGTAAAAAGTCGCATTTTAGAGCAGGGACGTTAAATTTAGCAGCTAAACTCATAAGCTTGTCGCTGTTTGAGCCGATGGCGTAAATTTTGACCTTAAGACCCTTTAAATTTTCAAAGAGCTCATCCATGCTAACGCCCTTGTCGTCGCCACCTAGGATCAGGTGCATGAAGTGATCTTTATAGCGTTTTACGGCTTGGATGCTCGCATCTATGTTGGTCGCTTTTGTGTCGTTTACCCAGATTCTCCCCATCTTGTCGGTGAGCTCTTCAAGCTTGTTTGCTTCAATAACAAAGGTGTTCAAAAGTGCGACGTCACAGCGGTCAAATAAAATTTTCTCCACCGCCAGTGCCAGTAGTGCATCAAGCAAAAACGGTGTTTTAAAGGCTATATTGTCTAAATTTACGCCGCAAAAACGAGCTAAGTCGCTCTCATCTTTATAGGCGATCACTTTTGCTTTGGTCGGCGTGCTAGCGTAAATTTCAGGCACGATCGCTACGCTAGTTTCGCTCATGCTAGCAAGCGGCTTTAGCTTGGCTTTTTCATACTCGCTCATGTTGCCATGCCAGCTTAGATGATCTGGCGTGATCGGCAAAAGCACGTAAATTCCTGGTGTGGCGCGCTTTGTGTAGTGAAGCGTAAATGAGCTAGTCTCAAGTATCCAAATTTTAGCGTGCGGGTTTAAATTTGCTAGCGCGATGCCGACGTTGCCTCCCATGACTGAGCCTTTGCTCTCTAGTAGGTGCTGCATCATCTTTGTGGTCGTCGTCTTACCGTTTGTGCCGCTTATCCAGACGTTAAATGGCAAATGTGCCTTATAAATTTCATAAAAATAGTCATATTCGCTGATCAAATTTTTAGCTTTTTTTATAAGCTCGTGGTGAGGCGGGATGCCAGGGCTTGGTATCTCTAGGCCGCTTTTTGCTGGGTCAAATTCGCTAACTGGCAAAAGAGCGTTGCCAAACTCGTCCTTAGAAATTTCGCTAAATTTATCATCATAGATATCCCAAAAGCCATCATTCACGAAGTTTTTAGCGATAGCTTTCGTCGTGCCACCATAGCCAAATAGTGATTTTCTCATGCTTTTATCCTCTTTTGCCCCATAAAATTTCTACTATCTCATTAGCACTTAGCTCACGCATAACGCCCTCTATCTCGCGGCGCTCAAAGAGCTCAAATCTAAACGTATCAGCAAAATTTAGCTTCAAAAATTCTGCAAAATATGCGCCTTTGCAGGCAAATTTTACTCTTATATAAAATGCCTCTAAAAAATCATCATCAAATTTAGGCACAGGCGCCAACATACGCTCCACGATCTGCCTAAGCTCGTCTTTTTTGATATCAGGCACTACTTTTGGCTCTGGCAAGGCGATGTCAAAGGCTAAATTCTCAGCCCCCTCAGCCTCCCACCACTCGTGCAGGCTAAATTTACTCATATCCTTGCCGCTGATCTTGGCTAGACGCTGCTCTACTTTGCGGTACTCTTCGCCGTCTTCATCGTCATTTTCGTCGCAATAGTCGGTGTAGGCTAAAATTTGCTCCAAAATTTCATCATATTTTTTTCTAGCACTCTCAAAGTCAGGCTCTATCTGCGCTCGCATGATCTACCTGATCTTTAGTGCCGTTAGTGCGATCAAATTTGCCAAAAGTGCGATGATCCAAAAGCGCACGATGATCTTATTTTCCGCCCAGCCTTTTATCTCAAAATGGTGATGTATAGGCGCCATGAGAAAAATTCTGCGTTTAAAAATTTTAAAACTACCCACCTGCAAGATGACGCTTAGCGTCTCAACGACAAAGATGAGGCCAATGATAATGAGCAAAATTTCGTTTTTAGTCGCAACGCCCATAAAGCCGATATATGCGCCAACGCTTAGGCTGCCGCTATCGCCCATAAAGACCTCGGCCGGATGGCAGTTAAACCACAAAAAGCCCATGAGCGAGCCAATTAGCGCAGAGGCTACGACGACGCTCTCGCCAACGCCCGCGATCTTTGGTAAAAGCAAGTACGAGCTAAAGACAGCGTGGCCACAGATGTAGGCAAAAACGCCAAGTGTTAAAAGCGAAAATATCGATGGTACGGCGGCAAGTCCGTCAAGTCCATCTGTTAAATTTACCGCATTTGAGGCTGCGACTATGACTAGCGTCCAAAAGAAAATGGCAAAAAATTTCATGTCAAAGATCGGCTGCTTGTAAAACGGCAGGTAAAACTCGGTGTTTAGCTCTTTGCTGATGTATAAAAATGCTGCGAGTAAAAAGGCGATGAGAAACTGAAAAAAGAGCTTTGCCTTTGGGCTTAGGCCGGCGTGGTTTTTGGCACCTAAAATTTTGCTGTAGTCGTCCTTGTAACCAAGCAGAGTAAAGCAAACTAGGCAAAAGAGCGAGGCTAGCACGAAAGCGTTATCAAGCCTAGCGCAGATGATCGTGGCGATCACGGCTGTAAAGACAAAGACAAGTCCGCCCATGGTTGGTGTTTTGGCCTTTTTTTGGTGAGTTTGCGGGGCAAGCTCGTAGATGGGCTGGGCGGCGTTTTTTGCCTTTGCCCAGGCGATAAATTTAGGCATCAGATAAGCTGTCAAGATAAATGCTATAAAAAACGCGATGCCAGCGCGAACGGTGATATACTGAAAAATATTAAAATTTAAAATTTCGTAGATATAGTAAAACATAGGGGCCTTTATTTTAAAAAAAAGCAATTTTAGTATAATGGCCTTAAAAATTATCTAAATTTAAGGATAAAATTTAAAAATGGCTCAAAAAACTATACTTATAATAACTGATGGCATAGGATCAAATAAAAATGGCAAATTTAACGCATTTGAGGCGGCCAAAAAGCCAAACTACGATAAATTTTTTAAAGAAATTCCAAACTCACTCATAAAAACTTCTGGAAATGCTGTGGGGCTACCTGAGGGGCAGATGGGAAATAGCGAAGTAGGGCACATGTGCATAGGAAGTGGTCGAGTTTTGTATCAAAATTTGGTCAAAATTTCACGCGGCTTTGATGACGGCTCAATAGCAGAAAATGAAGCGCTAAAAGCTCTTTTTAAAAAGTGCAAAAAAATTCACGTCATAGGGCTTTATAGCGATGGCGGCGTGCACTCTCATATGGAGCATTTTGATGGTATGTGCGAGCTTGCTAGCAAAAATGGCTGCGAGGTTTTTGCCCACGCTATCACCGATGGACGCGACGTTGGCCCAAATAGCGGTATAAATTTCATAAAAAGCTTGGAGGCTAAATTTAAGGTGGCAACCGTTTGCGGGAGATTTTACGCGATGGATAGAGATAAACGCTGGGAGCGAGTAAAAGAGGCCTATGATAGCTTGGTAAATGGGGCAAATTTAAGCGATCTAGCACCAAGCGAGTATCTACAAAAAAGCTACGATGAGGGCGTGACTGACGAGTTTGTAAAGCCAGCAAGCTTTAATGGCTTTAAGGGCATAGGCAAAGATGACGGCGTGATCTTTATAAATTTTAGAAATGATAGAGCAAGAGAGATTTGCGAGGCTTTGGGTGAAGAGAAATTTAGCGAGTTTAAGCGCCCTTTTGCTATCAAAAATCTAATCACCATGACCGAATACGACGCAAATTTTAAATTTGAAGTGCTCTTTAAAAATGAAAAGATAAAAAACACTCTAAGCGAGGTCATAGCAGAGGCTGGTCTAAGGCAGCTTCACACGGCTGAGACTGAAAAATACGCCCACGTAACCTTTTTCTTTAATGGCGGCGTCGAGGAGCTAGCCAGCAACGAAACGAGGGTGCTCATCCCTAGTCCAAAAGTAAAAACCTACGACGAAAAGCCAGAGATGAGCGCTGCTGAGGTTTGCAAAGCCGTGCTAAAGGGCATGGATGACGAGCAAGACTTTATAGTGGTAAATTTCGCAAATGGCGATATGGTGGGGCATACTGGCAACTATGAGGCCGCTATAAAGGCAGTCGAAGCGGTGGATGCGGCTCTTGGAGAAATTTACGCCAAGGCAAAAGAGAAAAACTACGCTATGATCATCACGAGCGATCACGGAAACTGCGAAGAGATGCGTGATAGCAGTGGCGAACTACTGACAAACCACACTACCTATGACGTCTTTTGCTTTGTGATGGCTGAGGGAGTTAAAGAGCTAAAAAATGGCGGTCTAAACAACATCGCACCTAGCGTTTTAAAGCTCATGGGGCTTGAAATCCCAGCTGAGATGGACGAGGCGTTATTTTAAATTTGATAATATAAGCAAAATTTATAAGGAGAATTTATGAAATTTAGTGGAAAAAACGTGCTAATAACAGGTGCAAGCAGAGGTATTGGCGCACAGATCGCAAAGACGCTTGCAAATATGGGCTTAAAAGTGTGGATAAACTACCGCTCAAAGCCTGAAATAGCAGACGCTTTGCAAGCTGAAATCGAGCAAAATGGCGGCAAGGCTGCAGTGATAAAATTTGACGCGACAGACGAAGATGAGTTTATAAAAGGTATAAATTTGATAGTTGATAGCGACGGTGAGCTAAGCTATCTCGTAAATAACGCTGGCATCACAAATGACAAGCTAGCGCTTCGCATGAAAACTAGCGAATTTACAGATGTGATAAATGCAAATTTAACTTCAGCTTTCATAGGATGTAGAGAGGCTTTGAAAGTGATGAGTAAAAAGCGCTTCGGAGCAGTCGTAAACGTCGCATCTATCGTTGGTGAGATGGGAAATGCTGGACAGGTGAATTATTCAGCCAGCAAGGGCGGACTAATCGCCATGAGTAAGAGCTTTGCAAAAGAGGGCGCAAGCAGAAATATCCGCTTTAATAGCGTAACTCCGGGCTTTATCGAGACTGATATGACGCATGGACTAAGTGATGAGGTGAAAAAAACTTATAGCGATAATATCCCGCTAAAACGCTTTGGCAGTGCTAGCGAGGTGGCCGAGGCGGTTGCATTTTTACTAAGTGATCACGCTAGCTACGTGACTGGCGAGACACTAAAAATAAACGGCGGACTTTATATGTAATGAAATTTCAACAAGTTTTGAAATTTAAAATAAATAAAAGCGTAAATATTATAAGATAACAGACATTTTTTATAAGGAGACCTTAAATGGCAGTATTTGAAGACGTAAGAGACGTAGTTGTAGAGCAACTAAGCGTAGATCCACAAGCGGTAAAACTAGAGTCTAAAATCATCGAAGATTTGGGCGCTGATTCACTTGACGTTGTAGAGCTAGTTATGGCTTTAGAAGAGAAATTTGAAGTAGAAATTCCTGATAGCGAAGCAGAGAAATTAGTAAGCATTCAAGACGTTGTAAATTATATAGAAAAACTAGGCAAATAATTTAAATTTGCATAGTTTGATTTAAGGAGATGTATTGAAACGAGTCGTTGTAACTGGTATTGGCATGATAAACGCACTTGGTCTTGATAAAGAGAGCTCTTTTAAGGCTATTTGCGAGGGTAAAACAGGTGTGAAAGAGATCACGAGCTTTGATGTAAGCGAATTCCCTGTTAAAATTGCTGCCGAGATAACTGATTTTGATCCAAATAGCATTTTAGACGGCAAAGAGGTGAAAAAAGTAGATCGTTTCATACAGCTTGGCATAAAAGCATCTAACGAAGCTATGGCTGATGCAAATTTTAAAGAGTTTGATGCTCATAAATTTGGTGTTAGCTCAGCTGCTGGTATAGGCGGTTTGCCAAATATTGAGAAAAACTCAATCACATATTTTGAAAAAGGCGTAAAGAGAATTTCGCCATTTTTCATCCCATCTGCACTTGTAAATATGCTAGGTGGCATAGTTTCAATAAATCACGGACTAAAAGGTCCAAATTTATCAAGCGTAACAGCTTGTGCAGCAAGCACTCATGCGATATCACAAGCTGCAAAATGCATAATGATCGGTCAAGCAACAAATATGCTAGTTATCGGCGCTGAGTCAACTATCTGTGGCGTTGGCATAGGCGGTTTTGCAGCGATGAAAGCGCTATCAACAAGAAACGATGAGCCAAGCAAAGCTTCAAGGCCATTTGATGCAAACCGCGATGGCTTTGTAATGGGCGAAGGCGCTGGCGCACTTGTGCTTGAAGAGTATGAGTCGGCTGTTGCAAGAGGCGCTAAAATTTACGCTGAAGTAGTTGGATTTGGCGAGAGCGGAGATGCACACCATATCACGTCACCAACACTTGAAGGTCCATTAAGCGCGATGAAGCAAGCACTTGATATGGCAAAAGGCATAAAGATAGACTATGTCAATGCGCATGGTACTTCAACACCAGTAAATGATAAAAATGAGACAGCTGCATTAAAGGCTGTTTTTGGTGATAAGTGCCCACCAGTTAGTTCAACTAAAGGTCAGACTGGACACTGTTTAGGCGGTGCTGGTGCGATCGAAGCTGTCATATCTATAATGGCAATGAGAGATGGCATCATCCCTCCAACGATAAACTACGAAACGCCAGATCCAGATTGCGATCTAGACTACGTTCCAAATAAAGCCAGAAAAGCTGATATAAAAGCTGTTATGAGCAACTCATTTGGCTTTGGTGGAACAAACGGCGTCGTGATATTTAAAAAGTTGGATTAAGATGTCAAATTATTTAGATTTTGAAAAGAGCATAAAGCAAATTGATGAAGATATAGCAAATGCTAAGATCAGAGGCGATGAACATGCTGTTGAAATTTTAAATAAGAACCTATCTAAAGAGATATCAAAAGTATATAAAAATTTAAACGAATATCAACGTTTGCAACTTGCTCGTCACCCAGATAGACCATATGCTATTGACTATATAAATTCATTTTTAGTTGATGGCTATGAGATCCATGGCGATAGGGCATTTCGCGATGACCCAGCAATAGTCTGCTACATCGGCTATATCGGAGGCAAAAAGACTGTCGTTATAGGTGAGCAAAAAGGTCGTGGCACTAAAAATAAACTAAAAAGAAATTTTGGTATGCCTCATCCAGAGGGTTACCGAAAGGCTTTACGCGTAGCAAAATTGGCTGAGAAATTTAACCTACCTATCTTATTTTTGATAGACACTCCGGGTGCATATCCTGGCGTTGGTGCTGAAGAGCGAGGTCAAAGCGAGGCCATAGCTAGAAATTTATTTGAATTTGCAAATTTAAAAACTCCAATAATAGCTGTCGTTATCGGCGAAGGTGGAAGCGGCGGTGCTTTAGCTATTGGCGTGGCTGATAGACTTGCTATGATGAAAAACTCTGTCTTTTCAGTCATCTCGCCAGAGGGTTGTGCTGCGATACTTTGGAACGACCCAGCTAAACAAGAGCAAGCTACAAAATCTATGAAGATAACGGCTGATGACTTAAAAAATTTATCGCTTATAGATGACGTGATAAACGAGCCGATAAATGGAGCCCATAGAGATAAAGACGGTGCTGCAAAAGCACTTGCAAACTACTTCATCTCAGAGCTAGCTGAGCTTGAGAAGCTTGATATAAACGAGCTTGTCGCAAAAAGAATAGACAAAATCCTCTCTATCGGAGCTTATGAAGAGTAAAATTTATAGTCACAAGTGAGTTGAAATTTAAGTAAATTTGCTTGCGGCTCTCCTTTGCATTAAATTTAATACGCTTTTTTAATTTTAAAAAATGAAATAATTTTATATTTTTATCGCAATCTTATAAATTTTAATAACTCATCTATGCGACTTTTAAGTGTTTAAGGCTAAAATTCTTAGCAATTTTAAACAAAGGTCATTTGTGGATAAATTTCAAGAAAAATATATAAAACTTTCAAAAGATTACTACAAAAATAACGGCAATGCAGCAAGCGTAGAGGCTTTGTATCAGTTTAAAGAAGAGCTTGAAGCAAGCAAGGACGTGCAGGCAAAACACGTTTTAGTAGATATTTATCAGCTTTTGTCTATGCAAAAGAGCGCTTATGAGCTACTTTTAAAGATACACGATAAAAACGACAAAAAGCAGCTAAAAACGCTTGGTTACCTTTCGCAGTTTATGGATGAGGGCGACAAATGGGCTGTGCCAAGACCAAAGAGTAAAGAGCAAATTTTAGCCCAAAAGGCAAAGGCTGCCAAGTTGCCAAAATTTCGCTATCACCCAGAGCCTTTAAAAACTGGTGCATTTAAAGATGATATGAGTGTCACTTGTGAGTGCTGCGGCGAAAACACTGAAATTTACTATGATAACGGCATCTATAGCGAGCAAGACGTTACCTATCTTTGCCCAGCTTGCATCGCAAATGGCGAAGCTGCTAAGAAATTTGACGCTACCTTTGTGCAAGACGCCGACCAACTCGCCACGGATGACGCCAAAAAAGATGAGGAGCTTTTTAGAAGAACACCTGGCTATGAGAGCTGGCAGGGCGAGCACTGGGTGGTGTGCTGTGATGATTATTGCGCATTTCTGGGCGATGTGGGCACGAAGGAGCTTGAGGAGCTTGGCATTGCAGACGAGGTTTTTGATGACTACGCAAAAAGAGACGAGTATGACGTCAAAATGGCGCGCGAGGTGCTTGTAGCTGGCGGCAACTTTGCTGGGTATTTGTTTCGCTGCTTGCACTGCAAAAAGTATCACATCTACATTGATGCTTGCTAGAAAGGTAAAAATATGGATCTAAATGAAATTTATAAAGGCTGCAAAGAGCGCGGTCTGGAGGGGCTTTTTGAGTTTTTAAAGCCAATGGCTAAAAATGCTATAAAGATAGATGCTCAGGCTAAAGATGACGATGATATCGCTGTTGGAGCGTCTAAATTTGGCGGACAGCCGGATCTGCCAGCTAGCGTGCCTTGGCCGTCAAATGAAAACGGCGCGCTTAGCTTTGTGGCGCAGATAAATTTTGCTGAAACTAGCAAATTTGACACCGACGGGTTGCTACCAAAAAGTGGCATGCTCTATCTTTTTTATGATATAAATTTACGGATTTGGGGTTACGACCCTGCTGATAAAAAGGGCTTTGCCGTGATCTTTGCCGAGGCAGCTCAAGACCAGCTTGCTCGCCAAAACATGGATGGCGGAAATTTCACATTTGGCGCACGCTCTCTTAGCTTTAAAAACGAGCTAAATTTGCCAAGTTTGCAAAGCTCGATCGTGCCATTTGGTAAATTTAGTGAGGAGGAGTGGGCGGCATATCACGAGGTCATCGAGCCAAGCTGGCAGGCCAAAGAAAACAAGCTACTTGGTCACTCTGACAACATCCAAGACGGCATGGAGCTAGAGTGTGAGCTCGTAGCAAATGGCCTTGACTGCGGCGATGGTAGCGCTTATCACCACCAAAATATCGCTGAGTTTGAGAAAAATGCCGCCCAGTGGCAGCTGCTTTTGCAGATAGATAGCGACTGGGAAAGCGACATGGACTGGGACGGAGAGGGCAGAATTTATCTGTGGATAAAGAGGGATGACCTGGCGGTGCGCAACTTTAGCAAGACGTGGCTAGTTTTACAGACGAGCTAATTATGAAAACTTATTAAGATCGCTTTTTTTGTATCATTGGCAATCCTTTTAAAGGGATTTATACCTAAAATTTCATCACGTAGGCACTTTCTTGCTACGACTGCTTTGCTTGCAGTAAGTGCCATTTTGCCTACTTTTGCTTACATATCGCCCACAAAAGGTCAAAACCAAACAAATTTAAAAAAGATGATTAAAAATATCGTTTTAGTTCATGGCACATTTGTCGATGGCTCTTGCTACGCTGAGTTGATCCACCACTTGCAAGAAGCTGGCATTAACGCCGTTGCTGTGCAAAATCCGCTAACTTCGCTTGCAGCAGCGTTTTACAAAGCAGATAAATGCAAAGACAAAAGAGCTTGGTAGCGGACATCTTTTGATGATCTCAAAGCCAAAAGGGCTGACAAACTGGCTCATTGAGATTGCAAATTTGATCTAAATTTATAAAACAAGCCACTTTAAATGAGTGGCTTGAGGCTAAATTTTGCCAGTATTTTTACCCATCAAAGCTTTAAATTTATATTTTCTTTTTATAAAATACCAAGCTTATCGATGCCCAAATTTAGGCAAAATTTAGTAAAATCCTTAAAAAATTTAAAGGCAAAATATGTTTAATGGCTTAATCAGAGAGCTTGCCGAGGTCATTAGCTACTCGCAAAATGTTTTACGGCTAAAGGCTAAATTTCGCCCAAATTTAGGCGACAGTATCGCAGTAAATGGCGCATGCTTAAGTGTAACCAAACTATATGATGATGGCTTTAGCGTGGAGCTAAGCGCAGAGAGCAGGGCAAATGTCGCGGTTGAAAATTTAGCTGGCAGGGTTCATATAGAGCCAGCGATGAAGCTTGGCGAGCGAGTAGATGGGCATTTGATGCAGGGGCACATCGACTTTATCGGCGTGATCTCAGCTATAAAAAAGCATGAAAACGGCGTTGATTTTTACATCGACCTGCCACGTGAGGCGATGGTTCTTATGGCAAACAAGGGCTCGGTGGGCGTTGAGGGCGTGAGCCTTACGATAAATGAAATTTTGCCAAAGGGCATAAGGCTAACTATCATTCCCATCACGTTTAGAGATAGCCTTTTTGGCACTTTCAAGGTCGGCAGACGCGTAAATATCGAGAGCGACTTGCTGGCTCGCTACGTGGCTAGGATGCTTGATGCTAAGCAAAATGGCGGCCTTAGCTGGGACGAGGTCGAGAGAATTTCGAGCCTTTACTAAGCGAGCGAAGATGTGTGAAAATTTAGAGATAGTTTTTAGCCAAAGCAGGATCGTAGCTGGCTTTACAAACAGGCTTGGCGGTGTGAGTGAGGGTAAATTTAGCTCGCTAAATTTAGGCGATCATGTGGGTGATAACCTAGCAGACGTCATCAAAAATAGAGAAATTTTAGCTCAAAATTTAGGCGTGAAAAAGCTTAAATTTATGAAGCAGATCCACTCGGACAAGGTTTTTATCCTTGAAAACGAGGATGACGAGCTGCCAGAGTGCGACGCTGTGATCACAAATTTAAGCGATATTGGCATCTGCGTTTTGGTGGCGGACTGCTCGCCTGTTGTGATAATAGATGAGAGGCAGGGCGTTATTGGCGTGGCTCATGCGGGCAGAGCTGGCGTGATGCTAAAAATTTGCACAAAAGCCGTTATGCTTATGGGTGAGAAATTTGGCTCAAAAGCAGATGAGATCAGCGTCTTTGTCGGAGCAAATATAAAAGGTGGCTGCTACGAGGTGGGCGAGCTTCAGCTTGGGGAATTTAACGCATATAAGATAGGTAGAAATTTTAATATGAACACGGCTTTAAAAGATGAATTTAAGGCACTTGGGGTTAGAAATTTAAACTTTAGCGAGGTCTGCACGCACTGCGACGAGAGATATTTTTCATACCGAAGAGATGGCGTGTGCGGGCGATTTTGCGGATTTGCAGTGAAATTTAAGGATAAAAATGGGATATGAGAGCTTTAAAAATCCACTAGCGGCAAAAATAGCTCAAAATGCTAGAAATTTGGGCTTTGAACAGCTTATGAATGAAGAGTTTGTGCAGATGCTACTTAGCTCAAAAAAGATGGAGCTAAGCGCCGTGGATAGGGAAAATATCGAGCAAATTTTTATAAAACTGATGGAGATAGAAGAGAAAGTGCAACTTAGCAAATAAAGGAGAAAATATGCTTTTGCTTAAAAATGCTAATCTATACACGCCAAAATTTCTTGGCAAGTGCGATGTTTTGGTAGGTGGCGGTAAAATTTTAGCCATCGGTGATGGGCTAAGCTTTAGCGTAGAAGGGCTTGAAATTTACGACCTAAAGGGCAAGGTTTTAGCTCCAGGTCTCATTGATCAGCACGTGCATATCACCGGTGGTGGCGGCGAGGCTGGATATCACTCAAGAACGCCTGAGATCACGCTTAGTCAGATCGTAAAATATGGCACTACGACGCTTGTTGGCGTCTTGGGGACTGATGGTGTCACTAGAAGCTTGGAAAATCTCTACTCAAAAGCAAAAGCGCTCGAGTTTGAGGGCATCTCGACCTTCATTCACACTGGCTCATACGCAAGCCCCTGTGTGACATTTACCGGCGACATCGCAAAGGACCTCATACTAATCGACAAGGTGATCGGCGTAAAGATCGCACTGACGGACAACCGCGGCAGCTACGTCTCAAAAGAGGAGCTGATAAAAATCCTAAGCAAGATCCGCATAGGCGGCATGGTCTCTAAAAAAGGCGGCGTGCTTCACATGCACATGGGCGGACTAAGCGAGAAATTTGACAACGTCTTTAAGGTGATAAAAGACTATGAATTCCCAGTTCATTACTTCTCGCCGACACACTGCGCTAGGACGAAAGACCTGTTTAACGAGGCTTTGAAATTTCAAAAAATGGGTGGAAACGTCGATATCACAAGCGGCGGAAGTAAATTTGCCCCGCTTCATGAGGTGGTGGCTTACGGCCTTGAAAATGGGCTAAATTTAGAGCGCCTAACGATGAGCTCAGACGGAAACGGCAGCGTGCCTAAATTTAACGAAAATGGTGAGCTTATCGGATATGGCTGTGCGTCATGTGCGTCAAATTTAGAGGTATTGCAAGCTTTAGTGAGAAATAAAATTTTAAATATAGAAGATACTTTGGCCTTGATGAGCAAAAACGTGGCGAGATATCTAAATTTAAGCCAAAAAGGTGAGATAAAAGTGGGCAATGACGCTGATCTTTGCGTCTTTGACGAGGAGCTAAATTTATACGACGTGATCGCAAAAGGCGAGTTTTGTGTAAAAGATGAAAAGGTCGTTAAAAAAGGCTTTTTTGAGTAAATTTAAAGAAATTTGAGCTTTATTTGTAGCTAAAAAATTCTTTAAATTTAGCTTCAATAAAGCCAAGTTTCAATATAATCCAAGCTTTATTTCACACACGGCAATCCTAAATTTGGTTGTGCGAAAGCATTAATGGTCGTGGAGGATAAAACTAAATTCAAGGCAAAATGCCTAAAATAAGGAGAAACTCATGGTAACTATGAGAGATTTATTAGAGTGTGGCGTACATTTTGGTCACCAAACACGCCGCTGGAACCCAAAGATGAAAAAATTTATCTTTGGCGAGAGAAAAGGTATCTATATTATAGATCTACAAAAAACTATCCGCTACTTCCGCTACACTTACAACATCGTTCGTGACGCAGCTGCTGAAGGCAAGTCAGTGCTATTTGTCGGTACTAAAAAACAAGCTATCGACGCTATAAAAGAGTACGCTGAGAAATGCGGAATGCCTTATGTAAATCACCGCTGGTTAGGTGGTATGATGACAAACTTCGGTACTATCCGCCAGTCTATCCGCAAACTGGAAGTTATCGAGGCTATGGAAGAAGATGGTTCGATAAATTTACTAACTAAAAAAGAGGCTTTGATGCTTCGCCGCAAAAAAGAGAAGCTTATCGCAACTCTAGGCGGTATCCGCAACATGAAAAGCCTACCTGATATGATATTTGTTGTTGATACAGTTAAAGAAAAGATCGCTGTTCAAGAGGCAAACCGCCTAAAAATCCCAGTTGTAGCACCTATCGATACAAACTGCGATCCTGATGTTGTTGACTATCCTATCCCAGGAAACGACGATGCGATCCGCTCTGTTCAGCTTTTCTGCCAAGAGATGGCTGAGGCGATTAACGAAGGCAAATCACTTCTTGAGCAAGATGGCGGCGAGCAAGCTGCTGGCGAAGAAGTAAGCCAAGATGAGAAAGACGCAGTTGTAGCTGAGGCTATGAGTGAAGAAGACTTTGGCGAGGACGAAGAGTAATGGAAATAACTGCACAAATGGTAAAAGAGCTCCGCGAATCAACTGGAGCTGGCATGATGGACTGCAAAAAGGCACTTGGCGAAGCAAATGGCGACATGGAAAAAGCTGTTGATATCCTTCGCGAAAAGGGTCTAGGCCAAGCTGCTAAAAAGGCTGACCGCCTTGCAAGCGAGGGCTTAGTAAGCGTTGAAGTTTGCTCAAAATGCAAAAAAGCAACTATTAGTGAGATCAACTCTGAGACTGACTTCGTTGCTAGAAATCCACAGTTTCAAGCGCTTGCAAAAGACACAACCGCTCACATCCAAACAAGTGGCATAAAAACAGTTGAAGAGCTAAATGCGAGCACTTTAAATGGTGTTAAATTTGAAGAATATTTCAAAACTCAGATCGCAACTATCGGTGAAAACCTTGTAGTTCGCCGCTTTGAGACAATCAGCGCTGATGACAAGGGCGTGGTAAATGGCTATGTTCACTCAAATGGTCGTGTTGGAGTGCTTATCGGTGCAGCTTGCGAAAGTGCTGAAGTTGCAAACAAAGCAGCTGAATTTATAAGAAATTTATGTATGCATGCAGCTGCTATGAAGCCAAGCGTTATAAGCTACAAAGACCTTGATAAAGATTTTGTTGAGAAAGAATTTATCGCACTTCGCGCTGAACTTGAAAAAGAAAATGAAGAGCTAAAACGCCTAGGTAAGCCACTTCATCATATCCCTGAGTATGCTAGCCGCTGCCAGATAGGTGAGGCTGAGCTTGCAAAAGCTACAAAAGCGATCGAAGAAGAGCTAAAAGCTGAGGGCAAGCCTGAGAAAATTTGGGATAAGATCATCCCTGGTAAGATCGAGAGATTTTACGCTGATAACACAGTGCTTGACCAACGCCTTACACTTTTAGGCCAGTTTTATGTAATGGACGATAAAAAGACTATCGAACAAGTTATCGAAGAGAAGAGCAAAGAGCTTGGCGGCAAGATCGAGATCGTAAAATACGTTCGTTTCGAGCTTGGCGAAGGCTTAGAGAAAAAAGTAGATGACTTTGCTGCAGAAGTTGCTGCTCAAATAGGCTAATGGAAATTTTAAGAGCGTCTAATCTAGGCTTTGCGTATGATTATACGCTCTTTAACAATATAAATTTAACTCTCAATCAAAAACAAAGCATCGCGATAACTGGCGTTAGCGGTTGTGGCAAATCAACGCTTTTACACATACTTTCAACACTTTTAAAACCAAATTTTGGCGAGGTCATCTATCAAGATAGATCGATCTATGAGCTTTCGCAAAATGAGCTTTTGGCCATTAGAAGGCTTCATTTTGGCATTATTTTTCAGTCGCACTATCTTTTTAAAGGCTTTAGCGCTTATGAAAATATCGAGCTTGCAAGCATCTTATCTGGCGAAAATATAGAAAAAAATGATCTTGAAGCGCTTAAAATTTCAAGTGTGATAAATCAAAAAGTTGGCGAGCTAAGCGGCGGCCAGCAGCAGCGCGTCAGCATAGCTAGAGTGCTTACTAAAAAGCCAAAGATCATATTTGCAGACGAGCCAACAGGCAACCTTGATAAGCAAACAGCAAATGAAGTGATGCAAGTTTTGTTTGACTATATAAATGAAAATAACGCTGCCCTTGTGCTAGTTACTCACGACAACGACCTAGCCGTGAAATGCAACAATTCATACAAGCTTGAGAACAAAGAGCTTGTGCAAATTTCTTAAAATTTAGCTTCAAATTTCTAAAAACGACCACATAAATTTAAAAACAAAGTAAAATTTTGTAAAATTAGCAAAAAATTTAAAAGAGCAAAATGGAACTAGTAGAATTTTTTGGAGCTGATAAAGCCATAGTTTTTATGCTTTTATTTGCACGCCTAAGCGGTCTCATCGTTTTTTTTCCATTTTATTCGCACAATCAAATTCCTCTTAGCGTAAAAACGCTTTTAGTTTTTGTCCTTTGCGTCGTGCTATTTCCCATCTCGAAAGCTCATGAAAACTCTATAAATTTCTTAATTGGCGAGATCTTAGGCGAGGTTATGCTGGGCCTTAGTGCAGGACTTATGCTAACCATCATCTTTGCTACACTTCAAATGGCAGGCGAGCAAATCTCGATGGTCATGGGCTTTTCAATGGCGTCGGTGCTTGATCCGCAAACTGGCACAAACTCTCCAGTCATAGCAAACCTTATAAATTTCATCGCACTGCTAACATTTTTGGCATTTGATGGACATCATTTACTCCTTCAGTTTTACGCTAGCTCTCTTGCTGTGGTGCCTCTAGGAGATTTTTATCCGCGCCCTGGCATCATGAGCTATGCGATAAATTTATTTACAAATTTGTTTATGTTTGGCTTTATCATGTCATTTCCTATCATCGCCCTCTCTTTGCTCTCAGACTCCATTTTTGGCATGCTGATGAAGACGATGCCGCAGTTTAACCTACTAGTCATCGGCTATCCTATCAAAGTAACGATCGGATTTTCTGTTTTGATAGCCATTTTAGCAGGCATTATGAAGATCATGAGTGACCTACTTTTAAAAGTGATAAATGATCTGCCGGCTCTGTTTTTTTAAGAAAATAGCAATGAAATTTATCATAGAATAGGCTTTTACTATTACAAGGAGGGATGATGAAAGTTGCTCTAATAAATAAAAATCCAGCAGTTTCACGTCTGATAACTTTAAGTCTGAATAAAATCGGCACCGAATATAGCGAATTTGAGGATCTAAATGGATTTGACGATGCTCAGTTTGACTTTATCATAATTGACAGTGACGTGGATAGTAGCGAGCTAGCTACAGATAAAAAGGTGATGTATCTAGCAAGTCGTGGCGAGAGCAAACCAGAATTTGCTACTTTGATGCTTGAAAAACCATTTTTACCGACTGAATTTATAAGTGTTTTTGAGCAAAATATCCCAAAAGATGAGCCAGCTACCCAGCAAAGTGCGAGCGAGCAAGGCGAAAGCGACTTTGGTGATTTTAGCGACGAGGCTATAAATTTTGACGAGATGTCTGGGTTTAAACTGCCTGATATCGATACAAATTTAGAAAATTTTGCAGATCTTGACAAAGAGCTTTTAGAAAGTGGCATAGATAGCCCAAGCGAGGAGATTAGCCAGAGTGACTTACAAGAGGAAAATGAAGCTAGCGATATGGAGTCTTTAGAAGAGCTTGAAGACCTACAAGAGCTTGCCAGCGAAGATCTTGCTGATGAGAGCGTGGATGAAGAGACTAGCGAAGCGGTAAGTGATGTAAATGAGAGTGAAGAAGGTAAAGATGGTGATCTAGCAGAGCTTAGTGCGCTTGTCGATGAGATAGAAAATATGCCAGAAGAGTCTGAAGCAGATGAAGAGCTAAATAAAAATTTAGATGATATTATTAGCCAAAATGACGTTGTAGGCTTGGTTGATGAAGAGAACACTGGTAGCGAGTTTGACGAGATAGATCAGAGTAAATTTGAGCTTAGTGAGATTGATTCGCTTGATGAAGAGCTAAATAGTGAAGAGTCTAATGAGGAAAATAAAAATTTAGACGATACTGAGCTAGATGTTCAAAATTTAGAGCAAGAAGAGCTAAATATAGACGAACTAGCTAAATTTGCTGATGAAGATAGCCTTGAAAATGAGGCAAATTTAGAAGATGAGCCCAAAGATGATGAGAATTTAGATGAGATCTCTGAGGCTGATGAAGAGCAAATTCAAGTAGATGATGAAAAAGCAGAAGAAGATATAGAAGAAGAGGCTTTGGATGAAATTTCAAGCGAGGAGCTAGAAAATTTAGAGTCTAGCGAGAGTGAAAATGCTTCTAATGAGATGTCAGTAGAAGAGCTAGAAGATGTGAGCGAGCTAGAAGCAAAAGAAGATCTAGGTCTAGTAGATGAAACTTTTGAAGAAGAAAATATCCAAGAAGATGACGCACAAGAAGACATGAAAGATGAGAGCAAAGACGCGGTACCAAGTGAGTTAAACTTTGATGCATCATCGATAGATGATATAGATGAAAGCACGATGTTAGCGGCATTTGGACTAAAAGATATGCCTCAAACTAGCTCAAAAAATGATGCAAAAGAAGACTATAAAGAAGAGCTAACTAAAAAGATAACAAAACACGTCCACGAGTCGCTAAATGAGAGCTCGCTAAGAGATGTGCTAAAAGATATGAACATTAAGATAAATATAAGTTTCGAGGAAAAGTAGTTGCAAGGACAAATTTTAGTAGTTTCAGGGCCTAGTGGAAGCGGTAAAAGCACGCTTTTGGGCCGTCTTTTAAAGGAGGAGAAAGACCTATATTTTTCTATCTCAAGTACAACAAGAGCCATAAGAGAAGGCGAAGTTGATGGGGTGGATTATTATTTTATAAAAGAAGATGAATTTAAAAGCGGCATAGAAAAGGGCGAATTTTTAGAGTGGGCGCAGGTACATAAAAACTACTATGGCACGAGCTTAAAGCCTGTTTTAGCAGCGCTTGAAGCTGGTAAGATAGTGATATTTGACATCGATGTGCAGGGCTTTCATATCGCACTTGAGAAATTTAAAAGCTACATCACTTCAGTTTTTATTACAACTGCGAATAAAAAAGAGCTAAAAAGGCGCTTGAAAAACCGCGGAACAGATAGCGATGAAACGATAGAAAATCGCTTGATGAACGCAGTTGGCGAGATGGAGCATATTTTAGAGTATGATTATTTTTTAGTAAATGATGATATAGAAAAGAGCTACAAAGGGCTAAAATCAATCCTTCGAGCGATGAGGTTAAAAAGTGCTAAGATAAACTTAAGAAACGTCATCGACGAGTGGATAGATTGTTAGAAATTCAGGAATTTATGATAATATTTTGAGAAAATTTGATAAGGAGAAAAGATGGGTTCTTTTAGTATTGGCCACTGGTTGATCGTTTTAGCGATCATTGTATTACTTTTTGGAGCAAAGAAGATCCCAGAGCTTGCAAAAGGACTAGGTAAGGGTATAAAGACTTTTAAGGCTGAGATGGAAGACACAACACCTGAAAAGAGCGAGAAAGTCGAGCATAAAGAAGAGAGCGCTGCTAGTCATAAGATAGAAGAAACAACTAAAAACGCATAGGTTTTAGAGTTGAAAAATAAAATAAAAGCTGAAATTTCAAAGGTTTTAGAGCGTGAATTTGTGCTTGAAAAGCCAAAGGATAAAAATTTAGCCCACTATGCGACGCCGCTTTTTAGCCTTGCAAAGGAGCTAAGAAAGTCGCCGGCTATGATAGCTAGCGAGTTTGCTTATAAATTTAGTGATAGCAAGATAGTTGAAGCTAGTGCGGTAAATGGCTACTTAAATTTCAAGCTTAAGAGTGAATTTTTAGATGAAATTTCAAAGCAAATTTTGCTAGATAGTGAAAATTTTGCAAAAGAAGATACGAAAAAAGATAGCTATTTAATAGAATACATCAGCGCAAATCCAACTGGACCGCTTCACATCGGGCACGTTAGAGGCGCAGTTTATGGCGATACTTTGGCTAGGCTTGGCAAAAGACTTGGCTACGCCATCTCAACAGAATACTACATAAACGATGCGGGCAATCAAATAGATCTGCTTGGCACTTCAATATCTCTCGCGGCTAAAGAGCAACTTTTTAACGAAAGTGTCGTTTATCCAGAGAAATATTACCGCGGGGATTATATTTTAGATATTGCTAAGCTTGCAAATGAGAAATTTGGTAAAGAAATTTTTTATGACGAGAGCAGAAACCTTGAGCTTGCTGAGTTTGGTAAGGATATCGTGCTTGAGATTATCAAAAAAGACTTGGCTGATGTTGGCATTTTTATAGAGAACTGGGCTAGCGAAAAGGCTCTTTATGGCCATATTGTGCCAACTATAGAAAAGCTAAAACGCTCAAATCAAATGTATGAAAAAGAGGGCGCTACTTATATCGCTTCTACCACACTTGGCGACGATAACGATAGGGTTGTAGTTAGAAATGACGGCAGACCGACATATCTAGCTGGTGACATCATCTACCATAACGCTAAATTTGAAAGAAATTTTGACCACTATATAAACATTTGGGGTGCGGATCACCATGGATATATCGCAAGACTAAAGGCTGCGATAAATTTCCTTGGGTACGATGAAAACAAGCTTGAAGTGATACTTATGCAGATGGTTAGTCTGCTAAAAGATGGTAAGCCATATAAAATGAGCAAGCGCGCTGGAAATGCAGTGCTAATGAGCGATATCGCGAGCGAGATCGGTGCTGAGGCGCTTAGATTTATCTTTATAAGCAAGGCAAACACGAGTAGCTTGGAATTTGACGTGGATGAGCTTAAAAAAGAGGATAGCTCAAACCCTATTTTTTATATAAACTACGCTCATGCCAGGATAAATCAGATCTTTGCAAAGGCTGGAAAAAGCATTAGTGACGTGATAAATGCGGACTTTGAGTGCCTAGATGAAAATACTAAAAATTTACTTTTTGAAGCACTGATATTGCCTGAAATTTTAGAGGACGCTTTCATCTCAAGACAGCTTCAAAAGATCCCAGACTATCTAAAGTCGCTGGCTGCTAGTTTTCATAAATTTTATAATGAAAACCGCGTGGTTGGCAACGAAAATGAAGATAGTTTGTTAAAAGTCTTTGCAGTCGTTGCTGTCTCAATAAAAGCAGCATTTAATATAATGGGAATCACAGCTAAAGATAGGATGTGAAAGTTTAAAAATTTAATTAAAAAGGACAATTAAAATGAGCAGTATAAATTTTGGATTAATAGGTGCTAGTGGATATATAGCTCCAAGACATATGAGGGCTATAAAAGATACAGGGAATGAACTAATTGCAGCCTTAGATCCATATGACGGAATAGGTATAATGGATAGCTATTTTCCGCAAGCTTATTTTTTTACTGAATATGAAAGGTTTGATAGATTTGTTGATAAGTGGCGAAGAAACGGTAATAAGAAAATAGAGTATATTGCGATAACTACTCCAAATTATCTACACGACAGTCATATCCGTTTTGCTCTAAGAAGCGGAGCAAATGCTATCTGTGAGAAGCCACTTGTTTTAAACCCACACAATATAGACCAATTAAAAATAATCGAAGAAGAAAGTGGTAAAAAAGTATTTAATATTCTACAGCTAAGACTTCATGAGTCAATTGTTGCATTAAAAAACAAAATTTCAAAAGAACTTTTGCAAAATCCAGACAGAATTTATGATGTAGATTTGACCTATTTAACATCTCGTGGCAAATGGTATTTTATATCATGGAAGGGTGATGAAGATAAATCCGGTGGTGTTGCAACAAATATTGGCGTGCATTTTTTTGATATGCTTTCCTGGATTTTTGGACCTATAGAGGAAAATATAGTTCATCTTAAGCAGGCTGATGCAAATGCAGGATATATGAGACTAAAAAACGCAAATGTTAGATGGTTTTTGTCTGTTAACTATGATTATATTCCTGAGAATATAAAAAACAGTGGAAAAAGAACTTTTAGAAGTATTAAAGTTGATGGCGATGAAATAGAATTTTCTGATGGTTTTACTGATTTGCATACCAAAAGCTATGAGCACATCCTTTCAGGAGAAGGATTTGGCTTGGATGAGGCTAGAAATTCCATAAATATTGTTTCAAGCATAAGAAAAATGTCACCTATTGGATTAAAAGGAGAATATCATCCTTTTTGTAAAAAGGTGGTAGAATAATGCCATATTTTGCTCACGAAAGTTCATTTATAGATAGTGATGTACTAATTGGGGAAAAAACAAAGATTTGGCATTTTTCTCATATATTAGCCAATTCTATTATTGGACAAAATTGTTCATTTGGTCAAAATTGTGTTGTTGGACCAAATGTTAGAGTCGGTAATGGTGTAAAAGTGCAGAATAATGTTTCAATATATGAAGGTGTTGAAATAGAAGATGATGTGTTTTTGGGACCATCTATGGTTTTTACAAACGTTATAAATCCACGCGCTTTTATAATTAGAAAAGAAGAATTTAAAAAAACACTTTTAAAAAAAGGCTGTAGCATTGGTGCAAATGCTACTATAGTTTGTGGTGTTACTATCGGTGAGTATGCTCTCATAGGGAGTGGAGCTGTTATAAATCGCGACGTGAAACCTTATGCGCTTATGGTTGGTGTGCCGGCGCGACAAATAGGTTGGGTTAGTAAGGCGGGAAATACACTGAAATTTGATGGTAACGGATTGGCTGTTGATAATTTTGATGGTAGTAGTTATAGGGTATTTGATGAAAATTTAATAGTAGTGAAAGAGTAAAATATGAATATAGATTTTGCAAATTTAACATATCAACATGAACTTTATAAAGATGAAATAGAAAAAGCTATTTTAAAGGTAGCTAGAAATTGTAATTTTATAATGGGCACTGAAGTTTCTGAGCTTGAAACAGAACTAGAAAAATATATAGATGTTAGGTATGCCATAAGCTGCAGTAGTGGAACTGACGCCATTTTGATGGCTCTAATGGCTATTGATATTAAGCCAGGTGATGAAGTTATTACAACACCTTTTACTTTTGTAGCAACATCTGAAATGATTGCTTTGCTTGGAGCAAAACCAGTTTTTGTTGATATCGATGAAAAAACTTATAATATAGATGCTAATAAAATAGAAGCAGTCATAACTTCAAAAACAAAAGCCATACTTCCAGTTTCACTTTATGGTCAGCCTGCTGATATGGACGAAATTTCAAAAATAGCCAAAAAACATAACCTAAAGGTTATAGTTGATGGTGCGCAGAGTTTTGGCGCAAGCTTTAATAATGTCAAAGATTTGGCTCTTGGCGATATTGCTACTACATCATTTTTTCCAGCTAAACCACTTGGCTGTTATGGTGATGGTGGTGCTGTTTTTACAAATGATGAAAATTTGGCTAAAAAGTTAAAGTCATTACGTTTGCATGGCCAGTCAAAAAGATATCATCATCAATATATTGGTATTGGTGGTAGATTAGATACTATTCAAGCAGCTGTCTTGTTGGTAAAACTTAGACATTACAAAAAAGATTTATTATTAAGACAAGAGGTGGCATCAAAATATACAAATGCCTTGCATGGAAAAGACGTCATATTGCCTTATATTGATAGTAGAGCTCAGTCAGCTTGGGCACAGTATTCTATTAGGATAAAAAATAGAGATGAAGTGCAGCTAAAATTAAAAGAAGCCGGTGTGCCAACAGCTGTACATTATCCTATGCCACTTCATTTACAAGAGTGTTTTAAATATTTAGGATATAAGTCCGGGGACTTTCCTATAGCGGAAATGAATTCAAATGAGATAATGAGCTTACCTATGAATCCATATTTAACAAAAAATGAAATAAATTATATTTCAGAAAAATTTACTAGCTTGTAAATTAAATGAGGAATAGTTTTAATGATATATATATTATTGCCCGCATACAATGAAGAAAAATCCATAGACCAACTTTTCCCTAAAATAGATAAGATGTTAAAAGGCGAGATGAAAGTTGATTATCACATAATAGTTTGTAATGATGGAAGTTCTGATAATACAGGAAGAAAGCTGGAAGAATATTCAAAGCTCTTTCCTATAACAGTTATTGAACATGTAATAAATAGAGGTTTAGGTGAGACATCTAGGGATCTTTTTGAAAAAGCTGCAGAAATTTCCAATAATGAGGATATTATTATTAGAATGGATTGTGATGATACACATGAACCAAGTTTTATTCCAAATATGATTAAAAAAATAAATGATGGATTTGATGTGGTTATTGCATCAAGGTTTGTGCAAGGCGGAGGACAGGAAGGTTTGAGTGCCTATAGGACCATTATATCAAGATTAGCAAATATTTTTATGAAAGTCTTTTTTCCAATAAAAGGACTAAAAGAATACTCTTGTGGGTTTAGGGCATATAGGGCAAGTGCGATAAAATATGCTATTGATATTTTTGGTAATAATTTTATTCAATTAAAAGGACTTGGTTTTACTGCCACTTTGGAAAAAATCGTTAAACTTAAAATGATAGGTGCAAAATTTGGAGAATCGCCATTTGTGTTAAAGTATAATCAGAAACGAAGTGAGTCCAAAATGGTTAGCTCAATTACTACTTTTGGATATGCATCTTTAGCCTTGCTGTATTATTGGCCATGGGGTGGATGGAAATCTAAATATAAAAATATTAAAAAGATACATTAAATAAGCTGTTTGTAATATTAAAATAATGAGATGGTATGTGTGGTATAGTTGGCTTTTATTCTTTTATAAAAAATAAAGATATTATTATAAATAACCAGTTAGAAACGATTCGTCATAGAGGACCTGATGATAAAAATATTTATGTACATAACAATATAGCACTTGGTCATACTAGACTTGCCATTATAGACATAAAGCAAGGTTCTCAACCTATGCATAGCATAGATGGTAGGTTTACGATAGTTTTTAATGGCGAGATTTATAATTATTTAGAATTAAGACAACATCTTGTTTCAAAAGGTATCGATTTTAAAACTTACTCTGATACGGAAGTTTTATTAAATATGTACATATTATATAGAGAGGATTGTGTTTGTAAATTAAATGGCATGTTCTCATTTGCTATTTATGACAAAGAGAAAAATTCTCTATTTTTAGCCAGAGATCATTTTGGTATAAAACCGCTATATTATGTATACAATGATAATAATTTTGTTTTTGCATCAGAAATAAAATCTATTTTAAAATATCCGGGTATCAGAGCTGAGGTTGACTACTTATCATTGAATGAATATATGGCTTTTCAAGTAATGTTGAAAAAACATACAATGTTTAAAAATATTAGCTCTTTGGAGCCTGCAACATATTTAATTTTAGAGAATGGCAAAATAAAAGAGAAGAAAAGATACTGGCATTTTAATTATGATATTGATGAAACAAAGAATGAAGATGAATATTGTTCTGAACTTTTGCACTTACTTGAGGATTCATTAAATATCCAAACTAGAGCAGATGTGCCAATTGGAGCATATCTGAGTGGCGGTATTGACTCTAGTTTGGTTTCTATATTGGCCTCCAAAAAGTATTTTGGTGATTTTCATACATTTACTGGTGGTTTCAAAGATTCAGAGGAATTCGATGAAACATATTATGCAAATATAGTTCATCGATACATAAAAAGCATTCATCATGAGATTTTCCCAACTTCGCAGAATTTTATAGATACATTTGAAAAAATATCATACCATATGGATTATCCAGAAGCTGGACCAGGCGTTTTTTCTCAGTATATGGTGTCCAAACTTGCATCTAGCTATGTAAAGGTTGTGCTTGGTGGACAAGGTGGGGATGAAATTTTTGGTGGGTATACTAGATATGCTGTAGCTTATTTAGAGCAAGCAATAAAAGGAGCAATATTTGAAACAGCCGAAGAAGGCAAGCATCTAGTAACTTTGCAATCAATAATTCCTAATATGCCCCAACTTAAAAATTATATACCATTAATAAAAGAGCAGTTTAAAGAAGGACTTTTTGGTCCTATGGATGAACGATACTATCGTATTATAAATCGTACACATAATGTTGATATGATTTATAATAATGACTTTTTAAAATCTTTTGATAGTAGGCAGCTTCTTGATAAATTTAAACAAGTTTTTAATACGCCAAACACAAAGTCGTATTTTAATAAAATGACATATTTTGATTTAAAAACATTATTACCCGCACTCCTTCATGTTGAAGATAGGGTTAGCATGGCGGTTTCAATAGAATCAAGGGTGCCTATTTTAGATTATAGAATAGTTGAGCTGGTTTCTAAAATGCCACCTACAATGAAGTTTGCAGGCGGAAAAACAAAGGCTATTTTATTAAAAACTGTAAAAAATTTATTGCCAAAAGAAATTTTTGAACGAAAAGATAAAATGGGTTTTCCTACTCCTATAAACAAATGGCTAGCTAATGATTTGAAAGAGTATGCTCTTGATATATTAACCTCTCAAAAATCAAAGCAAAGAGGTTATTTTAATATATCAAATATAGAAAATGAAATAATAAATAGTGGTAAATTTAGTAGAGATTTATGGGGTTGCTTAAACATAGAAATGTGGCATAGGCAGTTTATAGACAATGCTTAGTATAAAAACTGATTTAGATGATGTAAGTTGGCTGAAATATATAGTAAGTCAATTTAAAAAAATAAATTTATTAGAATTCGATATAGAAGTTATAGGCATTGGCGAAAAGGAAAAGTTTAAAAATATTGTATTTTATACCAATTGCAGTAACAGTGGTCATTTAAATATTTTTAACTCTCAACACAATTTTTCCGATATCACATACATAAAGTATATAAAAGATGATCTATTTATTTTAAATAATACCGATACAAATCAAAGAGGTTTTGATTTGGCTTATGATATATTCTGGAACGCATTTGTTTTTTTATCTAGGTATGAGGAATATGCTAGTGAAATGAGTGGTAAGAATATTGGTAGCTATAGTTTGAGACATCCTAGGCAAGATAAAGATAGTTTTGATATCCCTATTGTAAATATTTTGTTTAATGAATTGGAATATTTTTTACATATAAATTTTAAAAATTTGGTTTTTGGCAAAAAGCAAAAAGATATTATTGATTTATCGCACGATGTAGACTATATTGAAAAAACAATTCAGCTAAGGATAAAACAAACGATTTTTAATTCTGTAAATGTTTTTAGGTTGATGACAAGGCCCATCTATTGTTTAAAAAAAATACTTGAATTATTTAAATTTGCTTTTTCAAATACATCATATTGGTGTTTTGATGATTGGGTAAATATAGAAAAAAAATATAATAGGACGTCAACATTCTACGTGTATGTAAAAGGCAAATCAAGAGGTTTTAGGTCGTGGTTAATTGATCCATCATATGATATAAAAAATAATGTAAAACTTCAAAAGAAATTAATAGATTTATATAAATGTGGTTTTCAAATAGGCTTGCATGGTAGTTATAATAGTGCTATAAATTGTAATCAGTTGCAGTATGAAAAGGATGAATTAGAAAGAATTTTGGGAATTAAAATAGTAAAAACAAGACAACATTGGCTTAATTACAGCGAAGCTACTACTCCATATATACATAATAGATTGTTTTTATTTGATTCTACTTTGGGCTGGAACGATAGAATGGGTTTTAGGAGTGGAATTGCCAGCATATATAATCCATACGACTTTAAAAATAAAAAAGCTTATGACTATGAAGTAATCCCACAAGTTATCATGGATTCGAATATTTATGATTATGGGCTTAAGCAAGATTTATTTAATGCTGCAAAATTAGTATTAAATAGGTCAAAAAAATTTTCCAAAACGACATATGTTTCAATTTCTTGGCATCAAAGAGTATGCAGCTCTGATTACAATTGGCATTTATTTTATGAGGAGCTTCTGAGTGCTTTTTAACTCTTATGAATTTATATTTTTATTCTTGCCATTTACTTTTTTTACATATTTTTATCTAAATAAAAAGCGCCTCACAGAAGTAGCAAAGGGCTTTTTGGTTCTATCGTCTCTCTTTTTTTACAGCTGGTGGAATGTCATTTATCTGCCGCTAATCTTAGGCTCAATGGTGTTTAACTACTGCTTTGGAGTGGAGCTAAACAAAGAAAATAGTAAAATTTCTAAAAAATTTATTCTTATACTAGGAATTGTGGCAAATTTAATGCTACTTGGATATTTTAAATATTCAGATTTTTTCATAAGCAATGTAAATTTTATCTTTAATACCCAGATACCTCATTTAGATTTGCTACTACCTCTTGCAATATCATTTTTTACTTTTCAGCAGATAGCATATTTGGTCGATAGTGCTACGGGGGGGGGGTACGAAGCAGTATGATTTTTTAAACTACTGCTTATTTGTTACCTTTTTTCCGCAGCTAATCGCTGGTCCGATCGTGCATCACAAAGAGATGATGCCGCAGTTTGCAAATTTAAAGAACAGAATAATCAACTATAAAAATATAGCACTTGGTCTATTTATATTTTCGATAGGTCTTTTTAAAAAGGTAGTTATCGCTGATAGTTTTGCTGTTTGGGCAACAAATGGTTTTGACAAGGCGACTGTCTTAAATTTATTTGAAGCATGGGCGACTAGCCTAAGCTATACATTTCAGCTCTACTTTGACTTTAGCGGATACTGCGATATGGCTATCGGTGCAGCACTTCTTTTTAATATCAAGCTTCCAATAAACTTTAACTCACCCTATAAAGCCTTAAACATTCAAGACTTTTGGCGCAGATGGCACATAACACTAAGCAGGTTTTTAAGAGACTATATCTATATTCCGCTAGGTGGTAACCGCAAAGGCAGGCTTCGAACATATGCAAATTTAATGGCGACCTTTATAATAGGTGGTATATGGCACGGGGCTGGCTGGACATTTGTCTTTTGGGGATTTTTGCATGGCGTTGCCTTGGTTATTCACAGAATTTGGAGCGAACTTGGCTTTAAGATGAATAAATTTTTGGCTTGGTTCATAACATTTAACTTCATAAATATTACTTGGGTATTTTTTAGAGCAAAAGATTGGGAAGATGCTTTAAAAGTGCTAAAAGGGATGTTTGGGTTGAGTGGCATTGTTTTGCCAAATTTTTTATTAGCAAAGCTTGGGTTTTTAAAATCTTTAGGAGTTGGCTTTGGTGGATTTATGGTAAATATAGACGGAAATTTTTTTGTTATACTTTTAATAATATTATGTTTTTTTCTAATTTTGATATTTAAAAGTAGCTCGAATTTAATAGACGGCTTTAAAGTAAATTATAAAATACTTATGTTGTCTGTGCTGTGTTTTACATATGGTATTTTATCTTTAAATAAGGTATCTGAATTTTTATATTTTAATTTTTGAAAATATTTTTATGAGTAATTTTAAGTTTATAGTTCTTTTTTATTTATTTAGTTTCGTGTTTATACTATCTATAGGTTTTTTAAATTATTTAAACGACCCAAGATCCATTGAACTTCAAAAAACAAAACAGTATAATATTGTTATAGATAGGGACTTAGAAAGGAAGCTAAAGCTTTATTTATATAAAAGTAATAAAAGTTTTATTGAAAATATTATTATGGGTTCTAGCAGAGCAACAATTATAGATGCAGAATCATTAGGGGAAAATAGTTTTAATTTCGCTTTTTCTGGAGCTACTTTGGATGAAATATTATATTTATTAGAAAATGAGATTGATATTAAACGTCTCAAAGCACTTTACATTGGACTAGATGAATTTATGTTTGATTTTTCTGATAAAATTTTTAGCAAGAATATTTCATTTTTCTATAACCAATCCATGGATAATAAAGTGGTTCGTTATATCTCAATTGATACTTTTTGGAAAAGTTGCGCGTTATTTTTTGTAAGCAAGAAGTATATATATTCAAATTTAGGAGATAAAATAATAGTCGATGGAGAAGTGCCTACAAAACAATCGATTAATAAATATCTAGATGAGAGAATGTTTGAGATAAATAATGGATATTGTAGATTTAATATAGATAAAATTTATATTCTAAATAAAATTATATCTTTGATAAAACAACATAATAT